>DATJWP010000207.1:0-231274 GCA_035578045.1 Polyangia bacterium | reverse complement strand
TGAGCCGACGTGGGCTCTGCGCCTCTCCCCGCGAAGGCCGCGCGAAACCGGAGCCCTCTCCTTTTTCCTCGCCCCGAGGGGCGAGGACAACCGGCTTCGGCCCGCCGGCGGGTAACCCCTGTTCACCACAGTGAGTAGATGACGGGTTGAGCCGACGTGGGCTCTGCGTCTCTCCCCGCGAAGGCCGCGCGAAAACCGGAGCCCCTCTCCTTTATCCTCGCCCCGAGGGGCGAGGACAACCGGCTTCAGCCCGCCGCTGGGTAACCCCCGTTCACCACAGAGAGTAGATGACGGGCGGAGCCGACGTGGGATCTGCGCCTCTCCCCGCCAAGGCCGCGCGAAACCGGAGCCCCTCTCCTTTTTCCTCGCCCCGAGGGGCGAGGACAACCGGCTTCAGCCCGCCGGTGGGTCACCGCCGTTCGCCAATCGACCAAAACCACTGTGGCGAAGCACGAGGCCGCCTACGAGACGACGTTCTGCAGGAGTTGGTTGAGGCTCCCGATACCGACCGGCTTGACCAGGTGGTGGTCGAAGCCCGCTTCGCGGGTCTTTCGCCGGTCGGCGTCTTGCCCCCAGCCGGTCACCGCCACCATGATGGGGCGGGTCTTGGTGGGGAGCGCGCGGATCTGGCGGCAGACCTCCAGCCCGTCCATCCCCGGCAGGCCGATGTCGCACAGAACGACGTTCGGCTCGTTCTGCTGCACCATCGCGACGCCGTTGCGACCGGTGCGGGCCAGCGACACCCGGTGTCCCAGCTCCTCGAGCAGCATCGTGAGCGTCTCCGCCACGTCCTCGTTGTCCTCGATCACCAGCACGTTCAGCGCCGCCGCGTCGCCGCCAGCGGACTCGGTGGCCGGCTCCGGGGTGGGCGTCGCGAACGGGACCGCGGCCGACAGCGGCAACCGCAGGACGAAGGTCGACCCCTGCCCCTCCCCGGCGCTGGAGGCGGTCAGCGTCCCGCCGTGCATCTGGGTCAGCTTGCGGGCCAGCGCCAGGCCGATCCCCAGGCCGGACTCTCCGCCGTCGCCGCGCTTGATCCGCGCGAACATGTCGAAGATGCGCTGCACCTGTTCGGCCGGGATCCCGGCGCCCGAATCGAGCACGCTCACCGCCGCCACGCCGTTGTCCACCTCCAGCCGCACCGAGATCTGGCCTCCCTGCGGCGTGAACTTGGCGGCGTTGGTCAGCAGGTTCGTGACGACCTGGTTGACGCGGGTCGGATCCACCAGCGCGACCACGCCGGCCGCCAGCGTGGCGGTCAGCACCTGCTCGCGCTGCTGGAACAGGGGGCGGGCGGCGTCGACGGTGGTCTGGATCAGCGTGGTCAGATCGATCGACTGCTTCTTCAGCTCCAGCACCCCGCGGCTGATGCGCGACACGTCCAGCAGGTCGTCGATCAGCCGGACCATGTGATCCAGCTGGCGGTTCATCACGCCCATGGTCCGCTCGATCGCGGGATCGCGATCCGTCCGCCGCAACAGGAGATCCAGGCCCGACCGCAGCGGGGCCAGCGGGTTTCGCAGCTCGTGGGCCAGGATGGCCAGGAACTCGTCCTTCTGGGTGGCCGCCAGGCGCAGCTCCGCTTCGGAGCGCTCCAGCTCCGCCGTCCGCTCGCGCACCCGCTCCTCGAGCGTCTCGTTCAGATCGGCCAGCTCGCGCGTCTTCCGGAACAGCTCGGCGAACACCGCGATCTTGTGGCGAAGGATCTGCGGGTTCACCGGCTTGGTCAGGTAGTCGACCGCGCCGGCGTCGTAGCCGGCGATGATCGCCTGATCGTCCAGCAGGTACGCGGTCAGGAACACGATGGGGGTCTGCCGGAAGCGGCGCGTGTTCTTGATCATCTGAGCCAGCTCGAGGCCGCTCACCCCCGGCATCTTGATGTCCAGGACGATCGCCGCGACGTCGTTCTCCAGCAGCAGGCGCAGCGCCCGATCGGCATCCTGAGCCCGCAAGAGTCGATACCCCGGTTCGGCCAGGATCGACTCGAGCACGTCGAGGTTACGGGCCTCGTCGTCGACCAGCAAGATGTCGATCGGATCCGACATTTCTCAGCGGTACAACCAGACGCGCAGCAGCGACAGCAGCTGGTCGGTGTTCACGGGCTTGGCGATGTAATCGGACGCGCCCGCCTCCAGACACTTCTCGCGGTCACCTTTCATCGCTTTCGCCGTCAGAGCCAGGATCGGGAGCGTTCTGAACCTCGGATCCTTGCGGATCTCCCGCATTGTCTCATAGCCATCCATCTCGGGCATCATGATATCCATCAACACCACGCTCAGGTCCGGCGTGGAGTTGATCAGCTCGATGGCCTGGCGGCCGTTGGTGGCCGAGACGACGTCCATCTCCTGGTTCTCCAGGACCGTGGTCAGCGCGAAGATGTTGCGGGCGTCGTCGTCGACCACCAGCACCTTGCGGCCCCGCAGGGCCTCGGTCGATCCGTGCAGCTTGTCGATCATGCGCCGCTTGTCGTCCGGCAGGTCGGCCACGACTCGGTGCAGAAACAGCGCCGTCTCGTCGAGGAGCCGCTCGGGGGACTGCACGTCCTTGAGCACGATGCTCTTGGCCACCTGCCGCAAGCGCGCCTCTTCCTTCTCGTCGAGCACCTTGCCGGTGAAGACGACGATCGGGATCTCGCGCAACGCCGGTTCGGCCTGGATCCTCTCGAGCAGATCGAACCCGCTCATGTCCGGCAACCTCAGATCGACCACGCAGCAATCGAAGGATCGGCTGCGCAGCGCGTCCAGCGCGTCGTTGCCGCTGCCCACCCCCTCGATCTCGATGTCGCCATGCGCCAGCAGCTCGACGATGCTGGACCGCTCGCGCTCGTCGTCCTCGATCACCAGCAGCCGCTTGGTGTGCGGCACCAGGTAACCCTTGAGGCGATCGAACGCCCCCTCCAGCTCGTTGGTCGTGGCCGGCTTGGCCAGGTAAGAGAAGGCCCCGTGCGACAGGCCGTGCTGGCGCTCCTCCTCGACGGAGAGCATCTGCACCGGGATGTGCCTGGTCAGCGGATCCAGCTTCAGGTTGCTGAGCACCGTCCAGCCCAGCATGTCGGGCAGGAACACGTCCAGGGTGATGGCCGTCGGCCGGAACTCGCGCGCCAGTGACAGGGCCAGCTGGCCGCGCTGCGCCACCAACCCCTTGAACCCCTTGTCGCGGGCGATCCCCAGCAGGATCCGGGCGTAGTGCGGGTCGTCCTCGACGATGAGCAGGGTCGAATCCCCGTCCTTGATCTTCTCCCGGTCGTCGACGATGGCCTCCTCCGCCTTGACCACGTTGAGCATCGGCAGGGGGCTCTGCAGCACGGGCGCCTGGGGGGCCTGCTGCGGCGAGATCTGCGAGAACTCGCGGGCCGGGCCGGTGTAGGTGAGCGGCAGGTAGAGGGTGAACGTGCTCCCCTCCCCCGGCCGGCTGGTCAGGCGGATCTCGCCGCCCAGCAGGTTGGCCAGCTCGCGGCTGATCGCCAGGCCCAGGCCGGTGCCGCCGTACTTGCGGCTGGTGCCGGCGTCCGCCTGCTGGAACGCCTCGAAGATCAGCTTCTGCTTCTCGACCGGGATGCCGATGCCGGTGTCGGACACGGTGAAGGCCACGGCCATCCCGGCCGCCGAGAAGACCGGGTGATCCGGTGACCAGCCCGCCGTCACCTGACGCACCGTCATCGACACGTGCCCCTGGGCCGTGAACTTGAAGGCGTTGGACAGCAGGTTCTTCAGGATCTGCTGCAGGCGCTTGGAGTCGCTGCTGAACGTGCGGGGCAGCGCCGGATCGATGTCGACGTTGAACGCCAGGGTCTTGGCCTCGGCGATGTGGTGGAACGTCCGGTGCACGCTGTCGCGCAGCGATCCGAAGGTGATCTCCTCCGGCTCGACGGTGACCGTCCCCGACTCGATCTTGGACAGGTCGAGGATGTCGTTGATCAGGGTCAGCAGGTCGGTGCCCGCCGAGTGGATGTTCCGGGCGAACTCCGTCTGCTTGACGGTCAGGTTGCCGCCCACGTTCTCGGCCAGCTGCTGCCCCAGGATCAGGATCGAGTTCAACGGCGTCCGCAGCTCGTGCGACATGTTGGCCAGGAACTCGGACTTGTACTTGGACGTGAGCGCCAGCTCGGCCGCCTTCTCCTCCAGGGCGTGCCGCGCCTGCTCGACCTCCTTGTTCTTGCGCTCGACCTCGGCGTTCTGCTCGGCCAGCTGCTTGGCCTTGGAGGCCAGCTCCTCGTTGGTGCGCTGCAGCTCGATCTGCCGCGTCTGCAGCTCGGCGGTCAGCTGCTGCGACTGCAGGAGCAGGTTCTCGGTCCGCATGGTCGCCTCGATCGTGTTGAGCACGACGCCGATCGACTGCGTGAGCTGATCGAGGAAGGCCAGGTGCGTGTCGGTGAACGGCCTCAGCGCCGCCAGCTCGATGACGGCCATCGTCTCGCCCTCGAACAGCACCGGCAAGATCAGGATGCTCTTGGGCGGCGCCGACCCCAGGCTCGACTGGATCTGGGTGTAGCTGGGCGGGACGTCGCTCAGCAGGATCCGCTGCTTCTCGGCCGCGGCCTGGCCGACCAGCCCCGCGCCGGGCTGGATCCGGCCCGGCTGGTCGGGCCGCTGCGCGTACCCGGCCAGGAGCTGCAGCATCTTGGGAGGCGCCGTCTCGCCCAGCTCGGCGGGATCGCCGCGCTCCATCTGGTAGATGACGCCGTGCTGCGCGTCGACCAGCGGCGCCAGCTCCGAGAGCAGCATCTTGCCGACGGTGACCAGGTCGCGCTGCCCCTGCAGCATGCTGGTGAACTTGGCCAGGTTGGTCTTCAGCCAGTCCTGCTCCTGGTTGCGGTCGGTGGTCGCCCGCAGGTTGTCGATCATCGTGTTGATGTTGTCCTTCAGCTCCGCGACCTCGCCGCGGGCCTCGACCGCGATCGACCGGGTCAGGTCCCCCTTGGTGACGGCGGTGGCGACCTCGGCGATGGCGCGCACCTGCGTCGACAGGTTGGCCGCCAGCAAGTTCACGTTGCCGGTCAGGTCCTTCCAGGTGCCGGCCGCGCCCGGCACGTTGGCCTGGCCGCCCAGGCGCCCCTCGACCCCGACCTCGCGGGCCACGTTGGTGACCTGCTCGGCGAACGTCGCCAGCGTGTCGGTCATGTTGTTGATCGTCTCGGCCAGCGCCGCGACCTCGCCCTTGGCCTCGACCGTCAGCTTCTGCCGCAGGTTGCCGTTGGCGACCGCGGTGACGACCTTGACGATCCCGCGCACCTGGTCGGTCAGGTTGGCGCCCATGACGTTGACCGAGTCGGTCAGGTCCTTCCAGGTTCCCGCCACGCCCGGCACGTCGGCCTGGCCGCCCAGCTTCCCCTCCGTGCCGACCTCGCGCGCCACGCGCGTGACCTCCGACGCGAACGCGCGCAGCTGATCGACCATCGTGTTGATGGTGTTCTTCAGCTCCAGGATCTCGCCCTTGACGTCGACGGTGATCTTCCGCGACAGGTCGCCGCGGGCGACCGCCGTCGTGACCTCGGCGATGTTGCGGACCTGCGCGGTCAGGTTCGTCCCCATGGCGTTGACCGAGTCGGTCAGGTCCTTCCAGGTGCCGGCCACGCCCGGCACGACCGCCTGGACGCCCAGGCGCCCCTCGGTGCCGACCTCGACGGCCACGCGCGTGACCTCCGACGCGAACGAGCGGAGCTGCTCGACCATCGTGTTGATGGCCTCCTTGAGCTGCAGGATCTCGCCCCGGACGTCGACGGTGATCTTGCGCGACAGGTCGCCGTTGGCGACCGCGATGGTGACCTCGGCGATGTTGCGCACCTGGTTGGTCAGGTTCGACGCCATCGAGTTCACGTTGTCGGTCAGGTCCTTCCAGGTGCCGCCGACGCCGGGCACCTGGGCCTGCCCGCCCAGCTTTCCCTCGGTGCCGACCTCGCGCGCCACGCGTGACACCTCCGACGCGAACCCGTTCAGCTGGTCGACCATCGTGTTGAGCGTGTTCTTCAGCTCCAGGATCTCGCCCTTGACGTCGACGGTGATCTTCCGCGACAGATCGCCGCGCGCGATGGCCGTCGCGACGTCGGCGATGTTGCGAACCTGACCGGTCAGGTTGGACGCCATCGAGTTCACGTTGTCGGTCAGGTCCTTCCAGGTCCCCGCGACCCCCGGCACCTGGGCCTGCCCGCCCAGCTTCCCCTCGGTGCCGACCTCGCGCGCCACGCGCGACACCTCCGACGCGAAGGCGTTCAGCTGGTCCACCATCGTGTTGATGGTGTCCTTCAGCTGCAGGATCTCGCCCCGGACGTCGACGGTGATCTTGCGCGACAGGTCCCCCTTGGCGACGGCGATGGTGACGTCGGCGATGTTGCGGACCTGGTTGGTCAGGTTGGAGGCCATCGAGTTCACGTTGTCGGTCAGGTCCTTCCAGACCCCCGCCACCCCCAGCACCTGCGCCTGCCCGCCCAGCTTCCCTTCCGTGCCGACCTCGCGCGCCACGCGCGACACCTCCGACGCGAACCCGTTCAGCTGGTCCACCATCGTGTTGATGGTGTTCTTCAGCTCCAGGATCTCGCCCTTGACGTCCACGGTGATCTTCTTGGACAGGTCGCCGTTGGCGACGGCGGTCGTGACCTCGGCGATGTTGCGCACCTGCCCCGTGAGGTTCGACGCCATCGAGTTCACGTTGTCGGTCAGGTCCTTCCAGACCCCCGCCACGCCCGGCACCTGGGCCTGCCCGCCCAGCTTCCCCTCCGTCCCGACCTCACGGGCGACGCGCGACACCTCCGACGCGAACCCGTTCAGCTGGTCCACCATCGTGTTCAACGTGTTCTTGAGCTGCAGGATCTCGCCCCGGACGTCCACCGTGATCTTGCGCGACAGGTCACCGCGGGCGACGGCGGTCGCGACCTCGGCGATGTTGCGCACCTGCCCCGTGAGGTTCGACGCCATCGAGTTCACGTTGTCGGTCAGGTTCTTCCAGACGCCCGCCACCCCTTCCACCTCGGCCTGGCCGCCCAGCTTGCCGTCGCTGCCGACCTCGCGCGCCACGCGCGTCACCTCGCTGGCGAAGCCGTTCAGCTGGTCCACCATCGTGTTGATGGTGTTCTTCAGCTCGAGGATCTCGCCCTTGACGTCGACCGTGATCTTGCGCGACAGATCGCCGTTGGCGATGGCGGTCGCCACGTCGGCGATGTTGCGCACCTGGCCGGTCAGGTTGGACGCCATCGCGTTCACGTTGTCGGTCAGGTCCTTCCAGGTGCCCGCCACGCCCGGCACCAGCGCCTGCCCGCCCAGCTTCCCTTCCGTCCCGACCTCGCGCGCGACGCGCGACACCTCCGAGGCGAACCCGTTCAGCTGATCCACCATCGTGTTGATGGTGTCCTTCAACTCGAGGATCTCGCCCTTGACATCGACGGTGATCTTGCGCGACAGATCGCCGCGCGCGACCGCCGTGGTGACCGCCGCGATGTTGCGCACCTGATTGGTCAGGTTGGACGCCATCGAGTTCACGTTGTCGGTCAGGTCCTTCCAGGTGCCACCGACGCCCAACACCTGGGCCTGCCCGCCCAGCTTCCCCTCCGTCCCGACCTCGCGCGCCACGCGCGACACCTCGGACGCGAACCCGTTCAGCTGATCCACCATCGTGTTGATCGTGTTCTTCAACTCCAGGATCTCGCCGCGCACGTCGACGGTGATCTTGCGCGACAGGTCTCCACGGGCGACCGCGGTGGTCACCTCGGCGATGTTGCGCACCTGGCCGGTCAGGTTGGACGCCATCGAGTTGACGTTGTCGGTCAGGTCCTTCCAGGTGCCGGCCACGCCCGGCACCTGCGCCTGGCCGCCCAGCTTCCCCTCCGTCCCGACCTCGCGCGCCACGCGCGACACCTCCGACGCGAACCCGTTGAGCTGATCGACCATCGTGTTGATGGTGTTCTTCAGCTCGAGGATCTCGCCCTTGACGTCGACCGTGATCTTCCGCGACAGGTCGCCGCGGGCGACCGCCGTGGTCACCTCGGCGATGTTGCGGACCTGACCGGTGAGGTTCGACGCCATGGCGTTGACGTTGTCGGTCAGGTCCTTCCAGGTGCCGGCGGCGCCCGGGACGACCGCCTGGCCGCCCAGCTTGCCTTCCGTGCCGACCTCGCGCGCGACGCGCGACACCTCGGACGCGAACGCGCGCAGCTGATCGACCATCGTGTTGATGGCCTCCTTCAGCTGCAGGATCTCGCCGCGAACGTCGACGGTGATCTTCTTGGACAGGTCGCCGCTGGCGACCGCGATGGTGACGTCGGCGATGTTGCGCACCTGGGCCGTCAGGTTGCCGGCCATCTGGTTGACCGACTCGGTCAGGTCCTTCCAGACCCCCGAGACGCCCTTGACCTGGGCCTGCCCGCCCAGCTTGCCTTCCGTGCCGACCTCGCGGGCCACGCGCGTGACCTCGGACGAGAAGACCGAGAGCTGGTCGATCATCTTGTTGACCAGCTTGGCCGAGCGCAGGAACTCGCCCTCCAGCGGCCGGCCGTCGACGTCCAGCGCCATCGCCTGGGTCAGATCGCCCTTGGCGACGGCGCCGACCGCGCGGGTCACCTCGGTGGTCGGCCACACCAGGTCGTCGATCAGCGTGTTGAGCGCCATGATGTCGTCGGCCCAGCCGCCGACCGCCCCCGGCACGCGCATCCGCTCCTTGAGCTTTCCTTCCTTGCCGACCACGCGGCAGACACGCGCCGTCTCCGCGGTGCGCCGCTCGCTGACCGCCAGGATGTCGTTGAAGACGTCGGCGATCTTCCCTTCGACCCCGACGATGTCCGACGGCATGCGGGCCGTGAAGTCGCCGTCCTTGAATCTCAGCAGCGCGCGCAGCAGGTCCTGCGAAAAGACGCCTCGCGTCTTGGCCTGCGCGCCGTTCTCGACGGCCGGAGATGCCCCGGTCTGGTGACCGTTCCGGGCCTGACCGTTGCGGGCCTCCCCCTCGCGCTTGCCGTGCCCCACGCCCCCTTCGCCCCCCGAAGCTCGACCAGAACCCTTGGTATTCGAAGGCGTTTCAGTCCCGTTGGGCATGCAACTTTCCCTCTCGATGGTCGCGGAACGTAGTCAAAAAATGGATGACCTTGCCACGGTAAGCTCGAATCCCTAACGTTCAATGCCCTCTACGCAAACTTTTTCCTTTTTCTTGGATCATCGGGGAGCCGACCACGGGCTGGCCTACCTCCCGCGCTAAACTGGCGCCATGGACGAGGTCGTCCGGGGACGTTTCCAGAGAGAGTTGCTGGCGCTGAAGGCGGAGATCCTGGCGGCCGGCGACATCACCGCCGACGCCGCCCGGGAGGACCCCGTGAAGGTGGGCAACGACGAGGACGCGCAGCCGCTGGCCGAGATGTCGCAGTCCATCGCCTCCACCCGGAACCGGAACCGGACCGGCGTCCTGTCACGCGTGCTGGCCGCCCTCGCCCGCCTGGAGGGCGAGCCCGAGAGCTTCGGCCTCTGCGTCGAGTGCGAGGAACCGATCGCCGCCAAGCGGCTCGAGCTGATGCCCTACGCCGAGCTCTGCGTCGACTGCCAGCGGTCGCAGGATGGCCCCCGCACCAAGGGGGGACGCCGCCACCTGACGGACTTTAGGTGAGCTCGGCTCAAATCCAGGCCCGGCGGAGCAGCCACGACTTGACCGCCTGCGTCAGCAGCACGTAGCAACCGAGGGTCAGCGCCAGCAAAGGCCAGTAGAGCGGTGGCAAGAGCGTGAACCCGAGCGTGCTCGCCAGCGGCGAGAACGGCAGCCATACCCCGAACGCCATGATCGCCAGGCTCGTCAGTGTGAGGGGCCAGGCAGCCCGGCTCTGGACGAACGGGATCTTGTTGGTGCGAATGACGTGGATGATCAGCGTCTGCGTCAGCAGAGACTCCACGAACCACCCGGTCTGGAACAGCGGGGCCTGCGCGGGGTGCCGCGCGCCGAACAGGAAGTACATCATCAGAAAGGTCGTGTAGTCGAAGACCGAGCTGCACGGGCCGATGAACAGGATGAAGCGGGTGACCTCGCTGATTGACCAGGGGCGGGGCTTGGCGATGTGCTCGGGGTCGACGTCGTCGGCCGGAATCGGGATCTGCGAGAAGTCGTAGAGCAGGTTGTTGGCCAGGATCTGCAGCGGCGCCATCGGCATGAACGGCAGAAACGCGCTGGCGCCGACCACCGAGAACATGTTGCCGAAGCTGGAGCTCGCGCCCATCCGCACGTACTTGAGGATGTTCGCGAAGACCTTGCGGCCCTCCAGGACGCCTTCTTCCAGCACCATCAGGCTCTTCTCCAGGAGGATCAGGTCTGCCGACTCCTTGGCGATGTCGACCGCCGAGTCGACGGAAATGCCGACGTCGGCCGCTCGGAGAGCGGGGGCGTCGTTGATCCCGTCACCCAGGAACCCGACGACGTGGCCCTTGGCCTGGAGCGCCTTGATGACCCGCTGCTTGTGGGCCGGGGCGAGTCGGGCGAACAGGGTCACGTCCTCGACCGCCGCGGCCAGCTGGGCGTCGGACATCCCCTCGACCTGGGTGCCGAGCAGAGTCCTGGGCGATCCAATCCCGACCTCGCGGCAGATCTTCCTGCTGACCGCGTCGTTATCGCCCGTGAGGACCTTGATGGTGACCCCGTGCTGCTGGAGCGCGGCGATCGCGGTCGAGGCCGTGTCCTTGGGCGGGTCGAAGAAGGCGACGTATCCCCTCAGCACGAGATCCGCCTCGTCAGCGCGCGAGTAGGCCGCCTTCTCGGCCAGATCGCGGTACGCAATGGCGAGGACCCGAAATCCGTCGGCGCTCAGCTGCTCGTATTCCAGCCGCAGGTCGTCCATGAGCATTCGCTCCATGGACAGGGTCTCGCCTTCATTCTCGAAGGTGGTGCAGCGAGCGAACACCTCCTCGGGCGCCCCCTTGCAGATCAACCGGCGGGTGCCGCTGGGAAGGGAGACAACCACGGACATGAGCCTGCGCGAGAAGTCGAACGGGATCTCGTCGATCAGCCGGTGCTCCCCGACGTGAAGCTCTTCGTGGACCTCCGTGTGCTTGAGGATGGCGCGATCGAGCACGTTCTTGAGGCCCGTCTGGAAGTGGCTGTTCAGGTAGGCGAGCATCAGCACCTCTTCGTCGTCCTCGAGGGTGACGTTGCAATGCCTCTCGAGCACGACGTTGTCGGCGGT
The DNA here is from genome assembly GCA_035578045.1 of Polyangia bacterium. Classification (GTDB taxonomy): domain Bacteria; phylum Myxococcota_A; class Polyangia; order Fen-1088; family Fen-1088; genus JADGRB01. The sequence continues at coordinate 220,131 of DATJWP010000207.1, read as the reverse complement.
GAGCGTCCCCGTCTTGTCGGTGCACAGGACGTCCATGGCGCCCAGGTTCTGAATGGAGTTGAGGCGCTTGACGATGACCTTGTGCTTCGCCAGCGCCATCGCGCCCTTGGAGAGGCAGACCGTGACGATCATCGGGAGCATCTCGGGCGTCATGCCCACGGCCACGGCGACCGCGAAGAAGAAGGCCTCGCGCCAGTCGTGCTTGGTGATTCCGTTGATGACGAACACCAGCGGGACCATGACCGCCATGAAGCGGATCATCAGCCAGGTGAAGCGCGTGACGCCGCGATCGAAGGCCGTCTGCGTCCGCTGACCCGCGAGGCCCTTGGCGATGGCGCCCAGGTACGTCCGCTCGCCGGTCGCAACCGCCACAGCCGCCGCGGTGCCGCTCTCCACGCTGGTCCCCAGGAAACAGAGGTTGCGCATCTCCAGGGGTGGTCGCGCGTCGGAGTCCTCCCTGGCGTCGAACTTCTCGACGGGCATCGACTCGCCCGTGAGGCTGGCTTGCACGACGAAGAGGTCCTTGCATCCGATGAGGCGCACATCGGCGGGGATCATGTCGCCGGCGGCCAGCTTGACGATGTCGCCGGGCACCAGCTCGGCCAGCGGGATTTCAGAAAACTTCCCGTCTCGGAGAACGCTGGCCGTCACCTTGATCATCGCGCGCAGCTTCGCCGCCGCCGTGTCCGCCCGGGACTCCTGGACGAACCGAAGAACCACCCCCAGGACGACCATCAGCATCATGACGATGGCGGCCCGGACGTCGCCCGTCGCCACCGAGACAGTCGCCAGGACGCTGAGCAGGATCACCAACGGGTTCAGCAGCGCCTTGCCTAGCAGGCCCAGGCGCCCGCTCTCCTTCTCCGTGGCGACCGCGTTGTGGCCGAACTCGGTCAATCGGCGCTCTGCTTCGTCCTGGCTCAGGCCCCCACGCCCGCAGCCCAGGCCACCCAGGACCTCGTCGGGGTCGCTCGTCGCCGCCTCGACCAGCTGGCGCGACGAAGCGTTGGACACGGCTTTTCGGGTCTCGACCAACCGCCGCGGCAACACCGATGCGATCCGCAGCTTCACGCTCTCACCTCCTGTCGCCCCAGGCCGGGACGTGGATGAAGACGGCCCCCTCTCCGCGCCGCACGATCCAGACCTCGCCTCCGTCCCGCCCCAGGAACTGGAGCACCCGATCTGCGTCGGGCGACTCGAGGACGATGGGATTCGCAAACGTGCCGCTCGTCCATCTCAGCTCGACCGGACCGGGATGAGATCGCAGGAACTCCCGGAGCAGCTCGCGCGACGACGGGCCGCGCCCGCGGCTCCGCGCCCTCGCCACCATGATCGCCGCCACCAGGACGAGGACCGCGGCAGAGGCGACCAGATCCGCCGTTCTCACGGCCTCCCGAGACGAAGCGCGCCGACGGTCGGAATGGTTTGTGATCGCGGTCCCCGGAGCAAGACGGCGAGGCGCCCTGCAAGATCCGGGCGGGCTCATCCGGCAGCCGGCCAGCGCCTGAACTCGAATCGCCGGGCCGAGGGTGGGGCTGCCCGGAACGACCCGTCCCCGCGAACTGCCTGTCGCGCGGGCTCTTGGTGCGGCATTTTGCCTGGACACGCGCGTCGGCGAGCCGCCGACCCCGGTCCGAGCGAGTATCCTCCTCGAGTCTTGCAATCGGAGAGCTGGTCAGCGCTCGTCTTGGACGACGACCCCGGCGTTCGGCAATCCCTTCGCCTCTGTCTGGAGGCGGACGGAGCGCGCGTCTTGGGCGTGGGAAGCTCGACGGCCGCGTTGGAGGCGCTGGAAAGGGGTTCGTTCGATCTCGTGCTGGTGGATGTCTGGCTTGGGCAGGAGTCCGGGCTCGATGCCATCGCCGACATCCGGCGACGGCAACCCAACGCCGCGATCATCGTCATCACGGCTCTGGCAACGTTCGAGAGCGCTGTCGATGCGATGAAGCGCGGGGCCTTCGACTACCTCCCGAAGCCGTTCACGCCCGATCAGGTCCGGCACGCGGCCCGGCGCGCGCTGGAGGCCACCCGGACCAGGCAGCAACTTGCCGAGGCGACCGCCCGGCTGCAGGAGGCCGGGACCGACGACGACTTCTTCGAGACCGTGAGCCCCAAATTCCAGACCGTGATGGCGCAAGCCTACCGCGTGTCGTCCAGCGACGTCCCCGTGCTGCTGCGGGGCGAGAGCGGGACCGGCAAGAACGTCATGGCGCGGTGGCTCTGGCAGCACAGCTCGCGGGCCCGCGGACCGTTCGTTTCGGTCAGCTGCCCGTCCCTGTCGCCCGAGCTGATGAACAGCACCCTGTTCGGTCACAAGCGCGGCGCGTTCACGGGCGCCGTCGGAGACGCCGAAGGGAAGGTTCAGGAGGCGCGGGGCGGGATCCTCTTCCTAGACGAGGTGGGCGATCTGTCGTCGGACGCCCAGGCCAGGCTCCTGCGATTCCTCAACGATCGTTCTTACGAGCGGGTCGGAGAGGCCAAGGAACGATACGCGGACGTCCGGATCCTCGCCGCCACGAACCGGCCGCTCGAGGAGGACCTGAAGGCCGGACGCTTTCGAGAGGATCTGTTCTACCGACTGAACGTGGTGACCCTGGTCCTGCCGGCGTTGCGCGACCGTCGAGACGACCTGCCGGCCTTGGCGCGGCACTACCTGAGTGGCGCGCGGCTGCGACAGCACCGGCCCGAGATTGCGTTCTCGGAGGCCGCCCAGCACGCCATCCGTGCCTACGCCTGGCCGGGAAACCTGCGAGAGCTGCGAAACGCCGTCGAGCGAGCCCTGATCCTTTGCCCGGCGGCCGCCATCGAGCCCGCCGATCTGGGGATCCCGGTCATCGCGGAGTCGGCCCGGGCGCCCGCACCCAATCGGGACGTGGCGCTGGGCGCCGAGGTCACGCTGGAATCGCTGGAACGAGAGCACATCGCCCGGATCATCGCGCGGGCCCCGACCCTCGAGGCGGCCGCTCGCACGCTCGGGATCGACAGCACCACTCTCCAGCGTAAGCGCAAACGCTACGGGCTCGCATGAAGAACGCGGTCAGCCTCCGGACGCGTTTCCTGGTTGGCGGTACGTTCCTGGCCATCATCAGTGGCACCACCAGCCTCTACAGCGCCTGGGCGTTCTCTCGCGTCCGGGACGTGGTGGACCGCACGATCCAGAACGGCCAGCAGGCCACCTCCGTGACGGGCACGCTCATCAACGCGCTCGAGCGGGAGGACGACGCCCTCCTGCAGACCGCGCTCGACAAGGACCGGGGACGGCGCGCGCTGGAGAGCGCCCGCCACACGGTCCTCGATGCGCTGACAGGCTTCCAGGGGCTGCTGGCCCTCTCCGACAAGGCAGAGATAGCTTCGCAACTGAAGGCCGACATCCACGGATACGACGACGCGGGTGACAGGCTTCTGGCCGCGCGGCGTCCGGAGGACGCCCGCTCGATCTACGAGGTCGAGGTAAACCCCCTGCTGCGCCGGGCGGTCGGCAAGGTCGCCGAAGTGCGTGAGGCCTACTTCCGTTCCACCGAGGACGTCGCCACCTGGGCGCGGGACTGGGCCAGGAGTTCCACGCAGCTGCTGCTCGGGGTCAGCTTGGCCGCGCTCGTGTTGTCGATCATCGTCGCGATCTATCTCGCGCGGGTGGTCATCGCGCCGATTCGACAGCTCACCGACGCAGTCGACGCCATGCGCCGGGGCGAGTTCGATTTCAAGGTCTGGATCGATCACCACGACGAGATCGGGCGCCTGGCGGAGGGCTTCAACCTGATGGCCGACGACCTGGCGACGTTTCGCCGCGCCAACATCGGCGAGGTCATGCGGGCCAAAGAGACGCTGCAGGCGGCCCTCGCGGCCCTGCCAGATGCGGTGATCGTGGTCGAGGCGAGCGGCGCGATCTCCTCGGCGAACCCGCGGGCGAACGAGGTCATCGAAGGCGTCGCCGCCGCGCCGGCGCGCCTTCAGGAGTTGCTGCTGCCAAGCGCAACGAAGGCGGCCATCGAATCCTCGCTTCGGGGTGAGGTGGCCCGCGTGCGGTCCGTCGATTTCAACGACATGATCGCCATGAGGATCGGCAAGGAAGAACGACGCCTGCTCCCGCGAATTGTCCCGATCCGGAGGGGGGCGGCTTACAAGAACGGCGCGGTGCTGGTCCTGTCCGACCTGACCGACATCGCCCGTCTCGATGAGATGAGGATGGAGCTGGTCGCGGTGGCGTCTCACGAGCTGCGGACCCCGCTGACGACGCTCAAGATGACCCTCCTCATGCTGAAGGAACGAGCCGAACACTTCGACCAGCACGAGCGTGCGCTGGTCGCCACCGCGCTGTTCGGCGCCGAGCAACTCTCCAGCACCGTCGCGAAGTTCCTCGACCTCACCCAGATCGAGGCGGGACAGCTCAAGCTCCAGCGCGCCAAGGTCGACGTCCAGAGCCTCCTCTTGGAGGCCGTACGGGCCGTCGAACCGGCCTGCAAGGAGGCGGGCATCGGCCTCTTCACGAAGAGAGCCTCGGATGTTCCCGGAAGTGTCTGGGGGGACGCCAGCCGGCTGTCGGTCGTGCTCTCCAACGTCCTCACGAACGCGGTCAAATACACGCCGCTCGGGGGGCGCATCGAGATCACGGCCCAACCCGACGATATCGGGGGTGAGCCGTACCTCGACATCGAGGTGACGGATTCGGGACCGGGTGTCGATCCCCAGTTTCGCGAGCGGGTGTTCGAGAAGTTCTTCCGGGTCGAGCACCATCGCCCGGGCGGAGATCAAGGAGCCCGGGGCTCCGGCATCGGGCTCTACATCGCCCGAGAGATCGTGCGCGCCCACGGAGGCAGCATTTCTTGCCTGGCCGGTCCTGACGAGAAGGGTGCCCGGTTCGTCGTGTCGCTGCCGGTCGCCGATCGCCCGAACTGAAGTCGTCCGGGCAAAACGCCGGAGCGACGCGGCAGCCACCGCCGTACCCTGCAGCGACGAGCCCGATTCCTGCGCGGTCGGGGCCGTCTCAGACGTCGGTCCGCGCCTTGCTTCTGCTTGGCGCGATGAACCGGACTCGCCAACTGTCCCCGCTCTTGCTCTTGTTCACTTTGGCGGGCTGTGATTTCACGCCGGGCGAACCGGCGGCCCCCACTGGAGCGGGCGGATCGTCGGCGAGCAGCGCCGGCGGCAACACCGGCGTGGGCGCTTCCTCGGGCGTCGGCGCCTCGTCGGGGGTCGGGTTGTCCAGCGGCGCCGGCGGCGACGTCGGCGTCGGCGGGTCGTCGTGTGGACAGACCAACGTCCAGGTCATGCCGGAGCCGCCCGACGTTCTGATCGTCCAGGACAAGTCGCTCTCGATGGATCAGGACGCCAACGAACAGAACTGCAACACGCCAGGGTGCTCGAAGTGGTCGCAGGTCTCGGCAGCGATGGACGTCGTCGTCGGGGCGACGGACACGACGGTCAACTGGGGGCTGGTCTTCTTCGGGACCAACAGCGCGTGCGGCGTCACGTCGACGCCCGTGGTACCAGTCGGCGCGATGAACGGCCAGAAGGTCCAGTCGGCGTTCGCCTCGAATCAGCCGAGCAGCTATACGCCGACAGCATCGGCGGTCGACGCCGCGGTGACGTACTTGAAGACGCTGACCGACGCCAACCCCAAATACCTCCTGCTGGCCACCGACGGGATCCCCAACTGCGGGGCAGGCAGCCGCAACATGACGGCCGACGACTCTCCCGCCGCCGAGGCCGCGGTGGCTAACGCAAAGGCCGCCGGCTTCCCGACCTTCGTGGTCGGGATCGCAACGTCGTACGACCAGATGGCCATCGACACGCTCAACGCGATGGCGCAGAACGGCGGCTATCCACAATCGGGCGCCGCCACTCAGTACTACGACGTGACCGACACGGCCAGCCTGGAAGCTGCGCTGGGCAAGATCGTCGGCATGGTGGCGTCGTGCACCATCCCTCTGACGAACGTCCCAGCCAACCTGAGCAACGTGGCCGTGTCAGCCGACGACTCATCCGGGAAGCCCGTCGCGATCCCGCAGGACTCGACCAACGGCTGGTCGTACGCGAGCTCGGGCATGCAGACGATCCAGCTGAACGGGACCGCCTGCAGCAACCTCCAGAGCGGCGCCTACTCGAACTTCCAGTTCATCTACGCCTGCCAAGGAACGACGATCTGCATCGATCGCAACCCGGACGGGACGTGCTCGGACCACCCCATGTGACCCGGTCGCGCGCCACCTAGCCGGTCCTGTAGCGGGTCGCGATCTCCACGCTGCGGGCGGCAGCCAGGGCGACGGCCTGGGCCTGGTCGATCTGACCGAGCGGTGCGGGGTCCTCGAGGCCCGGGACGCAGACCACCTCGCCCTTGGCCAGGCCTGCCAGGGCGGCGCGCGCCACGTCCTCGGGCGCCATGCGGGGCGGCATCCTGGTGGTGTCGATCCCCTGGACCTCGTGGAACTCCGTCTTGACCAGGCCGGGCAGACAGACCATCGCGCGCACCGGCGTTCCGGCCAGCTCCGTCGCCAGCAGCTGGGTGAACGCCAGCTGGAAGGCCTTGCCGGCGGCGTAGGTGGCCCGCTGCGGCAGAAAGCCGGCAGCCGGCGCTGGCCCCGACAGCGCGAGCAGCGAGGCGACGGTGATGACGCCACCCCGCCCGCGAGCCACCATCCCGGGAAGCGCCGCCCGCGTGACCTGCACGACGGCCCGGACGTGGATCGAGACCAGCTGATCGGCGACCGTCGGGTCGAGATCCATGAAGCGCCGATACCCCCCGAACCCGGCGTTGTTGACCAAGAGATCCAGCGGCACCTCAGCGGCCCGCGCTGCCACGGCGTCGACGCCCGCCGCGGACCCGAGGTCTGCGACCATGACCTCGGTCGTCGCCCCGTACGCCTCCAGCAACTGCGCCGCAAGCTCTTCCAGCCGCTCCCGACGACGAGCCACGACGATCAGATCGTGCCCGGAGGCAGCCAGCAGCTCAGCGAACGACTGACCGATCCCCGCGGAGGCTCCGGTCACGAGGGCAAGAGGACGCGTGGCTGACACGGCCGAGTTGTAGCACCGGAACAGGCCCCAGGCCTCGGACCCTGACCCGTCAGGTCTTCCTCTTCAGGCCGAAAGCTTGCGGGCGCCGTTTGCGTGCAGTGCCTGCGTGGCCATGTCGTAGCTCCGCAGATCGTCGAAGGCGTCGACCTGGATGGCGTCCTCGCGCAAGCGCTCGGCTTCGGCCAGCAGACGGCGTTCGTCCTCGCTGATCACGCCCGCGGCGACCGCCCGTTCCGGCAGGTCGCGCTCCGGCTCTCTGGGCAGCCGGCGGGCGCGGACCGCGTCGCGGAGCTTCCCTTCGATGGGCAGCGCCGCCTGACAGGCGGCGAACGCCCGCTCGAGCCGCCCCATCCCGGGATCTCCGGCGGCCGGCAGGTAGATGTCGCCGGTCAGGCGATCGCGGACCGCCGCGTCCTCCAGCAGCGCGCGGGCGATCGCGGCGCCGGTGCGGTCGCTCGGCGGGCGGCGGCGGCGCCGGAACGGGAACAGCAGCACGCCCAGCAGCCAGGCCGCCGGTCGATTCGGGAAGTTGGCCAGCAGCCCCTCGAGCGCCTCGTCCACCCGCCAGAGCGCCTGATCCAGGCTCCAGCGCAGGAACGGCAGGTCCTCGGCCCTCTGCCCCTCGTCCCAGAAGCGCTTGGCCGCCGCCGAGCCCAGATACAGCCAGGCGAGCGCGTCGGCCAGCCGGCCGCTCAGCTTTTCCCTTCGCTTCAGCTGGCCGCCCAGCGTCGCCATCGAGACGTCCGAGGCCAGCGCGAACGCCGCGCTGGCTCGACCCAGCCGGCGCAGCCCGCGCCGCAACACGGGCGACATGCGCCCCGTGCCCGACAGCCGGCCGCCGGCCAGCCCGGGAACCGCCAGACGGAGCACGTTGCGCAGGATGAAGCCGATGTGCCCGAAGAAGGCGCGGTCGAACGCGGCGACGTCCTTGGCCGCCGCCGCCCGCATCTCCTGGAGCACGAACGGATGGCAGCGGATGGCCCCCTGGCCGTAGATGATCAGCGAGCGCGTCAGGATGTTGGCGCCCTCGACCGTGATGGCGATGGGCGCCGAGATGTAGCCCCGCGCCAGCATGTTGCGCGGCCCACGGCAGATGCCGGCGCCCGCGCGCACGTCCATGGCGTCGACCAGCGCCGCCCGCATCCCCTCGGTCAGGTAGGCCTTGGCGATCGCCGAGATGACGGCCGGCCGCTCGCCGGCGTCGACGGCGCCGCAGGTCAGAACGCGAACCGCGTTCATGACGTAGGCCATGCCGCCGATGCGCGCCAGCGGCTCCTCGATCCCCTCGAAGCGCCCGATCGGCAGGTCGAACTGCTTGCGGACCAGGGCGTAGCCGCTGGTGGCGCGGGCCGCGAACTCCGCGCCAGCCACCGACAGCGCAGGAAGCGAGACCGAGCGCCCGGCCGCCAGCGACTCCATCAGCATGCGCCAGCCGTGCCCGGCGTGAGCGGGCCCGCCGATGATCGCGTCGGCCGGGACGAACACGTCGTGCCCCTCGGTCGGCCCGTTCTGGAACGGGATGCCCAGCGGGTCGTGCCGCTGGCCGATCTGGATGCCCGGGAGGTTCGCGGGGACCAGCGCGCAGGTGATCCCCAGGTCGCCGGCCGGGCCGGCGGGCGCCGCGTCGGGGCCGCGGTCGAGGAGGCCGTCGGGATCGCGCAGCCGGAACGCCAGGCCGATCAGCGTCGCGACCGGCGCCAGCGTGATGTAGCGCTTGCGCCAGTTCAGCCGGATCCCGATGACCTCGCGCCCCTGCCAGATCCCGCGGCAGACGACCCCTTCACTGGCGGTCGAGGCCGCGTCGCTGCCCGCCTCGGGTCCCGTGAGGGCGAAGCAGGGGATCTCCTCGGCCGTGGCCAGCCGCGGCAGGTAGTGCCGCTTCTGCTCGTCGGTGCCGTAGTGCAAGAGCAGCTCGGCCGGACCCAGCGAGTTCGGCACCATGACCGTGACCGCGCCGGTCAGGCTGCGGCTCGACAGCTTGACGACCACCGCCGAGTGGGCGGCCGCCGAGAAGCCCAGCCCGCCGTACGACTCGGGGATGATCATCCCGAAGAAGCCCCGGGTCTTGATGAACTGCCAGACCTCGGGCGGCAGATCCTTCTCGTTCTCGATCCGCCACTCGTCGAACATCGCGCACAGCTCGGCCACGGGGCCGTCGATGAAGGCCTGCTCCCGGGGCGTCAGCGGCAGCGGCTTGAAGCGCAAGAGCTTGGCCCAGTTGGGGTCGCCCGAGAACAGCTCGCCGTCCCACCAGACCGTGCCGGCCTCCAGCGCGATCCGCTCCGTGTCCCCCATCCGCGGCAGCGTCCGGGAGACGAGCTTGAGGATGAGGCGGGTGTAGACGGCGCGCCGCAGCGGCGGGACGACGGCCGACAGCACCAGGAGCAGCACCAGGACATCGAGCAGCAACGCGCCGAGATGGCCCATACATCCATCTTACTCGGTGTAAATTCCGCCTGCTCTCCCATGGAAAAAATGACCCGCGATCAGATGGTGGCCGAGTTCGGGGCCCCGGGCGTCGAGAACCCCATGGTGCTCGACCTCATCACCGCCGACGCAGCCACCGGTGACGTGCTGCTGGTGATGATCGAGCGCCGCCCCTGGGGCGCGCACCCGCACCAATTTCGCCAGATCGAGGAGAAGATCAATCGGTACATGGCCTACGCGCTGGACGGGTTCCTGGCCGAGCACCACCCCCAGTACGTGGGGCGGCGGGTCCGGCTGCGGCTCGACTGCGCCGAGGCCCCCACCGGCGAGGCCGAGCGCTTCGTGGCGGCCGCCCAGCACGCCACCCAGGCCCACGGGCTGGACCTGTTCGTCCAGGTCAGCCCGCCGGCAGCGGGGTAATCCGGGTCCTCAGGGGAGCGTGCAGGCGCTCCCGGTCCAGGTGCCGCCGATGACCACGGTGCACTGATCGGCCGGGCTGAAGGTCTGGTTGTAGATGCGCACGTCGTCCAGGGTCATCCCCGAGGCGCCGATGGACAGCATGTCGCTGATCGACTGATTGAACACCGGGTTGTTGTTCGAGTCGTTCGGGACGGTCGTGGCGAGCACGTCGTCCTCGTAGACGTCGACGCCGGCCCCTTGCCCCGTGCCCGTCCCGGTCCCGGCGTAGCGCAGGATGACGTGGTGCCAGGCGTTCGCGGCCGGGGCACCCACGTCCTTGCAGCTACCGGTCAGATAGGAGTTCGTCGTGGAGGCCACGCACAGCGCGAACATCCCGGCCGACGGGAAGTAGAGCTGGATCCCGCCGTACGGAGCGGTGAACCGGTTCTCGAAGTCGAGGAACGCGCTGCCCGTGTTGGGCGACGACGAGGCGTTGATCCAGAACGCGATCGTGTACTGGGGGTCGATGCCCAGGACCGCCCGCGCGCTCCCCTGCACGGTCCCGTAGGCGCCGCTGTTGAACTGGACGGCGCCTGCGCCGACCTTGCCCGTCACCGCGCTGACCGACCCGGTGAACTGCAGCGTGTAGCCGCTGACGGTCCCGGTGTTCGCCCCGGTCGCGTCGTCCAGCGCCCAGCGCAGGATCGGCTGCGGGACCGTGAACGTCGCCATCACCCCGACCGCCGCGCTGAGGGTGACCACGCAGGTGCCCGTGCCCGAGCAGCCGCCGCCCGTCCAGCCGCCGAACGTGGCTCCGGCCGATGGCGACGCCGTCAGCGTGACCATCGTCCCCGACGCGAGGTTGGCCGAGCAGGTGGAGCCGCAGTTGATGCCGCCGGCATTCCCCGTGACCACGCCCGTGCCCGTCCCGTCCTTGGTGACCGTCAGCGCGTACATCACGGGCGGGCTGCCGCCGGCCCCGCCCGCGCCGGCCGAACCGGTCCCGCCGGCCGTGCCGCCCGCGCCGGCCGCTCCCGCGGTACCAGCCTGACCCGTGCTGCCGCCGGCCGAACCGCCGGAGCCGCTGGTGCCGGCCGAACCGGCCGCGCCCGCGCTTCCACCCGCGCCGGCGCTTCCGGCCATCCCGGAGCCTGCCGCCCCGGCGTGACCGCCCGCGCCGGCCAACCCGGCCGCCCCGCCGTGGCCACCACTGGCCCCGCCGCCACCTGTTCCGCCGCGCGTTCCGGCCGAGCCCCCCTCACCGCCGCCCGCCGCGCCGCCGGTGCCGGGGTGGCCGGCCATGGAGCCGGCCGCGCCGCCGGGACCACCGCTGCCGCCCGTCGCGCCGCCGGTGCCGGGCGAGCCGCCCGTGCCGGTCGCATCGGAGACGGAACCGCAAGCCACGAACAGCAGACTGGAAGCCACGGCAAGCAAAGCGAGCAAGGGGCGGCGCATGCGCGATCTCCTGAGCGACGGGGGGCAAACGATAGGCGGCGCCGAAGTTTCTCGCGAAAACCCGGCGGTCCGTTAGCGGATTCGTTTTGCTCCGGCGTTTTGCCGACGCACCTCGACGACGTTCCGTCGTGGCCACCGGGACCCCGCTGCCTCGAAGTCGCCATTTCGGGCTATACAAGCGCTCGTTGAACGTCTTCCTGCGCAGCCTCGTGACGTCGCTGTTCACGACGGCGCTGGACTTCGGCACGCTCGTGGGGCTCACCGAGCTGGCCCACGTCAACTACGTCCTGGCGACCTGGCTGGGGACCGTCGTCGGCTCACTCTCGAACTTCACGATCAACAAGGTCTGGGCGTTCTCGGCCCGCGAGCAGCCCACCGGGCCGGCGATGATGAAGTTCGTGCTGGTCCAGGCCGGCGCCTCCGGGCTGCACACGCTGGGGGTCTGGCTGCTGACCCGGTTCGGCCGGCTCCCCTACCCCGCCTCGAAGGCGATCGTGGCGGCGGCCGTCTACCTGGTCTGGAACTACCCGCTCAACCGCCGCTTCGTGTTCCCGCAACCGCGCTGAGCCGGGCCCCCACCTCCGACGCGACCACCGACGCCAGCCGCGAGTACGGCAGCGACGTGTGGGCCACGCAGTCGACGCCGCAGTTCTTCTCGCACCCCTTGGCGGCCCCCCAGCGCGACAGGTCGGCCTGCGTGACGTCGGCGAAGCTGGCGGCGGGCGGCACGTGGGCGCAGAAATGGAACTGCCCGTCGGCGTTCACGTAGAAGCACTTCTGCCCGCCCAGGCAGGTCCAGGCCGGCGGCGCGCCGCTCAGCGTCTTCTCGTAGTAGTCGATCAGGAAGTACGGCGTGGCGACGGGGCGGCCGGCCTGCTTCTCGGCCCGCAGCCAGCGGATCTTCTCCAGGTAGCGGCTGTTGTTCAGCCGCCGCCGCAGCCGCCCGCGCTCGTGAACGACGGAGAAGTTCACCCCCACGTTCCGGTCGAAGCAGAAGCGGGCGACCTCCTCGACCTGATCCAGCGTCTCGTCGCAGATGACCGTGTTCACGCGGAACCAGATCGGGCGGCCGGCGCACAGCTCGATCTTCTTCTGCAGGGTCTTCAGCGACTTGGGCGTCTCGCGGGTCGGCTTCACGCCGTCGACGGAGATCTGCAGTCGGCCCAGGCCGGCGGCCAGCAGGCGATCCAGCCGCTCCTCGGTCAGCAGGAACCCGTTGGTCGTCATGCCCGACGTCATCCCGCGCTCCCGGATGTCCTCGAAAAGCCGGTCGATGTCGGGGTGGAGCAGCGGCTCGCCGCCGATCAGGTCGGTGTGCAGCACGCCCAGCTCGCGGCACTTGTCGATGCGGGCCAGCAGGTCCGCGTACGGCACGTGGTCCTTGGCGTTGTCGTACTCGGTGCAGTACGCGCAATCCAGGTTGCACTTCCAGGTGATGTTCAGCTGCGCCCAGATTGGCCGGTCGTCGATGGCCCGTGGCAGTGCCCGCAAGACGCCCGTTGCCGAGAGAGGGTTTCGCTGACTCATTTCCCCGCATCATGCCCGGATCCCGATCAAAGTCCATGTGCCTTGCACCGTTGGAGCAGATCCTTACGTTCGACGGTAAATGCGACATCTCTGGCCGGGGACCCCTCACCCGCGGGGCGCCACCTTCGACGGGCGGGGTGTCAACTTCGCGGTCTACTCCCGCGTGGCGACCCGCGTCGAGATCTGCCTCTTCGACCCCGGGGACCCCCGGCGCGAGATCGAACGCTTCGACCTGCCGACCACCAGCGGGTTCACCTGGCACGGTTACGCCCCGGACCTGAAGCCGGGGACGCTCTACGGGCTGCGCGTCCACGGGCCCTACGCCCCCGCCCTGGGCCATCGCTGCAACCCGCACAAGCTGCTGGTCGTTCCCTACGCCAAGGCGATCCACGGCGAGGTCGACTGGCGCGAGCCGGTGCAAGGCTACCGGCGGGACGAGGAGAACGCAGACCTGACCATGGACCAGCGCGACAGCGCCGCCGGGGTCCCCAGGTCGGTGATCGTCGACGACACCTTCGACTGGGGGAACGACCACCCCCCCGAGACGCCCTGGCGCAACACCATCATCTATGAGACGCACGTCATCGGGCTGACCAAGCTGCACCCGGCCGTCCCGGAGCACGTGCGCGGGACCTATGCCGGGATCGCGCACCCGGCGGTCATCGACCACCTGAAGACCCTGGGGATCACGGCGGTGCAGCTGCTGCCCGTCCACGAATCGACCGACGACGGGTTCCTGGAGGACAAGTCGCTGCGCAACTACTGGGGCTACAGCACCCTCGGCTACTTCGCCCCCGAGCAGCGCTACATGAGCGGCAGCACCCCCGGCGCGCAGGTCGCCGAGTTCAAGGCGATGGTCAAGGCGCTGCACGCCGCCGGGATCGAGGTGATCCTGGACGTGGTCTACAACCACACCTGCGAGGGGAACCACCTGGGCCCCACGCTCAGCCTGCGCGGCATCGACAACGCCACCTACTACTGGCTGATGCCGGAGCCGCGCTACTACCTGGACTTCACCGGGACCGGCAACAGCATCAACGCCTCCCACCCCGAGGCGGCCCGGCTGATCGTGGACTCGCTGCGCTACTGGGCCGGCGTCATGCGGGTCGACGGGTTTCGTTTCGACCTGGCCGCGACGCTGGGGCGCGTGGGCAAGGGCGAGTTCAACCCGATGGCGCCCATCTTCCAGATCATCGCGCAGGACCCGCTGCTGTCGCGGGTCAAGCTGATCGCCGAGCCGTGGGACACCGGCCTGGGCGGCTACCAGGTCGGCAACTTCCCCGAGCCGTTCCACGAGCTGAACGGCAAGTTCCGCGACGCCTGCCGGCGGTTCTGGAAGGGGGACGACAACCTGGCCTCCGAGGTCGGCTACCGCCTGTCCGGCTCGGCCGACCTGTATCAGGGCGAGCGCCGGCAGCCGCAGGCCAGCATCAACTTCATCACCGCGCACGACGGCTTCACGCTGTGGGACCTGGTCAGCTACAGCGAGAAGCACAACGAGGCCAACGGCGAGCACAACCGCGACGGCTCCGACGACAACCAGGCCTGGAACTGCGGCGCCGAGGGGGAGACCGACGACAAGGGGATCAACGACCTGCGCGATCGCCAGATGCGCAACATGATGGCGACGCTGTTCCTGTCGCAGGGCGTTCCGATGCTGCTGGGGGGCGACGAGATCGGGCGCACCCAGCGCGGCAACAACAACGCCTATTGCCAGGACAACGAGATCTCCTGGTTCGACTGGAAGCTCGACGGCCGGCGCAAGCGCCTGCTGGAGTTCACCCGGCAGATGAGCGCGCTGCGCCGGCGCCACCAGATCCTGCAGCAGCGCCGGTTCTTCGTGGGCGATTACATCTGGGAGTCGCAGTCCCGGGACATCGCCTGGCTGCGCCCCGACGGGGTCCAGATGTCGCCGCAGGACTGGCAGCGCCCCTGGATCCAGGCGCTGGCGATGGTGCTGGGCGGAGACGCCATCCCGATGCTCGACGAGCACGGACAGCGGATGCTGGACGACGGCCTGCTCATCCTGATGAACGCTCACCACGAGCCGATCGAGTTCAAGCTGCCGGCGGAGGCCGAAGGCGGCCCCTGGCTGGTCGAGATCGACACGGCGGACCCCGTCGCCTGGGCGGAGCCGGGCTTGGCCCGGCGCAGTCCGTCGCGGGAAGGGGCGGGAGCCCCCTCGGGGGTCCCGCGGTCGATCGATGCCAGAGATACCGCCTGCGACAGGACCTACACCGTCGGCGGCCGCGGCATCGCGGTGCTGCGCCAGCCGCTGGACACCAAGGTCGCGCACGAGGCGGCCGCCGCCCCCGCGCGCGTCGTCAAGAAAGAGGCCCAGCGCCGCCGCCGCCGCGCCGGCGTGGTCCTGCCGCTGTTCTCGATCCGGTCGGGCGCCGGCTGGGGCGTGGGAGAGATCCCCGACATCGCGCGCTTCGCCGCCTGGGCCGGCAAGGCGGGCTTCTCGGTGCTGCAGCTCCTGCCTGTCAACCCGACCTCGGGCGCCGATCCAAGCCCCTACGCGTCGGTGTCGGCCTTCGGGTTGGATCCGATCTATCTGTCGCTGGACGACTGCGAGGACTTTCAGGCGCTCGGCTCGCGCGACGCCCTGCCCGAGGCGCTGCGGCGGCGGATCGACGAGGTCGAGCACGCCCAGCGGGTCGAGTGGACGGCGGTCCGCGACCTGAAGAACGCCGCCGTCGAGCTGACCTTCGAGCGCTTCCGGCGAGACGAGTGGGAGAACCGCACGCCGCGCGGCCGGCAGCTGGCCGAGTTCATGCGCGACAACCGCGAGTGGCTAGACGACTACACGCTGTTCGCGGTGTGGCACCACCAGACCAACCGCGCCTGGACCGACTGGCCGTACGGACCGCGTGAACGTACGCCCGAGGCGCTGGCGCGCCTCCGCCGCGAACAGAGCGCCGAGCTGCTGCGCGAATCGTGGCTGCAGTGGCAGCTGAACCGCCAGTGGCGGCGGGCGCGCCGCCAGGCCAGCGCCGAGGGGGTCGAGCTGATGGGCGATCTGCCGTTCGTGGTGGGCCTGGATTCGGCCGACGTCTGGGCCAACCGGCTGCTGTTCCGGATCGACCGCCGGCTGGGGACGCCGCCCGACGACTCATCGAAGACCGGCCAGGATTGGGGATTGCCTGTCTACGACTGGGACGCCATGCGCCAGGACGAATTCTCCTGGATCCGCCGCCGGGCCCAGCGGGCCGGCGAGCTGTTCAGCATCTACCGGGTCGATCACGCGATCGGTTGCTACCGGACGTTCTCGAGGCCCGTGGCGCCCCCCATCCCCGGGCAGACGCAACCACCCGAGCCGCTGGCCGGCGACTTTTCGCCCGGCGACGAGGGGGAGCAGATACAGCTGGGCGAGCGGCTGATGCGGATCATGAGCCGCTTCGGCGAGGTGATCGCCGAGGATCTGGGCGCGGTCCCCCCCTACCTTCGGCCCTCTCTCGAGCGGATGGGGATCGCCGGCTATCGGGTGCTCCGCTGGGAGAAGGAGCAGGACCAGGACCGAACCAGGTTCCGCGACCCGGCTTCCTGGCCCGAGATCTCGGCCGCCACCAACGCGACCCACGACACCGACACCACGGCGGCCTGGTGGGACAAGCTGAAGCCGGAGGAGCGGAAGGAGCTGCAGACCGTCCCGGCGCTGGCCAACCTGGATCCCGAAGCCGGGTTCGGGCCGCCGGTCCGGGACGCGATCCTGCGCGCGCTCTACGGGGCCAGCTCGACGCTGACGCTCACGATGTTCGAGGACCTGCTGGGCGGGTTCGGCCGCATCAACGACCCGGGCAAGAACGACGGGACCAACTGGACCTACCGCGCGCCCAAGACCGTCGACGAGCTGGACAAGGACCAGGAGATGACCCGCCGGCTCGCCGAGCTGTCGGCCGAGACCGGACGGACCGTGGCGCGATGACACGCCGGTTTCCGATCGGCGCCGAGGTGGCTGGGGGCGGGCGAGCCCACCTGCGCGTCTGGGCCCCGTTGCGCAAGCGCGTGACCGTGGCGCACGGGCCCGGCCTGGGACGAATGACCGGGCTCTCCGCCGAGGCGGAGAACGACGGGATGTTCTCGGGCCTGGTCGACGGCCTGCCGGCGGGCGGCCTGTACGCCTTCCAGCTGGACGACGACCCGCGGCCGTACCCGGATCCGGCGTCGCGCTTTCAGCCCGAGGGGCCGCACGGACCGTCGGAGCTGGTCGACCCCGCGGCGTTCCGCTGGACGGACCAAGGCTGGAGGGGCGTCACGCCGCGCGGGCAGGTGCTGTACGAGATGCACTTCGGGACGTTCACGCGCGAAGGCACCTACGCCGCCGCCGCCGACCGGCTGCCGCTGCTGGCCGAGGTCGGCGTGACCGTCGTCGAGGTGATGCCGGTCTCCGAGTTCGCCGGCCGCTTCGGCTGGGGCTACGACGGCGTCGACCTGTGGGCGCCCAGCCACCTCTACGGCCGGCCCGACGACCTGCGCCGCTTCGTCGATCGCGCCCACGGCCTGGGGATGGGCGTGATCCTGGACGTCGTTTACAACCACTTCGGACCCGACGGGAACTACCTGCCCCAGTTCTCGAGCACCGTCTTCTCCACCCGCTACGACAACGAGTGGGGCGAAGCGATCAACTTCGACGGGCGCGGCTCCGCGCACGTGCGCGAGCTGTGCGTCGAGAACGCCGCCTACTGGGTGCGCGAGTTCCACCTCGACGGGCTGCGGCTGGACGCCACCCAGCAGATCTTCGACGCCTCGCCGGAGCACCTGGTCGCGGCCATCAACCGCCGCGTCCGCTCCGAAGCCGGCCAGCGCGCCTGCCTGCTGGTGGCCGAGAACGAGCCGCAGGAGACCCGGATCGTGCGGCCGCCGGACGCGGGCGGCTACGGGCTGGACGCGCTCTGGAACGACGACTTTCATCACGCGGCGCGCGTGGCGCTGACCGGGCACAACGAAGCGTACTACTCCGACTACCGCGGCACGCCCCAGGAGCTGCTGTCGGCGGTGAAGTGGGGATACCTGTACCAGGGCCAGCGCTACGCCTGGCAGAAGAAGCGGCGCGGGACGCCGGCGCTGGACCTGCCGGCGACCGCCTTCGTGCACTTCCTGGAGAATCACGACCAGGTCGCCAACTCGTCGGGCGGCGAGCGGCTGGCCACCCTGACCTCGCCCGGCCTGCTGCGGGCCATGACGGCCCTGGCGCTGCTGGGCCCCAGCACGCCGATGCTGTTCCAGGGGCAAGAGTGGGGGTCGACTCGCCCGTTCGTCTACTTCGCAGATCACGGCGCCGACCTGGCCCGGGAGGTCGACACCGGGCGCCGCAAGTTCCTGGCGCAGTTCGCGTCCTGCGCGACGCCCGACGCGCAGGCGCGGATCATGACGCCGCACGATCCGGCGACCTTCACCGCCTGCAAGCTCGACTGGGCCGAGCGCGAGCGCCACGGCGGCGCGCTGGCCCTGCACCGCGACCTGTTGCGGCTGCGGCGCGAGGACCCGGCCTTCGCGGCGGCCGACCGCCGGTCACTCCAGGGCGCGATCGTCGAGCGGGACGCGCTGGCGCTCCGCTTCTTCTGCCAGGCCGGCGATCGCCTGCTGGTCGCCAACCTGGGGCGCGACCTGACGCTGGGGTCGGTGGCCGAGCCGCTGCTGGCGCCGCCCGCCCAGGCGCGGTGGCGCACGCTCTGGTCCAGCGAGGACCCGCGCTACGGCGGGCAAGGGACCGGACCCGTCGAGAGCGACCGGGGCTTCCACTTCCCCGGCCAGGCGGCCGTGGTCCTGGCGCCGGAGCCGGCGTGAGCGCCCCCGGCTCGATCGCCCCCAGCCGCGGCGGCTGGCGTGAAGGCGACTCGCCCGACGCGCTGCTCGGCCGCGAGTGGCTCCTGACCAACGGCCTCGGCGGCTACGCCTCGGGAACCGTCGGGTCCACCCCCACCCGCCGGTCGCACGGCCTGCTCATCGCCGCCCTGCCCGCTCCGCTGGGGCGCACGATGATGCTGAACCACGTGATCGAGACGCTGGTCCCGGCGGACGGCCCGCCGATCCGACTCTCGGGGCTGGACGGGCCCGCCAGCGCCGAGCTCCCCGACCACCTGATCGACTTCTCGCTCGCCAACGGCCGCCCGATCTGGCGCTTCGAGCGCGGCGGGCTGGTGCTGGAGAAGCGGATGGTGGTCACCTACCGCCAGAACACGACGCGCATCGCCTACCGGCTGATCGCCGCGCCGGGGCCGGTCACGCTGCGCCTCGAGCCGGCGGTCTCGATGCGCGCGCACGAAGGGCGCGTCGACCAGCCGCCCGGCGCCTATGCCCTGCGCCCCGTGGACGATGGGGTCGAGGTGACGGCGTCCGGTGGGGCGCCGGGCCTGCCGCCCTTGCGGCTGCTGGCTCGCGCCGACCAGCCGGCGCCGCTGTCCGGCCCGGGCCGGACGCTGGACGTGGTGTACCGCATCGAGCGCTCGCGCGGGTACGACTGGCGCGGGGACCTGCGCACGCTGGGGGCCTTCGAGCTGCCGCTGGCGCCCGGCGGCCCAGCCGCGCAGCTCACCGCCTCGACCGAGCCCTGGGAGGGGCTGCGCGACCTGGACGCCGAGCAGGCCATGCGCCTGGACGACGAGCGCCGGGCTCGGCTGATCTCCGAGGCGCTGCCCGCCCTGCGCGAGGGGCTGGGCGCCGAGCTGGTGCTGGCCGCCGACCAGTTCATCATCACGCCGCGCGTGCGGCCGGCCGACGAGGCCCGGTTGCACGCCGAGGGCGACGAGGCGCGCACCATCATCGCCGGTTACCCCTGGTTCACCGACTGGGGGCGCGACACGATGATCAGCCTCGAGGGGCTGACGCTGCTGACCGGACGCCACGCCGAAGCGCGCAGCATCCTGCACACCTTCGCCAAGCACGTGCGCGACGGTCTGATCCCCAACCTGTTCCCCGAGGGCGAGACCGAGGGCCTGTACCACACGGCCGACGCGACGCTCTGGTTCTTCCACGCCCTCGATCGCTACGAGCGCGCCACCGGCGACGCCGAGACCCGCCGGTTCCTGATGCCGAAGCTGGTCGAGATCGTCGAGAAGCACCTGGCCGGCACGCGCTTCGGGATCGGCGTCGACCCGGCCGACGGCCTGCTGCACCAGGGCGCGCCCGGGTATCAGTTGACCTGGATGGACGCCAAGGTCGGCGACTGGGTCGTCACCCCGCGCCGGGGCAAGGCGGTGGAGATCAACGCGCTCTTCTACAACGCGCTGATGCTGATGGCGGGCTGGCTGGCCCAAGAAGAGGCAGACGCAGAGTCCGCCGGGCGAAGCCCAGCGTGGCCCCTGCGCGCCGAGGAGGCGGCGGCCCGCGCGTCCCGCCTGCGCGACTCGTTCAACCGCCGCTTCTGGAACCCGCGGACCGGGTGCCTCTACGACGTCGTCGACGGCGAGCCCGATCGCCAGGGGGCGCGGGACGACGCCAGCATCCGTCCCAATCAGGTGCTGGCGATCGCCCTGCCCCGGCCGGTGCTCGACCGGGTGCACTGGGGCCCGGTGCTCAACGTCGTGCGCGAGCTGCTGGCCACCCCGTTCGGCCTGCGGTCGCTGGCCCCCGGTCACCCGGACTTCAAGCCGCGCTACGACGGCGACCTGCGGGCCCGCGATGCCGCCTATCATCAGGGGACGATCTGGGGCTGGCTGATCGGCCCCTTCGCCGACGCCTGGCTGAAGACCTTCCCGGACAATCGCGAGGGGGCGCGCCGCCTGCTCGATGGCCTGGAACAGGAGCTGTCCGCCGCCTGCATCGGCACCATCAGCGAGATCTACGACGCCGAGCCGCCCTTCCTGCCGCGCGGCTGCACCGCCCAGGCCTGGAGCGTGGCGGAGGCGCTGCGGGCGCTGCTGGCGACCTCGGCGACCTGAGACGAGCTCAGAACGCGTAGCCGGCGCCGGCCGTGAACTCGAACTGGGTCAGGCTGGAGACGGACTGCGACAGACCCTCGCTGGTGGTCTTGCTCCAGAGCACCTCGGGGGCCAGCGCCAGGAACAGCCCGGCGACGACCGTGTATTCCAGTCGCAACCCGCCGCCGACGCTCGGCATGGGGACCGCCCCGCCGGACACCGGGACGCCCATGACCGTGAACGGGTTGCCGGTGTCGAGCCCCGACCACCAGGTGTACCCCGCCCGCAAGCCGGCGCCGACTCTCAGGGCCGGCGTGGCGTGGAAGAGATAGCGAACGGTGGCCAGCACGGACCAGAAGCCGGAGCTCCCGCTGCTGCCCTGCAGTGACGGATCGGGGACCGACCCGTGCTTGAAGGGAAGCTGGGCATACCCCAGGTCGATGCCCAGCCGCAGCTCGCCGATGGTGAACTGGAACGCGTAGGCCGCCTCGAGCCGGGCCGTGAAGATGGTCGGCAGGTCGACCCTGGCCTTCCCCCACATCCCCAGGATGGCGGGTCCCAGCGCAAGGCCGGTCACCCAGTGCAGGGGCTCGGCAGCCGGCGCCGGGGCCGTCGGCTCGGCCGGCGCCGGCGAGGGCGGCGGCTCCGCGGGCGCGGCCGGTGGCGGCGGGGCCGCCTCACCGGGATGGTCGACCAGCCCGGGCGGCGGCGGCTTCTGCTTGGCCGCCTCCTCCTGCTTGAGGGCGGCGTCCAGCTCCTTCATCCGCCGCTCCACGTCATCCCGGTTGGCGGCGTTGGGCGCCTGTTCCAGGTAACGCCGGTAGAAGAACAGCGCCCGCTCCTTGTTCCCCAGCTGGCGGTGCGACTGGGCGATGTTGAACAGGAAGATCGGCGACGGATCCAGGTCGTAGGCCTTCTCGAACTCGGGGATGGCCTCCTGGAAGTGCCCCAGGTTGTACAGCTTGGCCCCACGATCGAAGTGCTGCTGCGCCGTCTCTGACGCGCTCTGCGCCCGGGCCGCCCTGGGCGCCGCCGTCACGCAGAAGCAGATGATCGCGAGGCCCGTAACGGCGCCCGCTCTGGTCATGGTTGGAATGGCGATTCTCGCTGGCGCCGCATGATAACGGAAAAGCCGCCGCACATCCCAGTTGCGCCCGGTCGCGGTTTGCTGGCAAGCTGCGCGGCGAGAGCGCGGAACCCAATGAAGCGCTTACAAATCGGCAGCTTCCGCAGGTTGGGAGCGTTGGCGGCGATCGCGATCCTGGCCGGCTGCTCGCACCCGTCACCGTCTCCCCAGTCGCCGGGGACCCCGGCGCCCCCCTGCCCCCCTCCGGAGCCCCTGAAGGTCAGCTTGCGGGCCGCCAAGCGGCTGAACCCCAGCGAGCGCGGCGAGCCGCTGGCGACCGTCATCCGCATCTACCAGCTGAAAGGGACCGGCAAGATCGGCGTCGCGTCATTCGACGACCTGCTGGACCACGACCGCGACACCCTGGCCGAGGACCTGGTGGGGGTCCAGGAGGTCACGATCAACCCGGGCGTCACGGTCGACCCGCCCTTGGCGCGCAGCGCCGAGGCCAGTCACATCGCGGTGGTCGGCCTGTTCCGGCGGCCGACCGGCACCTCATGGCGGGCGGTCGAGAAGCTGCCGCCGTCCGACCCGCAGTTTTGCCACCCCCCGCCGCCCAGCAAAAAAGGACCGCCGCCGAAAGACCCGACGCTGCGGTTTTCCCTGGAAGAAAACCACGTCACCACGATTAAAACACCATGAAGCCGCCTCAGAGAGTCGTCTGGTCCGAGGGGATGCTGGTCTCCCCCCAGCACCTGCAGCAGCAGGACCTGTATCACGAGCGGTTGCTGGATGACCGGATCGCCGCGCTCTCGCCGTACCGCTGGGGCGTGGTCTCGATCGAGCTCGACGCCGGCGCGCTGGGGTCCGACCAGCTCCGGGTGACGCGCTTCGTGGGCGTCCTGCCGGACGGCCTGTACCTGGGCTTCGACGGGAAGGATCCGGAGTGCCCGCCGGCCCGCCCGATCGGGGAGCACTTCCCGCCCACCCAGCCGTTCTGCGAGATCTTCCTGGCCGTCCAGAAAGAGCGCGAGGGTGTGCCGAGCGTGGCGACCGACCAGGTGGCCGGCACCCCGGCCGACGCGACCAAGGCGGCGCGGGCCCGGTTCCGGGCCACCACGCGCTCGGTCGCCGACCAGACCGGCAACGCCGCCGACCTGAGCATGTCGTTCGCCCAGCGCAACGCCGTGATCCTGTTCGGCGACGAGGCGCGCGAGGACTTCGACGCCATCAAGATCGCCGAGATCGTCCGCGACGGCACCGGCCACGTGATCAACAACGAGGCGTACATCCCGCCCGCGCTGCGCGTCGACACCTCGCCGTTCCTGATGGCGGGCGTGCGGCGCCTGCTGGCGCTGATGGTGGCCAAGCAGCGCCTGCTGGCGGGCGACCGCCGCCAGCGCGACGGCACGAACATCGAGTTCAACGTCGGTGACGTGACCCGCTTCCTGCAGCTCAGCACGGTCAACACCGCCATCCCGGTGCTGTCGTACGCGGCGGCCAACGGCGAGATCAGCCCCTCGCAGCTCTACATGTGCCTCATCCAGGTGGTGGGCGCGCTGGCCACGTTCTCGCCCGACGTGGAGCCCTGGAAGCTGCCGGTGTTCGCGCACACCGACCTGCGCGGCACGTTCGAGGAGCTGCTGGCGCGGGCGACCGCGCTCCTGCGGACCACCATCCGCGAGACGCACGTGTCGGTGCCGCTGGATCTCAACCAGTCGGTGTACACCGGCAAGCTGGACGAGGATCGCCTGATCATGGCGACCCACTACGTGCTGGCCGTGCGCTCCGAGCTTCCGCCCGAGCAGCTGCTGCAGCGGCTGCCAGGGCTGTGCAAGATCGCCTCGCAGTCGCAGCTGCCGCAGGTGCTGCGGTCGGCCGCCACCCCCGGCGTGCCGATCCAGGCGACCCACCGGCCGCCCGCCGAGATCCCGGTGCGCGCCGGGGTGACCTACTTCCAGCTCAATCTGCAGAACGACTACTGGCGGTCGATCCAGCAGGAGAAGGGGGTGTCGATCTACCTGCCGCCCCCGTTCGACCCGGCGCACGTCAAGCTGGAGCTGCTGGCGGTGCCGCGGGGCGGATGAGGGCAGCCGGAGGGACTTCGACATGGACAAGATCAACGAGATCACCTCGGAGTGCTTCATCGCGCTCAGCCAGCTGCGCGAGCTGGACGGCGGCGAGATCGCGCCGCAGACCGTCCACGCGCGCCTGAAGGGGTTCGTCGACGCGCTGAGGGACCGGGCGCGCGAATCGGGGCTGTCGGGGCGCGAGGCCGACGACATCGCCTACGCCGTGGTGGCGCTGATCGACGAGATCGCCATGGGCAAGGGTGAGCCGCTGCGCGGCACCTGGATGAGCCAGCCGCTGCAGCTGGTGTTCTTCAACGAGACGCTGGCCGGCGAGGGCTTCTTCAAGCGGCTGACCGAGATCCGGCGCGACCCGCGGCGGGCCGACACGCTGCGGATCTACTACCAGTGCCTGCTGTTCGGGTTCCAGGGGCAGTACAGCATCCGGGGCGGCGATCTCGAGCTGATGCGGCTGATGGATTCGCTGCGGCCGGAGGTCGAGCGGAACATCGAGCCGCCCGACAGCCTGTCGCCGGCCGGCGACCCGCCCGACGAGCCGCTGATCCGGTCGTCGGGCAACAACCTGTTCCTCTACGTGGCGCTGGGGATGATCGCGGCCTCCATCGCCGTGTTCGTGGGCCTCAAAGTCTCGCTCTCGCACCAGCTCGCCGAGCTGGCGGCGCGGGTGGCCGAGCTGTCGCGCTGAGGTCGCCATGCTGAAGTACATCTTCGGGGGCATCTTCATTCTGCTGGCCTGGGCGGTCGTCCTGGTCTTCCACGCCTACGTGCCGATGTGGCCGGCCATCGTGGTGACGGCGGTCATCGTCATCGGCTTGATGGCGTGGGTCCTCTTCAAGCTGCTGGCCGCCCAGAAGGCCGCCTCGGCCATCGAGAAGAGCCTGCGCGACCAGGCGTCCGCGCACGCCGGGGGCGCGCGGCCCGATCTGCGCGGCGAGATCGCCGCCATGGAGGCGGAGTTCGAGCGCGCCGTCCAGACCCTCAAGAGCTCGAAGCTGGGGCGATCGGGGCGGGACGCGCTGGGGCTGCTCCCCTGGTACGTGATGATCGGGCCGTCGGCGTCCGGGAAGACCACGGCCATCCGCAACTCGGGGATCAAGATGCCGGTCGGCAAGAGCGGCAAGGTCCGCGGCGTCGGCGGCACCCGCAACTGCGACTGGTGGATGACCAACGAGGCCATCCTGCTGGACACCGCCGGCCGCTGGAGCACCGACGAGGACGACCGCGACGAGTGGCTGGCTTTTCTCGACGTCCTCAAGCGGACCCGCCCCGACAAGCCCATCAACGGCATCCTGCTGGCCATCGGCGCGCCCGACCTGACCGGCTCGCCCGAGGAGATCGCCGACCTGGCCAGCCAGCTCCGCGAGCGGATCGACGAGGTGATCTCGCGCCTGGACATGGTCGTCCCGGTCTACCTGATGGTGACCAAGTGCGATCTGCTGTCGGGGTTCATCGAGACCTTCGAGGACCTGAAGGATCGCGATCGCGGCCAGATCTGGGGCTTCACGCTGCCGGTCGCCACCGATCACACCGACCACGTCGAGATGTTCGCCCAGCACTTCGACGACCTGGGCGACGTGCTCGAGCGCTACGTGGTGCGCCGCATGGCCGAGGAGCGGCGCATCGAGGCGCGCGAGCGCATCTACGCCTTCCCGCGCCAGTTCGATTCCTTGCGCCAGGGCCTGATCGACCTGGTCGCCAACCTGTTCACCCAGAGCGTCTACCAGGACGCGCCCATCATGCGCGGCGTCTACTTCACCAGCGGCACCCAGGAGGGTCGCCCCATCGACCGGGTGATGGCCAGCATGGCCGAGGCGTTCGGCGTGCGCCCGCCCCAGGTCGCGGCCTCGACCACCAAGCCCAAGAGCTACTTCGTCCGCGACCTGTTCCAGAACGTGGTGTTCCCCGACGCGCAGGTGGCGGTCGAGAGCTCGCGGGCCCTGCGCAAGAAGCGCGCGGTCCGCTGGATGATCGCGGGCGTGGCGCTGGCGATCTCGGCGGTGTTCCTGGCGCTGCCCATCTCGTCGTACCTCAAGAACACCAAGCTGGTCGACGACGGACGCGCCTTCGTCGAGCACCTGGCCGATCAGCGCGGCGAGACGGTGCTGTCGTCGCGGTCGCTGGAGCGCGCCGACCCGATGGCCGAGCGGCTGGCCACCCTGCAGATCAAGGGGCCGGAGCTGTCGCACGAGTTCGGCCTGTACCCGGGCGACGACCTCTTGAACCCGCTCCGGTCGGCGGTGGAGCAGCTGCTGGTGGTGCCGCTGCTGCGGGCCGACGCCGGCCGCCTGCAGGACTTCGGGCGCGGGCGCGGCGACCTGAGCGAGGGGCAGGCCCAGAACGCGCTGGTGCTGGAGCTGCTGCTGACGCAGCCCAAGGCCGCCGACGAGCCCGCCCCCGAGAGCGACCGCTGGCGCGAGAAGTGGGTCGACGTGGCCGGGCGGCAGGCGGGCGAGCAGTGGGCCGGCATCGCCGGCGAGGACGCCAGCGCCCACGGGCGGCGGGCGATGGAGAACGCCGTGCGCTTCTACGCCGCCCGGGCGGTCACCGTGGGGGACCTGCTCGAACGCAAGACCCAGCTGGCGCAGGTGATCTCGCGGGCCCGGACCGCGCTGATCGGCACGCACGAGGGGGATCCGCTGGCCAGCCTGCTGCGCGATCCCAGCCTGCCGCGCGACGTGCACCTGGTCGACGTGCTGGGCGGCGCGGTGACGGTGTTCCAGGCGCCGCCGGCGACCGGGAGCAACCGCGGCGGCCCCACCGTGCCGGGCGCCTTCACACCCGCCGGCTGGCAGATCGTCCGCGACCGGATCGAGCGGCTCACCGCCGATCACAGCCACGACCCGGATGCCTGGGTGCTGGCGGCCCCCAAGACGCGCGAGGGGCTGGACGCGACCACCCTGCGCACCGAGTATTTCCGGCGCTACGTCGACGCCTGGAAGTCCTTCCTGCTGTCGCTGGCCATCCGCGAGCCGACCAGCGTCGAGGACTCGCGCACGCTGCTCAAGACCCTGGTCAGCGCCAAGCCGCTCGACTCGGTCTGGAAGAACGCCAGCCGCAACCTGGTCTTCAAGGACGAGGCCCCGACCGGCCTGCTCGCCGCCGGGAAGTCGATGCTCGGCGACAAGATCGACGAGGCCAAGAAGAAGGCGCCGGGCGGCCTCCTGGGCGGCGACACCGGGGCCCCGCGCGGCGACGAGCTGACCGCCCCCGAGGACGTGGGTCGCGAGTTCTCGGTGTTCCTGGGGTTCGGCATCACCAAGCCGACCGGCCTGGACAGCTACGTCCAGATCCTGGGCGATCTGTCGGGCGCCCTCGGCGACTCGGGCGCGCCCGACGCCGCCGCGTTCGGCACGGCGTTGAAGGCGGCGCGCACCAAGCTGCAGATGCTGGTGGGCACCTACAACGACCACAACTGGGAGGGGGCGTTGCTGGACAAGATGCTCTCACCGCCGCTCAGCGGGGCTGAGGTGGCCGTCACCGGCGCCACCAGCGACTCGGCCAACCGGAAGTGGTGCGAGAACGTCGTGGTGGTCTTCGACCAGCTCCTGTCGGGCCGCTACCCGTTCTCCAGCAGCAAGAAGGCCCATGACGTTCCTCTGGCCGACCTGGACAAGGTCCTCAAGCCGAAGAGCGGGGCCTTGTGGCAGTACTTCGATGCGGCGCTGAAGAACGACTTCGATCACCCCGAAGGCACGTCGATCTACAACCTGAAGGATCAGACCAGCCTCAAGTACAAGCCGAGCCTGCCGGCGTTCCTGCGGCGCGCCCAGGAGCTGACCGACCTGCTGTACGGCAAGGACGGCGGCCACGTGGGCATCACCGTGTCGATGCGGCTGCGCGCGTCGGCGCCGTACACCAAGCTGGTGTTCGAGAGCGGCAGCCGGAAGCTGACCTACTTCAACACCAAGGAGCGCTGGGAGGACTTCTCCTGGCCGGGGCGCGCCGCCGTGTTCCGCACGTTCCTGGGCGCCAACGAAGGGCAGTACGGCTATCCCGAGGGGGAGTGGGCCCTGTTCCAGTTGCTGGACGACGCCAAGCTGACCGTGACGTCGCTGGAAGGGGACGAGTACCTGACGGCGGTCTGGACGCCACGCAGCGGCGCTCCGCCCATCCACGCCGACATCAAGCCGACCGCCCTGCTGCACGCCTTCCGCGGCATCGAGGTCCCGCACAGCATCATCCAGGGCTCGTCGGGGTGTGGCCGATGAGCGCCGTGGGGGTCTACGGCAAGGTCGCGTCGCAGCCCGACTTCCTGCGGGCGGGCGCCGGCAGTTTCTCGCAGGCCGGCCTGGACCGCTGGTTCCAGGAGGCGGTCGAGACCCTGCGCAACGAGCGGACCAAGCTGCCCGACACCCCGACGGCCTTCCTGCTGGCGCCGCCCGATTCGCCGGTGGCGTTCGTGGGCGTCTTTGCCCCCAGCGCGGACGCCGCCGGCCGCGCGTTTCCCCTGGTCGTGTTCAGCGAGCTGCCGGCCGCCGAGTTGCCCGACATTCTGCCCTCGCTCCCGTCGGCTACCGCCCCGTTCCTGAACGACGCCGCGATGCTGACCATCACCGCCGCCTCCGCCGACGGCGCCGCGCTGGCGGCACGGGCGCAGGCGCTGCCGCCCGCGACGCTGGGCACCAGCGACAGCGTCTGGCGGCATCGACCGCGCGCCGTCGTGCTGGACGCCCTGGGCGGCTCGCCCGCCGCCCTGGCCTACGCCCTGCGGACGCTGCAGATGGCCGTGGACCGCGCCAAGGCCGGCGGGCCGACGGCGGCCGGGGTGACCATCGACGCCCCCGCCCCCACCGGCGAAGCGGTGGGGCTGTGGCTGGAGATCGTCCGCCGCCGCCTGGGCCCGCGCGCTCTGCCCAGCCTGATCTGGACCGAGGGGCTGGAGGGGCGATTGCTCATCACGCTGGGCGCACCCACCCCCGCCGCCCTGGCTTATCTGGCCAACCCGCGCCACCGCAGCTCGAAGCTCTGGCCCCTGCGGACCGCCATCGCAACCGCCGCCGACGAAGCCCTCCGCGCGCTGACCCCCGAACAGCGCCGCCTGGTCGAGAACCCCGGCGCGACGCTGGGGGACCTGGCGACGGCGTTCGGCGCCTGATTCGAAACCAAACCGACTGGGAGCCCCCGACCTGGTGCGCTTTCGTGTGCTGTTCCTGCTGCTCGTTGTTTCGTGCGCAACCACGGAACAGCCACCGCAGGACATTCATCAGGACATCCACCTGGCGCCGAGCGCGCCACAGGATCGGCCTCATCGGATCAGCGGAAGCCGGCCCGGCGACGCGCTGGCGAAATGGCGAGCGCTGGTGGCCCCGTATGCCCAGAGAGCCAAGACCACGTATCCAGCGGCCAAGCGCCGCTACCTGGCCGGGCTACCTCCCCAGCAGACGTTCTTCGTCACCACCCTGCTCCGCGACCAGCACGGCCGTTTCGAGTACGTCTTCGTCGTCGTGCAGCGGATCGCCGACCAGAGCGTGACCGGCCAGATCGCCACGCAGGTCACCCTCCTGCGCGGCTACCACGACGGCGATACCATCACCTTTCCGGAAGCCGAGGTCGTCGACTGGATGATCTCGAAGCCCGACGGCTCCGAGGAGGGGAACCTGGTCGGCAAGTTCCTCGACACCCAGTCGCAGGTGCACTGACCTCAGTCGAACTTGTAGGTGAAGTCTTCCTTGTCGGTCGAGACGGCGACGCGGGCGACCGGGCGGCCTTCGCCCATGCGGCCGAGCAGCTCCTGGCTGATGCGCGGGAGCAGGCTGTTGGTGAGGATGGCGTCGATCATGCGGCCGCCGCTCTCCAGCTCGGTGCAGCGGCTGGTGATCAGCTTGACGACGCTGTCGTCGTACTCGAACGGCACGTTGTGGGCGTCCTTGACCCGCTTGGAGACGCGACCGAGCTGCAGCCGGACGATGGCGCCGATCATCTCGTCGGAGAGTGGGTAGTACGGGATGGTCACCAGGCGGCCGAGCAGCGCGGCCGGGAACACCTTCAGCAGCGGCGCGCGCAGGGCGGCCGCGATCCCCTCGGGCTCGGGCTTGAGCTCCGGGTCCTTGCACATGTTCGCGATGAGATCGCTGCCGACGTTCGAGGTCAGCAGGATCAAGGTGTTCTTGAAGTCGATGAGGCGCCCCTCGCCGTCCTCCATGATCCCCTTGTCGAACACCTGGAAGAAGATCTCGTGCACGTCCGGGTGGGCCTTCTCGACCTCGTCCAGCAGCACGACGCTGTAGGGCCGCCGTCGCACCGCCTCGGTGAGCACGCCCCCCTCGCCGTAGCCGACGTATCCGGGAGGCGCCCCCTTCAGCGTCGACACGGTGTGCGCCTCCTGAAACTCGCTCATGTTGATGGTGATCAGGTTCTGCTCGCCGCCGTACAGCGACTCGGCCAACGTCAGCGCGGTCTCGGTCTTGCCGACGCCCGACGGCCCGGCCAGCAGGAAGACGCCGATCGGCTTCCGGGTGTCCGACAGGCTGGCCCGCGACGTCTGGATCCGCCGCGAGATCATGTCCAGCGCGTGACGCTGCCCGATCACCCGCTGGCTCAGCGTGTCGGCCAGCTTCAGCACGTTCTGGATCTCGTCCTTGACCATCCGGCCGACGGGGATGCCGGTCCACTCACCGACCACCGCCGCCACCGCCTGCTTGTCGACGGTCGGGAAGATGAGCGGCGAGTCACCCTGGATCTGGTGCAGCTCGTGCTCGAGCGAGCGCAGCTTGTCCGCCTCGGACGCCCCGCGCCCGTCGCGCCGGATCTCCAGCACCTTGGTGACCAGGTCCTTCTCGACCTTCCAGCGCGCCTCCAGGGTGGCCAGGCGCTTCTTCTCGGCGTCCAGCTTCTCCTGCGTGGCGCTCTCGCGATCGGCGGTGTCCCAGCCCCCCGCCTTCTCGCGCGCGATGATCTCCTGCTCGACCTCCAGGGCCGAGATCCGGCTCTTGCAGTCTTCGACCTCGGCCGGCGTGGCGCTCTGGCTGATCGCCACCCGCGCGCAGGCGGTGTCGAGGAGGCTGACGGACTTGTCCGGCAGCTGCCGGGCCGGGATGTAGCGGTGCGACAGGCGGACCGACGCCTCCAGCGCTTCGTCCAGGATCGAGACCTTGTGGTGCGCCTCCAGCACCGAGGCCACGCCGCGCATCATGACCAGGGCCTTGTCCTCTTCCGGCTCCGGGATCTGCACCACCTGGAACCGCCGGGTGAGCGCCGGGTCCTTCTCGATGTGCTTCTTGTACTCGGCCCAGGTCGTGGCGGCGATGGTGCGCAGCTTGCCGCGGGCCAGCGCCGGCTTCAGCAGGTTGGCGGCGTCGCCCGTCCCGGCCGCGCCCCCGGCGCCGACCAGCGTGTGCGCCTCGTCGATGAACAGGATGATCGGCTTGGGCGACGACTGCACCTCTTCGATGACCTGGCGCAGCCGGTTCTCGAACTCGCCCTTGACGCTGGCGCCGGCCTGCAAGAGGCCCACGTCCAGCGCGCGCAGCGTGACCTCTTTCAGCTGCGGCGGCACGTCGCCGGCCGCGATCCGCAGCGCGAACCCCTCGACGACGGCGGTCTTCCCGACGCCCGCCTCGCCGGTCAGGATCGGGTTGTTCTGGCGCCGGCGCATCAGGATGTCGATGATCTGGCGGATCTCCTCGTTACGGCCGGAGATCGGGTCGATCTCCTTCTTGCGGGCGCGCTCGGTCAGGTCGACCGAGAACTTGGCCAGCGCCTCGCCCTTGCCCATGGCGGCCGGCGCCATTCCCCCGCCCGAGCTCTCGGCTCCGGCCCCGGGCGCGGTGGCCTTGCCGCCCGCCTCCGGCGAGCCGCTGGTGATCGAGGCGAATTCGTCGGTCAGCCGGTCCCCGCGCAGCTTCTCGAACTCGCGCGACATCGCGATCAGCGCGTTGCGCAACACCGGCGTCTTCACCGCCCCGACCAGCAGGTAGCCGGTGCGGACCTGGGTGTCGCCGAACAGCAGGCTGCCGTAGACCCAGCCGCGCTCGATCGTCTCCTCGATCTGCGCCGAGAAGTCCGAGATCGAGGTGGCGCCCCGGGGGAGCCGATCCAGCGCCTCGGTCATGTTCTTGGCCAGCCGCCCGGGATCGATCTGGAACGCGCCGACGATGCGGTGCAGGTCCGAGTCCTGCTGCTGGAAGATCTGGTGGAACCAGTGCACCAGCTCGACGTAGGGATTCCCCCGCAGCTTGCAGAACGTGGTGGCGCTCTCGATGCTGGAGTACCCGAGCGTGTTGAGCTTTCCAAAAAGCGCGACGCGGCTGATCTCTGACATCGTGAGCTCCTATGCGGCGGCTGCCATGACGTTGTCGGTCTGTGGATCGAGCACCAGGTCTTCGCGGCGGGCGCCGGATGTCTTGCCCAGCCAGGCGGTCCAGGAAAGGTTCGATTGCCCGAGGCGCATCGGCTGCTCCACCCGCTCTTGCAGGATCAACCGGAGGTCCCAGAGCAGCTCGTCGCCCGCGTAGTTCCGCACCAGCGCGACCAGCTTGGGGAGCGACTTTCCCCCGGGCAGCAACGATTGATACTTGGCCCGATCGAGCGGCCCCAGGACCAGCCGGAACTTCTGCTGGCGGGTCCAGGTCTTGGCGCCGAGGATCGACGACGTCCCCAGCCGCCCCCCGCCGTTGTCGGCCCCCAGGCGCCAGCGGTGGTCCGGCGGCAGATCGATCCAGTCGCCCATGAAAGGCTGCACGCGCGCGGGGAGATCGAAGAAGTCGCCCACCATCGCCGAGAGGCCCTCGGCGTTGCGCTGGCGCGGCGCCAGCAGCCCGACGTAGTACAGCTTGGCCAGGTCGGGGAAGGCGTCGCGATTCCTGAGCGAGGCGAGGCCCAGCCCCATGAGCGCGCCGACGTACAGCTCGAAGCGATCGGTGCCCGGCAGGTCGCGGCTGACGGTCGGCTGTCCCGCCGCCCATGCCCGATAGAAGAACATCAGCATGCGGTGGTGGAACAGGTCCAGGAAGCGGGCCATGGTCGGGTCGTCCGAGTTCCGCTGCCGGTCCCGCGTGTACTCGGTCAGGTGAAGCGGCAGCGGGCCGTTCGGCCCCAGCAACCCGAAGAAGTTCACCAGCAGGCGCGGCGGCCCGCCGCTGGTGCTGGAAACCAGCCGCGACAGCGAGGCCGCCGCGAAGGTCAGCGACGGGTCTTGCCCCAGCCGCAGCGGCTCGTCGGCGGGTCGCAGCGCCTCGCCGAAGCGCGGCCGATCGGGCCCGTCACGGTGAAGAGCCTCCAGCCGGCGCATCGCCTGAAAGAAGTCGAACTGCGGCGCCGCCCGCGACAGCCCATCGAGCATGCGCACCCAGCCGGCCGAGCGCGCCCGCGCCTTCTCCGCGTCCTCCACCGGCGCAGCAGACGGGGTTCGTCGCGCGTCGGGCGCAGGCGGGCTCTGCCCGCCGGAGCCCATCGCGGGAGGTTCGGAACCCGTCTGGGGGTTCCGAGCTAGATCAACTGGCGAAGGCCGGCTCTCGCTCGCCATCGCATGATCTCCCCGCGCTGCGTCGATCGCAGCACCGTCTCGGTGAAGGAGTTGAGCGCCACGTACTTGGCGAAGAACCGCTCGAGCACGGCACCCAGCAGGAAGACCCCCGCCCCCTCGAAGGCGCCCTCGTCGGTCATCACCGTGATCTCCAGGCCGCGCCCGAAGGTGGTCGGCCCGGGCACCGGCAGCGCGCGGGTGATCCCCGCGCAGGCGGTCGACCGGATGCCGTCGATCTGCTTGCGCACCCCGGCGTCGGAGGTGTCGGCGTACAGCGTCAGCAGCTCGCGCAACGCGCGCGCGTTCGCTCCGCCGCCCGCCGTCTCGTCGACCAGCGAAAGGTAGTTGAGCGACAGGTGGCTCACCAGCCGCCAGGCCGTCTCGGCGTTGGCGTGCGAGGCGTGGGGCGCCGTCGGGCCGGCCAGGCAGCGCACCGATTCGACGGGGGCGCCCGACTCCAGCGTGAAGTCCGTCCGCCCCTGCCCGATCGCCAGATGCAGCGGCAGATCGCGGTTCGTGCAGATGGTCTCGACCTGCAGCTGCCGCAGGTTGGACCGGTAGGGCGCCTCGTCCGGGTCGACCAGCGAGACGAACAGCTCGCTCCCCACGTAGCTGGAACGAGCCCCGCGCGACCGCTGCCGGGCCGAGAGCAACCGTGGCTGCCGGTGGACCGTGTAGTACGGCTGGGTGTCGGCCTCGCTGGTCTCGGCGTTCCAGGCGTAGAACGGACGGAACGTCTGCTTGACGTCCGCGGCCGAGCCAAACCCGGTCACCTCGGTGACCGAGTGGATCTCGTAATCCATGGGCCGCGTGCGATCCGGCACCACGTGGTACTCGTGGGAGGCCTCGTTCAGGTGGATGCGGTCCGCGCGGCGGGGAAACAGGTTCGCGGCCGGCGTGCAGAAGAGGCCGAAGTTCTGGGCGCTCACCACCCCGTCCAGCGTCTTGTCGTCGGCATCGCCGACCAGGACGATCTCCAGCTCGGTGCCCCCCATGCGGCTCACCGCCGGGCGCAGCCCGCGCAGCTTCACGAACAGGAAGCGCGCCGGGAAAGCGAAGTACTCCTGCAGCAGCCGGTATCCCTGGAACGAGCGGGCGCTGTACGGGAGCAACGCCTCATCGTCGTCATATCCGACGGTGACCACCGGGTCCTGGGTCACCAGGTGGCGCCAGGGAGCCGGCCGCGTGGTCGGCCGGACGACGGTCGCCATGGTGTGGGCCACGATCTGCTCGTAGAGCTTTCCCGGCAGCTCGTCGCTGCCGCGCACGAACAGCGTCAGCTCGTCCAGCGCCACCTCCGACATCTTCAGTCCGGCCGTCGCGCGGAGCTGCAGGCGCACCGCGGCCTTGGCCCGGCGCGGCAGATTCAGATCTCCCAGGTCGCCGACGTAGCTGGTGTACTCGGCCCCGACCAGCTCCAGCGGCCACAGCGTCACGTCCTGGCCCGTGCGGTACTCGCAGACGGTCTGCTCACCCCGCCCCAGCAGGCTGCGCAGAACCGTTCCACGCCCGACCCGGACCCCCTGCGCCAGCGCCCCTTCGGACAGCGTGGGGTTCATCTGCACGACCGCCATCGACGGCGTCGGCGCCAGATAATGCGGGTAGACGATCTCCAGCAGGTGCTGGGTGAAGCGGGGAAACTCGTCGTCCAGCTTCAGGTGCACGCGCGCCGAGAGAAACGCGAACCCCTCCAGTAGCCGCTCGACGTAGGGGTCGGCGCACTCGAAGGTGTCCAGCCCCAGCCGGCCGGCGACCTTGGGGAACTCCCGCGCGAACTCCGCCCCCATCTCGCGGACGTAGTTCAGCTCGCGCCCGTAGTACTGCAGCAGGCGGGGATCCATGGCCGGTCAGCCCCCCTGCCCCTGGTCCGTGACGTTCACCGATCCCGTCTCGAGATCGATGTCGGTCCGCAGGAACAGGCGCAGGGGCAGCGGCTGCGCCCACAGCTCGGCCTCGATGCCGAAGCACATCGCGTTGTGGTTCATCTTGTCGGGGTCGGCGATGATCTTCACCTTGACCGAGCTCTTGAGCAGCCGCGGTTCGAAATCCGCGATCACCTTCACCAGCAGGCGCTCGAGAGCGCGCGCGTCCACGCTGGACACCGTGCGGCCTGCCAGATCCGGCATGCCGTAGTTCAGGACCGAGCGCTGCACGTCGGGGTGCGCCTCCAGGTCCTCGAGCGCCGCCAGGTGGGTGGTGTTCAGCAGCCAGGTGAGGTCGCGCCGGACGCACTCCCGCAATCGCGCCGGCGACAGCACCCGCTTGTCCCGCGACTCCTGCTTGTGGTCGCGCTCATCGTCCGTCAGGCGGTCCAGCAGCGACGGCTGCAACCGCTCCTTTTGCGTCAACTCCGCCATTTTCTAGACGGCAGCTGGGGGAGCGGGCGGGGCCTCCGGGGAGTCGAGCTTGATGACCCGGGCGTCCATCAGCGGAAACTCGCCCTGATCGGTGGCCAGCAGCCGCTGGCCGACGCCCAGGAAGGTCTCGCCCGGCTTCTCGATCCATTCGGTCCGCCGGGCCAGCACCACGCGCGGGTCGGACGACTTCTCGGAGCCCGGGTACCGCGTCGGGATGAGCGCCACGGTCTCGCCGCCGTTCGCGAACGTCAGCGACACCGGCGTCCAGGCCACGTCCCGCAGGTCGACCGGCTTCTCGATCTTGATCTCGCGGATCCGCATGAACGGGATCCAGTAGTAACGGCCATTCACGATGGCCTCCAGCACCGGCCCCAGCCGCGGATCGGCGTCGGCGATCCAGGCGAACGGCTGGCCGTCGATTGAGCCGGCGATGGCCGGCGCCCCCTCGAAGGCCTGATCGCGCAGTTTGATCGCCTCTTCGAACTTCTCGGTGGCGACCAGCTGGGCGGCCTGCAAGAGCAACGCGATCCACTCCGCCGGCTCACCGAACACCAGCGGCGTTTTTCGGCCGGCGAACACCTCGCCCCGCAGCAGCTCGCACCGCAGCACCTCGCGGTACATCTGCCGCATGGTCGCGGCCTCACCGTCCATCTCACCCGCCACCTCGAGCTGGCTGGCCGCGCGCTCCCACTGCCCCATCACCGCCAGGAGCTGGAACAGGAAGGTGCGCAGCCGTGCGTCGGCCGGCTTCTTCTTGATCTGCGCCTGCAGCTCGGTCAGAGCCTCGGCCAGATTTCCGGCCTTGATATGTTCTTCTGCGGTCATGCGGCTCGAAATCGCCGCGCCGGGGAGACCCCCAGCGCGGCGAAGGGGAGCGTGATCACTTCGGCGCGTTGGCCGGGATGTTCCAGGTCGTCGTGATGCCGGCGCCGCCCGTGCCGTCCGCCTTCTGCGGGGTGTAGACGTACGACACCTGGCCGAAGTTCAGCGTGACGGTCTCCGTCTGCCGGTCATCGGTCTGCGACGTGGCGTGCGTGATCGACGAGATGATCACGTTCGTCATCGTGATGACCAGGTAGATCAACGGGTTGGCGCCCGCCTTCCGCATCGTCAGCGTGGCCGACGGGAACGGGGTGCCGTTCATGCAGGACTGCATCAGCACCGGGCTGGACGTGTCCACGTACTTCGTGAAGGACAGGTCCTGGACGTTGACCTTGCCAGCGCCGCTGCCGCTGCCGGTGTGCGTCGTCCCCGACTGGGTCATGCCCCAGCTCCAGGAGATGACCTCGATCGCGTTCTTGTACGTGCTGTCCGCGGACTCGCCGTTGACCTTGGGGATCTGCAGGAAAATATCAACCGCCATGACCCGTTCTCCTTCTTACGTTGCGTTGGACTGCGTTCCTCACCTTGATGAACGCGTGATCCGTTTCCCGGTTCCCCTGAATTATCCGGCCTTGGCCGAAGGAAGTTTCGAGGTCAGACGCAAAGAGACGGTCAGACCTTCCAACTGGTAGTGCGGCCGCAGGAAGAACTTCGAGGTGTAGTACCCGGGATTGCCTTCCACCTCCTCGACCACCACCTCGGCGTCCGCGAGCGGCTTCCGGGCCTTGACGTCCTCCGTCGAGTGCTCCGGGTCGCCGTCCACGTACTGCATGATCCAGTTCTGCAGCCATCGCTGCATCTCGGCGCGCTCCTTGAACGATCCGATCTTGTCCCGGACGATGCATTTGAGGTAGTGGGCGAATCGGCAGGTCGCGAAGAGATACGGAAGTCGGGCCGCCAGGTTGGCGTTGGCGGTGGCGTCCGGATCGTCGTACACGGCCGGCTTTTGAAGGGACTGCGCCCCTATGAACGCCGCGAAGTCCGAATTCTTCTTGTGAATCAGCGGCATGAATCCGTTTTTCGCCAGCTCGGCTTCCCGCCGGTCGCTGATGGCGATCTCGGTGGGGCACTTCATGTCCACCCCGCCGTCGTCGGTCGGGAAGGTGTGCGTCGGCAACCCCTCGACCGCGCCGCCCGACTCGATGCCCCGGATGCGCGAGCACCAGCCGTACATCTTGAACGAGCGGTTGATGTTGACCGCCATGGCGTAGGCCGCGTTGGACCAGGTGTACTTGTCGCTGGTGGCCCCGGCCGTGTCCTCTTCGAAGTCGAACTCCTCGACCGGGTTGCTCTTGGCGCCATAAGGCTGGCGCGCCAGGAAGCGCGGCAGGGCCAGGCCCAGGTACTTGGCGTCCTCGGACTCGCGCAACGACCGGAACTGCGCCATGTCGGGGGTCGTGAAGATCTTGGTCAGGTCGCGCGGGTTCGACAGCTCCTGCCAGGACTCCATCCCCAGCAGCGAGGGCGCCGCGCCCGCGATGAACGGGGCGTGGATGGAGGCCGAGATCTTGGAGATCTCGCCCAGCGTCTCGACGTCGACCGGTGAGTGGTCGAAGTGGTAGTCCCCGACCAGGCAGCCGTACGGCTCGCCGCCCAGCTGGCCGAACTCCTCTTCGTAGAGGCGCTTGAAGATGGGGCTCTGGTCCCAGTTGGTCCCCTTGTACTTGCGCAACGTCTTGTGCAAGTCCTTCTTCGAGATGTTCATCACCCTGATCTTCAACATCTCGTCGGTCTCGGTGTTGTTGACCAGGTAGTGAAGCCCCCGCCACGCGCTCTCCAGCTGCTGGAAGTCGGCGTGGTGCATGATCGCGTTGATCTGCTCGGTCATCTTCTTGTCGATCGCGGCGATCATCGCGTTGATCGAGTCGACGACGTCCGAGCCGATGAGCGTGGTCTTCTCCAGCGCCTGCTGCGCCAGCGTCCGGACGGCGGCCTCGACCTCGTCCTTGGCCCGCTCGGACTGCGGCTTGAACTGCTTTTGCAGCAGCGAGGCGAACTCGCCGGGTTCGGCGGCGACTGCCTCGGCCTCTGCCTTGGTTGCTTGCGTCTCGGCCATGACTTACTTCTTCTCCTCGGCGTCGCCCGCCGCCGCGTCGGCCGGCTTCGGCGCGGCGGCCAGCGTCTTCAGCAGCGCCGGGTCGCGCATGACCTTGCCGATCAGCTCCTCGGCGCCGGCCTTGCCGTCCATGTACGTGACCAGGTTCGCCAGCTGTTGCCGCGCCTGCAGCAGCTCGTTGAGCGCGCCGACCTTGCGCGCGATCGCCGCGGGCGAGAAGTCGTCCATGCTCTCGAAGGTGATGTCGACGCTCATGTTCCCCTCGCCGGTCAGCGTGTTGGGGACGGCGAACGCGACGCGCGGCTTCATGGCCTTCAACCGGTCGTCGAAGTTGTCGACGTCGATCTCCATGAACTTCCGCTCCGACACCTGGGGCAGCGCCTCCGCGGGTTTACCCGACAGATCGGACATGACGCCCATGACGAAGGGGAGCTGGACCTTCTTCTGCGCCCCGTACAGCTCGACGTCGTACTCGATCTGCACCCGAGGTGCCCGGTTGCGCGCGATGAATTTTTGGCTGCTCATGTGACCGCCTGCCTCCTATTGATCGATCATTCCGTCGGTTGTCCGGTCAGGACCTCGACCTGTCGAATCGCGTCGGGGACCAGCTCCTTGACGATGTCCTTGAAGTTCATCGTGACGAGCCGCTTGCAGCGCTCGATGAAGAGCGGGATCGGGCTCGAGGGCTCGTGCCGGGTGTAGTACGCGACGATCTTGTCCAATGCCCGTAGAACGTCCTCTCGGGACCCAATTTCCCCGGAAAGCGCCGAAAACGCCTGCGGACTCGCCAGATTGCCCGCCCCGTTGCCGTCCGATTCGCCGTTGACGGCGAGGGCCGCGGCGGGGGACCGGCGGGCCAAGGTGGTTTTCAGGAAATTCGAAATCTTTGCAACCAGCGTGGCGACCGCCGGGAACCCAGGGATGCTCCCCGGACCGCAGTGCTCGGAGACCGCCGCGTCCAGGCTGGTGAGCGCCGTCATGCAGGCCGCCGCAGCCGTCGTGTCGTTCTGCAGCTCCTGCAGATCGCAGTCGAGGGCCGCCGCGTCAATGGCGGCGGCGGAAGGGCCCGCGGGCTCGGCGCCCTCGACGGGTTTCACCGCCGAAGCCTCCACGTCCTTGTAGGCGTACCGTCCCAGGGTCCGCGACGAGATCAGCGGCGTCGCCCGCAGCGAGGCCAGCACGTCGGGAGCGGTCAGCGTCGCCAGGACGTTGAGACGCATGGTCGGATCGTTCCCGTCGTCCGGGTCCAGGCGCGGGTACAGCCCGTCCCAGTAGCTCTGAACCATGCGGTCAATCACGGTCAGGCCGTCAGCGAAACCCTTCAGCCCCTCGGTGTTCAGCAGGCCCCTGGCCAGGTGGGCGGCGACCCGCAGGTCCTTGCTGCGCGGGAAGAGCGCGGTCGCCTCGCGCGCCACGACCTTCCAGTCGGGAGGTTCGGCCGGGATGATCGTGGAACCGATCTGCTGTTCCGGCTTTCCCTGGGCCGCGCGATCCAGCTGAACGAACGCGGGATCGTATTCGAGGTCGGCGCCGCACGGGTCGTTCCCGGCGACGGCGGTGAGCAGCGTTTCGATGTTGGCGATCGACATGATGACCTAAAGCTGCGTGCTTATTAGCTATCACCCGTCGCGGGTTGTCAATGTCATGCGGTCAGGCAAGTCCCGGGCCAGGGGCGAGCGGTGCGGCAATCGGTTATGATGAGGCCTTCGCGTCCAATGCCCCTCGAGATCTCCGTCAAGGATCCGACGTCGACCTCAGAGCGCAAGCTGAACTTCTCTAAGTCGCCAGTCCGGATCGGTCGCAACCAGCTGAACGACATCCCGCTCGACGATCCTTTCGTCTCCGAGTGGCACGGCCTGATCCACTTCGGCGGCGAGAGCGTCGACTACTACGATCTCGGATCGACCAACGGCACCATCCTGGACGGGAAGCGGCTGACCAAGAACGTCCCCGCGCCGCTCACCGAACGATCGCGCATTCATCTGGGTCGCATCGAGCTGACGGTGGCGAACCGGCGCCAGGTGAGCGAGACCGGGCCGCGCAAGACGATGTCGTGGGGGCACTCGGACAAGGGGGATCCGCTGGCGCCGCCGCGGCGGCCGTCGCGCCCGGTGCCGGTGCTGGGCGACGCCCCGCCCCGCCCGGCGTCGATCCCCGCGTTCGATCAGATCACGCCCCCGCCACCCGTCGACACCGACGCGGTCGCGCGCCGGCAGAAGATCCTCGAGGCGTTCAGCGAGGCGTTCGTCGGCCTGCGCAAAGGCTACGAGCAGTTCGGCGCCGAGGTGGGCGTGCGGACAATCAACGGGCGGACGACGCTCCATCGCGCGCGCACCAGCCGCGAGATCCTCGAGCACCTGCTGGCGCCGAACGTCGACGTCACCACCGTGACCCACGAGCTGATCTCGATCTTCGCCGACTTCGGGATCCACCACATCGCCATGATGGAGGCCGTCACCGAGGGGGTTCGCGCCCTGCTGCAGTCGCTGGACCCGCGCGCGAACGACCTGGACGTGGGCGGCCGCCTGTTCTCCGCGGCCAAGGCCAAGTCACAGTGGAGGGCCTACCTCGAGCGCTTCGAGCAAGCGCTCACCGACGATCAAGAATTGCACGCCGCGATCTTCGGCGCCGAATTCGCCCGCGCCTACGCCCGCGTCACCCAGGGCGAAGGCAACAAGCGCGGCGACGGGGAACCGGAGTAGGCAGACCCCACCCTAACCCTCCCCGCGGAGCGGGGAGGGAACAGAGGCCCCCCTCGCGCCTGACCCTCCCCGCGGAGCGGGCGGAGGGGTTCTTCTGACCCTCCCCGCGGAGCGGGGAGAACAGAGAGCCCCCCGCGCCTGACCCTCCCCGCGGAGCGGGGAGAACAGAGGGCCACCCGCGCCTGACCTCCCCGCGGAGCGGGCGGAGGGGTTCTTCTGACCCTCCCCGCGGAGCGGGGAGGGTTGGGGTGGGGTCTGATCTGACTCCGACCCCGAGGCCCTCCTTCCTATCTCCTGACCCCTATCTCCTGACCGGCCGGTTGCCGGTGCGGCGGACGCTGGCCAGGTTCCCGACGGACGCTGACTTGAAGACATACATGCCGGCGCCGAGATCGATCGTCTCGCCGTCGACCAGCGCCTGGCGGCGCGCCACCGGCTGACCCTCGACGCGCACGGCGCCCGCGATCGGGGCGATCGCGAACTCCTCGTCGGCGGCGATGATCTCGGCGTGCTCGGGCGCCAGCGACGGATCGTCCGCGATGCGCAACGTGGCGGTCATTCCGTTTCCAATCACGGTGCGCTCGGGCCCGAGACGCAGCGTCTCGCCCCGGCGCCCCGGACCACCGGCGCGCACCAGCCAGCCGACGGCGACGCCGCTGCTGGCGTTCTCGCCGCTGCGCAACGCGTCCTGCACCGCCACCGCGACGCCGCGGGCGCGCGGTGTGCCCAGCGCCGGATGCGCGCGCGCCGCGCCCCGCAGCGCTTCGGCCAGCCGGTCGAGATCCAGCCCGACGAACGCGGCGCGCTCCTCGGCGGTGGCGTGGGCGCTCACCTTCTCGGCAGCCTGATCGGGCGGCAGGTGGCCGGTCACGGCCTCGGCCAGCACGCGCGCCAGGCTCTCGCCCAGCCCGGCCGTCTCGATCGACCGCTCGGCCAGCAGATCGCGGATCTCCTGCATCCGCCGGCGCCCCGGCCGCGTGCGCAGGTACGGAAAGCGCGGATCGGCGAGCAGCCCTTCGTCCAGGCCCCCCAGCATCATCGGCGCGTCGGGGAAGCGCCGCACCAGCTCCTCGGCGGCCCGCTCGGGCGACGCGCCACGCCGGATCAGATCGTGGGCCACAGCGACCACCGCGTCGGCGCTGGCCACCGCCGGCGCGCCGCCCCCGCCGCGGCGACGGAACGCCATCGCCGTCATGATCGCCGCCGTCAGCCCCGCCGCCCCGATGAGCGCGAACATCAGCCAGCGGGCGCCGCCCGGCCCCACCGTGACCTCACCGGCCTCGACCGTCAGGGTCTCGCCGTCCACGGCGGAGAGCCGCGCCGAGACCCGGTGCGAGCCGCCCAGCATCCGCCAGGTCCAGGGGAGGTTCAGCTCCACGCGCTGCAGGTCGGC
This sequence comes from Polyangia bacterium, assembly GCA_035578045.1. Lineage (GTDB taxonomy): Bacteria > Myxococcota_A > Polyangia > Fen-1088 > Fen-1088 > JADGRB01. Next base: position 177,438 of record DATJWP010000207.1, on the reverse strand, counting down.
GACCGCCTGCCCCAGCGACTCGAGCGTGTTCTCGAGGTCCTCGACCTGATCGCGCGGGCTCAGAAAACCACCGGCGGCGTCGTGCAGGTCGCGCAGGTTGCTGGCGGCCTGACCGGCGTCGGCCTCGGGCCGGTACCGGACCGCCAGCAGCGTGACGCCCAGTCGCCGCAGCTCGGCCCCCAGATCGGCGAAGTTGCCCGGCCCCTCCCCTTTCGGGTCGGCGAAGTCGCGCCCGTCGGTGACCAGCAGCAGCAGCTTCAGCGCCGCCGGATCGGCCGCCAGATCGGCGGCGTTCATCCGGACCGCGTCGATCAGATTTGGGCGATAGCCGTCGAGATACGGCACCTCGTCCAGGCGGCTGATGTCGCCGGCTGTCAGGCGCGCGCGCCCCTGCCGCATCCGGCCGTAGACCGTCGGATAGACGACGGTGCGCGAAGGGATCCGCTGGAAGAAGGAGTGGATGCCGTCCAGAACCCCCGAGGGGACGCCTTCGATCCAGAGGTAGACCAGCCCGACCGCGGCTGGCGGGCGGAAGCTGGAGCTGGCCTCGGCCGAGGCAGCCGCCCAGTCGGACAGCGACTGCAGGGCGGCCGGCGCCGTCGGCTCGCCGTCGACGCTCACCGCCAGGTTGGTCGTCTTGAGTGAGCGCCCGGTGTCCTCGATCCCGCCGACCAGGAAGCTCGCGCGAGCCGCCGCGTCGTCGGCCACCGGTCGGGTCGCCACCACCGTCGGCGTGGCCCGCGCGGTCGAGGTCCAGAGCGCGACGCCGGCCGCGATCGCGACCTTGGACATCCGCAATGCCTTCATGATGGGCGGGCGCCGGACCCGGGCAGCCAGAGCGACCGGAACACCATCTCGGTGGCGCCCACCTTGACCACGTCGCCGTCGGCCAGGCGCAGCACCTCGCCCGACGCCAGCCGCCGCGAGTTGACGAACGTTCCGTTGGCCGACGGCGCGGTCTCCCGATCCCGGATCTCGAACGAGTCGCTCCGGCTGCCGGTCTGGGGCCGGATCACGATCGCGTGCCCGCTGGACATGAACGTGTCGCCGAACTCGACCACACCGGGCGTGCCCGGCGGCATCGTTCCCGAGCGCGACAGGACCGAACGCCGCTGCGTCAGCTCGATGAGCGCGCCGCGCCGCTCCGTGTCGACGGAGCTGACCACCACCAGCCAGCCCAGCGTCATCCCCTCCGACGCCAGCACCTGCGACGGCGCGGCCGGCATCTGCCCGGGAGCCAGGAACAGCGTCTTCGGCGCGACCAGGTTGGGCCGGCACCGCCCGCAGGTGGTGCCCCACCCGGACAGCATCGGCTCACCGCAGCTGGGACAAGGGACCTCGCGCGGGGTGGGCGCCCCCGCCCCCATCAGGTCGGCAGACGACACCACCGGCCGCGGTTCGGGCACCGCGGCCGCGCCGGCGGCCCCGCGCGGCATGCGCGGCTTGGCCGGACGACGCGGCGACGCGGCACCGCCCCCCCGGCCCGTCGGGGAGGGTCGGGCCGCGCCTCCACCGAAGATTTGTCTAATTTTTTCGAACACGTCCCGACGCGCTTCATCATAGTTTCAGCACCAGCGACGGTCAAACCGCGCCGCATGATCACAGCCGCCGAAAAACGCGCCGCGACGTTCGCCCTGCTGATCGTGTTGATGCGGGCCCGCGCGGTCGCGGTCGAGCCACCGCCCCGGCAAGGAACGTCGATCGTGGTGGCCGGTCAGGCCTTCGAGGTGGGTCGCCCCGTGGTCCTGTGGCGCGACCCGCAGGGGTTCGACGCCTACCAGACCCGCTGCATCGACCAGACCGGCGGCTGCTGCAACGGCGAGTCCAAGCGCTACGGCGTGCGCAAGGGGATCGAGCGGGGGACGCTGGACGAGCTGCGCGACGGGATCTCGCAGCTGGTGCTGCACTTCGACGGCTGCGTCAACTCGCGCTCCTGCTTCAAGTCGATGCACAACCGCGAGCGGCCGAGCGGCCAGGGGTGCGGCCTGTCGGCCCACTTCATGATCGACGCCGACGGCACCATCTACCAGACGCTGGATCTGGTCGAACGCGCCTATCACGCCGAGGAGGCCAACTCCGACTCGATCGGCGTCGAGATCTGCAACCGCGGCCGCGTCGATCGCAGCGAGTGGCCCAAGCTCCCGATCGAGTACCGGACGCGGCCCACCCGGCACGTCGTGATCAACGGCGAGGACCACGAGGCCTACGACTTCCGCCCCGAGCAATACGACTCGATCGTCGCGCTGACCCGCACGCTGCTGCGCCTGTTCCCCAAGATCAAGCCGGTGATCCCGGAAGAGAACGGCAAGCCCATCATGGACACGCTGGCGGATCCCCTGTCGTTCGCGGGGATCATGGGGCACCTGCACATCGAGCGGAAGAAGTGGGATCCGGGCGCGCTGGACTGGGACCGCATCCTGCGGGCGCTCAACGGGTTCGAGCTGCCGGTGCAGATCCGCGGGTTCACCGAGCTGCCCCGGGAGCAGCGCGACCTGCTGGCGGCGCGCCGGGCCGCCTTCTTCAACGCCGAGGAGCGAGCCAGCGGCTTCTTCCCCATCGGCGCGGCGCGCCTCTGGCACTCGGGCGTGCACCTGCGCGCCGCGCTCGACGCCCCGGTGCGGGCCCCGACCCGTGGCCACATCATCGCCGCGCGGCGCGGCGCGGCCGGCGTGTCGTCGACCTCGTTCGTGCTGGCGCGACACGACCTGGACGTCGGCGACCAGCGGGTCGTCTTCTATTCGCTGCTCGCGCACCTGGACCTGCCGCCTTCGTCGTCGGCCGAGGCGAGCACGCTACCCTGGCTGCAGGCCCTGGCGCAGTCGTCGCCCGACGCGGCCGCCGACTTCGACGCGGGCAAGACGGTGCTGCTCGATCAGCGCGTGGAGGCGGGCGACCTGGTCGGCTACGTGGGAACCGTCAGTCGCGGGCCCGAGGAGGGGCCGGAGGTCCACTTCGAGATCTTCACGACCGACAAGCTCCCCGGCGATCTCGGCAAGGCGTTCCACTACGTCAACGCGACCGACGACGGCGCGGTGGTCCGGCGCGCCGACCTGGTCACGCCCATCGACGGCAACGGGGATCAGTCGCTGGACGCCGACGAGGTGGCCCGGTTCTTCAAGACCGGCAGTCTCGATCGCCGCCAGGCGTTCCGGCGCGCCGCCATCCGCCACCGCCACGAGTGGGGCGATCGGAACACCGAGGCCGAGTTCATCAAGCTGCGCGAGCTGGCCGGACTGGACGACGCCGATCGCCGGCGGCTGTACAGCATCGCCATCGCCCCCTATGTCTTCTGGACCGACGCGCTGTCGGCGGCGACCGGGCTGCCCGCCAACCAGACCATCTATTCGTACAACCCGCTGGCCTTCCTGCTGGAGATCGCGGCCCGCGCCAACCAGGTGGTCCTGCCGTCGGTCCGCGGCCGCGAGATCGGCGACGGCCGCCTGGAGCCGCGCCGCCTGCGGCCGGTCATCGCCGACTGGCTCAGCCCACGTGCCTCGCCGGTCGAGGCGCCGCTGTTCGGACCCCCGATCGGACTTCGCCTGGGGCCGAAGCGGCGCGAGGACATCCCGCTCATCGAGCTGGCCCCTACGGATAACCGGTAATCGCGCAGGCGGAAATCTCAGAATTCGTTGCTCGGGATTACATTGCGCTCCCCCCCTTCCCCACGGTGGAGCTGTCCCCATGTTGGACCCCCGCACGGGAGGACACACGACCATGACGATTCGAGCTCGTTCGATTCTCTTCGCGGCGGTCTTGGGGGGCGCGGTTGCCTGCTCGAGCTCGTCAAACACGACCGGAACCGGGGGCAGCGGCGGCTCCGTCGGTACAGGCGGGATCGGCGGCCACACCGGCGGCAGCGGCGGGCACGGCGGTGAGGCCGGGGGCAGCGCGGGCAGCGGTGGCGCCGGCGGGCACGCGGGCGGCGGCGGCACGGCGGCCGGCGGCGCAGGCGGCGCGGCCGGCTCCGGCGGCGCGGCTGGCTCCGGCGCGGCCGGCAGCGGCGGCGCGGCCGGCTCCGGCGCAGCGGGCAGCGGCGGCGCGGCCGGCTCCGGGGCGGCGGGCAGCGGCGGCGCGGCCGGCAGCGGCGGCGCGGCTGGCTCCGGCGGCGCTGGCGGCGTGTAGCCCGCGAAGAGCGATGCGAGCCCGCGGCCGTTAGAGGACGGCCGCGGCTTCCACCGCCGGCGGGCGGGCGGGCAGGTCGAACCAGAACCGCGCCCCCTGCCCGGGCTGGCTGTCGACCCCGATGTTGCCGCCGTGGGCGACGACGATCCCCTTGGCGATCGTCAGGCCCAGCCCGGCCCCGCCGCTGCGGGCGTCGCTCTGATAGAAGCGATCGAAGACGTGAGGCAGGCTGTCGGCCGGGATGCCCGGGCCCGAGTCCGCCACCACCACCCGGGCGGCGAAGTCGCCCCGCGCGCAGCTGACCGTGACGGCGCCCCCTTCGGGCGTGAACTTGATGGCGTTGCCGACCAGGTTGGCCATCACCTGCATGAACCGGTGGCGGTCGACCTCGATCTCGAGACCGGTCGGCGCGACGACGTGCAGGCGGATCGCCTTCTCCGACGCCAGCGGGCTGTGCTGCTCGACCGCGTCGCGCAGCAGCGCCGGCAGATCGGTCGGCGTCTTGTCGACGACGAAGGTCCCCGCGTCGATCCGGGCCACGTCCAGCAGGTCGTTGATCAACCGCTCCATCCGGGCGATGGCCCGCGTCCCCTTGGCCAGCGTCTCGGCCGAGATCGCGCGCCCGCCGTCGATCGACCGGCGGATCGATTGCAGCGTCAGCCCGAAGATGAGCAGCGGGTTGCGCAGATCGTGCGACACGATGGCCAGCATCTCGTCGCGCGCGCGCAGGGCGCGCTTCATCGCCCGGTAGAGCATGGCGTTGTCCAGCGCCAGTGCCGTGCGGCGCGCGATCTCGGCGCCCAGCGCCCGGGTCGCCCGATCCAGCGGCCGGTCGGCCCGCACGGCCAGCGTCATCGCGCCGACCACGCGGTCGCGGGCCAGCAACGGGAACACCACCGCCTGCTGCAGCCCCAGCGCCAGCACCGCCTGGCGGTCCGCCGGGTCGACGTCGCCCTCCTCCAGCGACGCCGGGACGTCGGCGACCTCCAGGATCTGCCGGAGGGTCTGCCGCCCCTGGATGGCCAGGAAGGTCGGGAGGATCTCGGTCGGCGTCGACGCGGCCAGGGCATCGTCCGCCGCGGGCCAGCCCTGCGCGCGCACGGCCGCCCGACGCAACCGCTGAGCTCCGTCCGTCAGGTCGACGCCGCAATAGTCAGCGACGGCCGGCGCCACCAGCTTGAGCGCGCTCTGGATGACGTCGTCGACGTCCAGCGCGCTGGCGAAGGCCGACGACAGGTCGACCAGGAAGCGGGCCTGCCGGGCGCTGCGCTCGCTCTCGACCCCGCGGCGCCGCTCGACCGCGTACAGGATCGAACGCCTGATGAGCGACGGCGTGATCTCGGACTTGAGCAGGTAGTCGTCGGCGCCCAGCGAGACCGCGCGCAGCGCCATGTCGTGATCGGTGTTGCCGGTCAGCACGATGATCGGCGCGCCCCCCGCCGCGTCGGCCATCCGGCTGACGGTGTCGACGCCGTGCGCGTCCGGCAGGGACAGATCCAGCAGCACCACGTCATGGCCCGCGACCGACGCGATCGCGTCGCGCAGCGTCCCGGCCGCGGTCACCTGGAACGGGCGGCCGGGGACCTCCGACAGAAGCTCTTGCAGCAGGCGCGCGTCCGCGGCGCTGTCCTCGACCAGCAGAACGCGCGTCTTCTCTTCAGTCATCGTTCGGGCGGCAGCTTGACCACCGTCAGCCAGAAGTCGTCGATCGACTTGACGACGCTGACGAACTGCTCCAGGTCGACCGGCTTGGTGATGTAGCAGTTCGCGTGCAGCTGGTAGCTGTTCAGGATGTCGACCTCCGCGCTGGAGGTGGTGAGGACGACGACCGGGATGTGCTTCAGCGAGGGATCGGCCTTCAGCGTGGCCAGCACCTCGCGCCCGTCTTTGCGGGGCAGGTTCAGGTCCAGCAGGATCAGGTCCGGCCGCGCCGCCCCGCCGTGCTGCCCAGGGCGCCGGAGGATCTCCAGCGCCTCCTCGCCGTCGCGGGCGACCGTCAGGTTGTTGCGGACCTTGCCCTCCTTCAGCGCCTCCTCGGTCAGGCGGACGTCGGCGGCGTTGTCCTCCACCAGCAGGATCTCGATCGGCTGCGCGTCGGTCATGAGGGGCTCCTGCTGATCCGGTCCGTGGCCGGGATCTTGAACCAGATCGTCGATCCCTGGCCCGGGGTCGACTCGACCCAGATGCGGCCGCCGTGGCGCTCGACGATCTTCTTGGTGATCGCCAGGCCGATGCCGGTCCCGGGGTAGATCTCACGCGGGTTGAGCCGCTGGAAGATCACGAAGATGCGCTCGAAGTACCCGGACTCGATGCCGATCCCGTTGTCACCGACGGAGAAGACCCAGTCGCCTCCCTCGCGCCGCGCACCGACATGGACCCGGGGCGGCTCCTCCCGCCGGAACTTCACGGCGTTGCCGATCAGGTTCTGGAAGACCTGGACCAGCTGCCCCTCGTCGGCCAGGACCTCCGGCAGATCGTCCCGGGTGATCTCCGCGCTCGACTCCGCGATCGCCCGCTCCAGGTTCTTCTGCGCGGTGGCCACCACCGCCCCCACGTCCACCGGCGCCGGCGGCTGCCCCCGCGTCCCGACCCGCGAGTAGGCCAGCAGATCCTCGATGAGGCGCCGCATGCGCGTGACCCCCTCGACCGCGTAGCCGATGAAGTCGCGCGCGGCGTCGTCCAGCTTGTCCTTGTAGCGGCGCTCGAGCAGCTGGACATAGCTGGCCACCATGCGCAGCGGCTCCTGCAGGTCGTGCGAGGCGACATAGGCGAACTGCTCGAGGTCCGCGTTCGAGCGCGACAGGTCGCGCGCGCGTTCTTCCAGCGCCAGCTCCGCCTTGCGGCGCTCGACGCCCTGGGCGATCGCGTCGCCCAGGCTGGCCAGCGCGACGCGCGTGTCCTCGGGCAGCGGCTCGCCGGCGAAGGTCGCCATCACGCCGACCACCCGCTCGGCGACGACCAGCGGATAGCCCGCCATGTCGCTGGTCAGGTGGGGGCGGCGATCGGCGGCCATGAGCGCGAGCAGCGGCGCCAGCCCGGGCGGGAGAGCCTGGCCGGCGCTGGCCTGGAGCGCCGGCGCCTCGCCCGCCTCGCCGACCAGCCAGACGGTCGCGGAGGCCACGCCCAGCTTGGCCACGATCGCCTCGCAGCAGGCCTGCAGCATCCCGCGGACGTCGCGCTGCAGGGACAGCGCGCCGGCGACCTCGGTGCGCAGCTCGCCGAACCGCGCCAGCCGCTGCTGCAGGGCCTGCTCGTTGCGCCGCGCGGTGACGTCGCGCGAGTAGACGACGATGCCGACGTCGGGGACGGGATAGGCGTGGATCTCGAACCAGCGGCCCAGGGCGGCGTGGTGCTCCTCGAAGGTGGCGGGCTGGCCGGTCTCGAGCACCCGGGTCAGCTCCCGGTGGATGCGCGTCCCCGCCGCCTGGGGCGCCAGCTCCCAGACGTTCTTGCCGATCACGTCGGCCGGCCGCAGGCCCATCACGGCCGTCGCCGCCTGGTTCACGAACAGGATCGTCCAGTCGCTGTCGTAGATCGCGATCGCGTCGCCGATCCCCTGCAGCATGCGCTGGATCCGCAGGGCGCTGCGCGCCTCCTCGGACTCGACGCGCTCGGTGACGTCGCTGCAGACGCCGGTCAACCGGATGGGCTTCCCGGTCGCGTCGTGGACGAAGGTGCCGAACGCCTCCAGCCAGCGGACCGCCCCGTCCGGGCGAACGATCCGGTAGAGCAGCTGGTGCTCGGCGCCGCGCTCGATGTTCCGCCGCACCGTCTCCAGCACCCGCTCACGGTCCTCCGGGTGCAAGTCGGCCTGGTAGGCCTCGAAGGTCCCGGGGAAGCTGCCGACCGGAACGCCGTGCATCCGCTCGACGGCCGGCGACCACTGCACGCCGCCGGTCACCAGATCGTACTCCCAGGTCCCCATCCGTCCCGCTTCCAGGGCCAGACGGAGCCGCCGCGCGCTGTCGCGCGAGGACTCCTCGGCGCGTACGCGGTCGCTGATGTCCAGGTTGAAGCCGATCCACTCCTCGACCTCGCCGGTGTCGGACAGGATCGGGGTGGCGCGCGCGACCGTGTGGGCGTAGCTGCCGTCGGCCCGCCGCACCCGGTACTCGACCTCATAGGACGAGCGGTCGGCCACCGCGCGCCGCCAGGCCTCCTCGGCGCGGGCGCGGTCGTCGGGGTGGACGGCGCTCAGCCAGCCGTACCCCTCGCCGTCCGGCGTCGTCGTCCAGACCATCCGGGAAGTGGACTCGACCAGCGACCGGAACCGGCGCTCGCTGCGGGCCAGCGCCTTGGCCGTCGACTCGATCGACCGCCGCGCGCGGATCTGCTCGGTGATGTCGGCCGCCACCCAGATCAGGCCCAGAATGGGACCATCGGCCCGACCATGGCCCGCCTCGCGGATCGGCGTGATGTGGAACGAGAACCAGCGCTTCTCGGGGGCCCCGTGCTTGCGCTGGAAGGTCACCGGCATCTCATGGACGGTGAACGGCTCGCCGGTCTGGAAGACCCGGTCACACGCCTCGATGACGCCCTGTCCCTCGACGTCCGGGAAGGCCGCGCGGATCGGGATGCCCACCAGGCCGGCGCTGCGTCCCACCAGCTCGAGGTAAGGGGCGTTGGCCAGCTCGTAGACGTGGTCGGGGCCGCGCAGCACCGCGATCGCCAGCGGCGCCTGCGCAACCAGGTCGCCCACCTCCATGCGCCCCGTCGCCAGCGTATGGGCCTGCCCGTCGCCCCGCGAGGTCAGTCGCGGGGCTTCGGCCACGACCGCTGTCGCATCGCGGAAGGAGTCAGCCATCGTGCTGTGACGGTATGAGTCGACCCGCGCGGTGGCGGGCCCGGGTGGCACCATAAGCATCGCCGCCGAGCGCGCCAGGGTCGACGATCCAGGCGCGCCGGCAATTTCAGAGCAGATAGGTCGCGGCCAGCGCCAGCGCCGCGGCGGCCAGCGCCAACGGCGTCACGAGCACCCCCACCCGGAACAGGTCGCGCGCGCGAACCGTCTCGCCGCGGGTCCGGGCGACCGTCAGCACCAGGACCGTGGCCAGCGACCCGACGATCGCGATGTTGGGGCCGACGTCGGCGCCCACCAGCGCCGCCAGGATCATGGGCTGGGGCGCCTGGGCCTGCTCCAGGATCGACCGGGCGGCCAGGGTCGCCGGCAGGTTGTTGACCAGGTTGGACGCCGCGCCGGTCGCGCCCGCCACCGCCGGCAACGACCACCACAAGGGACGCACGGCCAGGCGCTGGACGGCCGGCACCAGCAGGCGCGCCAGGCCCAGGTTCTCGACGCCCCGGATCACGACGAACAGGCCGCCGGCCAGGGCCGCCGCCCCGAACGGCACGTCGCGCAACCAGCCCCAGGAGAGGCCGGCCCGCAGCGCGCCGTACCCCGCCAGCGCGCCGGTGCCCGCGAAGGCGACGACGTAGACCGGAACGCCCAGCGCCGGGCCGACGAAGTACCCCAGGCTGACGGCGCCCAGCATCAGGCAGCTGGCGCGGAACAGCCGGGCGTCGACGACCACGCTCGCGGCGACCGGGAGCTCGTCCGCCGGGAACGACCGGGCCAGCTGGGCCCGGAAATACCGGCGCAAGAGGCCGTAGGTCACCGCCAGGACCGCCAGCTGGGGCAGCAGCATCCGCGCGACGAAAGGCGCGAAGCGCAGGCCGAACGCGCTGACGAACAGCAGGTTGGTGAGGTTGCTGACCGGCATCAGCATCGACGCGCAGTTCGAGACGATCGCGCAGAGCAAGACGTAGGGGGTGACGGGCAGCCGCAGCCGGCGCGCGCCGGCGATCACGACCGGCGTCAGCATGACGGCCGTCGTGTCCAGCGACAGCACGGCCGTGACGAAGGCACCGAGCAAGAACGTGTTCCGGAACAGCGCCCCTGCGTCACCGCGCGCGCCGCGCGCCGAGACGATGGCCGCCCACTCGAAGAACCCGCTCCGCGCGATGACGGCCGAGAAGCAGAGCAGCGCGATCAGCATCAGGACCGCGTCCTTGCCGCGCGCGAGCGTCTCGAGCGCCTCGGGCCAGCGGACCAGCCGGAGCAGCAACATCAGAGCGGCGCCACCCACCGCCCACCAGGCCTCGTTCCACCCGCGCGGACGGCGCAGGACCGCGATCAGCGTGGCGGCAAAGATGGCGAGCGTGGCGGCGGCGCGCATTTACAGTCGAGGCGCCGCCGTGCAGAAGCCTGTCTGCTCCGAGGGGCGAAAGCAGCGCTCGGAGCGGCGACAGTCCGCGTCGCTCACGCAACGGCCCGGCTGAAGGTCGCACGACCCCGGGTGTTTCCAGTGCCCGCCGCTCCTGAGCTCCGTTCCGCGGCAGGTCATCCCCTCCGGACAGGTGTCGAAGCAGCGATCGCCCGGGCTGCGCGCGTTCAGGTTGTCCACCTGCGTCGCGGCGCACGCCAGGGTCAGCGCGACCAGCACGCAGCCGCGGGCAGCGATCAGCTTCACGCCAGGTCGAACGCGAGGAACTCGGCGTCCTCGAGCCCCTGCACGTCGACTGACGGCTCGCGCGACAAGGCGACGGCGTCGCCCGGCCCCAGGTCCTGGCCGTTGACCCGGGCCCGGCCGCGGGCCACGTGCACCCAGGCGTGCCGCCCCTGCGCCAGGGGCAGGCTGGCCGCCTGGTCCCGGCCGAACCGTCCCGCGTAGACGCGCGCGTCCGCATGGATCGTGACGCTGCCGTCCGCGGCGTCCGGGGAGGCGACGAGGCGGAGGCGTCCCTGCTTCTCGGCGTTCGAGAAGTGCTTTTCCTCGTAGCTCGGGGGCAGTCCCGGACGTTCGGGCACGATCCAGATCTGAAGGAAGTGAACGATCTCGATGTCCGAGGCGTTGAACTCGCTGTGGCGCACGCCGGTCCCGGCGCTCATCCGCTGGACGTCGCCCGGCCGGATCACCGATCCCGTTCCCATGCTGTCCTGGTGCGCCAGCGACCCCTCGAGCACGTACGAGAGGATCTCCATGTCGCGGTGGCCGTGCGTCCCGAACCCCTGGCCGGGCGCCACGCGGTCCTCGTTGATCACCCGCAACGAGCGAAAACCCATCTGCTTGGGGTCGTGGTAGTCCGCGAACGAGAACGTGTGCCGGGTGTCGAGCCAGCCGTGGTCCTCGTGCCCGCGATCGTCCGCCAGCCGCTTCACGATCATCGCGAGATCATGCCCCGCGGGCAATCGAGGTTCAACCGCCGGCCGGCAACCCGGCCGCCTCGCGCACGACGGTGGCCAGCGCGCCCCAGTCCCAATCGGCGCGGCCGTGGGCCAGCGCGCCGATCAGGTGGTCGCGCGCCAGCCCGGCGGCGGGCAGCGGGGCTCGCAGGTCGCGCGCGGCCTCGAGCGCGAGCTCGACGTCCTTCAGCCCCAGCGGCACGGCGAAGCCGGCCGGGCGGAACTCTCCCGCCGCCATCCGGCCCCCGTAACCCTTCACGATGGGGGAGCCGAAGAGGGTCCTGGACAGAAGATCCACGAGCGCCTGGGGCGCGATGCCCCCCTTCTCGCCCAGCGTGGTCGCCTCCGCCAGCAGCTCGATCGTCCCGGCGATCATGAAGTTGGCGAGCAGCTTGGCCAGCACCGCCTGAGGGGCGCTGCCCAGCGGGATCTGCCCCTGCCCCAGGCAAGCCAGCGCCGGCGCGGCGCGGGCGACGGCCGCCTCGTCGCCCCCGGTCAGGACCCAGAGCTCACCCCGAGCGGCGGCGTCGGGTCGTCCCAGCACGGGCGACGCGACGAACGACTGGCCGCGGGCCGCGTGGGCCTCGACCAGCTCGCCGGCCAGCCGCAGCGAGATGGTGCTGGCCCCGGCGTGAACGCCGCCGGCCGGCAGCCCGGCGATCACCCCGTCGTCCCCCAGCACCACCTGCCGGACCGCCGCGTCGTCGGCCAGGGAGCTCAGCACCAGGTCGGCGCCGGCGGCGGCCTCGCGCGGGCTGTCGAACACGCGAGCGTTTGCCAGCCCTTCCGCGCGCGACCGGGTCCGGTTCCAGACCCGGAGCGCGAAGCCGGCGCTCCCCAGACGTTGCGCCATCTGGCGGCCCATCTGCCCGAGCCCCACGAAGGCCACGATGTTGCCGGCGACAGTCTTGCTCTGGTCGGGTGCCATGGCCCTCCACGATGCATCCGCGATGGCCGCCGGCAAGGTGGCATGACCCAAAAACGCGGGCGAGGTATTATTGGTCGAATGATAAAGAATTGGCTGATCGCCCTGTCGGTGGCCGCGCCGATGCTGGCCGGCTGCGCCTCGCGGCCTCCCGAGGCCGACCTTTATCAGGGCGTGGTCGAGTACCAGGAACGGGACCTGGGCTTCGAGATGACCGGCCGGATCACGGGGCTTTACGCGCAGGAGGGCGATCGGCTGCCGGCCCACGCGCTGATCGCGCGCATCGCCCCCGAGCTGGAGGAGAGCACGCTGGCCGCGCGCGTGAACGAGGCTCACGCGGCCGAAGCGCAGCTGGCGCTGCTGCGCGCCGGCACTCGCCCCGAAGACGTCCAGGCGCTGGTGGCGCGCGTGGAGGCGGCGCGGGCCAATGAGGCGCTGGCGCGGGCCAACGCCGAACGGTCGCGCAAGCTGTTCGCGTCGCAGGCGACGCCGCAGGCCGCCCTGGACGAGGCCAACGCCCAGTTCCTGCGCGCGCAGGCCGACACCCGCGCCGCCGTCGAGGCGTTGCGGGCCGCGCGGGCGGGGGCCCGTACCCAGGAGATCAAGGCGGCGCAGGATCGCTACGCTGCCGCGCAGGCGTCCAGCGACGAGCAGCGCGAGCGCCTGGCCCGCTACGAGCTGCGCGCGTTGGACGCCGGCGAGGTGCTGGAGGTGCACCTGCGTCCGGGCGAGCTGGCGCTGGCCGGCTTGCCGGTCGTCACGGTGGCCGACACCGCCCACCCCTACGCCGACGTGTTCGTCCCGCAGGCGGCCATCGGCGGGATCCAGGTGGGGGCGGCCGCGCGCGCGCGCGTCGACTCGCTGGCGCGCGAGGTCCCCGGTCACGTCGAGCGGGTCTCTCGGCGCACCGAGTTCTCGCCCCGCTACCTCTTCAGCCGGACCGAGAGGGCCAACCTGGTGGTCCGGGTCCGGGTGCGCTTCGACGACCCGGCCCGCCAGCTGCACGTCGGCGTTCCGATCTTCGTGCGCGTCACCGGCGGCGCGGCGCCCATCACGACGGTCGACGCGGGGAGCCCGCCATGAGCGCCGCGCCGGCCGACGGGCCGGTCGTGGTGGCGGACCACCTGTCGCGGCGCTTCGGGTCGCTGGTCGCCGTGCGCGACGTGTCGCTGACCATCCGGCGCGGTGAGATCTTCGGCGTGCTGGGCCCGAACGGGGCCGGCAAGTCGACGACCATCCGCATGCTGTGCGGGATCCTGGACCCCAGCGGCGGGCACGGTCGGGTGGTCGGGTTCGACGTCGCGACGGAGGCCGAAAAGATCAAATCGCACATCGGCTACATGACCCAGCGGTTCAGCCTGTACGAGGATCTGACGGTGCTCGAGAACCTCCGGTTCTACGCCGGCCTGTACGGCGTGCCGCGGCGGTCCCGGCGCCAGCGGATCGATCAGGCGGTCGCGCGCGCCGGACTGGGCGACCGGCGCGATCAGCTGGCCGGGACGCTGTCGGGGGGCTGGAAGCAGCGGGTCGCCATCGCCAGCGCGACGCTCCATGAACCGCCGCTGCTCTTTCTCGACGAGCCGACGGCCGGTGTCGATCCCGTGAGCCGCCGCGAGTTCTGGGACGTCATCCACGGCCTGGCGCGCGACGGGACCACGGTGCTGGTCACCACGCACTACATGGACGAGGCCGAGCGGTGCCACCGCCTGGCGTTCATCTTCGCCGGCACGGTGATGGATGTCGGCACGCCGGCCGAGATCGTGGCGCGGCGGGGCTTGCGGGCCGTCGAGCTCACGATCGCCAAGGACGATCGGCGCGCCGAGGCGCAGGGCGTGCTGCGCGCCGACCCGCGGGTCGAGGAGATCGCCCACTACGGCGCGCTCGACCGCGTGATCGTGCGCGGCGACGCAGACCCGGTGGAGTTCATCCGCCAGCTCCTGACGGCGCGCGGGCTGTCCGCCGACCGCGTCCAGGAGACGCGCGTGACGGTGGAGGACGCCTTCGTCTCGATGGTGCGGCGATCATGAGCGGCCGGGCGCTGGTGATCGCCTGGAAGGAGCTGATCCAGCTGCGCCGCGATCGCCTCACGCTGGCCATGGTGGCGGCGCTGCCGGTCATGCAGCTCCTGCTGTTCGGCTACGCGATCAACACCGACGTGCGGCACATCCCGCTGGTCGTCTTCGACCAGGACCGCAGCGCCGACTCGCGCGATCTGGCGCGGTCGCTGGTGGCGACCGGGTTCTACGACCTGGCCGGCGCGGTCACCGACTACGCCGAGATCGAGCACGCGCTGCGATCTTCGCGCGCGCGGGCGGCGCTGGTCATCCCCAGCCGATACGCCTCCGACCTTCGCCTGGGACGCCCGACCAAGGTGCAGCTCATCGTCGACGGCTCGGATCCGCAGACCGTGGCCAGCGCCACCGACGCCGCCAGCGGTCTGGTCGCCGCGCGCGACGCCGAGCTGACCGTCGCCCGGCTGCGCGGAGCGGCGCGCGGGCCAGCTGGTGGACGTCCGCTGCTCAGCCTGGAGCCCGAGACCTGGTACAACCCGGAGCTCCGAACCGCGGTGTTCGTCGTCCCCGGCCTGGTCGGCGTGATCCTGACGATGACGATGATCATGTTCACCGCCATGGCCATCGCGCGCGAGCGCGAGCGCGGCACGCTGGAGCAGCTGATCGTCTCGCCGATCGGCCGGGTCGAGCTGATGGTCGGCAAGATCCTGCCCTACGTCGCGATCGGCTACCTGCAGATGACGATCGTGCTGCTCATCGGCGCCACCGTCTTCCGGACGCCGGTGGCGGGTTCGGCCGCCCTGCTCTACGTCCTGGCGCTGCTGTTCATCGCGGCGAACCTGGCGCTGGGGCTGGTGTTCTCCACGGTCGCGCGGACGCAGCAGCAAGCGATGCAGATGTCGTTCTTCTTCCTGCTGCCGAACATCCTGCTCTCCGGGTTCATGTTCCCCTACGACGCCATGCCGCGGGCCGCGCAGGTGCTGGCACAGGCGCTGCCGCTCACGCACTTCCTGCGCATCGTGCGCGGCATCGCGCTGCGCGGGGCAGGTTTCGGCGATCTGGGCGGCGAGCTGCTCTGGCTGGGCGGGATCCTGGTGGCGCTGGTCGCGATCGCGGCTTTGCGCTTCCAGAAGAAGGTCGCGTAGTGGCGCGGGCTGCCAGCGACATCGGGCCGCGAATCGTGGCCGCCGCCCGGGCCCGGTTCCTGCGCGAGGGTGTGGACGGCGCCTCCCTGCGCGCCATCGCGCGCGATGCCGGGACCAGCATCGGGATGATCTACTACTACCACCCGACCAAGGACGATCTCTTCCTGGCGGTCGTCGAGGAGGTCTACGTCGCGTTGCTGAAGGACCTGGAGGCGCGCCTGGCGCCGGCCCGCCCGGTCCCCGCGCGGTTGAGCGCCCTTTACGACCGCATCGCCGCGGCCAGCGACGACGAGCAGCAGGTGCTCCGCCTGGTGGTGCGCGAGGCGCTGACCTCGCCGGCGCGGCTGGCGCGCCTGTTCCGGCGCTTCCAGCGCGGGCACGTGCCGCTGCTGGTGGAGCTCGTCCGCGACGGCGTGGCGACCGGCCTGTTCCGCGCCGACCTGGCGCCGCCGTTCTTGCTCGCGGCGATCGTGGCGATCGGCGGCCCCGGCCAGGCGATCCTGGAAGTCATCGATCGCCACCTGGCCCCCAGGACCATCCCAGCCCGCGACGCCCGATCGGCCGGCCTCCTGAGCGTGTTGCTGACCGGCATCGCCCAACCCGCCAAGGGCAGCGCGCGCACCAAGGCATCGACATCCTCACGGGAAGCCGTCCCGCCGCCCCGGACCTCCAGGTGATACCCGGCCCGCAGCTGGATCAGAAGGTCGCAGCTCGGCGGCTGCACGTCGCTGCACTGGTAGAAGCCGTTGGCGTCGGTGTCCGGAAGCCCCAGGTCGGCCTGCGGGAGGTCGGCGCTGCCCGCCAGCCAGCGCCGGTACTCGCCGGCGGACAGGGGCATGCGGGCCAGGGTCACCTGGATGCGGGCGCGCCCGCGCGCATAGGTGCGGCGGACGAAGCCCTCACCCGGCGCAGGCGGGCCCGCGGTGAATCCGGCCGCGTCGGGCAGGGCCAACCCTGGACTGAGGGCCGCGGGCGCAGGCGCTCGGGAGCGCGCGCAGGCGGCGGCCGCCGCGACGAAGGCGACGGCCAGGCGGCGGAGCCCCCTCAGGACCAGGCCTGCAGCGCGCGCAGGCGCGCCGTCTTCTTGTGCTGGTGACCGGCCATCCGCCGGAAGACATCGTCGACGATCGTGAGCGCCTCCAGCAAGAACTCTCCTTTGTTGAGCATCACGCACTCGGCGCGCTGGGCCAGCACCACGTCGCTGATCTCGGCGCGCGAGGGCGTCCCCTTGCGTACCAGCCGGTCCAGCACCTGCGTCGCCCAGATGACCGGCGTGTGCGCGGCCTCGGCCAGCCAGAGCAGCTCCTCCTGCAGCTCGGCCAGCCGCTCGAAGCCGACCTCGACCGCCAGGTCGCCGCGCGCGATCATCACGCCGGCGGGCATGCGACCGCTGGCGGCGACGATCAGCCCGGGGGCGTTGTGGACCGCCCGCGCCGTCTCGATCTTCAGGATCAGCCCCGGCGGGCGGCGCCGCGCGTGCGCCTTGCGGCGCTGGATCTCCTGCCAGAGCGTGTCGACGTCCTCCTCGGACTGCACGAACGAGTACCCAATCAGGTCGGCCTCGGCGACGACGACGTCCAGATCGGCGCGGTCCTTGGCGGTCAACGCGGGCATGCCCAGGTCGGTGCCGGGGAAGTTCAGCCCCTTCTCCGGCTTGAGGCGGACGCCGCCCGGGACGGTGCGCGTCACCTCGGCCAGCGTCCCGCCCTCCCCCGTCCTCGTGACCCGGGCTTCGATCCGACCCTCGTCGATCGAGACCTTCGTCCCCACCCCCAGCCGCTCGAAGATGGAGTCCGGAGCGCACTGGAGCTGGAACGGCGGCGCGAGCGGCCTGACGTCCGGCGCCGACGGCCGCAAAACCAGCACGTCGCCAGGCAGGACCCGCCGGTCCTCGCGCGAGAACGCGCAGACGGTGCGCACGCGCGGCCCGGAGAGGTCCATCAGCACGCGGCAGCTCTTGCCCAGTCGCGCGGCGCCGGCCCGCACGTGGACGATCATCGCACGCCACTGCTCATGCGTGCCGTGCGCGCAATTGATGCGCGCCACCGACATCCCCCGCGCAATCAACGCGTCGACCAGCGCGGCGTCCTGCTCGGCCGCCTCGGGGAGCGTGACCATGATGTGCGTCTCACGCCCCTCCGGCGCCGCGCCGAACAGCTGCGCGGTGTTGCGCCGGAGCAGTCGCTCACCCAGGCTGAACTCCCGCGCCAGCGGCGTGGCCGGCACGCCCGTCGTTCCGCCGAGCGCGGCCAGCGTCGATAGGACCGCGTCCAGCGCCGGCAGGATCCGCCCCTCGCTGCGCCCCAGCGAGGACAGTCCCAGGGGTGTCAACCGATCTTGAAGGTCCCGGATGTCCCGTCGCCGAAAAGCCAGGTAGGCGGCCAGGTTCTGCGCGCTGGGGGCGAAGGTCAACCGGTGAATGCGGCCGTGCCACCCGGCGTAGGTCCGCGCCGCCTCGTCGGCGACCGTCCAGCGGAGCGCCGCCACCTCCGTCGCCAGCTCGTGCGCGTCGTTCTCGGCGATGCTGTGCATGCGCCGAGACGGAGCACGACGTGGGCCAGAAGTCCTCCCGAAACCGAATCGTCACAGAGCCTTCGGCGCGACGCTGGCCGTCGCCGCCTGGAAGAACATCCCGTCCTGGTACCTGGTCGGCCGGCAGGACGAAGCCATTCCGCCGGTCGTCGAGCGCGCCATGGCCAAGCACATCGGCGCCCACACGGTGGAGATCGACTCCAGCCACGTGTCGTTCATCTCCCATCCCCAGGTCGTGGTCCACCTGATCGAGGAGGCGGTCCACGCCACGGATTGACCGGTCCGTCAGCGTGCCGCCTCGATGAGGCGGCGCGGCTGGCTCTTCCCGCCGCAGCCGTGCGCATCGCCGCGGGCATCGATGACGGCGGGGAGACCCGCGGCGAACCCTGGCGCGCGCTGCGGGGCGAGCTCGAGGCTCGCGCTCAGCTCGCGCGCCGGGCGTCTCGGAGCGCCGGGTACAGGCGCCCGAACCGGCGGTAGGGCTCGTCGTAGGCGGTGTGGGCCTCGGCGTCGGGCTCGACCGGCGCGCGGCGCTTGACCGTGCTGGCGGCGGTCGCCAGGTCGGGAAATCCGCCCACGCCGACCGCGCCCAGCAGGGCCGCGCCCAGCGCCGGCCCTTCGGGCTGATCGACTGGAACCACGGGCTTGCCGTAGACGTCGGCCTGCAGCTGGCGGACGAACGGCGCGTTGGCGCCGCCGCCGGTGATCAGCACCTGGTCGACGTCCATCCCCAGCGCGGCGATGATCTCCAGGCTGTCGCGCAGGCCGAAGCAGATCCCCTCGAGCACGGCGCGCGTCATGTGCGCGCGCGTGTGAGCCAGCGAGAGGCCCACGAAGGCGGCGCGCGCCTCGGCGTCCCGGTGCGGGGTCCGCTCGCCCTGAAGGTAGGGCAGGAACGTCAGGCCCAGCGCGCCGATCGGCGTCTTGGCCGCTTCCTTGTTCAGCAGCACGTCGGCGTCCTTCTTCTTGGCCAGCTCGGGCGCCAGCTGCTGCCGGTACCAGGAGAACGCGCCGCCCGCCGTCAGCATCACGCCCATGACGTACCAGGTGTTGGGCGCCGCATGACAGAACGTGTGCGCGCGCATGCCCGGATCGACCCTGGGCGTGTCGGTCGGGCAAACGACGGTGCCCGAAGTTCCCCAGCTCGCCACGACGGCGCCGGGCGTGACCGCGCCGACGCCCACGGCGCCGCAGGCGTTGTCCGCGCCGCCGCCCACCACGGGCGTGCCTTCGGTGAGACCGGTGGCGCGCGCGGCCGCCTTCGAGATCGTCCCCAGCACCGCCGTCGATTCGCCGACGTCCGGCACCAGCTCCGGCGACAGCTCCATCGCGTCCAGCATCTCGCGGCTCCAGCGCCGCTTGGCGACGTCCAGCATCAGCGTGCCGGCCGCGTCGGAGAACTCCGTCGCCAGCGCCCCGGTGAGCTGCAAGCGGATGTAGTCCTTGGGCAGCAGCACCTTGGCCAGCCGCGCGAACGCCGCCGGCTCGTGGTTGCGCAGCCAGAGGATCTTGGGGAGCGTGAACCCCTCGAGCGCCGGGTTCGACACCCAGGCGCGCAGGTTCTGCTCACCGACCTTGGCGGTGATGGCCCGGCACTCGGCGGTGGTCCGGCCGTCACACCAGAGCAGCGCCGGCCGGATCACCTTGTTCTGGGCGTCGAGGAAGACCGACGAGTGCATCTGGCCGGACAGGCCGATGGCGTCGATCTTCTTCGCGCTGCGCCCCTTGCCGATCGCGCGCTGGATGGCGCGCGTCGCGGCCTTCCACCACGCCGTCGGGTCCTGTTCGGCCCAGCCGGGCTGGGGCGTGCGCAGCGCCAGCGGTTCGCTGGCGCTCGCAACAGCCCTGCCCCGCCCGTCGACGACGAGCGCTTTGACGCTGCCGGTCCCGACGTCAACGCCGAGAAAAAACGACACGGATTTAGCGGACGCCGAGGAGGACTTCGGTCGTGAGCTGATCCAGCCGCTCGTACTCGTAGCCCTTGGCCGCCAGGCCAGCCACGTCGAAGTCGTGAGCCTTCAACGTCGCAGCGGTCTTCTTGTCGTACTTGAACGACGGGCCCAGGCCGGCGGTCTGCGCGGTGTTGCGCTTCTCGAGCGAGGCCAGGATCTCGCGGATCTCGGCGTCGGCGTGGAAGCGGGCGACCTTGTCCTTGAGGATCAGGTAGGACCGCATGCTGTAGTACGCGAAGTCCCACACGCCCTGCTCGTCCTCGGTGCGGTAGGCGTGGCTGTCGAAGTGCCGCATCCCGTCCCAGCGGGCGTCCTCGAGCAGCTTGACCAGGAAGAAGGCGCCCTTCTGGTCCTCGCTGGCAAAGCGCAGGTCCTGATCGTAGCGACCGGGCTTCTGGCCATTGAGGTCGATGTGGAACAGCTTGCCCGCCTCCAGCGCCTGCCCGACGCCGTGCGAGAAGTCGAGCCCCGGCATCACCTCGTGCGCCACCTCGGGGTTGAGGCCCACCATGTCCGGGTGGTCCAGCGTGTAGATGAAGGCCAGCATGTGACCGCTGGTCGGCAGGAAGATGTCGCCGCGCGGCTCGTTCGGCTTGGCCTCCAGCGCGAACTTCAGGTTGTAGCCGTTGTCCTTCACGTACTCGCAGAGGAAGTTCATCGCCTCGCGGAACCGCTTGACGCCGTCGCGCGGATCCTTGGAGGCGTTGGTCTCGACGCCCTCGCGGCCGCCCCAGAAGACGTAGGTCGAAGCGCCCAGCTCGACGCCCAGATCGATGGCGCGCATCGTCTTGGACAGCGCGAGCGCCCGGACCGTCGCGTCATTGCTGGTGAACGCCCCCTCGCGGAAGACCGGCTGCGAGAAGAGGTTGGTGGTCGCCATCGGCACCTTCATGCCGGTCTCGGCCAGGGCGCCTTTGAAGTCGCGCAGGATCTTGTCGCGCTCGGCGGGCGTCGCCTCGAACGGGATCAGATCCTCGTCGTGCAGGTTGACGCCGTAAGCGCCCAACTTCGCGAGCTCATTGACGATTTTTACCGGCGACATGACCGCGCGAACGGCGTGGCCGAACGGGTCGCGTCCCGGGTTCCCGACCGTCCAGAGACCAAACGTGAAATGGTCCTCCGGCCGAGGTGTGAATTTGTCGTTCGGGTAGCGAGAAGGTCGTTGACTCATTGGCAACTAAGCTACTATCTCTCGCCCTCACGGTCACCATGAGAAAATCCAATCGGTTCGCATTTTTGGCGGTAGTTGTGGGTCTGGCGGCGGCCACCGGTTGCAACAAGTCTTCGGGCGGCGGCGGCAGCGCCCCCGAGGGCAAGCTGGTGAAGCTGGCCTTCGTCTCGAACAACACCAGCGAGTTCTGGAAGATCGCCGGCGCCGGCATTCACAAGTACGAGAAGGAAGGCAAGGTGCAGGTCGATCTGAAGTACCCGACCAGCGGCACCGCCGAGAGCCAGAACCAGATCCTGCAGGATCTCGCGGCCCAGGGCTATGACGCGGTCGCCATCAGCGTCATCGCGCCCAGCGACCAGGTGCCCGTGCTCGACAAGGTCGCCGAGAAGGTCAATCTGATCACCGTCGACTCCGACGCGCCCAAGTCCAAGCGGCTGCTCTACATCGGCACCAACAACTACGAGGCTGGCAAGGCGCTGGGCGGCCGGATCGTCCAGCTCCTGCCCAAGGGCGGCAAGATCGCCGTGTTCGTCGGGACCTTCGCCGCCGAGAACGCCACACAGCGCCTCAAGGGGATCCAGGATGCGATCGCCGGCCACAACATCGAGATCGTCGACAAGCGCGAGGACAACACCGACCGCGCCAAGGCCCGCTCGAACGTCGAGGACATCGTGAACGCCCACCACGACCTGGCCATGGTCGTCGGCCTCTACAACTACAACGGCCCGGCCATCGCCGCCGCGCTCGAGGGGCTGGGCAAGACCGGGAAGATCCAGGCGGCGGTGTTCGACGAGGACGACGGGACGCTGGACGGGATCGAGAAGGGGATCATCCAGGCCACCGTCGTGCAGAAGCCGTTCATGTTCGGCTACCTCTCGTCGAAGTGGATGAACGAGCTGGCCACCAAGGGCGACGCCGCCAAGGCGACGATCCCCGCCAGTCGCACGATCGACACGGGCGTCGACATCATCGACAAGGCTAGCGTGGCGGACTTCAAGGCCAAGCTGGCCGAGATGAAGCGCTCCTGAACCACACGCAGTAGCAACGGCAACCGCAACATGGAAGCACCCGACGGAGGAGCACCCGGCGCCACGCCGGATCTGCTGGTCATGCGCGGCATCGGCAAGCGCTTCGCCGGTGTGACCGCGCTCTCGAATGTCTCGATCACCGCGCGCCCCGGCGAGGTGCTGGCCTTGATGGGCGAGAACGGCGCCGGCAAGAGCACGCTCATGAAGATCCTGGGCGGCGTGCAGCCGCCCGACGGCGGCGAGATCCGGATCGACGGGGAAGCGGTGACGTTCGACGGCGTGGGCGCCGCGCGGGCACGCAAGATCGTGCTCATCCACCAGGAGCTGATGCTGGCGCCCAATCTGGACATCGCGTCCAACGTCTTCCTGGGCAGCGAAGGCCGCGGGCTCCTGGCGCCGCTGGCGCGCGGGCAGGCGCGCGAAAAGACCAAGGCGCTGCTGGCCCGCGTGGGGCTGGACCAGTCCCCGACCACGCTGGTCGGCGCGCTGTCGGTCGGCCAGCGGCAGATGGTCGAGATCGCGCGCGCGCTGTCGGTCTCGGCCCGCATCATCGTGATGGACGAACCGACGGCGTCGCTCTCGGCCGACGAGTCGCAGCGGCTGTTCACCATCATCCGCCAGCTCCGCGCCGACGGCGTGGCCATCATCTACATCTCGCACCGCATGGAAGAGGTGCTGGAGCTCTCGGACCGGATCGCCGTCCTGCGCGACGGGCGTAACGCCGGCGAGCTCACGCGTCAGGAAGCGACCACCGACAAGATCGTCGCGCTGATGGTCGGCCGCGAGCTGACCGGCGGCTACTTCCCGCCGCGCCCCGAGCCCGACCCCACGCGCGAGACGCTGCTCGAGGTGAAGGACCTGATGGTCCCGGGCGCGCCGGCCGGCGTCAGCTTCAACCTGCGCCGCGGCGAGATCCTGGGGTTCGCCGGTCTGGTCGGCGCCGGCCGCACCGAGCTGGCGCAGACGATCTTCGGCGTGACGCCGGCTGGCGGCGGCGTCATGCGCCTGGACGGCAAGCCGTTCGCGCCGCGCCGCCCGCGCGACGCCATCAATCGCGGCGTCTACCTGGCGCCGGAGGACCGCAAGCGGCACGGGCTGGTGCTGCCGATGTCGGTGGCCGAGAACACCTCGCTCCCGGCGGTGGGCAGCTACAACGCCTGGGGGTGGCTGGACCGCAAGACCGAGCGAAAGGTGGCCCGGGCCGAGGTGACGCGCATGGCGACCAAGACGCCGACCATCGACACGGCCGTCGCCACGCTCTCGGGCGGGAACCAGCAGAAGGTCGTCCTGGGGAAGTGGCTGGCCATGAAGCCCCGGGTGTTGATCCTGGACGAGCCGACGCGCGGCATCGACGTGGGCGCGCGCGCGGAGATTTACCGGCACGTCGCGGCGCTGGCCGCACAGGGGATCGCGATCCTGATGATCAGCTCGGACCTGGAAGAAGTCATGGGTCTCTCGGATCGCGTCGCGGTGATGCGTGAGCGGCGACTGGTCGGCATCGTCGAGCGGGCGGCGCTGTCCGCGGAGCGGCTCGGGGCGATGATGACCACCTCGGTGGAGAAAGCGGCATGAAGCGCGAACTCGGAATGCTCGGCGCCCTGGTGGTCATCTGCCTGGTGCTGTTTCTGTCCAACGCCGACTTCCTCGGCCAGTCCAACGCGGTCAACACGCTCCGCCAGATCGCGATGCTGGGCATCTACGCCATCGGCAGCGGCTTCGTCATCATCGCGGGCGGCATCGATCTGTCGGTCGGCTCGGTGGTGGGCCTCACCGGCGTCATCATCGCGCGCATCTCGTCGCAGGCGACGGGCGGCGGCGGACACTCGCTGGCCCTGGGCGTGATCGTCGCGCTGGGGGTCGCGCTGCTGGTGGGCCTGTTGCAGGGGCTGCTGATCACGCGGCTGCAGCTGCAGCCCTTCATCGTCACGCTGGCGGGCATGCTGCTGATCCGCGGCGTGTCGCAGACCATCGTTCAGGGCGGCACGCTCAGCCTGGGCTCGTCGCCGCTGCTGGGGCTGGCGAACGGCGGCCTGTTCAAGGTGAACGGGGACCCGCTGCTCCCCTACCCCCTGCTCATCTTCCTGGGCGTCATCGCGATCGGCTCGTACGTCCTGCACTACACGGTGCTCGGCCGTTACGTCTACGCGATCGGCGGCAACCGCGAGGCGGCGGCCTACTCGGGCATCAACGTGCGCGGCGTCGAGACCACCACGTACGTCGTGTCGGCGGGGCTGGCCGGCGTGGCGGGCGTCTGCTACGCGGCGTACATCGGCCAGATGTCCCAGCAGGTCGGCGTGGCGTACGAGCTCTACGCCATCGCGGCCGTCGTCCTGGGGGGCTGCTCGCTGCGGGGCGGCGAGGGGACGATCCTGGGGATCGTGATCGGCTCGACCATGATGCGGGTCATCGACAACGGCATCAACATGTTCCAGCTCAGGTACAAGGACGCGGACGGCATCCGGCGGCTGTGGCGGCTGGACCCGAACTGGACCTTCATCATCGTCGGCGCCGTGATCCTGATCGCCGTCGTGCTCGACCAGGTCGTTCACATCGTCCAGGCCGCTCGCCGCGTCCGGGCCGGTGCACCCGCCGCCGCCGGCCCCCCACCCGCCCCTCCCACCACCGCCTGACGTCGGATGGCCGACTGCTTTTGCGATCCCGGTTGACCGGCAAATGAGTTAAAAACTGCGTCAATGAGAAACTTATCGCGCTTGGTTGTGGCGGCGGGTCTTTCGGCGAGCCTGATTGGCTGCGGGTCGAAGTCGCACGACGTCACGGTGAACTGGACCGACACGAAGCAGACCATCGACGGCTTCGGCGCCTCCTCGGCGTTCTTCGGCCAGAGCATCACCAACGATCAGGCGGACCAGCTTTTCGATCCCAAGAAGGGGATCGGCCTCACCCTGCTCCGCACGATGATCGGCGTGCCGGCCGACACGGCCAGCGACGGCTCCGAGCCGAGCGACGGCACCGCCAACCCGATCCCCACCGCGCCCGAGATCACCACCGCCCAGCAGGCCCAGGTGCGCGGCTGTCAGATCTGGGCGGCCGCCTGGACGCCGCCCCCGATCTGGAAGACGACCGACAGCAAGAACGGCTCGGGGACGGACGCCAACGGGAACGCCTTCACGACGAACACGCTGGACCCGACCCACTACCAGGACTTCGCGGACTACCTGGTGAAGTACGCCGACGCGCTGGCCGCGGCCAGCCCGCCCGTCAAGCTGTTCGGGATGTCGCCGGCCAACGAGCCCGACTACGTCGCCACCTGGGACAACGCCCAGTGGACCGGAGACACGCTGACCAAGTTCATCAGCCAGAACATGGCGCCCACGCTCCACGCCAAGTACCCCGACATCAAGATCATCGCGCCCGAGGTCGCCGGCGTGACCAACCTCGACCCCTTCGTCACCCCGCTGCTCGCCGACTCGACGGCCAGCGCCGCCGTTCCGGTCATCGCCGCGCACGGCTACCAGGGGGCCTTCGGCAACTACAACAAGCCGCAGAAGGCCGGCAAAGAGTTCTGGGAGACCGAGTGGTCGCAGGAGAACTCGAAGGGCGACACGCCCGATCCCTCCATGGCCAGCGCGCTGGTGATGGCGCAGCGGATGCACTCTGACCTGGTCCAGACCGGGATGAACGCCTGGAGCTGGTGGGCGATCTACATCAACGAGGACGGCCTGAACGACAACACCCGCCTCAACCCGGCGTTCATCCAGCCCGATCCGAACAACACCAGCAACCCGATCATGTTCAAGCGCGGGTTCGCGTTCGGCAACTGGTCCAAGTTCGTGCGCCCGGGCTTCCAGCGGCTCAACGCCTCGGACAACCCGAACGGCGGCGTCTACACCGAGGCCTATCGCGACGGCTCGAACCACCTGGCGATCATCGCGATCAACACCAACAGCGGTTCGATCAACCAGAAGTTCATCGTCAACGGCGCCACGATCAGCTCGCTCACGCCCTGGGTCACCTCTCCCACCGACGACCTGGCCGCCAAGGACGCGGTGACGTTGAGCAGCGACGAGTTCACCTACGCCCTGCCGGGCCAGAGCGTGGTCACGTTCGTGAACTGGGACGCGACCATGGAGACGCCCGGCCTGACCACCAGCAATCCGGACGGCGGGACGCACATCGCGACCTGCGAGCTGGATTGCGCGTCACCGATGATGCCCAACAACCTGGTGAACGGCGGCGTGACGGACTTCACCGACTACAGCACCTCGACCGGGCACTGGGGGAGCATGGGCGGCCTCTACGGGTCGATCTACGGATACGGCGGGCCGACCTCGGACTCGTCGATGAGCGCCAGCGTCGACACGACCAACAAGGACCTGCACGGCAAGGGCATGGTCGCCTCGGGCGGTTACGGCGGCATGGGGCTCAGCTACTGCTCGTGCACCACCGTCGCCGCCTTCACGCAGGTGCAGTTCGACGTGGCCGGCTCGTGGCCCGGCTGCGACCTGCAGCTGCAGATCAAGACGTTCGACCAGACGCCCACGGGTCAGACGCCGATGGGCGGCTGCGACGCCGGCTCCAGCGGTTGCTACAACTACCCCGTCGCGCTGACCGTGGCGTTCCCCTCCGCGACGCCGCAGACCGTGAAGGTGCCGCTGAGCAACTTCAGCAACTGGTCCGCCACGACCGCCGCCCAGGTGGTCGGCCTGCAGTGGCAGTGGACCTACAGCGGTTCGAACATCCCGGCCGACGCCGCCGTGTCTGACGCGGGCGCCGTCTGCCCGGTCGACGCCACGGTCACGAACATCAAGTTCCTGCCGTAGCGTCCCCGATGCGCCCGCCGCTGCGATCGCGTTGACTCCGATGGGCTCTGCCCAGCGGAGTCGTCGCGGGAGGTTCAAGGAACCCTTTGAGGGTTCCTGTCTGATCATCCTCGCGGCGGCGGGCTGCGTGATCCCCAGCCCGCCGTCGGACGAGATCGTCAAGGAGGTCCCGGCCGGCACCGAGAACCCGCCGTTGCGCGCGGCGGCCGAGGCCGCTCACCGGCGCATCGGGACCGCGCTGATGAGCGCGCGCCTCGACGATCCGGCGGTGCGCGCGCTGGTGGCGCGCCAGTTCGACTCGCTCAGCCCCGAGAACGAGATGAAGTGGGAGCTCGTCGAGCCCCGGCCCGGCGTCTTCGCGTTCGCGGGCGGCGATCGGCTGGTTGCGTTCGCCAAGGCGAACGGGCTCCGCATGCGCGGCCATACCCTGGTCTGGCACAGCCAGATGGCCGGCTGGGCCAGGCATCTGCACGGGGCCGACCTGTCCAAGGCCATGGCCAGCCACATTGCCGGCGTCGCCGGACACTGGCGGGGACAGATCGGCGCCTGGGACGTCGTCAACGAAGCGCTCGCCGATGGGAGCGGGGGCGGCTTGCGGGCCGACTCGCCGTTCACCGCGCTGGGCCCCGACTTCATCGACGAGGCCTTCCGGCTGGCTCACCAGGCCGACCCCGACGCCAAGCTCTTTTACAACGACTACGAGATCGAGGGGATCGGCGTGCCCAAGTCGGAGGCGGCGTACCAGCTCTGCAAGCGCCTGAAGGAAGCCGGCGTGCCGATCGACGGCGTCGGTTTCCAGATGCACGTCGACCCGCGCCACTGGCCGACCCCCCAAGCGATCCGCGCCAACATCGCGCGGTACGGCGCGCTGGGACTGACCGTCGAGTTCACCGAGATGGACGTCCCGGTCGGCCAGCTGCCCGGCGACGCCCAGCGAAAGCTCCAGCGCCAGCAGCAGATCGCGCACGACATCGTCGCGACCTGCGTGGCCGAGCCGGCCTGCTCCGCGGTCACCTTCTGGGGCCTGACCGATCGGGACTCGTGGCTGAACGATCCGCACTGGGGCAAGCTGCGCGGCGAGGGCCCGCACCGCCCGCTCCTGTTCGACGCCAAGATGTCCCCCAAGCCGATCATCCAGGGCGTGCTCGACGCCTTCGCGGGACGGTAGAAGACTTTCGGCAGGAAAACTTTCGGCCGCACCTGAACGGACGTATAGTCCGTTCGATGCTCCCCCTCGGCGTCGTCGACGGTCTCAACCCGGCACAGCGCGAGGCGGCGCTGGCCGACGACGGACCGCTGCTGATCGTCGCGGGCGCGGGGACGGGGAAGACCCAGACGCTGGCGCACCGGCTGGCCGTGCTGGTGGCCCGGGGCGCCGACCCGCGCCGGATCCTGCTGCTCACGTTCTCGCGGCGGGCAGCGCAGGAGATGACCCGGCGAGCGGCCCGCAAGATTGCCCTGGGGCCCGGCAGCGACGCGGGGCTCCCCTGGGCGGGGACGTTCCACGCGGTGGCCAACCGACTCTTGCGGATGCACGCCGGGGAGGCGGGGCTGGACCCCGGCTTCACGCTGCTCGACCGCGAGGACGCCGCCGACCTGCTCGATCGCGTCCGGCACGACCGCGGCCTGGCCCGCACCGATCGGCGCTTCCCGCGCAAGGGGACCTGCCTGGCGATCTACTCGACGACGGTCAACGCGCAGGAGCCGCTGCGCGCCTGTCTGGAGACGCGCTTCCCCTGGTGTCTCGAGTGGGAAGAGCCGTTGCGCGGCCTGTTCGGCGCGTACGTCGACGCCAAGACCGAACGGGCCGTTCTCGACTACGACGACCTGCTGCTCTACTGGCACCACCTGATGGGCGACCCATCCTTTGCCCGGCGGGTCAGCGCGCTGTTCGATCACGCGCTGGTCGACGAGTACCAGGACACCAACACGCTGCAGGCGGAGATCCTCCGGCTGCTGCGCCCGGAAGGGCGCGGGGTCACCGTGGTGGGCGACGACGCCCAGGCCATCTACAGCTTCCGCGCGGCCCGGGCCGGCAACATCCTGGCCTTCCCCGCCCAGTACACGCCGCCCGCGCGGATCGTGCTGCTCGAGGAGAACTATCGCTCGCAACAGCCGATCCTGGATGCCGCCAACGCGGTGATCGCGCTGGCGGCCGAGCGCTACGACAAGCGCCTGCTGGCCACGCGGCCGGGTGGCCAGCGACCGGAGCTGGTGACGGTGCCCGACGAGGGGGCGCAGGTCGACCACGTGGTCCGGCGCATCCTCGAGCGGCGCGAGGCTGGGGTGCCGTTGCGCCAGCAGGCGGTCCTGTTCCGCAGCAGCCACCACAGCGACGCGCTGGAGGTCGAGCTGGGGCGTCGCAACATCCCCTTCGTGAAGTTCGGCGGGCTCCGCTTCCTGGAGGCGGCCCACGTCAAGGACACGCTGGCCTGCCTGCGCTGGGCCGAGAACCCGCGCGACGGCCTGGCGGCGTTCCGGGTGGCGCAGCTCCTCCCCGGGATGGGCCCGCGCTTCGCGGACGCCCTGGCGCGGCACGTGGCCGGCGGCGGCCGCCCGCTGCCCGCGTCCGTGGCGGCCTTCGATCCGCCCGCCGCCGCGCGGCCCGAGTGGCCCGGCTTGGTCGAGCTTTACCGGCGGCTCTGCGATCCGGCCTCGCCCTGGGCGGCGCAGCTGGGGCTGGTCCGGCGCTGGTACGAGCCGCACCTGGCGCGCCTGTACGACGACGCGCGCGCCCGGCTGGGCGACCTGGAGCAGCTGGAGCAGCTCGCGGCCGCCGCGCCCTGCCGGGAGCGGTTTCTCTCCGACCTCACGCTCGATCCGCCGGCCGCGACGGGCGCCCAGGCCGGTCCCCCGCACCTGGACGAGGACTACCTGATCCTGTCCACCATCCACTCGGCCAAGGGGCAAGAGTGGGACACGGTGTTCGTCCTGAACGCGGCCGATGGTTGCATCCCGTCGGACCTGGCCACCGGTCATCCGGCCGAGATCGAAGAAGAGCGGCGCCTGCTCTACGTCGCGATGACCCGCGCCAAGGCCATGCTGTCGATCGTCCACCCGCTGCGCTTCTACGTGCGGCAGCAGCACCGGCTGGGCGACCGCCACGTGTTCACGCCGCGCACCCGGTTCATCCCGGACGCGATCCTGGACCGGTTCGAGCGGGTCGTCCCGCAGCGCCCGGACGAGGCCGGCCCGGGCGCCTCACCCGCGCGCCCCCGCATCGACGTCGCGTCTCGCCTGCGGGCCGTCTGGTCGACGCCCGCGGCTACTTCTTCAGCCGGTAGCCGGTCTTGAAGATCCAGTAGAGGATGGCCAGCAGCACCACCAGGAACAGCGAGGTCATGCCCAGGCTGATGCCGACCGCCACGTCGGCCGTGTCGTAGAAGCTCCAGCGGAAACCGCTGACCAGGTAGACGACCGGGTTGAACAGCGCGACGGTCCGCCAGCGCGGGGGCAGCATGTCGATCGAGTAGAAGGCGCCCCCCAGGAAGGTGAGCGGCGTGACGATCAGCATCGGGATCAACTGGAGCTGCTCGAAGCCGTTGGCCCAGACGCCGATGACGAACCCGAACACGCTGAAGGTCACCGCGGTCAGGAGCAGGAAGGCGATCATCCAGGCCGGGTGGTGGACCTGCACCGGCACGAAGGCCGCCGACGTCGCCAGGATGATGAGCCCCAGGATCACCGACTTCGTGGCGGCGGCCCCGACGTAGCCGATGAGCATCTCGATGAACGAGATGGGCGCGGACAGGATCTCGTAGATCGTCCCCGTGAACTTGGGGAAGTAGATGCCGAACGACGCGTTCGAGATGCTGGACGTCAGGATCGACAGCATGATCAGGCCGGGGACGATGAAGGCGCCGTAGGGGACGCCGCCCACCCGGGACATGCGCGAGCCGATGGCGGAGCCGAAGACCACGAAGTAGAGCGACGTCGTGATCACGGGCGTGACGACGCTCTGGACGACGGTGCGGACGAAGCGGGCCATCTCGAAGCGGTAGAGGGCCCAGACGCCGGTGCGGTTGAAGCCGACGTCGCTCACGTGCCGACCTCGCGCGCGCCGCCGCTCACCAGGCTCACGAAGATCTCCTCCAGCGAGCTCTGGCTGGTGTGCAGGTCCTTGAACCCCACCCCCAGCTCGCCCAGCCGCCGCAGCAGCGAGGGAATGTCGCGCGGGTGGGCGCCGGCCGCGTCGTGCGCATCGAAGGTGTACTCCAGCTGGTGGCCGCCCGCCTTCAGGGCCAGCGGCCACCCGGCCAGCGCCCCTGGGAGCTGGGCGATCGGCTCCTGCAGGTTCAGGGTCAACCGCCGCTTGCCCAGCTTCTGCATCAGCGTGGCTTTGTCCTCGACCAGGATCAGCTCCCCTTTGTTGATGATGCCGATCCGGTCCGCCATCTCCTCGGCCTCGTCGATGTAGTGGGTGGTGAGAATGATGGTGACCCCCTCGTCGCGCAGGCGCCGGACCAGCGCCCACATGTCGCGCCGCAGCTCGACGTCCACGCCCGCGGTCGGTTCGTCCAGGAACAGGATCTCCGGCTCGTGGGCCAGCGCCTTGGCGATCATCACCCGCCGCTTCATCCCCCCCGACAGCGTCATGATCCGGCTCTTGCGCTTGTCCCACAGCGACAGCTCGCGCAGCACCTTCTCGACGTAGGCCGGGTTGGGCGACCGCCGGAACAGACCGCGGCTGAAGCTCACCGTGGCCCAGACGCTCTCGAACGCGTCGGTGGTCAGCTCTTGCGGCACCAGGCCAATCCGGAAGCGCGCGCTGCGATAGTCGCGCACGATGTCGTGGCCGGCGGCCACCACCGTGCCGCTGGTCGGCGTGACGATGCCGCACACCACGCTGATCAGCGTGGTCTTCCCGGCGCCGTTCGGCCCCAGCAGCGCGAAGATCTCGCCCTTGGCGATCTCCAGATCGACCCCCTTGAGCGCCACGAACCCCGACGCATAGCTCTTGGTCAGGCCGGAGATCTTCAGGATGGGGGCGCTCATGAGCGGGAGCCCAAGGCATAGCGCGGGCGCCCCGCCCTCGTCGAGCCACCGCGGCGAGGGGCGGTTTTGACCAGGATGTCGACCGCGCGGGCCAGCTCGCCCTCGTCGGCGATCGCGAAGCCCAGTCGCAGATACGGCGTCGCGCGCCCATGGAAATCGAACGTCCGGCCCGTCTGGAACAGCAGCCCCGCCCGCAGCGCCCGCTCGGCCCAGGCCTCGACGTCGATGCCGGACGCGGCCCTGCTCCAGAGCGCCATCCCGCCCGCCGGCTTGCGGAACGCCAGCCGACCCTCGAGACGCGAGGCGACCAGGTCGCAGAGCACGTCGCGCCGGCGGTGGTAGATGCGTCGCAGCCGGCGGACGTGGCGCTGGAGCTCGCCGTCCTCGATCAGCTCGGCGACGGCCCGTTCCAGCACCAGCTCGCCCTGCCGATCCAGCAGCACCCGCTCGGCGGCCATCCGATCCAGCAGGGCGCGCGGCGCCACCAAGTACCCCAGGCGCAACCCAGGGGCCAGCACCTTGGCCAGGCTGCCCACGTAGATCACCACGCCGGCCGGATCCGCGCTGGCCAGCGGCAGCAGTGGGCGGCCGTCGAAGTGAAACTCGTGGTCGTAGTCATCCTCGACGACGGCGATCCGGCGGCGGGCCGCCAGGTCCAGCAGCGCCAGCCGCCGCGAAGGCGAGAGGGTCACCGTGGTCGGATACTGGTGATGGGGCGTGACGTAGACCAGCCGCACGGGCTCGCGGGCCGCCAGGGCCTCGATCGCCTCGACGCGGACGCCCTCTCGATCGACGGCGATGGGAACCACCCGGGCGCCCGCGCGCGCGAAGGCCAGCCGCGCCGGCGCGTACCCGGGGGCCTCGACGACCGCCACCTCGCCCGGCTGGACCAGCGATCGCGCCACCAGCTGCAGCGACATCTGGCTCCCGCGCACCACCAGCAGGTCGTCCGCCTGGACCGCCAGCCCGCGCGCCGCCGACAGGAGCCCCGCCAGGGCCGCCCGCAGGCGGGGGTCGCCGCGCCCGTCCGCGGCGTAGCCGAGCAGCGCGCGCCCGCCGCGCACCGCCCGCCTCCAGGCCCGGCCCAGGGCCGCGGCCGGGACCAGCCGCAGGTCGGGAACGCCGCCCCACAACGCCAGCGCGTCCGCCGGCGCGACCGGTGTGGGCGGCAGCTCCATCGGCTGCACGTCGAACCCGGGGCGCGCAGGCAGGCCCCCGGGCGCCCGAGCGCTGGCGAAGCGTCGCGGCCGCGGCTCGGGCGGCGACGCGGCCACCACCGTGCCGCCGCCACGCCGCGCGGCCACCCACCCTTGCGCGATCAGCTCGCCGTAGGCGGCGACCACCGTGCTGCGGTGAACACCCAGCTCGCCGGCCAGCGTGCGCGTGCCGGGGAGCTGATCGCCCGGACGCAGCCGCCCGCGCCGGACGTCGCCGGTGATGGCGCGCTCGATCTGGACGAAGAGCGGCAGGCGGTCGTCGGGGTCCAGCGCCACGGGGAAGGTCCAGGCTCGCAAGGTGGTCGGTCCAGATTATCAAAACCGGTCGTTTCGACCCATCCGGGGCTGGCGCAGAGTCTGGGCATGCCCAACTCGCCGGAATGGCCCGTCCACCGAATTCGCCGCCTCCCCCAGCGCGGCTCCTACGACCGCGCCGTGATCGATCCGATCCTGGACGAGGGGCTGGTCTGCTCGGTGGGGATCGTCGCCGAGGGCCAGCCGGTCGTGATCCCGATGGCCTATGTCCGCCGCGGTGACGAGATCGTCCTGCACGGCGCGCAGGCCAGCCGGCTGCTGGCCGCCGGCGCCGCCGCGCCTTCGGTCTGTATCGGCGTGACGCTGCTGGACGGGCTGGTGCTGGCGCGGTCGGCCTTCCACCACTCGGTGAACTACCGCTCGGTGGTGCTGTTCGGCGCCGCCCGCGAGCTGACCGATCCGGCCGACAAGACCGCGGCCCTGGCGGCGCTGATCGAGCATCTGCATCCCGGCCGGTGGGACAGCATCCGGGCCCCCAACCCCAAGGAGCTGGCCGCCACCCGGGTGCTGGCCGTCCAGATCGAGGCTGCCTCGGCCAAGCGACGCAGCGGCGACCCGCTCGACGACCCCGAGGACCTGGACTGGCCCTGCTGGGCCGGGCAGATCCCGCTGGCCCTCACGCGGGGCGAGCCGCGCCCGAGCAGCCAGCGGAAGCCCGGCTCATGAAGCGACGACCTTGCGCCGTTCGGCATCGATCGTGAAGACCAGCAGCGGGCACGGCGACACGGAGCCCATGGCCAGGCGCTCCCCTGCGCCGCGCATGCTGGCGCTCTCGGCATCGATGACGGTGCGCTTGAAGCCGACCACCATCACCGGATCGCCCTCGCGCAGCGCGTGAACGGTGTAGGCCGACGCCGTCACGCCAGTCGGCACCTCCAGCGTCCCGAACAGCACCTGCAGGTCGCGCCCCTGCAGGGCCACGTTCGGGGTCCCGAAGGTCCGCGCGTCGCTCATCTGCACCAGGATGGTCCGCCCTTCCTCGTCGCAGATCTCGAAGTCGTGCACGGCCTCCAGCACGCCCGGGAACGTCGACTGACAGGAGATGGCAACGCCCACCACCGGCTCTCCGCCGACCGGCGTGTTCAGGTGCAAGCGCCCGCGGACCCAGCCGAGTACGGACGCCACCTGACCCTCCGGCTCGCGGGCCAGGGCGTCCCAGTCGTCCGCCGCCACGTTGGCCGCCTGGCGACGAAGCATGTCCGCCGTGCGCCCCGCCTTCATCCGCAGGATCGATCGGCGGACGGCCGGCGCCAGCGCGAGTGAGATCGTGCCGACGATCAGAGCCGACAGGCGCCTGCTGCCGACCAGGGGCGAGAAATGGAACACCAGGACGTGCACGAACATGTAAAGGAAGGACATCGAGAGTGAGTAGGCGGCCCAGACGACCCAGCCGAGGGCGTTCACGCTCAGTTTCTCGCTGGCGCTGAGCCAGCCTGTGGCCGGGTCGTCCCGCAGCGGCGTCAGCCGTTGCAGGGGAGCCTTCATCGTCGCCTCGAACAGTCCCACCCGGCCTCATCATCGTCCGGTCCACGGATCAGCTGAATCGGGCCGTCAGCCGCGGGCACCCGGCGTGCCGGTGCCTAACTTGTAAGCAGAAATCCCCACAGCGAGGTCATCCATGCAAACAGAGCCGCAGATTACGTTTCACCACCTCGACGCCAGCCCGGCCCTCGAAACGTTGATCCGGGGCGAGATTCAAGAGCTGGAACAATTCTTTGACGGGATCACCAGTTGCCGGGTCGCGCTGGAGGCTTCCAACCGGCACCGCTCCGGGGGCATCTACCGCGTGTCGATCGAGGTCAACGTCCCGCGCGAGCAGATCGCCGTGGGCCGCGCGCCCGGCGACCACCCGGAGCACGCGGACGCCTACGTCGCGGTGCGCGACGCGTTCCGGGCGGTGCGCCGCCGCCTGGAAGACTACGTGCGCCGCCTGCACGGCAACGTGAAGACCCGCGCGGTCCCACCCCACGGACGGGTCGTCCACCTGGAACCCGACCTGGAGTACGGCCGCCTCGAATCGGACGACGGCCGCGAGATCTACTTCCACCGCCACAGCGTCCGGGGAGGCATCGAACGACTGGCCATGGGCGCCGAGGTCCGCTACCACGAGGAGCAGGGGCTGAAGGGACCGCAGGCCAGCACGGTCGAGCCGATCGGCGCGCAAGGCCGCCACGCCGCGGCCGCCTCGTGGACGGTCTCGTGAAGTCCTAGAGCAGCAGGCCCGGGGCGGCCAGCACGCGGCCGACCGCATCGCGGAAGGCCTCGACCACCGGCAGCGGGCGGGTCGCTTCGTGCCTCACGCGGTCGAGCAGCTCGGTAACCCGAGCGCGGTCGGCCGTGCGAGCGATGGCGCCCGAGGAGACCCGGGTCTGGATGAACCCCACGATCTTGGCCATGACGTGACGCTGGCCGGCGTTGGTCAGGCTCTCCAGGCTCCCCAGCATCTCGCCGATCACGGCGAGCTCACGGGGGAAGATCCGGGTGTGTTCGCGCTGATGGAGCTGGGCTTTGCCCAGCGGAATCGACGCGGCAGGGGTCGGGAACCCTTCGAGGGTTCCCGCTTGATCGAAGGGGCGAGAGTTCGAAGAAGAAGGAGAAGAAGAACGGCTAGGGGCGAGCGGGGAGCTCATGTGCGCCCTTCGCTTCGGAAGCCCAGCCGCAAAACTTGAGAGTCACTCCTTCTTCTTGTCGTCCTTCTTGCCGGCGTTCTTCAAGAAGTAGGCCTTGAGCGTCATCTTGTCTGATTCCGACAGCTTGGCCGACATGTGGAAGGGATAGAGGTACTTCTTGGGAGGCATCGTGCCCGACTCGACCTGGTCCCAGCAGGCCTCCAGGTCGTCCTGCCGCTCCTCGTCGTCCACGCTGCCCCACTCGGAGAAGTTCAGGTGGTTACGCCCCTTGTGGACGTCGCTCGCCAGCAGCCAGGAGCCGGGCGCGATCCGGCTGTACAGCGGCCAGCGCGTTTCGTTCGAGTGACAGTCGAAGCAGGCGCGCCGGAGGATGGCGGTCACTTCGGGCGGCGCATCCAGGGTGAACCGATGTGGGGGGTTCGACCCCAGGTCCTGAACCGGAACGAACTGCAGCGCAACCCCGACGGCCACCAACACCAGGGCCAACCATCGCAGTGTCTTTCGCATCGCGCGAATCGTATCCCTGTTTCCCGGAAGACGGCGTCTTTACTGGAGACGCGACGGAAGCTAGCGTGTTCCAATGAAGCGAACCCTCGAATTTTTGAACCGGTCCACCCCTCGCACCCCCCTGAGCGCCTTGGCGCTTGCCCTGGTGGTCGCCCTCGGCGCCGGCGTCCGGCCGGCCCGAGCCCTGGACCTGGGTGGCCTGGCCGGAAAGGCCACCGGGGCGGCCGGCAACGCCGCGCGCGACAAGGCGGTCAAGGAAGCCAACGCCAAGCTTCTGGCCGAAGGGCGAAAGAACCAGTGCAGCTTCAAGACCGACAGCGACCAGCTGATGCCCGGCTGCGACGCCAAGATCAAGAAGCTCGCCGACACGCTGGTGGACGTCAAGAAGCACCTGAAGGTGGCGGGCGTCACCAGCTTCAAGTTCGAGGTCTCCGGCCACACCGACTCGAGCGGCAAAGCCGAGCACAACAAGGAGCTCTCCGGAAAGCGCGCGGCCGTCATCGCCCGCGAGCTGGAAGGCCGCGGAATTCCCTCGAGCGAGATCATCTCCGTGGGCCTGGGATCCGAACGACCGCTGGTCACCCCGGACAACACGCCCGCGAAGAAGGCCAAGAATCGCCGCTACGAGATCCAGATCCGCTTCTGAAACAGTCGGTATACACAGCTACGAAACTGTCGCAAAGCGGCCACCTGCGTGACGGCTGTTCGCTGATTCGCTGCGGATCAGTTTCCCCGTCGATCCTCGAATGCTTATAAACAGCGAGCTCAGATGCTCGCCGCGCGCGAGACCGAAAATGGATTGAACGCGAAGGTGGTCGCCGTCGTTCAGGCGCGGATGGGATCGACGCGCCTGCCGGGAAAGGTGCTGAGGCCGATCGGCGGTCGCCCTGTCCTCTCCTGGATGATCGATCGGTTGCGAGCGGCCATCCAGCTGGACGAGCTGGTCGTCGCGACCACCTATCTTCCGATCGACCAGCCGATCCGCGCGCTCTGCGACCAGCTGGGCGTGGCCAGCGTGGCGGGGCATCCGACCGACCTGCTGGACCGCCACCTGAAGGTGGGCCGCGCCCGACAGGCCGACGCGGTGGTCAAGATCCCGTCGGATTGCCCGCTCATCGACCCGCGTGTCGTCGATATGGTGGTCGCGGAATTTCGCCGCACCTACCCCGACGACGCCTACGTCGGCAACCTTCACCCGGCCACCTGGCCGGACGGCAACGACGTCGAGGTGATCCGCTTCGACGCGCTGGAGGAGGCCTGGTGTCTGGCCACCCGCGCCTTCCAGCGCGAGCACACGACACCCTTCATCTGGGATCAGCCCGACCGCTTCAGGCTCCGCAACCTGGTCTGGCCCTCCGGCCGCGATCTGTCGGCCACCCACCGCTTGACGCTGGACTACGAGGAAGACCTGACGCTGATCGCCGAGGTGTTCCAGGCGCTGCACCGGCCGGACAGGTTCCCCTTCTCGGTCGAGGAGATCGTCGCGCTCCTCGACGCGCGCCCGGAGCTGCGGGCGCTGAACGCGGCCCACCACGGGAGCAGCTGGATGTCCCGACACATCGATGAGCTTCAGACCCTGCGCCCGGTCGCCGGAGCGCGCGCCGAGGCCCGCCAATGACGAGCCCGCACGCCGACCTGGAGACCCTGTCGCGCCGGGTGCGCGCCCACGCCATCCGCATGGCCACCCGCGGCGGCTGCTTCCTGGGCGCGTCGCTCTCCTGCGCCGACATCCTGGTTCACCTCTACCAGCGGGTGCTGCGAACGTCGCCCGAGCGGCGGAGTGACCCGGGCCGCGACTACCTGCTGCTGTCCAAGGGGCACGACGTGCCCGCGCTCTACGGCACGCTGGCCGAGACCGGCTACTTCCCGGTCGCCCGGCTGGCGAACCATCTGTCGCCCGACGACCACATCTACTGGCACCCCAACCGC
Organism: Polyangia bacterium; assembly: GCA_035578045.1. Classification (GTDB taxonomy): domain Bacteria; phylum Myxococcota_A; class Polyangia; order Fen-1088; family Fen-1088; genus JADGRB01. The sequence continues at coordinate 138,994 of DATJWP010000207.1, read as the reverse complement.
GCCATCCCCGGGATCGAGTTCCACTCGGGCTCGCTCGGGCACTTGCTGTCGGTCGGCATGGGCATCGCGCTCGAGGCCCGGATGTCGGGCGGCCCGTCGCGCGTCTTCGTGATCGTGGGAGACGGCGAGATGAACGAGGGCTCGGTCTGGGAGGCCCTGCAGGTCGCCGCAGCCAAGCAGCTCGACAACCTGGTCCTGATCGTCGACCGCAACGGCTTCCAGGCCAACGTCGCCACGGAGTCGCTGATCCCGCTGGAGCCGCTGGCCGAGAAGCTGTCGGTCTTCGGCTTCGCGACGACCGAGATCGACGGGCACGACCACGCCGCGCTGGAGGCGGCCTTCGCCGAGCTGCCCCGCCGGCCGGGCCGCCCGACCGCGGTGGTGGCGCGCACCGTGCGCAACAAGGGGCTGCCCAGCCTGGAGGGGCGCGCCGAGCGCTGGTTCGTGAACCTCTCGAGCGACGAGGTGCGGATGCTGCTGGACGAGCTGGAGGGATCGGCCCGCGCCGACATCCGCTCCGAACCGCTGGTGGTCCGATGAGCGGGCTCGCCGAGCGCACCTACTCGACGGTGCTGCGCGAGCTGGCCTCCGCCGATCCGCGCATCGTCGTGGTCACCGCCGAGAACCGCGCCGCCATCCGCGACCTGCCCGACCGGCTGGGCGATCGGTTCATCGACGTCGGCATCTGCGAGCAGACCATGATCGGCATGGCCGCCGGCATGGCGCTGCGCGGCCGCATCCCGGTCGTCCACGCGCTGGCGACGTTCCTGACGCTGCGGGCGTTCGAGTTCATCCGCGACGACGTCGGGATCGCGGGGCTGCCGGTCAAGCTGGTGGGCGGCGTGCCGGGCTTCCTCTCCGACGCGAACGGGCCGACCCACCAGGCGATCGAGGACATCGCGCTCATGCGGGGGATCCCGGGCATGCACGTGGTCTGCCCGGCCGACGAGAGCGAGCTGCTGGAGGCGCTCCCGGTGGTGCTGGCCAGCCCGGCGCCCACCTACATCCGCTTCAACGCGAGCCGCACGGACCTGGCCCATACGCCGTTCGAGCTGGGGCGGGCCGAGCTGCTGACCGAGGGGGACGACCTGGCGGTGCTCTCCGCCGGATTGCTGGTCCCCCACGTCAAGGCCGCGGCCGACCTGCTGCGCGAGGAGGGGATCGGCGTCCGCGTGACCAACCTGCGCACCATCGTGCCGCTGGACGAGCAGGCCATCGTGGGCGCCGCGCGCGCCTGCGGCCGCCTGGCGGTCGTCGAGGACCACCTGCTGGCGGGCGGCATCTACCAGGTCGTCTGCGAGGTCCTGGTCCGGCACCGGCTCTCGGTCCCGGTCGTCCCGATCGGGCTCGACGGGCGCTGGTTCCGCCCCGCCCTCTTGCCCGACGTGCTCGATCGCGAGGGCTTCAGCGCGCCCCGCCTGGCCGAGCGCTTCCGCCGGGCCGCCACCAACGGAGGGAATCCATCATGAGCGCGAACCGCGTGACCCTGAACGCCGAGGATCCCCGCATCGACGTGTCGAATGCGCTCTACGCGCGGGCGCGGCGCCTGATCCCCGGCGCCACGCAGACGCTGGCCAAAGGGGTCGGCCAGCACGTCGACGGGGTCGCGCCGAAGTTCCTGCAGTCGGGTCGGGGCGCGCACGTCACCGACGTGGACGGCAACGAGTTCCTGGACATGACCATGGGTGTCGGCCCCCTGATCCTGGGGTACGCCGATCCGGTGGTGGACGCCGCCATCCGGGCGCAGCTGGCCCAGGGGATCACGTTCTCGCTGCCCCACGCGCTCGAGGTCGAGGTGGCCGAGCTGATCGCCCAGATGGTCCCGGGCGCCCAGCAGATCCGGTTCGGCAAGAACGGCTGCGACGTCACGACGGCGGCGGTCCGCCTGGCCCGCGCCTTCACCGGCCGTTCGCGGGTGCTCTGCTGCGGCTACCACGGCTGGCACGACTGGTACATCGCGGTGACGGATCGCAACCGCGGCATCCCGGCCGAGGTCGCCGCGCTGACCCACACGTTCGCGTACAACGACCTGACCTCGATCGAGGCCGCGCTGGACGACGAGACGGCCTGCGTGATCCTGGAGCCGACGACCTTCGAGCCGCCGCGCGACGGGTTCCTGCCCGGCCTCAAGGAGCTGTGCGCGGCCCGGGGCGCGCTGCTGATCTTCGACGAGATGTGGACCGGCTTCCGGCTGGCGCTGGGCGGCGCGCAGGAACGATTCGGCGTCACCGCCGACCTGGCCTGCTTCTCGAAGGCGGTCGCCAACGGGATGCCGCTGTCGGTGCTCACGGGGCGGGCCGACGTGATGCGCCTCCTCGAGAAGGACGTCTTCTTCTTCTCGACCTTCGGCGGCGAGGCGCTCTCGCTGGCGGCCGCGCAGGCCACCCTGCACCAGCTCCGCGACCGGAACGTGCCGGCGGCGCTGGATGCGCTGGGCGCCCGCCTGCGCGACGGCTTCAACCAGCTGGCCGAGGAGCTGCGGGTTCCGTTCGCCCGCTGCGTCGGCTACGGCTGCCGCACGCTGATCAGCTTCCTGCCGCAAGGGCCGGCCCAAGGCCTGGAGCCACGGCTGCTGAAGTCGTTCGTGCAGCAGGAGATGATTCGCCACGGCGTCCTCTGGGGCGGTTTTCACAACCTGTCGGCGGCGCACACCCAGCACGACGTCGCCTACCTGCTGGACGTCTACCGGCGCGTGCTCCCCTCGCTGCGCGCGGTGGTCGAGAACGGCACGGTCGCCCAGGCCCTGCGCGGCGCGCCGGTCGAGCCGCTGTTCCGGCAGACCACCAACTTCAACCTGCGACCGCGCCCCCCGGCCGCCCCGCCCGAGAAGGAGCCGCGCGGTGCCAACGCCTGAGGCGACGCCTGGCTTTCGGCTGGCCGGAAAGGTCGCCGTCGTGACCGGCGCCGCCGGCCTGCTGGGCCGCGAGCACTGCCGCGCGCTGGCCGACGCGGGCGCCAGCGTGGTCGCCACCGACCTGGACGAGCGGGCCTGCGCCGACGTCCAGCGCCAGATGCGCGAGGAGGGGCGCAGCGGGGTCCAGGCCCTGGCCGCTGACGTGACCGACGGCGGCTCGCTGGCGCGCCTGCGCGACGAGGTGCTGCGCGCCCACGACCGGCTGGACATCCTGGTCAACAACGCCGCCCTCAACGAGAAGGTCGAAGGAGCCACCGCCGGCGACTCGACCCGGTTCGAACGCTTCCCGGTCGAGCAGTTCCGGCGGATCCTGGACGTGAACGTCACGGGCACGTTCCTGGTCTGCCAGGTGCTGGGCGCCGAGATGGCGCGCCGCCGCTCCGGCAGCATCATCAACATCGCCTCGACCTATGGGCTGGTCGCCCCCGACCAGCGGATCTACCGGCGCCCCGACGGCACGCAGATCCTCTGGAAGAGCGCGGGCTACCCGACCAGCAAGGGGGCGGTGCTGGCGTTCACGCGGTTCCTGGCCACCTACTGGGCCGCCGAGGGGGTGCGGGTCAACAGCCTGTCGCCTGGCGGAGTCGGCGCCGAGGGGCAGGACCCGTTCTTCGTGGCCGAGTACAGCCGCCGCACGCCGCTGGGCCGGATGGCCCGCCCGGACGAGTACCGCGGCGCCATCGTCTACCTGGCCAGCGACGCCTCCAGCTACATGACCGGGGCGAACCTGACCGTCGACGGAGGGTGGACGGCGTGGTGAGAGGTGAAGCGGCCGCGCTCTGGGCGCCGCTGCTGGCCGACGAGCTGCTCCGCCGGGCCGCCCGCCTGCGGCTGGTGATCACCGACGTCGACGGCGTCCTGACCGACGGCGGCGTCTACGTCTCCGAGCGGGGCGAGGCCATGAAGCGCTTCTCCGTCCGCGACGGGATGGGCGTGGAGCGGCTGCGCGCCCAGGGGATCGAGACCGCCTTCCTGACCCGCGAGACCTCGCCGATCGTCCAGCGGCGGGCCGAGAAGCTGCGCATCCGCCACTGCTACATGGGCGCGATCGACAAGCGGTCGGTGCTGCCCCGGATCCTCGAAGAGGTCGGCGTGCCGCTGGAGCAGGTCGCGTACATCGGCGACGACGTCAACGACCAGGAGGTCATGGCGGTGGTCGCCGAGCGCGGGCTGGTGGGCGCGCCGCTGGACGCGGTGCCGGCGGTGCTGCGGCGGGCCCACCACTGCTGCGCCCGGCCCGGCGGCTGCGGGGCGTTCCGCGACTTCGCCGAATGGATTCTCGATCTCAAGTCCCAGCTCGGGGTCCGCGACGCGGATGCGACGTCGGCCCTGGACGGTCAGGCAACGGCAGGTAGATGAGGAGGAGCGACATGCCACCATCCATCGCGACGGACTCCATGCTCGAAAGCGCGCGTGTTCGGATCGGCCAGAAGTGGATCGGGACCGGAGCGCCCGTGTTCGTGATCGCGGAGATCGGGATCAACCACAACGGCTCGCTGGAGATCGCCAAGCGGCTGATCGACGGGGCGGTGCTGGCCGGCGTGGACGCGGTGAAGTTCCAGAAGCGCACGCCGGAGCGCTGTGTGCCGCGCGACCAGTGGGACGTCGAGCGCGACACCCCCTGGGGGCGCCTGACGTACATCGAGTACCGCCGGCGCATCGAGTTCGGGCCGCGCGAGTACGCCGAGATCGACCGCCACTGCCGCGAGCGCGGCATCCTCTGGTTCGCCTCCTGCTGGGACGAGGAGTCGGTCGACTTCATGGAGTCGTTCCAGCCGCCCTGCTACAAGATCGCCTCGGCCTCGCTGACCGACACGCCGCTGTTGCGGAAGATGCGCGCCACGGGGCGGCCGCTGATCATGTCGACCGGCATGTCGACGCTGGAGGAGATCGACGCGTCCGTGAAGGCCGTCGGGCGGGAGCAGCTGCTGATCGCGCACGCGACGTCGTCGTACCCCTGCCCGCCCGAGCACCTGAACCTGAACATGATCAACACCCTCAAGAGCCTGTACGCCGATTGCCCGATCGGTTACTCGGGGCACGAGGTCGGCCTGGCGCCGACCTGGGCGGCGGTCACGCTGGGCGCCACCTTCGTCGAGCGGCACATCACCCTGGACCGCGCGATGTGGGGGACCGACCAGGCCGGCTCCGTCGAGATCGGCGGCCTCCTGCGCCTGGTCGCCAACATCCGGGACATCGAGCGCTCGCTGGGCGACGGCGTGAAGCGCATCTACGAGGGCGAGATCGCCGCGCGCAAGAAGCTTCGCCGCGTGGCCAGCGGCGCCTCACCCTCCACCAACTGACCGGAGCGCCTTGTCGACGCCCCACGCCGTCGCTGTCTGGTCGGTGCTCTCGCCGGTCCTGATCGTCGTCGGGGCGTCGCTCCTGATCGCGCTCGAGCGATCGCGGCCGTACAACCCGCAGCGCTTCCTGCGCAAGGGGTTCTGGACCGATCTGCTCGGGTACGCCTTGGCCCAGAGCTACGTCCTGGGTCTGGTCATCGCGCGGCTGTCAGCCTGGGCCTGCAACACGACCGGCTTGCCGAAGTTGCACCTGCTGTCGGGCTGGCCGGTGGGCCTGCAGGTGCTGTTCTTCGTGGTCACCCACGACCTCTACATCTATCTGTTCCACCGGCTGCAGCACGCGTCTCCCACCCTCTGGCGGCTGCACGAGGCGCACCACGCCACCGAGAACGTCGACTGGCTGTCGGGCTCGCGGTCGCACGCGTTCGAGATCCTGATCAACCAGTCGATCGAGTTCGTCCCCATCGCGCTGCTGGGCGCGGCGCCCGAGGTGGCCCTCATCAAGGTGACCATTGACGCGCTCTGGGGGATGTACATTCACTGCAACGTGGACGTGCGCAGCGGCCGGCTCCAGAAGATCATCAACGGGCCCGAGATGCACCGCTGGCACCACGCCATCGAGATCCGCGACGGCGTGAACTTCGCCACCAAGTTCGCCTTCTGGGACTGGCTGTTCGGCACGGCTCATCTGCCGGCGATCAAGCCGCGCGGGTACGGCATCCTGGAACGGTTCCCGGCCGGATACCTGCGACAGCAGCTTCACCTGTTCAGCCGCCGCCGGGACCCGGCTCCCGACCTGTCCACCGACCCGTCTTCGGCCTGACAATGAACGCCCGCCGCCGAGCGGCGCTGGTCCGGGCCTTCCTGTTGCTGCTGGCGCTGCTGGCGCTGTCGCGCCTCATCCGGGGCCACGACCTTCGCCAGGCCCTGGCGCTGATCCGCCGCGTCGGCTGGCCGCTGGGGCTGGTGGTGGTGCCGACGCTGGTCGCGATGGGGCTGGACGCCGCCGGCTGGGGCGGCATCTTGCTGGCGCTGGGGACGCGGGTCCGCTGGGTGCGGATGCTGGAGCTGCGCCTCTCGGTCGAGGCGCTGGTCCTGCTGCTGCCGGGCGGCTCGGTGGCCGGCGAGGCGGCCAAGATGGCGCTGCTCAACCGGCGCGCCGGGGTGCCCCTGCCCCGCGCCGTGGCCAGCCTGGCGCTGACCAAGGGCTACCTGGTCGCGACCGACGGCGCCTACCTGGCGCTGGCCGCCGTGTGGGCCGCCCTCGACGCGGAGGCGGCCGGCGGCTCGCCGTTCTCCCTGCCCGCCCTGGGCGCGGCCGCGTGCGCAGTGGCCATGGGCTTGCTGGGCTGGCTCCTGCTCGCCTCGTTGCGACACGCCGCCATCGCCAGCCGGATCGCGGCCCTGCTGCAGAAGATCCCGATCCTGCGGCTCCGGCGCGCCATCGCCGAGCGCGAGCGCGGGTTCGCGCAGATCGACAGCGAGGCGCGGGCGTTCTTCGCGGCGCCGGCCGCGCGCCGCTGGCGGCCACTCCTGGCGTTCTTCCTCGAGTGGCTGATGGAGGGGATCGAGACCTTGATCATCGTCCGCTGCCTGCGGCTGCCGCTCCCCATCGGGCCGGTGCTGGCGCTGGACGCGCTCGGCTCGCTCCTGCGCGTGATCGTGTTCTTCCTGCCGGCGGGGCTGGGCGTTCAGGACGCCGCCATCATCCTGCTGCTGCGCCAGATGGGGCTGCCCAACCCGGTGGCCGCCGGGACCGCCCTGATCCTGGTCAAGCGGGCCAAGGAGCTGTTCTGGATCGCCGCCGGCACGGTGTTCCTGCTCATCCGCGGGGACCTGCGGCGCGCAGCAACGCTGGGGCCAGCACCAGGGCCGCCACCAGACAGGTCGCTTCGCCCAGGATCGCCGTGATGCCGAACGACCGGATGCCGGCGTTGGAAGAGAGCAGCAACGACGCGTAGCCAACCGTGGTCGTCCAGGAGCAGAGCACCACGGCGCCGCCCGTGGTGGACAGGATGCTGCCCAGGTCGCCCGCCCCCGCGGCGCGCGCCCGCGCGACCACGTTGACCGCGTAGTCGACGCCGATGCCCAGCGTGATCGGCAGCGCCACGAAGTCCAGGAAGTTCACCTTCAACCCCAGCAGCGCGGCCCCCGCGATCATGAGCGCGGTCCCGGTCACCAGGCAGGCCAGCGTGATGGCGGCGGCCCTCCCCCAGCCGACGATGACCAGCGTGAACGCCGCCACGCCCAGCGACGCCGCCAGCGTGGCGCGCGGGCCGGCCCGGCGCATGGCCTGCAGGAGGTCGGCGAAGATGAAGGCGCCGCCCCCGAAGGCCGTGTCCGGCGGCAGCTCGAGCCGCCGGACCGCGTCGACGAACGCCAGCATGTCGCGGCCGTTCCAGCCGTCGAACCGCGACGCCTGGTTCGCGAACAGCATGAAGCCACGCTCGCCGTGGCGCTCGACGTAGCGGCGCGCCAGCGGCTCGGGGATGTCCGCGATCGTGATCGGCCGCAGCCCGTCGGGCGGACGGAAGCGCTGCAGGTCGGCGGCGTCCTGCTTGTCCATGAGCTGCGTCGAGCGGTCGACCAGGCGCCTGATCTCGTCCAGCACCGCCAGCTTCACGGGCTGGTCGGCGGGGATGAAGTCCTGGATCGAGCCGATCTTGCGGAACAGCGCTTGCGACGGCGCCACGCCGGGCTCGTCCTCGGCGTGCGTCCGCAGCACCTTCTCGACCGCCTCCGCCTGCGGCGCGCTGTCGACCCCGACCATGAACCCGCCCACGAACTGCCGGCCGAAGGCCTGGTCGATGCGCGCCATCCAGCGCCGCGCGTCGCTGGCCGTGCCGCTGTCCGAGCGCAACCGCTGCCAGTCGTACTCGAAGGGGTCGGACGCCAGGTAGCGCGCCGCCACCGCGCATGCCCCCGTCGTCAACACGGCGCCGATGGCGATCACGATCGCGGGGCGGGCCAGCGCCAGCCGCGACAGCCAGCGCCCCAGCGGCGGCTCCGGACGGATCCGCAGCCGCCGGCGCGACGCGAGCCACGAGAGCAGCGCCGGCAGCACGGTGTAGGCGCTGATCCAGCAGAGCGCCATCCCCACCCCGCCGATCACGCCGAAGTCGCGGAACCCGCGGAAGTCGGTGATGATCAGCGACGCGTAGGCGATCCCCGCCGCGGTCGCCGCCGCCAGCGTCCCGGTGAACGAGCCGCGCAGCGCCCGGGACAGCGCCACCTGGTGCGGCGCCTCCGTGCGGCGCTCTTCCAGGTAGCGCGCCAGCACGATGATCCCGAAGTTGATGCCGTTGCCGACGACGATCGACGACAGGAACGCCGTCACGCTGTTCAGGTGCCCCACGGTCAGGCGCACCACCCCGAAGGTCGCCAGCGTGCCGACGGCCAGGGACCCCAGCAGCGCCGACAGCCCGCCCACCGAGCGGAAGTAGAGCAACATCGATGCCCCGACGACCAGGACCGTCAGGAGCAGCGCCAGCGACATCCCGCCCACGATGGCCCGGTGCTCGGCGACGGCGATCACGACGTCCTCGGTCATTCCCAGCTGAACGCCGGGGCCGGCCGCGCGCCCGGCCGCCTCCAGGGTGGTGGCGAGCGCCGCGACCAGCCGCTCGCCCATCGAGACCGATGCCGAAGGGAACGCCGCCTGGACGATCAGGACCTGGGTCCGCCCATCGCGCGAGACCATGGCGTGGGGCTGCGCGTCCGACCCTTCCGCCGCCGCCAGGCGACCGCGCAGCCGATCGATGACCTTCTGCTCGTCGGCCTGGTCGCGCGCCGTCTCCTCGGGATCGTCCAGGGAGACGTAGAGCGGGTTCGCCTTCAGCTTGGCGCGCCGCACCCGCGCCGCCAGCGCGTCGCGCGCGGCATCGAGGTCTGCGCGCGACGCGAACAGGAAGCGATGCTGGGCCACGAACGCCCGTGCCGCGCCGTCGTCCGCGATCACGTCGGCCACCAGCGCCGGATCCAGCTGCTTGATCCGTCCGACCAGATCGGCCGCCGCCCGCGCGCGCTGCGCCGGATCCTGGCTGGCCACGGCACACAGCACCAGGCCCAGCGCCGACGTGCGCCCCTCGATCCGCTCGAGGTCGCGCACCGATCGCTCGTGCGCCGGCAACAGGTTGGAGAGGTCGGTGCGCAGCGGCAAGCCCGCGGCCAGCACCAGGCCCAGCAAGCCCGTGGCGGCAGCCCCCATGAGGACTGTAGTCCGGTGACGTTCTAGCCACGCAGACCATCTGGCGAAGGGATCGTTCAGCGTGTCACCGTCGGCGCGCAGTAGAATACGTGCGCATGTCTCGCCTCGCGAGCATCTGGCTGTTCATCCGGGCCTCGCTGCTCGCGGCCGTGGTTTTCCTGGCTCGGGTGCTGCTGGTGATCGCCGCGATCATTCCCTCCGCCGTCGATCGCCGCCTGGACCGACGGCGCCGGGCCCGCCTGGCGCCTCTGCCGCGCCGCGCGCGCCCGCGCGTGCTGTTGATCGGCGGCACGATCAACCACACCACGCAGGTCCGGCAGATCGCGGCCGAGCTGCCCGATTGCGACCACGCCTTCACCTGGTACTACAGCGACGGCGCGCTCGAGCTCCTGCGGCGCGCCGGCCGGCTGGAGAACACCGCGCTGGGCGACAAGCTGCGCGCGCGCTGCCTGGCGCACCTCGAGGAGCACGACCTGCCGCTGGACCTGGGCGGCCGGCGCGGCCCGTACGACCTGGCGATCACCTGCTCGGACCTTTCGGTCCCGCGCAACATCCGCGGGCGGCCGCTGCTGCTGGTCCAGGAGGGGATGACCGACCGCGAGGACCTGGTGTTCCGGATGGTCAAGGCGATGCGACTGCCGCCGTGGGTGACCGCCGACTCGGCCGGAACCGGGCTCAGCCACGCGTACGACCGCTTCTGCGTCGCCAGCGAGGGGTACCGCACCCTGTTCGAGCGCAAGGGCGTGCCGCCGGAGAAGATCGTGGTGACCGGGATCCCCAACTTCGACAACTGCGACCGCTTCCTGCAGAACGACTTCCCGCACCGGGGCCATGTCCTGGTCTGCAGCTCGGACATCCGCGAGACGCTGCGCTGGGAGAACCGCCCCGGCTTCATCCAGCAGGTGCTGCGCATCGCGGCCGGCCGGCAGATCATTTGGAAGCTGCACCCCAACGAGAAGGTGGCCCGCGCCCGCCGCGAGCTGGCCCTGCTGGCGCCCGGCGCGCTGGTGTTCGAGAGCGGAAACGCCGAGGAGATGATCGCCAACTGCGACGTCCTGGTGACGCAGTTCTCGTCCACCGCCTACGTCGGGCTGGCGCTGGGCAAAGAGGTTCACTCGTACTTCGACGTCGACGAGCTCCGCCGGCTGTGCCCGGTCCAGAACGGCCGCACCAGCGCCTGGCGCATCGCCAACGTCTGCCGCGAGCTGCTCGGACTGCCCGTCGAGCGACAGCTTCCGGACCGGCGACAGGCCGGGGGCTCGACCGGCGCCCTCTCGATCTGAGGGTGCTAGATTTCCGGCGTGACCCCGTTCTCCGTCCTGGACCTGGCACCGATCGTCGAGGGGGGTGACGCCGGGCTGGCGCTGCGACGCTCGCTGGATCTGGCGCGCCACGCCGAGGGCTGGGGCTACGCGCGCTTCTGGCTGGCCGAGCACCACAACATGCCGGGCATCGCCAGCGCCGCCACGGCGGTGGCGATCGAGCACGTGGCGACCGGCACCTCGCGGATCCGCGTGGGCGCGGGCGGCATCATGCTGCCCAACCATGCGCCGCTGGTCGTCGCCGAGCAGTTCGGCACGCTGCACGCCCTGCACCCCGGCCGGATCGACCTGGGGCTGGGGCGCGCGCCGGGCACCGACCCGCTGACCGCCCACGCCCTGCGGCGGACGCTGGCCGGCGACGTCGATCGATTCCCGGAGGACGTGGTCGAGCTGCTGGGGTACTTCCAGCCGCCGCAGCCGGGCCAGCGCGTGCACGCCTACCCGGGCGCCGGCGCCGGCCACGACATCGAGGTCTGGATCCTCGGTTCCAGCCTGTTCGGCGCCGAGCTGGCGGCGACGCTGGGCCTCCCCTACGCGTTCGCGTCTCACTTCGCCCCGGCGCTGCTGCTGGAGGCGGCCGACGTCTACCGGCGGGCCTTCCGCCCCTCGCCGCGGCTGGGCCGCCCGCGTCTGATGCTGGGGGTCAACGTGATCGCCGCCGAGAGCGACGGCGAGGCCCGGTACCTGCTGACCTCGCTGCAGCAGGCGTTCGTCAACCTGCGCAGCGGCCAGCCCACCCGGCTGCCGCCGCCGGTCGAAGGGTACGGTGACCGCCTGCCGGAGCGGCAGGCGGCCATGCTCGACGACGTCCTGGCCTGCGCGGCCATCGGCTCGCCCGACACCGTCCGCAGGCGCCTGGGCGATCTGATCGATCGCACCCAGCCGGACGAGCTGATCGTGACCGCCCAGATTCACGACCATGCCAAGCGTCTCCGCTCCTTTGAGCTGGCGGCGGAGATTGGCGCCCGCCTTCACGCGCATGCCCCGATGTAGTCGGTCGCGGCCTGATGAGGTGTGTCGAGGTGGCGACGTTCTCGTGACGTGATTTGACGCCGGTCACGCGGCGCTTACGAAACACGACTAAAGCCCGCCGGGAGCGAATGGCCTCGGCGAAAGGAGACCACATGAGCAGCGCCATCCAGCCGAGCCGCGCGCCCGAGGCCGCGGCAATCGACGCCTATTCGAGCATCGTCACGTCCGTCGCCGACCAGGTCAGCCCATCGGTGGTCCGCCTGGACGTCGAGGGGGTCCGCCCCACCGGACCGCAGTCGCGCCGACGCGAGAGCGGCACCGGCAGCGGCTCCGGGTTCGTGTTCACGCCGGACGGGTACGTGCTGACCAACAGCCACGTGGTCAGCGGCGCCCGGCGCATCACGCTGACCACCCTGGATGGCCGGCGCCTGCCGGCCCAGCTGGTCGGCGAGGACCCGGACACCGACCTGGCGGTGGTTCGCGCCCTTGCGACCGACCTTCCGAGGGATCTTGCGCCGGTCACGCTCGGCGACTCGTCGGGCCTGCGCGTGGGGCAGATCGCGGTCGCCGTCGGAAACCCGTACGGGTTCAACTGCACCGTCACCGCGGGGGTGGTCAGCGCGCTGGGCCGGTCGCTGCGCACCCAGAACGGCCGCCTGATCGACGACGTGGTCCAGACCGACGCGGCGCTGAACCCCGGCAACTCCGGGGGCCCCCTGTGCGACGCCCAGGGGCGCGTCATCGGCGTGAACACCGCCATGATCATGCCGGCCCAGGGGATCTGCTTCGCCATCGCCATCAACACGGCCACCTTCGTGGTCGGCGCGCTCATCCACGAGGGGCGCGTCCGGCGCGCCTTCCTGGGGGTGGCCGGTCAGACCGTGCCGCTGCACCGGCGCGTGGTCCGGTTCCACGGGCTGGGGATCGAGAGCGCGGTGTTCGTGGCCTCGATCGAACCCGGCAGCCCCGCCGCCCGGGCCGGGCTGCGGGACGGCGATCTGATCGTCGGGTTCGCCGGCCAGCCGACCGCCGGCATCGACGACCTGCACCGCCTGTTGACCGAGGACCGCGCCGGCCACGCCCAGGAGCTGGAGGTGATGCGCGGCTCCGAGCGCGTCAGGCTCTCGGTGCAGCCGGCGGTGCGGCGCTGAGGGCCGCCTCCAGCTGCGGCAGGACCCACCCGACGGGGGCGGAGACGCGGGCCTGAGCCAGCGCGTCCCCCCGGGTGGGGCCGACGTTCACGATCCCGATCGGCATCCCCAGCTCGTGGGCGCGGCGCACGAACCGGAAGCCGGAGTAGACGGTCAGCGACGAGCCGACCACCAGCAGCGCCTCGCCGTCGGCCAGCAGCGACCAGGCGGCCGTGAGGGTCGGCTCGGCCACGGTCCCGCCGAAGAAGACGACGTCCGGCTTCAGCGCTCCGCCGCAGCTCAGGCAATCGGCCACCTGGAACAGGGCGACGGTCTCGGCCGACAGCTCGGCGTCGCCGTCGGGCCGGACGCCGCCGTCCCCTTGAAGCTCGAGCAGAGCGCGAGGCAGCCAGTCCGGGTTCGCCGCCAGCAGGCGCCCCTGCAGGTCGGTCCGGGCCTCGGGCGCGCCGCACCCGAGGCAGCGGACGTCGGCGAGCGCGCCGTGAAGCTCCACGATCCGCCGGCTGCCCGCCTGGTGGTGCAACCGATCGACGTTCTGGGTGATGACCCCCGCCAGCACGCCCGACGACTCGAGATCGGCCAGCGCCGCGTGCGCGGCGTTGGGTCGCGCGCCCTTGAAGCGCTCCCACCCGATGGTCGCGCGGGCCCAGTAGCGCCGGCGGACGTCGGGCCGCCGCATGAAGGCGTCGTGCTGGATGGGGTTGCGTGGCCCGGTCCGACCGCCGCCGCGGTAATCGGGGATCCCGGAGTCGGTGCTGCACCCGGCGCCGGTCAGAGCGACGATCCGCCGGCCGGCCAGCAGCGCCGTCAGGGCCTCGACCTCCACTGACATCGCTTCAATGATGTCACGTCGCGGGCGGAAGCGTGACCCCACTGAGCGAAGCGCAGTGCGCCAGCAGCTCTTCCTGCAGGCGCGGGTCGCGGGTGGCCGGGTGCGGCGACCGGCGGGCCTGGTGATAGAAGTACTCGCCGCTCACCGCCGCCGTCGGGTTGTCGCTGACCGCCAGCCAGACCTGCGTCTCGACCCCCGACTGCAGATCGTCCGGCGCGTGCGGGCCCCCCATCCGCGTCGGGACCCACCCCGGCTCGAGCGCGTTCGAGCGAACGTCCGGCCAGCGCCGCGCCACCGCGAACGCCAGCGCCACGTCGTAGAGCTTGCTGTCCGAGTAGGCCTGGGCGCCGCTCCAGCGCCGCGCCGACCACTGCGGATCGTCCAGGTTGGGGGTTCCGCCCCGGTGCATCCCGGAGCTCAGATAGACGAGGCGCCGGGGCCTGTGGATCAGCGCCGTCAGCACGTAGGGGGCCAGCACGTTGACCGCGAACACCAGCTCGACGCCGTCGGGGGTCAGCGCGCGATGCCGTTCCTGGTAGCCGATGCCGACGTTGTGGATGACGGCGTCGAAGCGCCCCGTCTGGTTGGCCTGCTCGGCCACCTGCCGCGTCTCCGCCGCGAGCGACAGGTCGCCCACGACCACCCCCTCGCACCCCGGAAGCGCGGCGCGCGCGTCGGCGGCGCGCCGCGCGTTGCGGGCGTGCAGCGTGACCGCGTGCCCCTTTCGCTGCAGGAGCTGAGCGGCCAGCAGCCCCAGCCCTTCCGAGGAACCGGTCACGAAGACGCGCGCCATGTCGATCGCATAAACCCGCCCCGGCGTTTGCGCCAGCCGCGCCCGCCCCGCGGCCCCTGAACACCCGTCCGGCAGCCAAAGTCGCAATCGCCTTGCTGTCATGCGGCATGACCACCAGCTTCGCTGCGTTCCCAACCCGGAGGACGTGCCCCATGGATCCCCGAAGCTCCCGCGCTCTGCCGGCCCTGTCGTTCCTTGTCATGCTCCCCGCTGCCTGCGGCGATTCCCCGACCGCCGGTTCGACCAGCCCTGCGTCTCCCGTCGCGGCGGCGTTCACGCCATCTGTCCATCCACAGCGCCTTCGCCACCGGCTGCTGGCGCCCCTGTCGGGATCGCTGGCGGGCAGCCGCCGGCCCTGGTTCCGCTGGGACGGCCCCGCGCAAGCGCAGGTGGAGATCTGCGCCGAGCGGGACTGCGACCACCTGATCGAGGTGGCCGACGGCCACGACCACGCAGCGCGCCCGCGGCACCCGCTGCCGGTCGGCGTGATCTACTGGCGCGTGCGCCTTCCGGGAGCGCCCTGCACATCGACCTGGGAGCTGTTCGTCCCGCCCGGTGGCGATGCCCCGTCGGCCACGCGCGGGCTGCGCTACGACGCCGACGCCGACGGGTACGTCGATGCGGCCGTTCGCGATACGAACGGCGACGCCCAGACCGACGTCGTGCACGTCTACCGCGGCGGCCGGTTCGGGCTGGACACGCACGGGGAGACGCTGCTGGCGCTGAACCTGGGCGGCGGCGGGCTGGTCAGCCTGGGCGACGTGAACGGCGATGGGTTCGGCGACCTCGCGCTGGCCGACGCGCGCGGCGTGGTCGTCTTCCCCGGCTCGGCGGACGGCGTCGTCTCCACGCCGCTCAGCGTGATTCCACCGACCAATCCGTACCAGGCGTTCGCCCTGGCCGCCGGAGGCGACGTCGACGGGGACGGCTACGCCGACCTGTTCGTGGGGGACGGCATGGCGAAGGTCTTCCTGTACCTCGGTTCGGCCAGCGGGCTCGCCACGACGCCGGCCTGGACGTTCGATCAGACCAACACCGGGCGCTACACCAGCATCATGACCGCCGCCGATCTGGACGGCGACGGTTACGGCGACGTCGTGGTGCAGGACTACGGCCCGAACGGCGACACCCAGGCCTTTCGTTTCTTCCGAGGCAGCGCGGCCGGACTGGAGCCGCCGACGGCCGTCACGCTGGTGGTCCGGCCCACCCTCCCCTTCGGCACCGCCGGCGACGTCGACGGCGACGGGATCGCCGACCTGGTCACCGAGGAGGGCTCCAGCCTGGCGATCTACCTGGGCGGCGCCGGGTTCCCGCCGGCCGCGCCCAGCCAGATCCTGACGCTGGCGACGCCGCCCGCCCCCATCCAGGTCGGCGACTTCGACGGAGACGGACGCTTCGACGTGGCCGCCGGCGCGTCCCTGCAGACCTCGAACATCTACTTCACCGACGACACCATCAACGTGTACCGGGGAGGTCCGGGCGGCGTGTCCGTGACCCCGGAGGTCTCGATCCCCGAGACCAGCGTGTTCCCCGACAACCAGCTCAACTTCGGCGAGCACCTCTCCAGCGGCGACTACGGCCGCCGCGGCCACGAGGATCTGCTGGTCGCCGCCACGGTGCCGTTCCCCACCCCGTACTTCGACGGCAGCAGCGGCGCCGCCGCGGTCTTCCACGGCTCGCCGTTCGGCCTGCGCTCGCAGCACCCCCTCGTCGTACGCGGCGGTCCGGGTTACGCCACCGAGGTGACCTCCGCCGCCCCCACCTACGGCGGCGCGTTCTAGGTCTGGCGCTCAGATCGCCCCGCCGACGCTGAGGCCGACGGCGTCGCTGTCGGCGGGGCGGAACGCGGCGATGTGCAGGCCGTGGGTGCGCAGGTGCAGAAAGCTGACGGCGGTGCCGACCACCAGGCCGGCGCCGCCGCCCACCATCACGTCGGTGTAAAAATGGTAGCCGGCCCAGACGCGTTCGGCGGCCACGCTGGCGCCGACCAGCAAGGTGACCGCCCAGGGCTGCCACGTCAGGCCGTATCGGGCGTTCACCGTGACCGACGCCGCCGACAGCGCGGCCATCGCGAACGACATGTGCCCCGAGTAGAACGACCGGTAGTTGCCGGGATCGCTGGCCAGCGCGGGGTCGGAGTAAACCCGCGGGATCGGCCGCTGCACGGTGAACTTGGCCAGCGTCACGAAGGCGCCGTTCACGCTCATCGCCTCGGCGAAGACCACCGCGTCCTCCAGCCAGGGGTGCAGCCGGCGGAGCGCGATCCAGTCGGCGATCGGCGGAACGACGATCGCCAGCGCCACCGTGATGTTGCTGGCCAGGTCGGCGCTGTCGCTGGCGTTTCCGATGACGCCCCGATCGAGGCTGTTCACCGAGCTGGGCGAGCACGGACAGCTCGGATGGATGATCCGCGACGTGAAGGCGAACGGGACCAGTCCGCCGGCGGTCGTGACGACGATGATCGCCCCGTCGGCGGTCGGGCTCACCCGGTACACCGACATCGGATCGGGCTGGCCGGCGTCGGCTTTCGCCCGCTGGGCCGGGCACACGCCGAGCAACAGCAGAGCGATCAGACCGACGGCCCGCTTCACACGGTCAAGGTAGGCCGCGGCTGGGCTTCGACAACCGCAAATGCGCCCGGCGCTTTACTTTCCGAGCGCGTCGTTCAACAGGTTGGCCAGGCGGGCCGCCGCCAGGGCCATTCGCTGCTTGCCCAGCGTGCCCGCCGCCTTCTGGTACTGGGGCGTGATCGTGAAGGGTCCGTCTCCGATCCCGACGGGCGGCACGTACACGGAGCCGACCGAGAGGTCCAGCCCCTCCTTGAGCCAGACCGCCTCGTCCCGCACCGCCGCCAGCTTGGCGTCCGGCGCCGGCAGGCGGGCCGCCTCCTCTTCCGGTGGTCCGACGGCGTAGCCGGATCCCAGGATGGTGTCGTAGAAGGCGTGCAGGTCACGCGGCGGACCGAACGGGCAGTAGCGCGGATCGTCGCAGATCGGCGGCTGCGTGTTGCCCGTGACGCTGACGGCGTTGCCGCCGCGGTCGCCGGCCCTGTCGGCGGCATCGAAGCGGGCCACGGTGTGGAGCGGCTGATGGACGTCGCCCACCAGGTGCAACAGCCAAACCAGGTCGTACGACTTCACGTCGTCGCTGGTCGACTTGGCTGCCAGGGCCGCGCGCAGCACCGCGATCTGCGTGGCCACGTTGGGTGCCGCCGCCGGCGCCAGCGCCGTGTGGTCGGGCGAGAACGGCTGGTTGATGTAGTGCCAGTAGGCGTGCCGCAGGGTGTCCGCGTAGCCGATGTTCTGGCCCGCGGCCGGCAGGCTCTGCGCGTCGTCCTGATACAGGGGATCGTTCTTGATCGCGTCCGCCCAGGTCGCCGCGCGCATGAACGCCATGCGATCCTCGTCGCCCTTGCGCGCGCCGACGATCCAGTTCGTGTAGCGCGGGTTCAGCTTCAGCAGCCGCGCCACGTTCTGCTTGGTGGTGGCGTTCAGCCGCTTGTAGGCCGCCGCCGCGACGACCATGTGTCCGAAGTCGTCCCAGGCGCGCGCGGTCCGCGCCACCAGGACGGCCATCAGCGCCAGGCCAACCGCCCATCTCGAACGCGCCATCATCGGCGCACATTACACGCGGGCGCGCGGCAGAGCGAACCAGAACCGGCTGCCGGCCGCCGTCGAGTCGACCCCCAGGCGCCCGTGGTGCGCCTCGACGATCCGGCTCACCGTGGCCAACCCGAGTCCCAGGCCGCGGCCCCGCGCGTCCGGCCCGCGCACGTAGGGCTGGAAGAGCGCCCGCGGGTCCACGCCGGCCGGCAACCCCGGGCCCGTGTCGGCGACGGTGACGCGCACGTCACCCGCTTCGTCGTCGATGGAGACGACGACCTGCCGCTCGCTCCCCCCGTCCACGTACTTGAGCGCGTTGCCCACCAGGTTTCCGAGCACGCTGCTCAGCATGCCCGCCGAGCAGCCCACCCGCGCGCGTGACCCGGCCCGCACCTCCAGCCGGGCGCCGATCTCCTCGGCGCGCGGGCGCATCACGGCCGCGATCTCGTCGGCGACGTCGGCGACGCAGGCGCTGGCGCCCACCGACGGCCGGGCGCCGGCGCGCGCGAACTCGAGCAGCGCTTCGATCATCCCGGTGGTGTGCGAGATCGCGCGGCTCCCCCGCCCCGCCGCCCGGCGGATCCGGTCCTCGCCCGGGGCCTGGCGCTGGATCTCGTCCAGGGCCAGCTTGGCGGTGGTCAGCGGGTTCCGGATGTCGTGCGCCATCCGCGTCGCGAAGGCGTCCAGCTCGCCGGCGCGCCGCTCGGCCACCTCGTGCAGCTGCCCCAGCGCCCGGGCGTGGTCGTGCGAGATCCGCAGCGCCAGGCTGGCCGCGAAGATCGCCAGCAGCACGCCGGCCGCGTCCAGCTCCACGGCCCAGGCGGCGCCGCGCCGCCGGCTGTCGCCGATGCGACCCGCCAGCTCCGAGGCAGAGGCCGTGTTCGCGTCGATCCCCAGCGACAGCTCGCGCGCGACCTCTTCGCTGGTGGCGTCCAGGCGCCCCTCGGCCCCGCGCGCCGCCCGGACGTCTCCGCGGCTGACCGCGTCCAGCACGTCGGTGACGTTGCCGTTCAGACGGGACAGCGCGGACTCCGCGCGCCGCCAGATCACCGCCTCGCCCGGGTAGAGCGGCAGCTTGCGATAGGCCGCGATCTCGGCATCCAGGAGGGCCCGCCCGCTCTCGATCTCGGGCGTTCGATCCTCCGTCGCGCGGTCCTCCAGCGCGCGGTGGACCAGCAGCTGCAGCCGGCGGAGCTCGGCACGCGCGTTCGCCAGATAGCGAATGCTGGGGGCGGCGTCGCCCTGGATGCTCAGCGCGGCCCGCTCGATCTCCACCGTTCGCAGCTGGCTGGTGACCGTTCCGATCACGAACGCCACCACGACCGCCGCGAAGGACAGGATCAGGACGGCGTCGACGCGGCGGAGGGACAGCACGACATGACTGGTGTGGCGCGCGCCAGGCGCGATCGCCAGGCTGAACGTTCGTCATGCAGGGCTGGACCGATGCAGCGGCCGAGGTGCCAGGAGCGTGATTACAACCACAACCACACACCTGGGGGAGCAGATCAGCCGTTTTCGATTCACAATCGAGGGGATGAAGTCGCGCCCCAGCTTTCGTACATGGGTCTTCTCGCTTTCCATCCTGGCCCTGGCGGCCTCTTCGTTCGCGGTCGCGCGGCCGGCGCCCCCCGTCGACGCCCCCGCGACAGAAGCGAACATCGCTCGAATCACGACCAGCCTGCTGGCTCAGTCACAGCTCGCTCACCATCCGCTGGACCAGCAGCTGGCGGGCAAGCTGCTGGATCGTTACCTGGAGGCGCTGGACAACAGCCATTCGGTGTTCCTGAAATCGGACATCGAGGAGCTGGGCGCTATCCGTGCCACGCTGGCCGAGTCGATCCGCGCCGAAGGGGACACGCGCCCGGCGCACCGGATCTTCGCCCGCTACCTCGAGCGGCTGCGCCAGAAGGTCGCGTACGACACGCAGCTGCTCAAGGAAGGCAAGTTCGACTTCTCCGGACACGACCGCTTCGCCTTCGACCGCCAGCACGCCGAATGGCCGCGCGATCTGGCGGCGGCGCACGAGCTGTGGGGACAGGAGCTGCGGGCCGAGGTGCTGCAGGAACGGCTGGGCGACAAGCCCGTGGCGGACCTGACCGCCATGCTCACCAAGCGGCACGCGCAGCAGCTGAAGACGGTCAGCGCGCTGGGCGACGACGACGTGCTCGAGATGTACCTGGACGCGCTGGCCCACGTCTACGACCCGCACTCCGACTACCTGGGCAAGGAATCGATGGAGTCGCTGACCATCGCGATGAACCTGTCGCTGTTCGGCGTCGGCGCGACCCTGGCCAACGAGGACGGGGCCTGCACGATCCATGAGCTGGTCCCCGGCGGTCCGGCCGCGCTGAGCGGCGCGCTGAAACCTGGCGATCGGATCGTCGCGGTCGCGCAGGGCGTCGGCGCGCCGGTCGATGTCTCGGCGATGCCGCTCACCCGGATCGTCGAGCTGATCCGCGGCCCCAAGGGATCGCCGGTGACGCTCACCGTTCAGCCGCCGGTCGGCGAGGCGGGCGCCGAGCGGACCGTCCGCCTGGTGCGGGCCGAGGTCAAGCTGGCCGACCAGCAGGCCAAGGCCCGGATCATCGATCTGCCCCAGCCGGGCTCGACGCCCCTGCGCGTCGGGGTGATCGATCTCCCGTCGTTCTACTCCGGCCGGGACGACGGGGGCGGCAGCGGCGCGACCGCCGACGTCGGGCGGCTGCTCGACAAGCTCAAGGCGGAGCAGGTGCGCGGCATCGTGCTGGACCTGCGCCGCAACGGCGGCGGGTCGCTGCAGGAGGCCATCGACATGACGGGGCTCTTCATCCGCAAGGGTCCGGTCGTGCAGACGCGCGACTCCAGCGGCTCCGTCGAGGTCGGCGCCGACCGCGACGCATCCGTCCGCTACGCCGGCCCCCTGGTGGTGCTGGCCAGTCGGCTGAGCGCGTCGGCCTCCGAGATCCTGGCGGGAGCGCTGCAGGACTACGGGCGCGCGCCGATCGTGGGCGACACCGCGACCTTCGGAAAGGGGACGGTCCAGACCATCCTGCCGCTGGCGGGCATCATGGATCGCGCGGGGCTGGGGCACTCCTTCGATCCGGGCGCGCTCAAGCTCACGATCAGCAAGTTCTACCGGCCGAGCGGCGCCTCGACCGAGCTGCGGGGCGTCTCGTCGGACCTGCTCATCCCATCGCCCACCGAGGCCGCGCCAATCGGCGAGTCCAAGCTGGCCGATCCGCTCCCCTGGGACACCGTGCCCTCGGCACAATACGACCGGATGGGCCTGGTCGAGCCCTACCTGCCCGCGCTGCGCACCGCCTCGGCGCGGCGGACCGCCAGCGATCCGGCGTTCGCCGACCTCCGGCGCGAGGCCGATCGGCTGCGGACGCGCCTGGCCAGCGGGACGATCTCGTTGAACGAGGCCGAGCGACGGCGCGAAGTGGTCGAGCAGAAGCAGCTGGAACAGGCCATCGCGGCCCAGGCGCGCCGCGACACCGACGGGGTGCCTGCGTACGAGATCACGGTCAAGGACGCCGGCCGCCCCGGCCTGCCCCAGCCGGTCGCCGCGCTGCCGGCGCCCAAGAACGCCCGCCACGAGGCGCGCCGTGGTCCGGCCGCCGAGCTGGAAGGTGAGACCGGCGAGCAGACGCCGGCCGATCAGCTGGTGCTGGACGAGGCGCTCCACGTGCTGGCCGACTACGTGGGCCTGCGGGCCGGCGTGAAGCGGTCGGACGTGACGGGCGTCCCGAACAGCCGCATCTGATTCGACCGTAACGAAATCGCGCGCGGTCGGTCGCGACCGCGCGTTTTTCGACCAGCGACCGCTGCCAGAGCCGCGCGCGGCGCGGGCCAGCCGTGGAACGCGCCGTGCACGCGCTGGGGGCATGCGCGCGCTGGGACTCGTCACGATCGCGACCCTCGCCGTGGTTCGCGCCGGGCAGGCGGCGCCGGCAGACCTCCCGCCGCCGTTGTGCTCGGGCACCTACGCGGACGACTTCAGCGCGCTGTCGCCCCAGTCGCGCGAGTTCGATCGCCAGCCGCAGTCCGCGTTCTCCTACTGCGTGCGGAACACGGCGACATACGAGTGTCTGTCGTACAGCGCGGACGGGGCGGTCCGGCACGAGCGGCGGACCGCCGTGCTCCACGGAACGGCGTTCGCTTACAAGCGACAGGGCCCCGACACCCTGCTGCTCACCAACGACCACGTCGCCGCCTGGCCCGAGGTCACCGACCCGCAGCACGCCGTCGACGGCGTACCGGCCGGTTGCAAGAAGATCGGCGAGACGCTGGCGCTGGTCGACGACGAGCACGACAGCTACGGGCGCGACGACATCCCCGTGGCGCGGGTCGTCACCGATCCACGGCTCGACGTGGCGGTGCTGAAGACCACGGCCGAGCTGCACGTGATGCCCTGGAAGATTGGTCACGACGCGCGCCTGCGCGAGCGGAACGTCGTCGAGGTGCGTGGGTTCCCGCTGGGCGCCTTCCGCGCCACCAACGCCGGGACCGTGATCTCCGCCCACGACCACGACGAGTTCGGCGACTGGGACCACGACGACTTCGTGATCGACGCCCTGCTGTCGCACGGCAACTCGGGCTCGCCGGTCCTGGCCGTCTCCTGCGCGACCGGTGAGTACGAGCTGGTCGGCATCTACCACGCCGGGTACAGCGAGGGGAGCGCGCTGAACGTGGTGGTCGGCATCGACCAGATCCGCGACCTGCTGGCGACGCTCAAGCGCACCTCGCGCTCGCGGCAGGACGACGACGTCGCCCTGGACGCCAGCGCGCGCCGGCTGCTGCGCGGCACGCTGGACGTCGGCGGCGAGCTGCTCTTCCCGTTCGGCGCCCAGCTGGGGCTGGTCCGCCCCGGGCGCGACGACAGCCTGCTCTTCGCGCTGTTCGGCAAGGACTTCCCGCAGAACGCCGATCCCGCGCTGGTGATCGAGGACCTGGCGCCCGGCGCCGACCCGGCCTTCGGCCGGATCGGGCGGGTCTGGCTCGGTTCCGCGCAGGGCCTGGAGGAGCGCGACCGCGCGACGCTCGACGCCGAGGCGCAGGCCGAGTCGGCCCGGCTGCTCGACGGCTTGCGGGCCGACGCCTGCGCCAGCGCCGCCTACCAGCAAGCCCGTCACGCCGGAACCGGCTCTCGCCAGGCCGCCGACAGCCTGCGCCGGATGCGGCGCGCGCTGGCCCGGACCGCGACCACCCGCGCCGATCTCTTGCAAGCAGCCACCGACCTGGCCGACCGACTCGGGCCGCAGCCCGGCGAGCACGGCCTCTCCCTGGCCGACATCGTCGGCGCGAAGCCGATCTCGCCCGCCGCGCCCGAGGCCTCCGCGCCGCCCGTGCTGGGCCGGCGTTAGGCGTCGGGCTGGAACTCGACCCGATCCCTGGTCAGGGTCTCGCGCAGGCGCGAGCGCGCGCGGTGGATGCGGCTGGCGACCGTGCGGACGGGAATGTGCAGGCGCGACGAGATGCTGGCGTACGAGCAACGATCGAGCGCGTAGAGCTGGTAGGCGGTGCGCAGCCGCGGTTGCAAGCCCGCCACGGCGGCCATCACCTCGGCGTCGTCGATGGTGGCCCAGAACGGAACCGGCTCGAACCTGGCCGGGATCTCGTCGATTCGACCGCCCGCAACTTCGCGCCCGCGCCGCCGAACATGATCGCAATGAAGATTGACCATCATCCGGTAAAGCCAGCGGCGCAGATCATTGGGGGCGTTTCCGGCGAACAACCGGCGCTTCTCGAGCGCGCGCACGCTGGTCCCTTGCACCAGATCGGCCGCGTCCGCCGGCACGAACGTCATCCGGGCAGCGAAACGAAACAGGTCCGGTTGCAGAACCGTCAGCCAGGAAGCGAATTCTTTGGGATCAATTGCCGCCACGTCCGTTTGTTTGCTGGTCATTTCTCCGCCGCCCTTGGCCGCCGTCCACAACTAATCCGACGTCGTGGGGTCTGGTATGAACTGCTTCACACCTTTGTCGCTTTTTGCGACGACGCGTGACACCATCACGGCGTGCCTGCCGTCGACGTCGCGGTGCTGAGGATGATTCCTCTGTTCCGCGGGCTCGACGCGCCGGCGTTGAAGGCGCTGGCCGGGCTGGCGCGCCAGCGCCGGTGCGGTCCGGGCGAGGACATCGTCCAGCAGGACACCGCGGCCGACGCCGTCTATCTGATCGTCCGCGGCCGGGCCAGTGTGTCGACGATCGGGCGAAACGGCGAACCGCTGGTCATCCGCGAGATCGGCGCCGGCGAGATCATCGGCGAGGTTTCGCTGCTGGACGGCGGCCTGCGCTCCGCGACCGTGAAGGCCCTGACCAAGACCGACCTGGTCGGGATCGATCGCGCGCCGTTCGTCCAGCTGATCGGAGATCGGCCGGCCATCGCGCTCTCGTTGCTGGGCGTCCTGGCGACACGCCTCCGCCTGCTCACGACCTACGCCGACGATCTGGCCGGCCTGTCGCTGCGGGCCCGACTGGCCAAGTACCTGTTCACCCTCTCGACGGTGCACGGCCAGCCGGTCGGGCCGACCCGCGTGCGCATCGGACAGAAGTTCTCGCAGGAAGAGCTGGCGCGCCGCCTGGGCGTGACGCGGGAGAGCGTCAACAAGCACCTGCGCCAGCTGCAGAAGGACGGGATCGTGGTGCGCGAGTCGGGGCACCTGGTCGTCATGGCGCCGGCCAAGCTGAAAGCAGCCGCCGCCGGCGATTGACGTTCAGGCTTGGGCGGGACCGCTCTGCAGCGCCTGCAGAGCGCGCGTCTCCAGCCCCCGGGCGCCGACCAGACGAGAGGCCTCGACCGCCGCGTGGTACAGGCCGGCGGCACGGTGCCAGTCGCCCTGGGCGCGCGCCGCTTCACCTTGCAGCCGGAACAGCTCGGGCACGTAGTGCCCCATGCTGTTCTGCGCGGCCAGCTCCAGGGCGGGCACGACGACCCCGTCGACCTCGCCGGGGCGACCGGCCAGCAGCAGCGTCTCGGCGTGCATCGAGACCAGCTCGACCTCGATGATGTGGGTCAAGCTGGAGTCGATCCGCTGCTTGGCGACCTTGATCCGCTCGACGGCGGCGGCGGCGTCACCGGCGTTCCGGCCCTGCTTCGCGTCCGCCCACGCCAGGAACGTCTCGGTGATGGGGACCCAGAGCTCGTACCCCTCGGCCAACGAGATCGCGTGCGCCTGCTCGGCCAGCTGCCGGACCGTCTGGTGGTCGCCGTGGCCATGAAAGTAGAAGCACTGCTGGGTGAGCGAGTAGGCGCGCGACGGCGCGTGGCGCAGCAGCGCCAGCATGGCCCGCCACTCGCCCAGGCTTCGCGTCGCTTCATCGGGTCGGCCCAGCACCTGCAACGCCTCGGTCCGGAAGCAGAGCAAGGCCACGCTGGAGCAGAACTGGAAGATCGCCCCCAGGGCCAGCTCGCGCTGAAGATCGAACAGGGCCAGCCCTTCCTCGGCGTGCCGGAGGGCCGCGTCGTACTCGCCGCGATAGAAGTGCGTGTAGCCGACGGCGTGGTGCCCCACGGTGCGCAGCATCGGGTCACCCGTGGCGTTGGCCCGGTTCAGCACCTGCTGGGCCACCCGCAACGCGGGACCCAGTCGGGCCCGCAGGAATTCGACGGTCCAGAGGCTCCAGATCGCCTGGAAGAGCCGCGGGCCGTCGCCCCGGGCGGCCGCCAGGTCACGCAGCCGCGCGCTGGAGGTCTGGACCTCGGGCGCAGCCCACCCGCGGGTCGCCATGTAGGCGGGGCCGAGGGCCGCCTGGAACTCGATCTCCGCCGAGGTCCGCTCGGGCTCCTGCAGGACGTCGAGCAACGACACCCCGTGCGCCAGGTGCTTCACCGCCTCGGCCACCGCCTTGCGATCGAGCGCGCGTATGCCCGCCCTCTGCAGCAGGGGAATGGCCGCCTCGGGCCGGTTCGCCTGTTCCGCGTGATAGGCCGCCATCTCTGGCCGGGCGGCGACCAGCTCTGGAAACGCGGCGGCGAGCGTCGTGAAGATGCGCTCGTGCATCGCGCGGCGCTCGCACCGGAGGACCGTCCCGTAGAGCGTCTCCTGGATCAGCGCGTGCTTGAACATGTAGGTCGCCGCCGGCGGCGTGCCGTCCACGAACACCAGCTCGCTGGAGCTCAACCGTTGCAGCTTCCCCGCCAGCTCGTCGTCCGGCAGCCCGGCCACCGCGCGGATCAGCGCGTAGCTGAACTCGCGACCGATGGCGGCGCCCAGCTGGGCCAGCGGCAAGGCATCCCCCAGACGGTCGAACCGCGCGATCAGCGACTCCTTGACGGTGGCGGGCAGCTGGCGGTCGTCCAGCGGGCCGGCCAGCTGGTAGCCGGCGGCGTCCTTCCGCAAGGCCCCCGACTCGAGCACCGCCTTGGTCACCTCCTCGACGAACAGCGGCACCCCCTCGCTGCGATCGGCGATCTGCCGGGCCACCGCCGACGGCAGCGCCAGGCCGCCGGCCACGTGCGTGACCATCTGGTCGACCTCGCCCGGGCTCAGCCGGGCCAGCTCGACGATCCCCACGGCCTTCAGGTCCCAGGGGACGGGGAACTCGGGGCGAGCGGTCATGCACACCAGCGTCCGCCCGTCCGGCGGCCGCTCGACCAGCATGGTCAGGAAATCGAGCGTCGACGGATCGGCCCAGTGCAGATCCTCGACCAGCAGCGCCAGGGGACGGAACTGCGCCACCCAGGCCATCCACTCGCGCAGGATCTCCATCGTCCGCGCGCGGCGCCGGACCGGCGACAGGTCACGGATGGGGGCGTCGTCCGCGCCCTCGATCCCCAGCAGCGCGGCGATGAGCGGCAAGGCGTCGGCGTCGGCCTGCGACTGCTCGACCAGCAAGCTGGCCAGCACCTGGAGCTGCTCGGCCGGCCCGCCGTCGCCCGCCGACGGGGCCCAGTGCCGCAGCTGCTCGTGCAGCATGTCGATGACCGGGGCAAACGCGGTCGCCTGGGTCAGCGGCGAGCAGAAGCAGTCCAGCACCAGGGTCTGCTCGTTGAGCCCGGTCTGCCGGAGCTGGTGCAGCAGCCGGGACTTGCCGATCCCGGACTCGCCCCGGACCAGCAGCGCGACGCTGGTGCCGCGCTCGACGCGGGTCCACTGGTCGGCCAGGGCGGCCAGCTCGGCCTGACGCCCCACGTGGGGCGTCAGCTTGTGGCGAGCGGCGGCCTCGAAGCGGCTCCGCGCGCCCGTGGGCCGCACCACCTGGAAGGCGGCGACCTGCCGGTCGTACCCCTTCAGCCGCTGTGGGCCGAGCGGACGCAGGTCGAAGTAACCCTGGATGAGCCGCGCGGTCGACTCGGAGATCACCACCGTGTCGACCTCCGCCACCTGCTGGATCCGCGCGGCCAGGTTCACAGGCTCGCCGATGGCGAACCGCTCGCGCCCGCCGTCTCCGCCGAAGATCGCCTCGCCGCTGTTCAGGCCGACCCGGACGTGCAGCTCGGCGCCCAGCTCGCACCCCACCGTCCGGTTGAGCACCGCCAGCTCGTGGACGATCCGCAACCCGGCTCGCGTGGCCAGGACCGCGTCGTCCTCGTTGGCCCGCGGATAACCGAAGTACGACATCACGCCGTCGCCCAGGAACTCGGAGATGTGCCCCTGATAGGTCTTGATCGCCTCCCGGCAGACCCGCCGGTACGCGGTCGCCAGCCTGTGCAGGTCCTCCGGGTCCCGCCGCTCGCACAGCGAGGTCCACCCGACCAGGTCGCAGAACAGCAGGGTCAGGTGGCGCCGCTGCCCCTGCCCCGTCCGGACCGCCTGGCCACAGGTTGCGCAGAAGTTTGCCTGCTCTTGCAGCGGCGCACCGCACTCCACGCAAGACGCGGTCGACATTCGGGCTTCTTCTAGCGCGTCAAGGAGAGGTTGTCGTCGCGCTGGGCCGGCAATAGCCGAACGGCAGGCCGGTCGCCGGGTTGGTCCCATAGATCATGCAGGAGCCCGAGGTCGTCGCCGGGCAATCCGAGTCCATGCTGCAGACCACGTAGTTGTCCGAGCCGTCGCCGGGGCAAACCATGTCTTTCTGGCAACTGATCAGGTTCGCCGTGCTTTGATAGCAGCAGACGTTCCCGTTCAGGCAGTCCCCGGGTCCCGAGCAGGGCGGCGGCGAGTTGGTGTTGAGCATCTCGCAGTGATCGTTCATGAAGTCCTTCACGTCGACGCACGCGATGTTGGCCGGCGCCTTGGTCACGCAGCAGACCTGGGGAAGCACGCACGGCATGCTCGGGCAGGGGATGCCCCCATCCGAGGCCCCGGCGTCCGTGCCGCTGGTCGCGGGCGTGAAGTCGCACTTGTGAGTCGACCCGCTGCCGCAGCACCCGGCGAGCGTCAGAAGTGCGGCAGCGCCGACCAACGGAAGCAACCGCGCCCGCCACGACATTTCCGTCATGGTTTCACAAATCTGAGAGACAATCATCGCCATCTCGCACTACCTATAGTGTCCGTTTTGCGGACTTTCTGAGCACGAAGTTTGCTTCATGCAGCCTCGGGGCCAAAAACCCGGAGAGCGGATTGAGCGCCCCCAACGAGATCCAGATGCGAGCACGCAGCCGACGCGGTTGCGGACGACGCCAGCCCGATTGGCCCGCCCGCTGCCGCGCATTGGCCCTTGCCTTGCTAGCAGGCGGTGCCGTGGCGCTGGTCTCGGGTTGCGGGCCCGTCGAGTTCGTTCCGTCGCCGTTCACCCCTCAGAATGTTGAACTGATCTACAGCGCTCAGGAGGACATCACCATTGTGCGCTGGCGGATCTCGTCGGACGACCCGGCCTCGGACCAGCTTCACTTCGAGCTGCTCGGGCCCACGGGATACCAGAGGATCGACTTCTCGCAATCGGCCTACCCCGGGGGCAGCGTCCCCTGCGGGGATGGCACCGGGACCTGCTTTCAGCTGGTCCAGCGCGGCTCCCCCACGGTCCCGGCGGGAGCGACCCATCCGGTGCGGGGGGTCCATGACACGTACGGCGTGCTTCCCGGCGGGCTGCCGTTGACCAGAACGATTACGAATACTTTGACGGTCACGTCGTTCTTCCACAACGGGAACGACTTGGTCTACGTCGACATCAAGGACGCCGTCGCGGCCGACAACGACTACACCTACCTCTTCCCCCGGACGTACGTGACCACGATGTGGCCGACCAAGGGGTTGTGCCTGTCGGATTCTGCTCCGGACGGCGTGGACTTTTCACCGCTCGACCCGTCGGGCGGATTCGCCCCGACGCCTCCGCTGAGCGACGACGGCATCTACTGCGTGGGGCTGCGTCCGGTCCCCTCTGACGATGGCGACGCGGCGCTGGCGCAGACCCGCATGGAGACTCTGCCGCAGGTGACGGATCTCTCGATCACCTACGCGCCCCCCATCGAGGCGTCGCCGGTCATCTACCAGATCGTCTTCGACCTCTCGGTCCCCATCCCCGACGTCTGCACCAACGCCCTCCAGTCGATCGAGAACACCATCGATCAGGCGATCAAGAAATCGGGTGCGCCGTACACCAAGCTGGACACGCTGAACCTGGCGCTCGATCCCAACGGGACCGACGGGTCGGCGGGCTGCACGCAGCAGACCGGCCGGAGCCTGCCCGACCCCGACGCCATGGCCGCGACGGTCAAGCGGACGGCCGCGGGGTACTCGCAGATCTACCCGCAGTATCAGTTCTTCTATTTCAACAACCTCAACGCGCCGCTGGACCCCACGCTGGGCGGTTCACTGCAGCAGCTGTTCAACGACCTCGAGCAGGCGCCGCCGCCTGGGAAGACCCTGACAACGGTGTCGTGGATCTTCAGCCCGGGGCTGGAGCGGACCAGCGGCCCCACCTGGTCGATGCCGGAGGACGGCTGGGAGTCGACCGACGATCCGCTGCTGAAACAGGCGCTCACCCCGTACACGCAGGATTCGCTGCCGTTCCAGAGCCAGATTCTGGACCGGGTGGTGCCCGTCGCCTTCCTCACGGGCCCGCAGGCCACCGCCAACGCCGGCGGATGGCTGAAGGTGTGCGTTGCTACCGCCGGTTACCAGGTGGTCGACATGACCAGTGCCCTGCCGCTGGCGGGGGGTCCGATCTGGCCGATCGACGGCAGCGATCCACCTGCCTTCTTCCCCTTCCTCTACCCGTCGACGAACACGCCCGCGGACCAGTTCACCCCGGTGAGCATCACGATGGATCTGGAGGTCTGCACGAAGTACTGCGACCACCCCTATGTCTCCACCTCTGGCACGGGCGTCCTCGACTGGACCACGGACACCCAGTGCGCGAACACCACCGAGTAACCGCCGTGCGTCCAACACCACTCTGGCAGCGTTGCGCATCCGGCGCGCTAGCCTTGCTGCTGTTCGTCCCTGCGGCTTCGGCCGCGACCGAAGTTCCGGCTTCCGGGCCACCGGCGGCGGGGGCGGTCGCGGCGCCGGCTTCCCAGGCTGTCATCCGGGAGCCAGCGCCGCGGCCGCAACCGGCGGCCCGCGTGCAGCAACGGTTCGCCGAGAAGGCCCAGCGCTGGCAGCTGTTCGCCGGCGCCGAGTACCTGGCGCGCGGCGACTTCTACATCAGCCCCGGCCTGCGGCTGGGCGCCGCCTACTACCTGAACGAGTCGCTCGGTTTCGAGGTGCAGCTCTCGCACTACTGGAGTTCGCTCAGCGGCACCGCCGAAGATGTCGTGCAGTCGCTGGGCGCCGTCCCCGACAGCCGACCGCCCACCTGGCTGGGCCTGGTGGGCGGCCGCTACTCGATCGGCTACGGCAAGCTCCTGGTCGCCGGCGTCGTGATTCACCTGGAGCCGCAAGCCTTCGCGCACGCCGGAATCCACGACTACGGCGGCGACGTGGAGCCGTCCGGTGACATCGGGCTGGGGCTGCTGGTGTTCCTGACGCCGCGCCTGTTCGTCCGCGCCGACGGATCGATGACGGTCGAGCGCGAGTCGCGCTCCGGGCAGGGGGTCCTGGTGCTGGGCGCTCTGCCGGCCCTCAGCGTGGGGGGGCTGCTCTGACCGTGCGCGCGCGCCTGCTCTGCGTCGCCCTGTTGATGTCGTGCGCCGGGTCGCAACGATCCGGCGGAGCGCACTGGCTGGGCGCCCGCGTGCCGGTCCCCCCCACGCGCGAGGATCTTCTGGACCGGGCCGCCGACGGGATCGCCCGCGGCGACCTGGTCGTCGCCGGGGATGCCCTCACGACGCTGGCCGATCGCGAGCGCAAGCGCCCGGACCGCGCGCTCGACTTCTGGTCCGAGCTCCTCGCGCTGGCGCGTTGCGAACCCCTGCCGCGCGTTCCGCGCGTGAGTGCCGCCGATCCACCGCTGGTCGACCCCTGGGACCGCCTGCGGCGCCTGGTCCAGATCGAGCGGGTCCGACTGGCCCGCAACGCCGAACCGCCGAAGGAGCCGCCCACGATGCTGACGCCCGCGCGCGCCGCCGCGCGCACGCCGGGCCGGGTGACCTGGCCGCTCGAGCCGGAGCGCTGGCCCGACGAGACCCCGGTGCCCGTCCTGGTGGAACGCTGCCCCGCCAACCCGCCGGCGCTGGCGCGCAACCAGCCGGAGCACGCCACCGACCCGGAGATCGCCCTGGTCTCGGTGGCGGCCAGCACGCTCCCCCCCGACCATCCGGCGGCCGCTCCCCTGTCCCTGGAGGCGGCGGTCCTGGACCTGGCGCACGCGCGCCCCGGTCGGGCGGTGACGGCGCTGGCCCGGCTCGACTCCGCCGGCGGCGCCGCGGCCCCGCCGCTGGACCCGGGCGAGCGCCGGAGCGCGGTGCTGGCGGCGGCGCTGGCCGCCATCGACGATCCGTCCATCCCGGTGGATCGCGTGGTGGCGACCGGCCGCGCTGCGCTGCTCCTGGATCTGTCGCCGCCCGCCCAGCGCGCGCTGGCGCTGCGGCTGGCCGATCGCCTGACCGCCGCCCAGCGCCCGAACGAAGCCGTCGCGATCCTGGGCCCGCCGCCGCATGGCGAGGACGCGCTCGGGCGCTACATCGCCTTCCGTCAGACCGAGGCGCACGCGCGGGCCAACCGGCGCGCGGAGCTGCTGGCCGAGGCGCGCGAGGCGCTGCACCGCCACGGCCGCCAGGAGGTCGCCGCCGATCCCGCGCTGAGCGCCATCATGGACATGGCGCTGCGCACGCTGCGCGCCTCGCCCGTATCGCCCGAGACGATGGAGGTCCTGGAGGCCCTGGGGCCGCCGCGCGAACGGCTGGAGCGCGCCGAGGACTTCGCGGCCGCGGCGCTGGACGGGGGCGCGCCGCTGTCGGCGATGACCACCTTTGGCTGGCTCTACGAGAACGACACCGAGCCGAGGCGCCAGCTCAAGCATCTGGCGCGCGAGTGCGTGGCGGCGGCGCGCGGCGGCGCCCGCGCCGAGTTTGCCCGCACGTTCCACCTGCTGGCCGGGCAAGAGGGCAGCGACGAATCCCAGAAGAACCTGAAGGCCAACCCCAAGAAGGCGGACGACGGCGGGCTGATCGCGTCGCTGGAGGCCGAACAGCACCGGGACAGGCGACGGGCCACGCTCTCGGTGGACTGGCAGCAGGCGCTGCTGGTCGTCGCGAGGGACGCGGTGACCGCCCTGGTCGACAGCGACGACCAGCCCGATCTGGCGACGCTGGTCGCGACGCTCAAGCGGCACCTGGACGCGGCCGGGCGGGGGCCCGTCGACGACGAACTGACCACGCTGTACCGCGCGGCCAGCGCGCACCTCAAGTCGGGGCCGCGCGCCTACGCCGAGACGGTCGGCGCCGAGCACCGCCCCATCCTGCTGGGGAACATCCTGGTGGGCCGGGAGTACGCCGTCGAGCGTCCGCAGGCCGACCTGGGCGGGGCGCTCGAGGAGACCGGCACCCTGGTCTTCGTCCCCAGCCGCGGCTCCGATCCGAGCCTGCTGCACCGCTGGTCTCCCGGCGTGGCGCTGGCCAGCGGAGGGGCCCGATGAGCGCCAGAGCCTGGCTGGTGGGCGCGGCGTTGCTGCTGGTGACGGTCACCGCGCGGGCCCAATCAATCGTCGAGATCGTGCCCGACAACCCGTGCGAGCGGGCCCTGGGCCTCCCCTACGACGACGAGAGCCCGGCGGCGCAGCAGATCCGCCGCGCCTGCCACCTGGAGCGCTTCGAGCGCCGGCTGACCATCGAACGCGAGGGCTCGATCGTCAGCGCCGAGATGGTCCGGGACGCGAAGATCGAGCGCTGGGTCGAGCAGACGCAGCCGGCGCGGGCGACCAAGCCGTTCTTCGTCGACGCGTTCCTGGGGAGCGGCATCGCGACCTACGGGCTGACCGCCGGCTGGGACGTGCTCAAGAGCCTGGAGCTGGCGGCCTGGATCGGGCGCCGTTCGATCAGCTGCGACGGCGTCGACAACTACGGAAACCCCACCCCTGGCACCGCCGACTGCTCGCGCGTGTCGTACGGATTCCATGGCCGCTGGTACATCCTGATGACCAAGCTGACCCCGTTCCTGGGCACGGGCCTGACGATCACCAGCGCTCACCTGCAAGTGGTGTCGTACCCGATGGGCGGCGGCTCGATGCTGGAGGCCGGCGAGGGTCGCGCGAACAGCTTCAACCTCTCCGGGGGCCTGCAGATCGCGGTCTCCGCCTTCCGCTTGAGCGTCGAATACGTGTACGAGCACGCGTTCTATACGGGCGCCAGCCTCGACGACGCCAA
The DNA here is from genome assembly GCA_035578045.1 of Polyangia bacterium. Taxonomy (GTDB): domain Bacteria; phylum Myxococcota_A; class Polyangia; order Fen-1088; family Fen-1088; genus JADGRB01. Next base: position 105,289 of record DATJWP010000207.1, on the reverse strand, counting down.
GAAGACGCCGAGCACGGACCTCGACACCGTCTGGAGCAGCAGCCTGAAACAAGATCAAAACGGAATCCGCGTACAGGTGGGCTATGCGTTCTAGGGGGCCGGACCTCTCCCCGACCCTCTCGAGAGGGGGAAGGAGACCGCGTGTGAGCGTCGAGTACGTCCGCGAGCAGTCCTTCTGCGCCTCTCCCGCGAAGGCGGGGGAGGCCGACGAGCCGCGGGCTCGGCGAGTGGGGTCCGGACCTCTCCCCGACCCTCTCCATGCTTTCGCAGGGAGAGGGGGAAGGAGACCCGGAGCGAAGCGCATCGGCGCTCGGGGGCTGCCGATCCTGCTGGCGGCTGCGCTGGCGGCCGCCGCCCCGCGGGCCCAGGCACAGGCCCAGGCACAGTCCCAGGAACAGGCCCACGAACAGGCCCAGGCACAGTCCCAGGAACAGGCCCAGGCGCAGTCCCAGGAACAGACGTCCAAGGGGCCCCCGCGCCCGCCGGTCCGGCAGCGAAGCGACGCGGAGGTCCCACAGAGGCCCAAGAAGCCGACCCCGCCGCCCGAGCCCGACCGGCCGGTGGTCTCCGTCTCGGGGTCCCGGACCCACGCGAGCACCGTTCAGCGGGAGCCGCCCAACCCAGGGCCGACACCGCTCCCGCCCACCGAGATCGAGCAGATCATCCGCCGTTCCACCGACACGGTCGACTTCTTCGAGCTGGTCGACGACATGCTCGACGAGGTCGCCCGCCAGATCTCGCTGGTCGACCCGAACCTGCTGTCGCCGATGGCGATCCGCCTGGTGCACCTGTCGGCCAACCTGCGGCCCGAGTTCGCGCGCACGCTGGAGGCTCGCCTGACGGCGCGGCTGGTGCAATCGACGCCCGTCAAGGTCACCGTGTGCGCCGAGTGCGAGTCGCTGCGCTCGCGGGTCGAGAACGGCGCCTGGGTGATCACGCTGGGGGCCGTGAAACAGGAAGACCTCCGCCGCCTGGGCGCGACGGTGGGGATCAAGACGTTCATGGACCTCGACTTCACCTACAGCGCCGACACCGGCGTCATCTGGATGGAGGCGACGGCGTTCCGGGCGTCGGACGGTGGCGTGGTCTGGAGCGACGCCTATCGTTCGGACGGCACGATGGCGGTGCTGCTGCGCACCGGCCAGCGCATCCCATCCCGCGCCGAGAAGGCGGCCGAGCTGGAACAGAAGATGGCCGGCCGCCCCAACTACGGCTACGCGGCGACGCTGGGCCTGGCGCAGATCGGGTACGCGGCGCCGACCGGCGACGTGATCGCCGCCCAGGTGTCGCTGCGGTTCCACGAGAAGTTCGGCGAGCGCCAATCGAACCTGTTCGGGATCAGCGCGGGCATCCTGACCACCGGCCCGCCCAGCACCACCAAGAAGCCCGAGGCGCTGAACTCGATCCTCCTGGGCGCTTACTACTCGCACGATCTCTCGAAGCCGAACCTGAACCTCCCCGAGATCTGGGTCTACGGCGAGGCGGGCGGGATGTTCACCGGCAACGAGGGGAACACCTTCTATGTCGAGAGCGGCGTCGACGTGCACCTCAAGTGGCGGCTCTCGTTGATAGCCGGCCTCATGTACATCCTCCCCACCACCTATTCCGGGTACGATCTGGGGGGGCTCGGCTTCCGGATCCGGGTGGCGATGAACTGGTGACGACCATGCAAAGAACTCATCTCTTCAACGCCTTCTTCTGCGCCTCGTTCGTCGGGGTGGCCGCCGCCGGCTGCGCCAGCAACAGCACGGCGGCCGACGTGCGCGTGCCGCCCGAGCTGCTGCGCGGCTCGCCCTACACCGCCAGCGGCGAGCCGGCGCGCAGCCGCTACGTGGTGCGGATGACCGACGGGCAGCGGGACTGGGAGATCCAGCTCCCCGAGATCGCGTCGGCCTACGAGGTGAGGGTGCCGCTCAGCGGCTCGCCGACAGCGGGGTTCGGGGTCGACATGGCCAGCATGACCTCCGCCGACCGCGAGATCCTGGCCCAGAACGAAGCGGCGCGTCGCGGCGCCAGCGACGAGATGGCGCCCGACGAGCCCGACGAGGGAGAAAAGGCCCAGAGCGACAAGGCCAAGAAGGCCACCGCCAAGCCGGCCACCCCCGGGCAGCCACCGTCGGCCAGGCCCAGCTACCTGCTCACCTTGGAGCGCGTGAAGGAACTCTACCGGACGCGCCATTACGAACTGGGGCTGGTGGAGCTGGTGGAGCTGGAAAAGCAGTACCCCGAGGACGAGCACATCCTCTCCATGAAGGGGTCGCTGTACGAGCGGCTGGGGAACAAGACCCTGGCCCGGGAGGCCTGGCAGCAGGTCCTTCGCCTCAACCCGTACAATCTGGCTGTGCTGGAGGCGCTGCAGCGTCTCGGAAAGTAGGGAACGACGATGCACATCCTCATTGGATTGGCCGGGCTCTGGGCGACGCTGGTGGCCACCCACCACAACATGCCGACCGGGTTCAACGGGTTCTTCCACCCGGCGGCGTTGATCCTGCTGCTGGGGGCCCCCCCGTCGATCCTGCTGGTGGGCCACGACCTGCGCGACATCTGGGGCGGCGTGGTCACCCTGGTCGAAGCGCTGCGTTATCACGCGCGCCGCGCCGAGGCGCGCATGATCGCCGACCTCTATCGCTTCGGGCGCGAGCTGAAGCAGGGGCGCACCGTGGAGGCGTCCAAGGTGCTGAGCGAGGCCGCCGACCCGCTGCTGCGCGAGGTCGGTCCGCTGCTGCTGCAGCCGGGCGGCGGGGCCGACGCGCGCGAGACGATCGTCACCCTGTCCTACGCCCGGCTGGCCCAGGTGAAGGAGGCCGAGGAGGTGTTCCGGTTCCTGGCTCGGACCACGCCGGCGGTCGGCCTGATGGGGACGATCGTGGGCCTGGTGAACATGCTCATCAACCTGCGCAACTTCGAGCAGCTCGGCCCGGCGATGGCGGTGGCGCAGCTCGCCACCTTCTACGGCCTGATCCTGGCGTACGGGCTCTGGTCGCCGTTCGCCAAGCGCATCGAGAACTACGGCCGCAACCTGTCGGTCTCGGCCCGCCTGCTCGAGCGCGGCCTGACCAGCATCGCCGAAGGGCGGTCGCTCTACGATCTCCGCCTGCTGGCGGGCTCGGGCAACGGCGCGCCGCCCGTGTCGGAGGCGGCCTGATGGCGACACACAACGGCAGGGCGGCCCGCGCCGCCGAGCCCGCCGATCTGCTGGCGTACAGCCAGGAGGAGGACACCTCCTGGCTGCTGCCCTACGTCGACGTGATCAGCCTGCTGCTGTCGTTCCTGATCCTGGCGCTGGCCATGTCCAAGGTCGACCTCCACCGGTTCGAGAAGGTCTCGGCCGCCATCTCCAAGCACAGCCCTCCCCCGTCGCTGGAGGTGCTGAAGGAGAAGATCGACGGCGTCATCGCGGCCGAGAAGCTGACCGACCAGGTCAAGACCGTGGTCGACGAAGAGGGGCTGAAGATGGAGCTGAAGAACGCGCTGCTGTTCGATAGCGGCCAGGCCGACATCACGCCGACCGGGCGCAAGACCATCGACCAGGTCGGCAAGCTGCTGCCCACGATCGACTCCCGCTATCAGATCGCCATCGAGGGACACACCGACGACGTGCCGATCCACACCGGCCGGTTCGACACGAACTGGGAGCTCTCGTCGGCGCGCGCCATCAACGTGCTGAAGCTGTTCACCGCCGCGGGCATCGACCCGCAACACCTGTCGGCGCAGGGCTACGCCGACACGCGGCCGGCCGTGCCGGTGCAGGGCGACGCCGCCGGGCAGGCGCGCGCCCGCGCCGAGAACCGGCGGGTGGTGATCCGTGTCCACTAGGAGGGCGTTGCCGTCAGGCAACGGTGAACGACGCGAACCATGCCCGACGACGTGCCGCCCGATAGGCGGCCTAGCAGGAGCAGGGACATGATGCGCAAGCGAATTCAAATCTGGGTGGGTGCCGCGCTGGCGGCGGGGATCGTGCTGGCGGCGGGTGGCGCGCGCGCCGAACGGCGGCCACCGTTCGGCAACGACGCCCAGATGCTGGAGAGCCGCGTGCGCGAGGACATCCAGCGGCGGGTGCAGCCGGTGCTGGAAGAGATGGCGCCCGGTCAAGCGGAGCTCAAGTACATCGACGTGCGCGTGAACCGGCCGACCGCGCTGCCGTCCGGCGCCGCCCCGGGCTTCGAGGAGCTGACCCCCGGGACCGAATTCGTGGCCGAGAAGGTCGAGGTCGCGCTCACGCTGGACACGAAGCTGCCGCCGCAGTTTCGCAAGGACCTCAAGAACCTGATCAAGGCGCGGCTGGACGCGCTGGACGTGCCTGTCGAGATCACCGACAGCGTGATCGCCTTCCCGACGCCGCGCCCCCAGCCTCCCGCGCCGCGCGAGCCGCCCCCCTACCCCTACCCGCAGATGCCGCAGCCCGCCCCGCCGGCCAATCACGCCCCGGCGGCGGCGCCGCAGCCACAGCCGCCACCCCCGGTTCCGCCGCCGGCGGACACCGGATCGCGCGGGGTCCCGTGGTCGTTCGCGATCGGCCTGGCCATTCTGGCGCTGATCATCGGGGGTCTGACGTTCGTGCTGCTGGGCATGCTGGCCGAGGCCCGGGCGCGCCGGCGGAACGAGGCGCTGGCGAACGGCGCCGCGCCGCGCGCCGGCGACGGCAAGCCGGCCACCGCGCCGGCTGCGCCCGCCGTCGATCACCTGCCGGACGTGCGGCGGGCGCTGCGCGAGGACCGGGTGCTCGCGCGCCGGGTCATGCGCGAGCTGCTGCGCGAAAATCAGATCGAGACGGTGGCGACCGCGGTCGAGCTGGTCGGCCCGGGCATCGTCGAGGACGTGCGGAGCGATCCGTCCTGCGCGGCGCCGCTGCGCGAGGCAGCCGCGCTGCTGGTCACGGCTGGACGCGCGACCGACGCGCGCGAGGTTGCCGAACAGCTGCACCGCCGCATCTTGAAGCACCAGATGGTGGGGACCGACGACCCGGTGGAGCAGGAGTTCTCCTTCCTGCTGGGGCTGTCCCCCACCCGGCTGCTCGCCCTCTTGAAGCCGGAGCCGGCGCCGGTCGTCGCGGCGGCCCTCCGGTACGCCCCGGCCCACCTGCGGGCGGCCTACCTCGAGGCTTCGTCCGCCGAGGAGCGCGCGGCGCTCGCGACGGCGATCGCGTCGCCCAAGTCGCTGGCGCGCGACCACCTGCTGGACATCGCGGCGACGCTGCGAGCGCGCGCGGTCGAGCTGGCCCACCTGGACGCGGGCGAGACCGGCGACATCGACCTGGCGGTCGAGCTGGTCGAGGAGCGCCCGGCCACGGAGCAGGCGGCGATGCTGGAGGCGATGCGCCGGGCCGACCCGGCGCGGGCGCGCGCGGTCGAGGGGGCGCTGGTCTCGGACGGGTCGTTCGAGCTGGTGTCCGAGGACGTCCTGAGCGCGGCGATCATGTCGGTGCCGGCCGAGACGCTGGCCCGGTTCCTGCGCGTGGCGCCGCCCGGCGTGGCCGCGCGCGCGATGGCGGCCCTGCCGCCCACCGTCGGCGCTTCGCTGCAGGAGGACCTCTCGCTGGCGGTGTCGCCGACGCCGGCGGAGGCCGCCGAGGCGCGGCGGACGCTGTTCGCGGCCCTGCGCGCCGCGCTGCGGGCGCGCGGGTTGCAGGTTCCTCGACCGGCCATGGAGAGCACCAAGGACAAGGGAAAGGTGGTCGCGCTATGAAGACCTTCACCGTTCTGTCTGCGGTCGTCCTGTCGCTGCTGACCGGCTGCACCATCGTTGCGCCCGGCGGGCCCGACGCCGGCAAGCCCATCATCAAGATCGTTCCCGTCCCGCGCCCACGGCCGGACGCGCTGCCGCCGCCCAAACCGCTGGAGGCGAGCGTCCTTTACGTCGTGAACTTGCAGCGCTCCTCGGCGAACTTGGCGAATCAGTACGCCGGCATCATCACAGGGCTGGCCTCCTACTGGGAGGGGAGCGGGCTGTCGATCGTGAACATGGGGCTCATCGCGACCTACGCCGACCAGTTCGGCCCGCGGCTGCTCCTCGGAAGGAACACCGCGGCCGGCGCCCCGGCTTCCTCGCTGGCGCTGCTGGCCCTGCTGGCGGGGGCCGACGCGGGGGCGGCCAACTACCAGAGCCTGTTGCCGCTCATCGCGCCGACGCTGGCCAACATCGACGACGGGGACATCGGTCCCGCGCTGCAACTGTTCGCCGCCTCCGGGAACTTCGACGGCAACGGGGAGGTCAGCGAGGCCAAGAACGTGATCGAGTTCGGGCGCGGCCTGAGCTCGGCGTCGCTGCCGGCCGCGCTGGGCGGCATCGATCGCAGCGCGTTCTTCGACGTCCCGCACGACCTGTTCATCGTCGTCTACCTGCAGCCGCTGCCGCGCCGCTGCGCGCTGGGGACCGACGCCTGCAGCGTCGACGGACGGTCGCCGGCCGACATCTTCGCGGAGGCCGATTCGAACGGGAACGCCGCCTGGCTGTCGTTCGCCAGCGGTGGCATGCCGGTGGGACAGGTCGTCCAGCTCTCGGTCGCGACCAGCGAGGGGGAGAGCGAGTCGGCCTTCCAGACCCGCTGCAAGGCGGTGCCGGGGTTCCCGACCGCGGTGCTCGACGTGATCGGCCCGTCGTCCAACGCCTACTTCACCCCGCTCATGCAGGCCCTCAACAGCGCCCACAGCGGCACCGGGCACAGCGGCGACTTCTGCACGCTGATCGGCAGCAAGCCCCAGGACGCCATCACGGCGCTGGGCAGTGGCGTCGCCGCGCTGGCGGTCAGCAACTGAGCCGATCGGATCCGGTGGAACCCGCGGATCTCCCCCCCTGGTTGCGGCAGTCGGCGTCCCGCCGGGGCGCCGGGGGGCGCACGCGCCGGGGCGCCGGTGGGCTGCTGGCGGCGGCGCTGGTTCTGCTGGCGGCCGGGGGTGGAGCGGGCTACCTGATCGGCATCCGCCGAGCGCCACCCCCGCTGGCGCCACCGCCGCCGGTCTGTCCGCCGGCCGTGGCCTGCGTCGAGAGGCCGGGCTCCCCGGCGGCGGCCCACGGGTCCGCGGCCCCGGTCCCGACGCGCGTCGCCCGTCGCGGCAAGACGGCCGCGGCGGATGCCCCGCTGGTGCCGCTGCCCGATCGCAAGCCGATGGACGAAGGCCAGCGGACGCAGGCGCTGCGGGCCTTCGCCGCCAAGCGCGCCCCCGAGCTGCGCGACTGCCTGGATGACCCCGGCCAGGGGCCGCCGGTCGAGCTGGGAGCGGCGATCGAGATCAACGCCAACGGCGCGGTCGACCTGGTGCAGATCCTGGGCGCCGACGCCTCCGCCAGGGACGTCCGGCGCTGCTACGCCAGCCACCTAAAGAAGTGGCGCTTCCCCGAGGAGCTGCTCCGCGGCGAGGAGAAGCTGCTGGTCAACTTCGTTCTGTGACGGCGGCCTCCGGCACCCCGTTCGCGCGAACGAATTCGTGATCGACCAGAGGCCGCCGGCGCATGGAGGTTTGCATGCACCTTCGAATGCACCCGTCCCGAGCGACGCTGGTGGCCCTGGCCCTGCTGGGCATCTTGGGCTGCGGCGGCAGCGGCCAGACTGACGCGGGCGGACCGGGAACGGGCGGCGCGGCCGGAACCACCACGAGTCCCGGGGGCTCGGGCGGCAGCGCGGTCGCCGGGACGGGCGGGCTGGCGACCGGCCTGGCCGGCGCCGGTTCCGGCGGTGGCGGCGCCGCCGGCGGCGGCGGGCCGGCCGGGCACGGAGGCGCGGTGGCGGGCGTGGGCGGAGGGTTGGCGGGCGCAGGTGGCGCCACCGGCGGCACCGGCGGCCACGCCGGAGGCGGCGGCTCGCCCGCCTCCGGCGGCGCCGGCGGCCAGTCGGCGGCGCTGGGAAACGCCAGCGCGGTCTTCCCGCCTCCGAACGGCACGGGCGTCTGCGCCGATCCTCAGCTTCGCATCACCTTCGCGGCCGGGGCCGCCCCCCCCTCGATCGGAACCACCGGCAAGATCCAGATCTTCAACGCGTCGGGAACCGCTGTGGCCACCGTCGACGTCGCAGCCGCGACCACCACCAGCACCAACGGCGGCATGTCGTTCGCGATCCAGCGGCCGATCTACGTCGATGGGAACACCGTCGTCGTCTACCTGCCGTCCAGGCCGCTGGCGTACGGGCAGACCTACTACGTCAACGTCGGCGCGGGCGCGATCAACAGCCCGACCGGCGGCGCCTTCACGGTCAGCGGCAGCAACGCCTGGCGGTTCACCACCGCCTCCGCCGCGCCCGCCGGCAAGTCAGCGGTCTCGGTGGCGCTCGACGGCTCGGCGCCGTTCTGCTCGTTGCAGGGCGCGCTGGACTTCGTCCCCGCGAACAACACGGCGGCCGTGACCGTCTCGCTCGCCGACGGCACGTACCACGAGATCGTCTACTTCAAGTCCAAGAGCAACGTCACCATCCAGGGCGCCAGCCGCGACGGCACCGTGATCGAAGGGGTGAACAACGACAACATGAACCCGGGCACCAAGGCCCGCGCGCTGATCGGGGGGGACGGCACCAACGGGTTGACCGTCACCAACCTGACCATCCACAACCTGACCCCGCAGGGCGGATCGCAGGCCGAGGCCCTGCGGCTCGAGAGCTGCGACAAGTGCGTGGTCACCGACGCCACGATCATCAGCCTGCAGGACACGCTGCTCTGGAGCGGGCGCCTCTACGCCAGGAACTGCCTCATCGAGGGGAACGTGGACTACGTCTGGGGAACCGGCGCCGCCTACTTCGACACCTGCGAGATCCGCACCATCGGCCGCACCGGCGTGATCGTCCAGGCGCGAAACCCCGCCTCGACCTATGGGTACGTGTTCGTCGACAGCAAGATCACCTCGGACGCGGGGCTGACCGGCATCTCCCTGGGGCGGATCGATCTCACCGTGTATCCCGCCAGCCACGTGGCCTACGTCAACTGCCAGCTGGCCAGCGGCATCGCGCCGTCCGGCTGGATGATCACCGCCGGGACCGACACCTCGATGCTCCGCTTCTGGGAGTACCAGAGCGTCGACGCCGGCGGCCAGCCCGTTGACGTCAGCAAGCGCCTGGCCGGCTCGAAGCAGCTGACGTCGTCCCAGGCCGCGATGATGCGCGACCCAACCGTGGTCCTCGCCGGCTGGCAACCGCCCATGTGACCGGCCGATGAGCTTCGCGAGGAGCTGAGGATCCTGCCGCGCACCGAGGTCGAGCTCCAGGGCATCCCTGCAGGATCGACCTCCGGAGTCTGACGAGAGACGCACACCGCCATCGCACCCGCTTTCCGACGGTCGACCGCATCGCGCCGAAGTAGCCCGCGCCGCGCGCGACGCTCAGCGCGGCTGCACCTGGGCGGTGTAGATGTTGAGGGTGCCGCCGCGGTCGGAGGTGAAGTAGAGGGTCTTCCCGTCGGGCGTGAGCCAGGGGTCGCGCTCGTCGCCGGGCGTGTTCAGGTCGTCGAGCGGCTGGGTGAACGAGAAGTGGTCGCTGGTCCCTTGCCGCCAGGCCACGTAGAGATCGGCGTTTCCGGCGCCGCCGTCCAGGGCCGCGCCGGCGTTCGGCGTCGCCGAGAAGAACAACGTCAGGCCGTCATCGGTCAGGAAACCGTCGACCGTGCTGCGATCGGGGTTGTCCAGTTCGGGGATGGGAGCCGGCGTCGTGAAGGGCGACCCGTCGCCCGGCCGCGCCGCCAGATACGTCTGGTAGTTGCCGTTCGGGTTGGTGCCGGCCGGGCGGCTCGACGCCATCGGCATGACCAGGCCGTGCTGGCCGGGCGGGCGCGGGATGTCGTCGGAGGCCGAGTTCAGCGCCACGACGTTCACCGGCGTCGACCAGTCGCCGCCGCGCGTCCCGCGCTGCGAGACCCAGACGTCGACCGCGCCGGTCCCGCCGTCTCGGTCGGACCCGAACCAGAGGGTGAGCCCATCCGTCGAGATCGCGGAGCTGGTCTCGAACGACGATCCGTTGACCGCCGAGACCGGCGCGGGCGCGCCGAAGGGCTCGGCGGCCGACGCTCGGGCGGCGAACCAGACGTCGCCGTTTCCGCTCACCCGCTCGGTGGTGAAGTAGATCTCGAGCAGGTCGCCGGTCAGCGTGGGGTTGTCCGTGCGCGAGGTCGACGCCAGCTCGGCCACCAGCTGCGGCGCATCGAAGTGATACGGCAGCGGCGTGATCTCGCCGAGCGTGACCGTCTTGCCCGCCGAGCAGCCGACGCACGCCAGCAGACCGGCGCCGACCGAGATCGACCGCATGCCGGCCGATGCTAACATCGCCGCGGTTGTGTCTGGCACTCGCATCCGTCGTGGCCGCGCTGGCGGCGGCAGTCCAGACGCCGGCCGTGCGGCTCCAGGTCGAAGCGCCGCCCGATTGCACCACGCGCGAGGAGCTGGCGGCGCGCGTCGCGGCGCGCACGCGGCGGATCGACCTCGTCGCCCCGGGGAGCGAGCCGGACGCCTCCCAGGTCCGCGTCCGCGTCGCGATCACCCCGGGCCCGCGAGCGGTCGCCGGCGAGCTGACGATCGAGCCGCCTGCCGGCGCGCAGGCGGCCGGCACGCCCGCGGTGCGGCGGCTCTCGGCGCCTTCGTGCGAGGAGCTGGCGGACGCGCTGGCGCTGCTGATCGCGCTGGTCTTCGATCCTGAGACCGCCGCCGGGCCGACCGCTCCGCCCGCGAGAACGACGCCGCCCCCACCTGCGATCCCCGCACCGCCCGCGCCGGTCCCGCCGCCGCCCGGGCGGGTTGCGGCGCCGCCCGCGCGGGTTCCGCCGGCGCCCCCGCCGGTCGCCGCGCCATCGGCGTCGCCGGTCGCGCCCGTCGGACGGCTCCGCGTGAGCGCCGCCGCCGGGGGCCAGGTGCTGTTCGGCCCGGCGCCGCGCGCGACGCCCGGCCCGACCCTGGATCTCACCGTGGGCTGGGATCGTCCGTCGGTCTGGTCTCTGGCCATCCGCCTGTCGGCCGGGCTGACGTGGTCTGGAACACTGAACGAGACGGGAGGGCTGGCCGACTTCTCGCTGGACACGCTCACGCTGGATGCCTGTCCGCTGCGCCTGGTCCCCTGGAGGGTCGAAGCGCGGGCCTGCGCGAGCGGGACGGTCGGGCGGCTGGTGGCGACCGGGTCGCAGACGTATCAGGGGGTGACGGTCGAACGGCCGTTCGCCGCGGCGGGTGGCGCGGCTGCGCTCACCTTGCCGATCGGGAACACCCTGGAGATCTCGGCGCACGCGAGCGCCGGCGCGTCATGGATCCGGGACTCCTTCGCCTTCGCGCCCAAGGTCTTTTACCGCGCCGCGCCGCTCTTCGTGGCCGCGGGCCTGACCGCCGGCGTGCGGTTTCGGTGATCGATGGCGGTCCCCGGGCGCATGATGGGCTGACCATGTTCGGCAGGTCCAGGCTGGCACGGGTGCGCGAGGGGCAGCGCGCCAGCGCCCCCGCACCCGAGCCCGCTGCCGGCGAGCGCCTGCAGCGGATGTTCGTGGCGCATCACGCGATGGTCTGGCGGACCTTGCGGCGCAGCGGGCTGAGCGCGGACGCCGCGGGCGACGCCACCCAGCAGGCCTTCTTGATCGCCGCCGAGCGGCTGGCGGACATCCAGGCGGACAGCGAGCGCGCGTTCCTGGTCGGCACCGCGCTGCGGGTGGCCCGGACCCTGTGGCGCAAGACGATGCGCTGGCAACTGGAAGAAGACATGGATCGCCGGGTGGTGGAGACGCGCGATCACGACGACGCGCGCGCCTCGGTCCAGCTGTGCGACATCGCGCTGTCCAAGATCGACCCCGACGTGGCCGAGGTCTTCGTCCTGTTCGAGATCGAGGGGCTGTCGTCACCGGAGATCGCGGCCTCGCTGGAGATTCCGCTGGGCACGGTGGCGTCCCGGCTGCGCCGGGCGCGCGAGCAGTTCCGCCGCGTCGTGGGCCGCATCGAGACCACGATCGAACGGGAGGGAGCGGCGTGACCGGGCGCGAACCCGACCGGCTGCGCGTGGTCGGCGCGAGCGAGCTGGAGCGCACGCTGCTGGCGGCCGCGGCCGCCGAGCGGCCCGAGCCCGAGCTGCAGGCGCGGATGGCGCGGGCGATCGGGCTGGGTGGCTTCGTGCCGGCCCCCTCGGCCGCGCACCCGCCGGCGGCCGGCGCCAGCCTGACCTGGCCGGTGATCTCGGCCGGTGTCGCCGCCCTGGCCGTGGCCGGCGCCATCGTCGGGTATGCCTCGCACCGTCCCGCACGGACCGTGACCGCCGCAGCCATCGCCACCCCGGCGCCGGCGCCCGCTGCGATCGGCGTCGTGGACCCGCCGGCAGCCGCGCCGCGCGCGCCGGCACCGCCGCCCGTGGCCCCGGCGGCACCCCACCGGCGCCGGAGCGCGGCCGTGAGGCCGGCGGGCGATCTGCGGGCGGAGATCGCGCTGCTGGACGCCGCGCGCGCGGCGGTCGCGGACGGCGCCGATGGGCGCGCGCTGGCGCTGCTGCGGCGGTACGACCTGCGTTACCCCACCGGGACGTTTCGCCCCGAATCGACGGCGCTGCGCATCGAGGCGCTCGCGCGGCTGGGGGAGACGGGACGGGCGCGCGCGCTGGCCGCGGACTTCCTGGCGGCCTACCCCGACAGTCCGCTGGCCGCCCGGGTGCGCCGCACGATGGCGCGTTGATTTTTCTGAGCCGGCCGGCGAGCCGGGCGTGACTTACGTTCGATGCGTATCTCCAATCCATGGATCGTGGTGGTGCTGCTGCTGGCCGGCTGCGGCTCGAGCGGCGGGCGACCGGCGGCGGGCACCGGCGGCGCAGGCTCCGGCGGCAGCGCCCCGGGCACCGGTGGCGCCGCCCCGGGCACGGGTGGCAGCGCCCCGGGCACCGGCGGCGTGACGCCTGGCACTGGCGGCGTGACGCCCGGCACCAGCGGTGGCGCCCCCGGCGGAGCGGGCGGCGGCAACGCGAGCTGCGGCGCGTCCCTGGCCAGCCGCGTGCGCGTCACCGAGATCGACGTCGGCGCGACCTACGCGTACAACGAGGTCGACAACAACGGCGCCGCCCTGGGCCTGACGCCGCTGGCCATCTCGCCGCTGCCCGGCGGCGGCTCGCGCCTGGCGTTCCTGGGAAAGAGCGACGGCATGGTCCACGTCGTCACGCTGGACGCGAACGATCAGGTGACCGGCACGGCCGTCACGCTGCCGGGCTATGACTTCCAGGACATCTACGCCGACCAGGCCGGCGGGGTGCTGCTGGTGAGCCGCACCGCGATGGGCTCGACCGACAACAACAACTGCGGCGACATCAGCCACCTGTGCGGGCTGACCAGCAGCTACCCGACCACCGCCTCCTGCTACGACATGTACATGGTCCGCTTCGACGGCGCCTCCGAGAGCTGGGCCACCAAGCTGACCGACACCAGCCCCACCCTGCCCGCCTACGGCACCAGCGCGACCAGCGGCACGAACGTGATCTTCATCTGGTCCGAATACGCGCACAACGGCCGCATCGCGTTCGACGGCGCGAACTACGCCGGCTACTTCGGCGCGGCGATCACGGTGCCGGGGCAGATGTGCGTCGGCTCGAGCACGCTCACCAGCGGCGTGAACATCCACCAGGGTGACCGGATGAAGGTCGTCAGCGCGGCGGGCGCGCTGCAGTCGAGCGGCTTCGACTGGGGGTGCAGCCACAGCGGCTTCGAGCGCGTGGTCTGGGATCCGGCCGCCAAGAAGTTCGTCGGCGTGTGCAAGAACGACGCGATGACCGGCGACAAGTCCGGCAAGGTCGCCTTCGCGCCCAGCGCGGCCGCCATCGACCCGGTGGATCTCAGCTACTCGGACCTGGGGAGCATCCTGCTGGCGCCGGCCGGCGGCTACTGGGTCGTCACCAGCGACATCCGCTCGGGCCAGACGCCCAACTCGAACGGCCTGGCCGACGTTCACCTGCTGCACGCGCCTTCGACCAGCGCGCCCGCGTTCGATCACGACCTGCTGGCCGCCAGCGACGCGCAGAACGATCGCGCGCCTCACCTGGTGGTCTACGGCCAGGGGCAGATGCTGCTCGCCTGGGAGGAGTCCACCGCGACGGGCGACCTGGCCCAGAACGCGCCGGGCCGACAGATGTGGCTGCAGCTTCTGGACGCCACGACCGGCATGCCGCCCAGTGGCGCCAGCGCCGACGCGGCGGGTCCGCTGAAGCTGTCTCCCAACGTGCTCGGCAGCCGGTACCAGGACTTCCGGTCGTACCCGGACGGGTCGGTCGCCTACCCGGCCCCGGGCTCCAGCAACACCAAGATCAAGGTCTTGCGCGTTCTGAGCTGCGGGGCATGATCCGGGGCATGCGGCGTCTCGGCCTGGTGGTCGCCGCCGGCGCGTTCGTCGTGGCCGGCTGTGCGTCGAGCGGTGGCACACCAGCCGGCTCTGGCGGCATGGGAACCGGCGGCAGTCAGGCGACCGGCGGGACCCCAGGGACCGGCGGGACCCCAGGGACCGGCGGGATCCCAGCGACCGGCGGATACGGCGGTGGGGCCGGTCACGCGGCAACCGGCGGCGGTGGCGGGCATGCGGGTGGAACCAGCGGCAGCGGCAGCGGCGGCAGCGGCAGCGGCGGCGCCGGAACGGAGCCGTTCAAGGGCGTGGCCAACTCGCCCTGCGCGGCGCGCAAGCTGCAGAACGTCTCCTGGTACTACAACTGGGAGCAGACCGAGGACGAAGCCTGCAGCGACGGGAGCGGCGGCGAGTTCGTCCCGATGGTCTGGGGCCACACCGGCAGCGAGCAGTCCGCCTCCTGCATCTCGTCAGCCGTGGCGTCGTTCGTCAGCAAGCAGGAACCCTACGTGATGGGGTTCAACGAGCCCGACAACTCGTCGCAATCGAACATCTCGGTGTCGACGGCCATCAACCTCTGGCCGTCGTTCCTGAACGCGTCGATCCAGGTGGTCAGCCCGGCGACCCAGGCCAACTCGACGGGAATGAGCTGGTTCTCGAGCTTCATGACCCAGGCCAATCAAGCCAGCCTGCGCATCGACGTGGTGGGGGCCCACTGGTACGGCTGGAACTCGGGCTCCTGCGAGTCCAACGCCTCGACGCTGGAGAGCTACATCAAGTGGTTGGAAGGCCAGACCGGCACCCGGCCCATCTGGCTGACTGAGTGGGGCTGCCTGCACGACAGCGCCCCCGACGCGCAAACGGTGATCAACTTCTTCAAGGGCGCGGTCACGATGTTCGCCAAACACCCGCGCGTCCGTCGTTACGCCTGGTATCCCTGGTCGACCAACCTGGATCTCAACAACTCCGACGGTTCGTTGACCGACCTGGGCAAGGTCTTCGCCGCGGAACCGGCGTATCACTGATCCGGACCTCTCCCGGCACCTGCGGTGCCGACCTCTCCGGCTTCGCCTGGCTTCGCCGGAGAGGTCGATTGGTGAACGGGGTTGCCCGCCGGCGGGCTGAAGCCGGTTGTCCTCGCCCCGCGGGGCGAGGATAAAGGAGAGGGGCTCCGGTTTTCGCGCGGCCGTCCCCTCTCCGCCTTCGCTGCCTTCGCGGGGAGACGCGCAGATACCACGTCGGCTCAACCCGTCATCTTCTCTGTGGTCCGGTCCTAGTAGAACAGGAACGGCCACCAGTTCTTGAGGTGGGCGTTGCCGGAGCCGGGCATGCTCTGGCGCCAGTAGATCTGCCAGCCGCCGCCGCAGTCGGGGAACGCGCTGTCCTCGGCCGCCACCGTGGAGGCCGAGTACGGCTGGTAGACGTCGCCGCCGCCCGTTGCGCCGCCCTGGCCGAAGCCCTGGCAACGCGCCTGCACGACCGTGCTGTTGTCGAAGTCGTTGCGCGCGCGGGCGTTGGGCGGGAACTGGGTGCTGCCGCACCCCTGCAGGAACGGCTGGATGGTCCAGGTCGACCCATCCCCGTACGTGCCGGTCGCCTCGTGATCGTTGGGGTAGCTGACGCACGGATCGCCCGCCTGATCGCAAAGCTGGGCGAAGCCGGTGAACTGCACCATGAAGCGCGTGTCGAAGTCGGCGTTCAGGAACGCGTGCGCATCGTCGGCGTACGACGGGAGCGCGTCCCACATCCCCTCGATCCCCCAGCCGCGGACCTGCAGGTCACAGCCCGGCCCGCGCGCGCGATCGAGGTGCGCCATCCGCACCGTGACCCCACAGATGACCTGATCCAGGCAGCCCCCGCCGCCCAGGCAGGGCATGAACGCGCCCGGGATGGCGTTTCCGTTGTTGTCGTAGACCTGCCTGGACTCGATGTTCAGCGGCGCCCGCCGCGGGCCGGCCTCGCCATCCTCGATCCAGAGCTCGTTGATCGCCCCCTGCTGGTACAGCTGGCAGAGCGTCAGTGACTTGCCGCTCGCGTCCTGGAAACCGTAGGCATCGGCGAACTGCGAGGTGAACAGCGCCGTCGGGTCGAACTGACCGTCCGGCGTGGTGGGCAGCAGCGTGCTCGACGGGTTGGCCCAGTTGGGCGGCGGCGGGTGGTCGGTGAGGTCGACCACCTTCAACACGTCGTACTGCAGGAACGGGGTGGCGGCGCTGTCCGCGTAGCCGTGCGGGCGGGACCCTTCGGCGATCGCCGCGGCCTGGAGCTGGGCGGTCTGCAGCACGTCGTCGGATGTCGCGCCGTTGTCGAAGTTCAGCAGCAGGACCCGCGGCGCCATCGCGGTGATCGTGTCGTGGTGGGCGACCAGCCAGGGATCCGAGTTGGCGGCGTGATCGGCCGTGGGCCAGGCGGAGGGCCCGGTCGTGGGGCTGACGGCGTCGACCACGCGCGTGCAGCCGGCGCCGGCCAGAACCCCGATCAGCAGCGCCGCCCCGGCCGCGCGGTGGATCACAGGCGCGCTCCGACGCCCGCGGTGACCCAGACTCCCGGGCCGCCCCCGCGCGCCACCGTCGCCGCGTCGATGCGGATGTCGGTCGACGGCCAGGCCCCCAGCGCGCGCGCTTCCAGCTCGAACGCGATCCAGGCAGTGGGCGTCCAGGACACGCCGGCGCCCAGCGCGCCCACCGCCGACCAGAGCGCGTGATCGCTCCCCGCAAAGCCGGTGCTCCCTGCCCCGCGCACGGTCAACCGCTCGACGCCACCTCCGGCCGAGCCGCACGCCAGCAGGCGCGCGCGCAGGCGCAGGCACCCCAGCAGCTCGACCAGCCCCACCTGCTGTCCGATGCTGGCCGTCCCGGCGGGGGCGGTCAACTCCGTCGACGAGCCCAGCCCGCTGATCGTGGCCCGGATCCCCAGGCGGCGCCCGATCCACGACAGGCCCAGCAGCGGCGCGACCGTCTGCGCGTCACCCGCCCGCAGCCAGCCGACCCCGGCCACCAAGATGCGATCCCGGGGCGGCGACGCCTCCGCCGCCTGCACGACCGCGGGCGCCGCGGCGGGAGCGGGCGGCGTCGGCGGCGGCGCAGGCTCGGCTTGCGGGACGTCGGCCAGCACGGCTTTCAGCAGGTCGACCGCCTTGGCCGCCATCGCGCGGGTTTCGCTGTCGGTGCCCGCCGCCGGCGGCGCGGCAGCCGCGATGATCGCGCGCGTCGACCTGGTGTTCGCCACCCAGATTTCGATCTCGGGCTCGTCCAGGAAGATGCCCATGGCGGCGGTGACGCCGGGCTGCCTCGCCTCCCGCTCGACCGTCTCTCGCGGCGGCGCTTCGCCGGGCAGGACGACTTCGTGGACCTCGAACCGGGCCGCGCGCAGCTCGCCGCGAACCCGGGCCAGCAGCTCCGTGCTCCCCTCGTCCCGAGCCGTGCCGCGCAGCACGAAGGCGACCCGCGGCGCCCCTTCGGCCCGCGCGGCTCCTGACATCGGCAGCCCGATCGACAGCCCGATCAGCGCCGCCACCCACGTGGGGCCAAACCTCATTGCGCGGCGCGCAGGACCTGCTGGGCGGTCGGGGCGTACGGCCCGCTCGGGAAGCGGCTCAGGTACTCCTGGGCGTCCGCCCGGGCCGCTCCGTTCCCCTGGTGTCGGGCCTCGAGCACCATCGTGCGACCGAGCGCGGGCCCGGCGTACGTCCCGGCGGGGTCCTCGCGGCGATAGCGCGCGTACCACTCGAGCGCATCCTGCCAGGTCTGCTCGTCCTCGGACAGCACGCCCAGAAAGTACCCCGCCTCGCGGGCCGCCGTCGAACCGGCGAACCGCGCGCGCTCCGCGATCAGGGCACGCCGGGCGAGGTCGGCTCGTCGGGTGTAACGGGCGGCGTCGGCCAGCGCCGCCAGATCCGCGCGCGTGCCGCGGGTCAGGACCTCGCGAACGCCCCGGCGCTCGGCATCCACGATGACCGCTTCGAAGTCTCCCTGAGCCAGACGCCGCCCCCATGGCACGACCGACGGGTCCGTGCCGTGGATGGCGGCGCGCTCGACCTTGTGCTCGGCCACCGGCTCGGGTGGTGGCGCTGGCGGCGGCGCCTCGACCGGCGCCTCCGGTTGCTCCACGGACCCCTTCTCGAGCACGATCCGCCGGTCGTCCGGACGCAGCGACAGGTGCTGATCGCGGCTGACCGCCACCCCCGCCTCGACCATCGGCCCCGTGACGACGACCGAGCCCTTCTGCATCCAGACGTCCAGCTGCTGGTGGTCGCGTGACCACTCGACGTCGAAGACCGTGCCGGTCACCCGCACGACGTAGGGCCCGGCCAGCACCTGCCAGCTCGCTTTCGGCCGGGGGATGAACGACGTGTGGGCGCGCCCCTCGAACAGCACGATGCCCGCCCCGTGCGCGGCCACGTCGCGGACCTGCGCGCGCGCCGCCCGTTCCAGCACGATCTCGGTGCCGTCGGAGAAACGGATCATGGAGCCGTGAATGACCTCGAAGGTGAGCGGCCCCGGGCGCAGGGCCAGCACCAGGGCCAGCGGCAGCGCCGCCACCAGCAGCCCCAGCGCGCCGAACGCCAGCCGGCGCCCCCGGCGCGGCCGCGGGCCGCGCTCACGCAACCGCCGCAGCCCCGCCTCATCGACGCGCCCGCCGTCGGGGAACGTGCGCCGGACCAGGCGCACCATCGACTCGAGGGTGGCGTCGCCCGGGACGCGCTCGTCCGCCGGGGGCTTCACGAGCTGCCCTCGCGTTTGGCCAGAAAAGGCGCCAGCGCCGCATCGTTGCGCAGCAGCGCCGACAGCCGCTTCCAGATCTTGGCCAGCCGCCGCTTGGTCGTCGCCGCCGACCACCCGAGCGCGTCGGCGACCTGTTGCATTTCCAGCTGTTCGACGAAGCGCAACGTGAACGCCGTCCGGTCGATCGGGCTCAGGTGATCCAGCGCGGCGAAGAACCGCTGCAGCGCCTCGCGGGCGTCGTCGTCCGCCTGGATCGTCCGCAGGTCCACCGGCGGGGCCGATCCGGCGGGCACCACCCAGCGGCGGACCCACCGCCAGCGCAGGTGGTGCCGGATCCTGAAAGCGGTGATCGACATGAGGAACGCGGTGACCGTGCGCGGGTCGCGCAGCGTGGCAACGCGATCGAAGAAGGTGATGAACACCTCTTGCGAGAGATCCTCGAGCTCGGCGATGGGACCCAGCGCCCGGAGCAGCACCCGGCGCACGGTCGGTCCGTACCGGTACCAGGCTTCGCGGGCCGACCGCGAATCCCCCTGCTGCAGCCCCCTGACCAGCTCCGCTTCGTCCGCCTCCGGCCAGGCGGCCGTCGGCAGGTAGGTCACCGGCGAGAGCGACGAGTCACGGGAAGCCACCTTGGTTCTTCTCATCTTAGGGGAGCGCACCGCGTCGCCCCCGAATAGATGAGTTCCCTGCCGCCGCGATCCCGGCTCAGGAATCTGGTGCAGCTAGTAGACGGCGACGCCGGCGGTCAGCAGGCCGGCCGGCGTCCAGGCCTGATCCAGCTTGGCCAGGTTGCCCCCGGCCCGCAGCGTCAGGGCCATGCGGGAGGTCACATCCACCTCGGCCAGCGCGCCGCCCCCGACCGACAGCCCGCTCACATAACTGGCCACTCCGTCCTGGAGCGTCTCGGACAGGGCCATGCCGCCGTTGCCGAAGAAGCCCAGATGGAAGCGCCCCGCCGACAGCGGGAAGGCCTGCAGCTCCAGCGCCAGCGCGTGCCGCGGCACCAGCGCGGTCACGCCCCCGCTGGTCGCGCTGGCTCCGGCCAGCCCCAGCGAGGCCAGCAGGCCGACCCGTCGCCCGAAGAAGTAGCCCGCCTGCACCTGCATCGCCGGCCCCATCGAGCGCACCCCCGCGACGTCGAACGCGATCGATCCCGCGTCCAGCTTGAAGGTCATCCCCCGGCGGTCCAGCGCGACGTCGTCCAGGCGGGCCAGGCCGAACCCCTCATCGTCCATGACCTTGGCCTCGGCCGTCTCGTCGGCCCAAGCGACGGTGAGATCCGACATCGAGATGACCTCCCGCTGGCCGCCGGGGGCCCGCAGGTGGATGGGCTGCTCGGGTGACATGGCCACGAAGCCGTCGAACCGCACCCCTTCGCTGGAGACCAGGCCGATCGCCACCACCACCGCCACGACCACGATGATGGCGACCAGCGCGGCATCCCCGTTGCCGCCCCCTCCCCCGCCGCCCCCACCCCCGGCATGTCCGATCGCGGGCGCGCGCACGCCGCCCCCCGCATGGCCGCCGCCAGCATGCCCGCCGCCAGCGACGCGCGCGCCTCTCCCGCCGTTTCCCGAGACGTCGATTCGCACCGATTCGTCCGGCGAATCAGTTTCGGGCGGCACCGCGTCGCCGCGGCGACGACCCAGGTCCTGCACCACCCGGACGCGCTCGCCGCGCCGAGACGGCCGCATCTTGGCCAGGCGGACCAGCTCTTCGTGCGGGATCACGTACTCGTTGGACGTACAGCCCACCGCCACCGGAAGCAACGCGACCAGCGCCACCAAGGTGACGCGCGCGCGGGTGTCGATCGTCATGCGCGGCGGACGAGTTCAGGTTCCGTGCCACCGCCTGCGCCTGGATTGCGGCCGCCAGCGCCGGCCGCCGAGCCAGCGCTGTGGTGCGCCCGCCACGGTCACTCGAGGTTGGTGGGAAGCTGCGGGTCGGTCGACTCCGCCCGCTTCGCATCCAGGATGCGCTGCGCCTCGGACCGGCGCGTCCAGCGCCGCTCGCGCGCGTGCGCCAGCACCAGCAACGGGGGCTGCAGCAGCCGCGGCAGCAGGCCCAGGATCAGCGCGCCGCCGATCACGACGATCGCCAGCGGCTTCTGGGTGTCCGCGCCGATGCCGTGAGACAGCGCGGCCGGCGTCAACCCCAGCATCGCCACGAAGGTGGTCATCAGAACCGGGCGCAGCCGCCGCTCCGCCGCGATGCGCGCCCCCTCCTCCAGGCCGTGACCGTCGTCCCACATCCGTTGCGCGTACGTGACCACGATCAGGGCGTCCTGTACGGCGATGCCGAAGATCGAGATGAAGCCCATGGCCGCCGAGATCGAGAAGTGCGTCCGGGTGATCAGCAGCGCCAGGATGCCCCCGCTGCAAGCGACCGGAATGCCGCCCAGCACGATCAGCATGTCCTTCCAGTTCTTGACCGACGAGTAGACCAGCATCGCGATCACCAGCAGCGTGATCGGGATGATCAGCGCGAGCCGCCCGGTCGCCTCGTGGAGCTGGTTGATCTCTCCCGCCCACTCGAGGTGGGTGTCGTACGGCAGCTTCACCTTCCGGTCGATCTGCTCCTGCGCATCCGCGATGGTCGAGGCCAGATCGCGCCTGCGCACCGAGAACTTGACCGGGGCGTAGCGGCGGTTGTCCTCGCGGTAGATGAGCGAAGGGCCCTCTTCCTCGACGATCTGCGCCAGCTGCCCCAGCGGCACCTGCGCCCCGTCCGGCGTGGGGATCAGGATCGCGCGGATCGCCTTCAGGTCCTTGCGGTAGGGAGCCGCCCAGCGGACCGTCAGGTCGAACCGCCGCTCCCCCTCGTAGACCTGCGTGACCGCCTGGCCGCCGATGGCGGCCTGGATGACCGCCTGGACGTCGCCCACGTTCAGCCCGTAACGGCCGCACTGGATCCGGTCCGGCGTGATCCGGACGTTGGGTTGGCCCAGCGAGGGGAACAGACCGAGATCCTCGACGCCGCGGATCTGGGACATCACATCGACGATCTCGTTGGCCTTCTTCTCGTTCACGTTCAGGTCCGGCCCGACGACCTTGACGGTGTTCTCGCCCTTGACGCCCGACATCGCCTCCTCGACGTTGTCCGAGATCATCTGCGAGAAGTTGAAGATCACGCCCGGGAACGCCTGCTGCAGCTCCTTGGACAGCTCGTCGGTCATCGACTGCTTCGTGACGCCGCGAGGCCACTCGTTCTGCGGGCGGAGCGGCGCGAACAGCTCGATGTTGTAGAAGCCCGAGACGTCGGTGCCGTCGTCCGGGCGCCCCAGCTGCGACACGACGGTGGTGATCTCCGGGTGAGCACGGTGATCCAGGTCGCAGCGCGCGATCTGCTCGTCGCTCCCCGCCGGGCAGCCCAGGATCACGGCGCGCATCCGCCCGACGTACCTGGACGACTGCTCCAGCGAGATCGACATCGGGAGCGTGGCGCGGATCCAGAAGTTCCCCTCCTCGAGCTTGGGCATGAACTCGCGCCCCAGCGTCCCCGAGAGCGCCAGGACGATCGTGACGAAGGTCACCCCGATGGCCACGGCGGTGCGCTTGTGCCGCAGGGCGAACGCGAACAGCGGTAGGTAGAGGCGCTTGAGCCCGCGCATCAGCCAGTTGTCGTGCTCGTGCTCGCCGGCCGTCCCGATCGACAACCCGCGCTCGGCCAGCACCGGCGTCAGCGTCAGCGCCAGGATGATCGCGCCACCGATGGCGAACGCGTAGGTGTGCGCCATCGGGGAAAAGATGACTCCCGCCACCCCGGTCAGCGTGAACAGCGGGATGAACGCCACCGCGATCACCAGCGTCGACGAGAACATCGGCGGCCCGACCTCGGCGGCCGCCAGCAGGATGCGCTCGATCTTGTTGCGCTTCCCGGGCGTGGCCAGGTGCCGGAAGATATTCTCCATCATGATGACGGTCGAATCGACGACGATCCCGAAGTCGACCGCGCCCAGCGAGATCAGGTTGGCGGGGGTCCTGGTCGCCACCATCCCGATGAAGGCCAGCATCAGGGCCATCGGGATGTTGACCGCCGTGATCAGCGCGGCCCGCCCGTGACCCAGGAAGAACCAGAGCACCACCGCCACCAGCAGCATCCCCATCACCAGGTTCTCGATGACGGTGTGGGTGGTCAGCTCGACCAGGTTGGCGCGGTCGTAATAGACCTCGGTGTGCATACCCGGCGGCAACGCGTGCTGCCTGGCGATCTCGTCCATCTTCTCGTGGACGTTGGCCAGCGTCTTCAGCGAGTCGCCGCCGTACCGCATGAGCACCGTCCCCTGAACGACGTCCGGCTCCAGGTCCTTGCCGACGATCCCCAGGCGGGGCGCGTGGCCGATCGACACGTCGGCCACATCGCGGACGCGCACCGGCGTCCCCTTCTGTTCGGACAGCACCACGTCCCGGATGTCGTTGAGGGATCGGATGAGCCCGATGCCGCGCACGTTGAACGCCTGCTCGCCCAGCGTCAGCCGCTGGCCGCCGACGTTCTCGTTGGCGTTCGCGAGCGCCGGCATCAGCTGCGTGAGCGCCAGGTTGTGCCCGCGCAGGCGAAAGGGGTCGACCTCGACGTGATACTCCTTCGTGAAGCCGCCGAACCCGACGACGTCGATGACCCCGGGCGCCTGCCGGAGCTGCCGCTCCAGCGTCCAGTCCTGGGCGGTCTTGAGCGCGGTCAGCGAGTAGCCTTCGCCTCGCACGACGTACCGGTAGATCTCGCCGATGGCGCTCCAGGGTGAGAGCTGGGGCGACATCCCGGGTGGCAGCGTCACGAAGTTGAGCCGGTTGAGCACGCGTTGCTGCGCGATGTGGTACTCGGCGTCCCAGGTGAAATAGCACTTCACGTCCGACAGCCCGAACAGCGACTGCGATCGGATGTGATCCAGATCAATCATCCCGTTGAGCTCGTTCTCGAGCGGGATCGTGACGTAGCGCTCAACCTCCTCGGCGCTCCAGCCGTTCGGCTGCGTGATGATCTCGATCATGGGCGGCACCGGGTTCGGGTAGGCCTCGATGTCGAGCTGCGTGTAGCAGTAGAGGCCGAGCACGAGCACGCCCAGCGACAGGATCAACACGAACGCGGGCATGCGCAGGATCGCGCGAACGACTCGCTGGATCATCGAGCGACCGCAATGCAACGAGCGTGCTGACCGGCACGGACGCCCAAACCCGCCTGCAAGCGACCGGCCTCCTCGGGGCGGCCCAAAGTTTCTTTCGTGTCTCCCGAAAGTTTCCTTCGAGTCAGGCTCCGACGGAGATGGGCGGAGATGGGCTAAGATGGCGGACCTTGCGCTCTCTTCGTCTCGTGTCCTCCTTCCTGGTTGCCTGCTCGATCGCGGTCACCGGCTGCGCGCAGCTCGGCCTGCCAGCGCCCGCCGCGCCCGCGGGCGCGATCCAGCCGCCCAACCTGACGTTCGAGAACGCGACGCTGGCGCGGGCGCCGTCGGCGGTGCAGCTCGCGGCTTACTACTGTCCGGACGTCGCGTCCGCGCCGTTCGGAGGCGCCGCCCTGCTCTGCCAGGGTCTTTTCGGTGGTCGTCCCGATCCGCCCAGCATGGCCGTCTCGTTCGACGTCCACTTTCGTGTCACGAACCCGAACCAGGTCCCCCTGCCCCTCAGCAGCCTGCTGGCCGCGGTCACGGTCTTCCCGGCCGCCGGTAACCAGCGCCTCGGCGCCGCCTGCGTCAGCTTCTGCGCGCCCGATTCGCCGGGCTGCACGGCTGGACCGGACCCGAACGCCTGCCAGTCGTCGGCGCGCGACATCCACTCGCTGGCCGACTACGCGGCGGCGGCGGCGCCCCTGCTGGGCATCGCCGGACTGAAGGGCGACGCCGGCCAGGTGCCGTCCCTGCTCGCCCCCAAGGTCGTCGCCGGCGGCAGCCTGGAGGTGACCGCGCGGATGTCGCTCGAGCCCTCGGAGCTGCTCACCGTCCTGCGCCAGCTCGCGATCCAGTCGGCCGACGAGCTGAAGCGAGGCCACACGCCGACCTTCGCGATCCCTTACCGGCTGGAGGGGACGGTCTGGTTCGACGTCGGCGCGGCCGGCCGGGTCGCCGTGCCGTGGGGTCCGACCGAGGGGGTGTTCACGCTCCCCGTGCAGGGACTTTCGCTCTGATTCGCGCAGGGATTGTGGTTGTCGTAGATCACGTCAACTGACGCCGGCCTGCCCGGAGGCTGCGCCGAAGAAATCGAACGAGGCCGAAAGCGCCCGGCGCAAATAGTCGGTGCGTCGTGCCCCCGGCGAGGGGTCGTTTTGCGGCGACCGAACCGCCCAGGCTCGACTGGCCAGCGCGGCGCGAGCGGCCGCGACCCCTGACACCAGCGCCGGCTTCAACTCACCCGGCAGGCAAGCCAGCCGGGTCGGCTCGCCGGGGGCGATGCCGATTCGGCGCAGGCGCGCCAGCAAGGGCTCGTCGTCGACGGTGGGGGGGTTGCGCCGCATCAGCCGGGCCAGGCGGGACAGGAACGTGCCCGCCCCCATCCGCGACACCCGTTCGGCCGCGCCGTCCAGCGCGCTGGACGAGACGCCGGCCCCCAACGGAGCGGCCGCGTCCGTGCCGGCCGGCACAACGACGCAAACGAGATCCGTCGGTGCCGCGATCCGCTCCAGGCTGACCGGAAGCTGGCCGCGCCATCTGGGACCAATCAGACCGAACAGGCGCGCCCCGCCAGCCGGGCCGAGCGCACCGAACGACGCGATGACGTTGCTCCAGGCGTCGCGGATCTGCATGGCGCCGCCGGGAACGTGCAAGACGACGTTTGCCGGGCCCAGATCCAGGCACAGAACCGAGACCGCCGGCTCTTCTCGCGTCGGCGCTGGCTGCGCCGGCGCGGCTCGCGCGAACCCGGCGTTTGCCGTCGCTTTGGCAACGGCGGTGTGAACGCTGTCCAACAGGACCAGGGGAAAACCAAAGATGTAGGCCGAGGCCGCGATCGCTTCGGCCTCGAGCGGGCTCACCGCCTCGCCGATCGAGCTGCTCTGAGCGTCAAGCATCGCCGCCTCGCCTCGCGTTTGCCGCCAATCTCGTTTCGCAACCGCTCCTCCCCAGTCGGACCCTGCCGGATTCGAGGCCCGCGCAGGCCATTTTACGAGCCTCCCCCTAGGTCTCGCGTTGCGGGGGCTAATCCGTCGGCTGATTCGTGCCGCTCTGTGTGTATCCTCACCCAATCTAACGCGGCGCTCGATATAGTGACTCGCCATGAGACTGGCGGTTGTTGATGATCACGCACTTTTCCGGGTTGGCGTGCGGCAGATTGTGTCAGCAAGCTCACGGGTCGAAATCGTTGCGGAGGCGAGCACCGCACGAGAAGCCCTGAAGCTGGCGGACACCGTTCGTCCGGACGTCTTCCTGATGGACATCGGTTTACCAGGGATGGACGGGGTCTTGGCGACCCGTGAAATCCAGCGTCGGGCCCCCGATTCGAGGGTCCTCATCATGACGGCTCACGCCGACATAAACAATGTGGTCGACGCGCTGGATGCCGGCGCGTCTGGCTTCGTGCTCAAGACGGAGCGACCGGAGGCGTTGCTCGACGCCCTCCTGCGCGTCCATGCCGGAGAAAGGTACCTCTCACCCGGCATCGGCGACCGCATTCAGGTCGTCCTGGGAAGGCGCACGCAACCGACCGACGTCCTGGGCGTCCTCTCACCGCGCGAGCGGGAGGTCTTCCGCCTGGCCGCCCGATGCATGAAGGCCAAGGAGATCGCCGCCGAGCTGTGCATCGCGCGCAAGACGGTCGACACGCACCTTTACCGGATCACGCACAAGCTGGCGCTCAGGAGCCTCGCCGAGCTGGTGCGGCTGGCCGCGAACCTGGGAATGGTCGACGACGGTCGCACCCCTTCCCCTGAACCCGCCTCCGAGGTCTGACCGTTGCTGGCAGCGCCGGGTGCCCGGGCACCCGGCGCCGCGCCACCCCCCGGGCCGCCCCTCAGCCCACCAGCAGGCGGGCGGGCAGATCGACGCTGAACGTGGCCCCGCAACCGAGCGTGCTGGCCACCCGGATCTCGCCCCCCAGCGCGTGGACCACGTTCTGGACGATGTAGAGCCCCAGGCCCAGGCCGTCCCGGCCCACGCTTCGATCGCGCTTGAACGGCTCGAAGATGACCGCCTGGATGGCGGGATCGATGCCCGGCCCGCGATCGACGACCTCCAGCGACACCTTGCCGCGGCCCGTTTCGGTCTTGATCCGGACCCTGATGGGCTGGTCGCCGCCGAACTTCAACGCGTTCGTCAACAGGTTCCTGACGATTTGGTCAACGCGAAACCGATCCCATTGACCTTTGGCCTCGGCGGGGAGGTCCAGCTCGATTCGCCCCAGCACGCCCGGGTCCTGGTCGGTCAGGCGCGCAACGACCTCCCGAACCACTTCGCATAAATCGACGCTCTCGACCTTGAGCTCGACCTGCCCCGACTCGATTCGACCCAGGTCGAACAGCTCGTCGATCATGTGGGACAGCCTGCGTTCCTCGCGTTCGACGATGCGGACCAGCCGAGCTCCTTTGGCCGGCAACGGCGTCGCCGCAGAACGCAACGCCTGCGTGCAGATTCGCAAGGAGCAGGTCGAGCCCCGCAACTCGTGTGCAGCGATCGAGATCAACCGATCGCGCGCGTCCACCGCCTCGACCAGGGCGTCGTGGGTCCAGATGTTTTCGATGGCGAGGCCAAGGCTGACGGCGATCTCTTCGAGCACGTTCATTTCGGCGCAGCCGTAGATCGGCTGGCGGCTGCCCAGGCTCAACGTCCCGATCCGGAGCGATTTGCCAAACACCGGAACGCTGAGGCGCGAGCAGTGGCCGTCCGTACAAATCTCGGGATGCGAGATCGACCCGAGGCGATGGGGCCCTTCAATCCAGGTGCGCGAGTCACGCCGGAACTCGAACAGGCGCCTCGACACCCCACCCTCTTCCGCATCGAGCACCAGAAGGTCGCCCAGCAGCGGCAACGCCGCGCGCGCGATCGCCTCCAGCATCGGTTCCAGCTCGGTCATCAAGAAATGTTTGCCAACCGATGCAATCAGATCCGTGTACTCCGGAACCACCTCACGCTCGAAGACTCGCTCGACTCCTTGCATGGCCACCGTCACCTCCTCGCCTCGCCTTCATGCCTGAACGCGC
Organism: Polyangia bacterium; assembly: GCA_035578045.1. Classification (GTDB taxonomy): domain Bacteria; phylum Myxococcota_A; class Polyangia; order Fen-1088; family Fen-1088; genus JADGRB01. The sequence continues at coordinate 77,192 of DATJWP010000207.1, read as the reverse complement.
GTCGCGCCGCTAGACCGATTCGTGCGCGCAGCGCGCGCGCAACCGGCTTTCCGGCCGCCGATTACAAAGCGTCCACACCGTCGATGAATTCGAAACGTTCTCTGCTCTATTGTTCCTGCTGGACAACTGTCTGCGGACGGCGTACAAGTCGGCAACGTCAAGATCGACCACTCTGAGGGGAAGAGCGGCCGGAAGAAAGGGGCGAGGATGGTGCGTCGGGCTGGTGATGATGAGGAGTGGGGAAGAGCGACGTTCGGAGTCTGTACGAAACCGTCGGATTCCAAACTTGCGCGGCAGGATTCGCGCAACGGGACGATGGAAGCTTCTCACGCGTGGCTATCGTTCGATCGACATGCCACCCGAACGAGGAGCGCACCGATGAAGGTGATGCTGATCGATGACCACCCGTTGTTCCGGGCCGGCCTTCGCCATGCCCTGGCGGGTGCCCCGGAGTTTCAGGTGTTGGGGGAATGGGGCCGGGCGCGCGACGCTTTCCAGGCCATCGATGCCCAGCAGCCCGACATCGTCGTGATGGACGTCGCGCTTCCGGGGATGGACGGCATCGTTGCCACCCGGGAGGTCCTCAGGCGTGCCCCTCATTCGCGGGTGCTCATCCTGACCGTCTACGACCAGCTCTCGGACGTGCTCGACGCGATGGCGGCCGGCGTCTCGGGCTACGCGCTCAAGACCGACGACGCGACGGCGTTCCTGACCGCGCTGCGCACGCTGGCGCGCGGCGAGCGCTACATCGCGCCCAAGGTCGCCGAGCGGCTGCAGGTCCACCAGAACCGCCGCGAGGTGCCCCAGGACATCCTGGGCGTGCTCTCGACGCGCGAGCGGGAGGTCTTCCGCCTTGCCGCCGAGTGCCTGCTCACGCGCGAGATTGCACGCGAGCTGTGCATCTCCCGAAAGACGGTCGACACACACCTGTATCGAATTCATCGGAAGCTGGGCCTACGGACCAGCGCGGAGCTGGTTCGTCTGGCCAGCAGCCTGGGGATGGTGCACGCCGGACGCACGCGCGACATCTCTGCCATTCATGCGCCGATCGAAACCGAAGCGACGGAGGCTGCCCAATGCTGAGCTCGGCGCGACCCATTCGGCCGTTGCCCAACGAGATGACCTCGCTCGTGTACCACGAGCTGGCCAGCCCGTTGGCCACGGCGCTCTGGTACATCGAGATCGCGGACGCCCAGTGCGCCGTCGATCCCCACGCCCCCGCCCGGGAAGCCCTGGCCGTGGCCCGCGGCCAGGTCGAGAGCCTGCGCGAGCTGGTCGACCGGGTGCTCGAGCTCGAGAAGTACGGGCGCCCCAAGCTGCGGTCGTCCCAGGCAGACCTGGGCACCGTCGTGGCCGGCGTGGTCCGAGGGATGACCGCGCCGGGCACCCACGAGCCCGGCGTCCACGTCGAGATCCGGGGCGAGCTCAGCGGCCTCTGGGACGTCGCCGCCGTCGACCAGATCGTTCGCAACCTGGTCTCCAACGCGGTCAAGTTCGGCGACGGCAAGCCCATCGCCGTACGGGTGCTGGCCTCCGACGGCGGAGCCTGGATCCTGGTCAAGGACGAGGGCATCGGCGTGCCGGCCAAGGACCGCAAGCGGATCTTCGACCGGCACGTCTGCGCGCCGCGCGCGCGCGGCGGCGGCCTGGGACTGGGGCTCTGGCTGGTCCGCGAGCTGGCCCAGGCGCACGGCGGCCGGGTCTCGGTGCGCAGCCGGCCCGGGCAGGGGTCGACGTTCCGCGTGTTCCTGCAGCGGCAGCAGCCGGTCCAGGAGCGCGCGCACGAGGAGCAGCCGCGCCGCTGGAAGGCACGCCCGGCCCGCAAGGCGGCCGCCGAGCCCGTCGTCGCCCGCACCGCCGCCCGCTAGGGGCAAATGCCGATCAGTCAAGGCGCCAGGACGCGCCGATCGGGCGCTCTCTGCGCCTCTCCCGCGAATGCGGGCGAGGCCGCCCAGCCGCAGGCTCGGCGGGTGGGGTCCGGACCTCTCCCCGACCCTCTCCATGCTTTCGAATGGAGACGGGGAAGGAGCCCCTGCGTGAACGGGCGGGCGCTTGACCCAGTCGATCCGAAGATTGGGGCGCCTTAACTGAACGGCATTGCCGCCAGGGGCGAGCTCGCTCCGAGCCTCTCCGCGAAGCGGGGAGGCCGACGAGCGGTGGGCTCGTCGGGTGGGGGCCGGACCGGTCCGGACGTCGTATCCGAAAGGCCGGGGCTCAAGCCAGCCGCTTCGACCCCGTGCTTCGTGCTGCAAGGCACGATCAGGAAGGGCGTCCTGGCGTTGAGCGCTCAGCGGGGCGGGTTCACGACCACGTAGTTCACCGTGGTGCCGGCGTACTGGGGACGGTACCAGGCGCTGCCGCACTGCTGGTAGGCGACGCCGCCGACCACCACGGCCGAGCAAGCGGGCGGCAGCGAATGAACCACGCTGCCCACCACCGCCGCCGTGACCGCCGCGGTTCCGACCACGGCCGCCGTTCGGGCCACTGGGTGGTAGACCGGTCGGTAAGCGACAGCCGTACGGACGACCACCGCCGCCCGCGCGGGGCTGGCGATCGAGAGCGCGCCGGCCAGCGCCAGCAGCAACCAGAATGCCCAGCGGGCCTTCCGCGATCCGGCGGTCTTCATGGCGTCACGGCGGGCGCGGTCATGCCCGGGTTCGGCTTGGGGGAGCCTGCCAGCGCCGGCACCGGCGTGAACTCGATCTTGGCAGAGCCAGGCGGCGGCGTGAAGGCGAACACCTTGTCGGGGAACTCGGCCGACAGGTTCCAGCTCATGACGACGTCGTGCTCCGGCGCGGTACGCTCGCCGGAGGTGGTGATGACCAGACGCCGCGGCAAGGGCGCGTCGCCGTCCTGGATCCAGACCTGCCAATCGACATCGTTCTGACGGAAGGCGTAGTGTCTGCATGGCGTCCCTTTCACTGTGCTGGGGCCCAGGTCCACGGCCGACTTCAACATCGCGTCGTTCTGGTTGGAACCCCAGGTAAACAGATCGGCAAGCGGCAGGTCGATGCCGTAGCGGTTCTCGGCGACCTCGGCCAGCTCCTTCAACGTCGGGGGCGCGCTGAAGCTGGCGTAGTAGTTGGTGTCCAGATCGTGAACGGTGAACGAGCTGCCGTCGTAGAACATCGTCTGCTTGCGCCGATCACCGTTGATCTCGGCGCGCATGCGGTCGGGGCGGCGCACCTTCAGCTCGGCCAGCCCCTGGTACTTCACCTTCTGACCGCTGGGCAGGACGTCGTCGGTCGTCACCTCGGCGGCCACGGTGAAGGCGCGCTGGGCACGAAGAAACGCCCCCATCTTGTCGAGCGCGGCCACCGCGGCCGGGTCGACCTTCGGCGCCGACTTTGCCTCGACGTCCGCGCGCCATCCCCACGGAGAAGCCAGCACGCCAAGCAGAATCGCGAACCGTCTCTGGGTCATGTCGAACCTCGCCGCTGTTCGACGCCACAATGATCACCGCCGGCCCCGACTCCAACGGCGGAGCCTGGAAATGCGTTGGTGCCTCACGCGCGGGGCGGTTGCACACCCCACATCCGCTCTCCCGCCCGCACAAGTTGGCGAGCCCGTCGACGGTCGCAATGCGACGGGCGCTGATTCGTCTGGTCGCTCGTTGTGGCTCTCCGTCGGAACCGTCACTCTCATTGCATGCGCCGCTCTCGTTCTTGGCTGGGGCGGAAGGCGCGATGAGGGTGTGGCAGCTCCCGCTGCTCGCCTCATTCGCGGTGTCGCTGGCGACGGCGTTCTTTGCGTGGCGCCGCCGCTCCAAGACGCCGGCCGCGCGCTCGTTCGTGGCCCTGCCCCTCTGTCACGCGGCCTGGACGGCGCTGGCGATCGCCACCTTGTCGACGACGTCGCTCGACATCAAGCTGTTCATCTCGGGCGCCGAGTGGCTGGCCGGCCTGGCGATGATCGGCGCGGGACTCTGGTTCGCCAGCGAATACGTCGGCCGCGGTTTCCGCCTGGAGACCTGGGGCTGGTTCTTGCTGGCGCCGCTCCCGCTGGTCCTCATGCTGCTGGGCGAGCCGTTCCACCACCGGCTGCATCCCGAGGCCTGGGTCCGCATCACGCCGCCGCCCAGCAGCCTCGAGTACACGTTCGGCTGGGCGGAGATCGCCTTGATGGCATACGGCGGCGTCCTGGCGCTGGCGGCCGGCGGCATGGTGCTGACCCGGCTGGCGCGCGCGCGCCTGCACGAGCTGCGCGACATGACGGTGGTCATGATCGGGCTGGCGCTCCCCCCCGTCCTGGGGATGCTCAGCCTGGTGCTGGGCCTGCGCTGGTTCTACCAGCGTGACACCACGCCGATCGTCTTCGGCCTGGCCGACCTGGTCGTGGCGGTCGGCCTGTTCCGCCGGCACGCGTTCGACCTGCCGCCCCTGGCGCTGGAGGCGGTGGTCGACGGGCTGGCCGACGGCGTGGCCATCTGCGACACGAGTGGCCGGATCGTCGATCTGAACCCCGCCCTGGAACGGATCCTCCGGATCCCCAGCGCCACCCTGCTGGGCGCCTCGGCCGCCGCGGTGTTCGCCGAGTGGCCGCCGCTGGTCGAGGTCTGCACCGGCCGCCGCCTGCACGACGAGATCACCGTCGATCCGACCTCGGGCAAGATCCGCCACGGGTCGAACCGGTCATCGCTGCAATGGCTGGATCTGCTCGGGGCGCCGGTGCGTGACTGGCGCGGCCGCCCGCTGGGCATCGCGGCGGTGCTTCGCGACGTCACCGCCCGGAAGCGGGCCTCGGACCGCCGCTTCCAGGCCGTCTTCGACCACACCTTCGAGCTCATCGCTCTGCTGGCGCCGGACGGGACGGTCCTGGAGGTGAACGAGACCGCGCTGTCGTTCGGCGGCGTCACCCGCGACTCGGTGCAGGGGCGCCCGCTCTGGGAGGCGCCGTGGTGGGCCCATTCGCCGACGGCGCGGACGGACCTGCGCGCGGCCCTGCACGCGATGACCCGCGGCGAGCTCATGCGGTTCGAGGCGACCCACCTGCGCTGCGACTCGCGCACGCGGTACTTCGACTTCTCGCTGACCGCCGTGGCCAACGACGAGGGCGACGTCGAGTACCTGATCGCCGAGGCGCGCGACGTGACCGACATGCTGCGCGCCGAGAAGGAGAACGCCATGCTGGCCGATCGGCTGGCGCACGCCCGCCGGCTGGAATCGATCGGCCGCATGGCCGCCGCCATCGCCCACGACTTCAACAACGTGCTGGTGGCGGTGATGGGGAGCGCCGCGATGGCCAAGACCGCCGTCCCCTCCGGCTCGCCGGCGGCCCAGGCCCTGGAGGTGATCGAGCGGGCCGGCGACAGCGCGGCGCAGCTGATCCGGCAGTTGCTGGCCTTTGGCCGCCCTCAATCGGCCGCGGCGGCACCGATCGACGTCGGGGTGGTGATCGGGCGGGCCGCCGCGCTGGTCCGCCCGGCCATCGGGGCCGACGTGACCGTCCTGGTCGACAACTCGGCCCCCCTCTGGCCGGTCCGCATCGATCCCGGGCAGCTCGAACAAGTGCTGCTGAACCTGGCCGTGAACGCGCGCGACGCCATGCCCAACGGCGGAACGCTGCTGATCTCGGCCCAGAACTTCACGCTCGATCAGTCACGCCGCTTCCAGGGGACCGAGCTCCGCCCCGGGCGGTACGTCCTCATCCGGATCGGCGACACCGGCCTGGGGATGAGCGACGCCGTCATCGACCGGGCCTTCGAGCCCTTCTTCACGACCAAGCCGGCCGGCAAGGGGAGCGGCCTGGGCCTTTCGGTCGCCTACGGGATCATCCACGGACATGGCGGGTACCTGGAGGTCAAGTCCTCCCCCGGCGCGGGCACGGAGATGCGCATCTACCTGCCGCCCTGCATTCCAACCGATCTGCCGGCCGATCCTCCGCTGGCCTGCGCCGAGTCGCCCGCGAACGGCGTCGCCCGATCGGCCACGCGCCCGCGGGCGCCGGCCTGCGTGGTGATCATCGAGGACGAGCACGCGGTGCGCGCCTTCCTGCACAGCGAGCTGACCTCGGTGGGCTACGAGGTCCACGCCTTCGCCGACGGCGCGGCCGCCGAGGCCGCCGCCGCGTCCCTGCCGAACCCGCCCGACCTGCTGATCACCGACTTCGTCCTGCCCGACGCCAGCGGCCTGGAGGTGGCGGACGGCCTGCGCCGCTCCTGGCCCGCCCTGAAGGTGCTGTTTCTCTCGGCCTTCGCCGCCACGGCCCGCCGGGCCCCGGACCGCCCCGACGTGCACTTCTTGTCGAAGCCCGTCGACGCGAAGAAGCTGACCCAGACCGTCGAGACGCTGCTCGCGGCCGTCTAGTGCTTCGCCACAGTGGCTTCGATCGATCGGTGAACGGGGGTACCCGTCGGCGGGCTGAAGCCGGTCGTCCTCGCCCTCGGGGCGAGGACAAAGGAGAGGGGATCCGGCTTTCGCGCGGCCGGCCCCTCTCCGGCCAAGCCTTCGGCTTGGCCACCTCTCCCCGCCTTCGCGGGGAGAGGCGCAGATACCGCGTCGGCTCAACCCGTCATCTTCTCTGTGGTGAGGTCCCAGTCGCGCCGCTGAACGGTGCGTCTGATTACGTTGAACCCCTCTTCGGGCGACGCCCTCGCGAGGCCCCCCTCAGTGGGGTGGGGCCGGGCCGCTGGTGGGCGCGATCAGGCCGTGGACCTTGTTGAGCACGCTCTCGGCGGAGAAGGGCTTCCACAGGACGTCCGAGCCTGGGGGGATGCCGGCCGACGTGCCGCGGTTCGCCGTCACCACCAGCACGGGGATGGGCGCCAGCCGGGGGTCCGACTGCTGGCGCTCGTAGAACTGCCACCCGTTGAGCTCGGGCATCATGAGGTCCAGCAGGATCAGGCTGGGCAGATGCGGCGATTGCAGCAGGGCCAGGGCCTCGCGGCCCGTTCCGGCGGTCTGGGTCACGAACCCCTCGTCCTCCAGGATGTCGACCAGACACTGGCGGAGGTCGGGATCGTCGTCGACCAGCAGGATGTATTCCGTCTGGCTCATGTCTCCCGCGGAAGCTCGACGGTGAAGCAGGCGCCCTCCCCGGGCCGGCTGGCGACCAGGATCGTCCCGCGGCAGGCCTCGACGATCTCCTTGGTGATCCATAGCCCCAGCCCCAACCCGGGGAAGTGGCGCTCGGACGAGGCCCGCTCGAAGCGCTTGAAGATGCGCTCCTGCGCCTCGACGGCGATGCCGACGCCGTGGTCGCTCACGATCAGGCGGGCGCGCTCCCCCGCCGGCTGGACGTCGACCTCGATGGGGTGCCCGTGTCCGAACTTGATGGCGTTCGACAGCAGATTCGTCACCACCTGCCCCAGCCGCAGCTTGTCCCAGCGGCCCGGAATCGACGTGGCGCCCCGCACGACGATCGCGCACCCGGCCTGCTCGGCGGCGTCGTGGACCAGGTCGACCGAATCGTTGACCACGCTCACCAGGTCGACGTTCTCGGGCGTGAGCACCAGCCGGCCGGCCATCAACCGCGACACGTCCAGGAGCACGCTGACCAGCTGGTCCAGCCGCAGCACCTGGTTGCGGATCACGGTCAGCTTCCGGCGCAGGTCGTCCTTCACCGCCTGCTGGCCATGCCCCCGCAGCAACACCTCGGTCTGCAGGCCCAGCGTCGTGATCGGCGTCCGCAGCTCGTGCGAGGCGATCGACAGGAACTCCTCGCGCAGGTGCACCGTGCGCCGCAGCTCTTCCTCGTGGCGCACCAGCCGGGTGATGTCCCGCAGGGTCAGCACCGCCACGGGCCGGTGGTCGTGGATCTGGGGCACCAGGTCCGAGTCAGCCATCAACCAGACGGTCCCCTCCGCCGTGTCACAGACCAGCCGCCGCCCCTGCAATCGAGCCCCCGACGACGACGGCGCCAGGTCACCTGCTGGCATGACGCCGCCCCCTTCGTCGTCGGGAAGCCGAAACTTCACGAACTCGTGCAACGGCCGGCCGCGGGTCAGCCGCGATCCGAACATCGCGATGGTCGCCCGGTTCGCAAACAGGATCTGGGCGTCTCCCGGCTCGAGCAGCAGCAGCGGCACCGGCAGGGAGTCCAGCAGCCGCTCCGTCCAGCCGGTGTGCCGGCGCATGATGTCCAGCGCCGCCTCCTGCTGAGCGTTCCGGCGCCGCATGGCCGTGACTTCCAGACGGGTCTGCACCCGGACCAGCAGCTCGCGCGCCGAGAAGGGCTTGACCAGAAAGTCGTCGGCCCCGGCCTCCAGCCCCGCGATGGTCTCCTGCTCGCCGGCCCGTCCCGACACCAGGATCACGGGCACGTCGCGGGTCCCTGGCTCGTCCCGCAGGCGCCGCAGCAACGTGATGCCGTCGATCTGAGGCATCCGAACGTCGCTGATCACCAGATCGGGCGGCGCCTGCTTGACCAGGGCCAGCGCAGCCGCCGCGTCGGGCGCCGTCCGTACGGTCCAGCGCGTCCCGAGCAGCAACGACAGCATGTCCCGGACGTTGGGATCGTCCTCGACGACCAGGATGCGCAGGCTGGACTCGGCGCGGACCGGCTCTGGACCGACAACCGCGACCGGTCGAACGTCGGTGATGGAAGACAGAGACGACGTATCCACGATCGGCCGATCTGTTCATCCAGGAGGCTGCTGACAATGAGGCGGCGGATGAGATTGCCGGTCGCCGGCTGTCCCCTCATGCAACCTTTTCCTCATTGCAGGCGATCGGACAGCCTGGGCAGCCGCCGCCTGCCGCGCTTCATCCTTCACCCCAGCTGCCCGCCTCCGACGCGGGCTTTACGTTCTGGAAGCGGAGGTGCTCCATGCGTCGGATTCGCGCTCAGATCTTCGTTTACGTCGCCGCGGCGGGGTGCGCAACGTTTGGTGCCGGTCTCGCCGCGCGCGCGGAGACCTCTTCCGAGGTCCACACCAGCAACGGCTCGGCCCGCGTCACCCGCGAGACCGCCACGGTCGCGGCGATCGACAAGAAGGACCGCGTCGTCATGCTGCAAAACGAGCAGGGAGAGACCACCGCGGTCGACGTCCCGCCCGACCTGAAGATGTTCGACAAGCTGAAGGTCGGCGACCGCGTCGACGTCGACTACTACCAGGGGCTGGCGGTCTCGATGCTGCCGCCCGGTTCGACGCCCACCAGGACCGAGCGCGAGTCGCGCTCGACCGCCGGCGCCGGCGGCGCCTCGGTGGGCCGGGAGATCACGGCCTCGGCCGAGATCCTGTCGGTCGATGCGGCCCGGAACATGGTGACGTTCAAAGGCCAGCGCGGCATCCGGACGGTGCATGTCGAGGACCCCCGGCTGCAGCAGATGCTCGCGACCCTCAAGCCCGGCCAGGTCGTTCAACTGACGTACAAGCAGGCCATGGCGGCCTCGATCCGGCCGGCGGCCAAGTAGCGACGGGCTCCGGTATCCGCGCGGCGGCTCCACCCTCCGAACCGGGAGCCGCCGCGCGGCGGAGTCTGCCGATCAGCAGCAACGGAGAGGAGCAGACATGAGGACGGGGAGATTGGCGGCGGCGGAGTTCTTCGGCACTCTCTGGTTGGTTCTGGGCGGCTGCGGGACGGCGGTCCTGGCCGCCACGTTTCCCGCCACCGGCGTGGGATTCCTGGGCGTGGCGCTGGCGTTCGGCCTGACGGTGATGACCGCGGCCTACGCGGTGGGCGCCATCTCGGGCGGTCATTTCAACCCGGCGGTCTCGGTCGGGCTGTGGGCGGCCGGCCGCTTCCCCGGCCGCGATCTGCCGGTCTACCTGATGGCCCAGGTGGCCGGCGCGATCGCGGGGGCCGGGGTGCTCTACGCCATCGCCAGCGGCTCGCCCGCCTTCGACCTGCAGGCCGGCTTCGCCTGCAACGGGTTCGGCGCGCACTCACCCGGCCACTACGCGATGGGCTCCGCCGCGGTCTGCGAGATCGTTCTGACCGCAGGTTTCCTGATCGTGATCTGTGGCGTGACCGACCCGAAGACCGGCCTGCGCGACATGGGGCCGCTGGCCATCGGCTTTGCGCTGACCTTGATCCATCTCATCTCGATTCCCGTGACGAACACGTCCGTCAACCCGGCGCGCAGCACGGGGGTCGCCCTGTTCGAGCGCGGCTGGGCCGCGCGGCAGCTCTGGTTCTTCTGGCTGATGCCGACGCTGGGGGGAACGCTGGGCGGGCTGGTTTACCGCGCCCTCACGACGTCGGTGCGCACGCGCCGCCGCGTCCGTGAAGAGGCCGTCCCGACGGCGGGGCAGCAGTCCTCGCCGGCCTGACCCGGACGTCCGCGAAGCAGGATCCAGGGTTCGGCTGACGGGCCTCTGCAGCTTCCGTCCGCAGATTCTCGAAAAGGAGGAGGAGAAATAGCGATGACTTTCACGACAACTGGTTGGATCATGGGAGGGTTGGTGGCTTTCTCCGTCGGAACGTTCCACGAGTACACCGCGTGGGCCGCTCCCGGCGAGAGCGCGGGGACGAGCTCGACGGAGAGCCAACCCGTTTGTCGGAACATCGGCATCACCGTGAGCTTCGCGTCGGGGTCTTACGACCTCGACACGAACGCCAAGGGGGCGCTGGACGGTGTGGCGACGTGGCTGGGCAACGACGAGAAGCGGACGGTGAAGCTGGCGGGGCACGCTGACATCAGCGGCAACGCCGCCTCCAACGTCACGTTGAGCGGGAAACGGGCGGATGCCGTGAAGGACTATCTCCTTCAGCACGGCATCGACGGCAGCCGCATCATGACGGCGGCGCAGGGGGAGACGAGCCAGGCGCTGCCGGCCGAGGGGCGCACGGTGACGTTCATCGGGTGCTCGCCGGCGCCGACGGCGGCGCCGACCGCCGAGGCGACGCCGGCTCCGGCCGAGACGCCGCCGCCGGCTCCGGCCGAGCCCGAGCCGATGGCCGCCGCTCCCGAGGAGGCCACGCCGCCGCCACCGCCGCCGGTGGTTCCGGCGCCGCTGCCGCCGGCCCAGCCGTACACCGACGTCTACCCGGCCGAGCAGGGGCGCAGCTACCTGTCGCCGGTCGGCTTCGGCCTGATCGTCGGGGGTGGCTACACGGACTTCACGAACAGCCAGCTGAGGAACACGACCAACGCTGGCGGCTCGTGGGACGCGCGCTTCATCCTGGGGCTGAAGTCGGTGGTCGGCGCCGAGCTGGCCTACGTCGGCTCGACCCAGCAGCTGACGCCCCTGGGCCTGTCGAGCACGTCGTACCTGACCTCGAACGGCGCGGAGGGGGTGGTGCGGCTCAACGTCCCGATCATCCGCGGTATGACGCTGATCGAGCCGTTCGGGTTCGCCGGCGTCGGGTGGTCGCACTACTCGGTCTCCCACTACAACTCGACGGTCCTGGCCGACTACACGTCGGTTGACGACATCATGACCGTCCCGGTGGGCGGCGGGCTGGCCTTCGCCACCCACGCTCTGATGCTGGACGTGCGCGGCTCCTGGACGCAGACCTACTACAACAACATCCTGCCCGGCGTGCCCGGCGCGCTCAATCACTGGGGCGTCGGCGGGAACGTCGGCGTCGCCTTCTGACCGAATCACGCAACGATCCTCGGGCGCGTTGACTCCGCTGGGCTGTCCGGTGGAGTCAACGCGCCGTTTTTTGTTGGTGGCCGTCAGCGGTTCTGCGCGCAGGTCGCGCTGCCGATGTCGCAGGAGAAGCCGGCGTTGGCGCCGTCGATCTGCAGCGTCGCGCCCATCAGGGTCACGACCACGTAGTCGCCGGCGCTGTCGGTCGACACCTTGAACTTCACGAAGTCGTCCGAGAGCTGCATGTCGAACGACGCCGATCCGGTCTGACCGCCCACGCTCGCCGTGCCGGCGAACGCCACCAGGGCGTCGGCTCCATTGGTGGCGTCGGGGAGCTGGCCCAGCAGGTAGAACTCGAGCGACCCGTCCAGCGAGCCGTTCACGGTCAGGGCCTGGTTGAGGGCCGACGACGCCGAGCTCGGCATCACCTGCTCCTGGCACTGCTGGGCGGTGGCCCAGGCCACCGGCTGCAGGACGCCCTCCTCGACCAGCGCCGTCGCCGTGATGGATCCGTCGGCCGCCTCGTCGGGGGTCGACGATCCGTTCCAGCCGTTGCAGATCCGTTTCACCTCGAGCACCGACGTGACCTTGGCCCCGGACGGGATGTCCTTCATGGCGGGCGAATCCGGCAGACCGGACGCCTGCAAGCGCTTCTGGAGCGCGTTCAGCACGTCCGCCACCAGCGGCGGCAGCCAGTCGACGGGCAGCTGGTCGAGCCTGGCCTTCACGGTCATGTAGGTCTGGTCGATCTGGCTGGTGTCCAGGACCGCGGTCGGCATCTGGTAGCTGGCGTTCACCGCCGCGACGTCCGTCCCCAGCGGCGGCGACGGCAGCGCGACTTTGCCGGGGCCGCAGGCGGCCGCCCCGATGAGCCAGCCCCCGGCCAGCAAGGCGGCGCGCCACTTCCACTCCGGCCACCTCACAGCACCACCGCCAGGTTCAGGAACGGAACGACGCTCCGCTTGGGCACCGCGACCTCGAGACCGGGCACGAAGAAGTTCCCGTAGCCGGCCCCCGCCGTCAGGTAGAAGTGCTTCCAGAGAAAGGTCCCGCCCGCCACCACCTGCCAGGGGTGCTGGACGGCGGGAACCATGGTCCCGTTCAAGGTGGCGCTGGTGTAAGAGTCGATCTGCGTGTTGGCGGAGAAGCCGATGTCGCCCGTGTAGACCTGCACGCGGCCCAGGGCCAGCAGCGAGAAGACCCGGGTGAGCGGAATCTGCGCCATCAGCCCGGTCTGCAGGGCGCGGACGGCCGCCGCGCCGTGGACGGTCGCCCGCGTGAGGTCGCCATTCCCCACTGCGCGAGCGAACACGTACGTCACGTCGCCGTGCAGGATCAAGTGGCGGGTGCAGATCACCGACGCCAGCGCGGAGAACGGCACCTCGAAGACCACGCCGGAGTTGTCTCCGCTCGAGATGTCGGCGACATAACCGCCGACGTGGCCGGCGATGGCCAGGCGCCCGCGGTCCCAGAACTGATACTTCACGTGCAGGTTGGGGATCCAGATCTTGCCGATGGCGCGCACCGCCCAGGACGGCGGATCCGTGCCGACTGACAGCTTCTCCGTGATGCCGAACTCGAAGGCCAGCAGGCCGAGCTTCAGTGTGTGGCGGCCCACCATGTAGGCCGTCCCTTGGTCCAGGCGCAGCGCCTCCGGTGGCACCAGCGGCGGCGGCTCGACGGGCTCGATGGTTCGTGACACCACCGGGGCTTCCTCGTCCGCCGCCGGAGCCGCCGCCGCCGCACGACCGAACAGGATCGTCGTCGCAACGACACCGGACAGGAACACCTTCTGCCTGCACGTTACTTCCATGCCCCAGAACGTGGGCTCGACCGGCAGGCTCGCGGGGGCGCCCGGCCAGTTTGCATGGACGGACTACAGGACGTTCAACGCCGATTCAAAACCGGTGCTCCAGCCCGAATCCGATGGTCGGACCGAACGACATCGCGGTGCTCCCGCAGGAGACATCCGGTTGATCGCAGGCCGATCGATCCTCGATCCAGGCCACGCCGAACCCGGCGGAGACGTACCAGCTGCCCGGCCCACCGTCGCCCACCAGCCGCTGCCGCAACCCGAACGTCGTGAAGATCCAGGCCTGCAGGTTCAGCCCCGCCTGGACCTGCAACGCCAGCCGGCTGGCCAGCGGCACGCGCCCGGTCGCGAGCACGTCGGAAAACCCCACCGTGCGCCGGCCCGTGAACTGATTCGGCGCCACGTTGTAGGCGTACTCCAGCTCCAGCTCCAGCCCATCCAGGCGCCCCAGGCGCAGCGTGGGGGCGATCGACAGGCCGTTGCGTCCGAAGCGCTGGAGCTGCGCGCCCAGCCCCAGCCCCAGCGCCAGATAGCGCGTGGCGTAGGCGGCGTGGATGCGCGCCTGCGCCAGCGCCCCCAGACCCTCGCCGCTCGAGGCCAGCGCGAGCGGCGCCAGCTCGACGCCCAGCACCAGGGGCGCGCGGAAGTGGTGCTCGGCGCGGATCTGGCTCAGGCCGCCCCAGCTGTTGCTGGTCAGCCCCAGCACCGGGATGACATCGATGGAGACCCGCGACCAGCCCTCGCCGCCGCTCTCCGGGGCGGGCGCCGCCTGCTGCTGGACGACCGGCAGGTCGGACGGCGGCGGCGCCGTCGCCAGCAGCGCGCCCGCCAGCCAGGCCGCGGCGAGCCCGATCAACCGACCACCCGAACGGCTTCCAGCTCTTGCGCCCAGCGCAACCAGGCCCGCACCCGGACATCCGGCTCGCGCCGATCCACGTGACGGGCGGGGACGCCCCCGGCCGCCGCCAGCGCGGCCATCTCTGGCTGGCTGGTCGGCCGCAGATGAGCTTCGCGCAGCACGGACGCCGGGAGCTGAACCGCCGGCGGCAGCACGAAGTCGGACACCGGCGCTCCGGCTCGCTGCGGATCGAGGCAGTCCGACAGGTCCGCGGCCGCGTCCATCCGCGGCCCCAGCGTCTTGATCCCGAACCGGGTGGCCAAGGTCGAGAGGACCGAGACGTGCTCGTAGACCGTCGAGACCACCGCGCCGGCCCGCACCGTTGGCCCGACGACCAGCGCCGGCACCCGAAAGCCGATCTGGCGGAAGTCAGGGTCGGGGTCGGGGACCTGCGGCGGCGGAACGTGGTCGAAGTAGCCCCCGTGCTCGTCGAACATGACGACCAGCAGGGCGCGGGGCCAGTGCGCGCTGTTGACCAGCGCGCGGTGGATGCTGGCGAGAAAGGCCTCCGCCAGCGAGAAGTCATAGGGCGGGTGCCCGTCGTTGACGCCGAAGTCGGGGTCGATGATCGAGAAGCTGGGCAGAGCCCCGTTCGCCGCGTCCTGGAAGAAGCGATCGACCGGCTTCGGGTCGATCGAGTCGTCGCCCGAGAAGCTCTTGGCCGGGAACGTGATGCTGTACCAGGGGACGGCGCCGGCGTAGTAGTAGCCGGCCGACACGCACTGCTCCGCCAGCCGATCCCAGACGGTGGGCGGCGGGTTGAAGCCCATCGGGAGGTTGGTCTTGTTGCCCGCCGCGGTCGCGGCGTGCAGGTAGTAGCGATTGGGCCAGGTCGGCCCCATGACCGACGAGAACCACCGATCGCAGACCACCGACTGGTCGGCCAGCGAGTAGAGAAATGGCGCCGTCTCGCGCAGGTGATAGCTCATCACCTCGGCCTGATTGGAGCCGGCGTTGACCACCACGAACTGATCGTTGCGCCCCTGGTTGAAGGCGCGGTGCGACGACCCCCAGTCGTGCTTGGGGTCCAGCGTCGACACCTCGGCCGGCGCGACGTTGACCGTCACCGGGCTCCCCGCCCCGTCGGGATTGTTCTCGGCGCCCGTCAACCCGTCGACGTCAGCCGCTCCCGGATAGCTGCCGTCCATCCCCAGCGCGCCGAACAGGTGGTCGAACGAGCGGTTCTCCAGCATGACCACGACGATCGTGTCGATGGTGGAGAGCAAGGCGGCCGGCGAGCCCGCGGGTGGGGCGGCGGCGGGCTGGGCGCCGCCCGAGCAGCGGTTGGGACCGGGATCGCAGGCCGAGGCGCCGGCCGCGAGCGCTCCCACACCGAGCCCGTACTTGAGCATCGCGCGGCGACTGAACTTGCTGTCCCGAGCCATGTGCCGTTTGCTTCACCGCCGCGCGCCGGAGGTTCCGGCTCGGCAGCGGGCAAAGTCTTGGAGACGCTCCACAGGCGCGCAAGCTGAGCCGAGCGCAATTGTCGCCGTACGAGCGGGGCGGATTCACCGTCGCCAGCGCGACCGGCGCGTTGTGAGCGGCGCGCACGCCCTCATTTTCGACGGAGGGGGCGGCGGTGGTGAGCTTGGTCGCGATCATTCTGGCGATCCTCGCGGGGGAGCCCTTCAAGCCGCCACCGACCACCATCACACCGCTTGCGATCGCGCCCGAGCTGGAGCCCGAGGCGGCGCCCGAGCCTGTCGAGGCGCCGCCCCTGGACCTGCCGGAGGCGCCCCCCAGCGAGCACCGGCCGCGCCACCCTTACCTGCGCACCGGCTTCGAGCTCCTGACGGTGCTGGGGCTGGGAACGGCCTGGTACTGGCGCGCGCCGTCGCACACAGACTTCGATCTCCACTTCACCTGGAACGACTGGAAGGCCAAGCTGTTCAGCACCCGCGACATCGTCCTGGACGACAACCTGTTCGACACCAACGCCCTGGCCCACCCGGTGGCGGGCGCCATCTACTATCAAGTCGCGCGCGGGAACGGACTGTCCCCGGCCGCGTCGCTCCTGACCTCCGTCATCGGCTCGACGATTTGGGAGTACCTGGTCGAGTTCCGCGAGAAGCCGTCCACCAACGACATGATCTTCACCCCCATCGGCGGCGCGGTGCTCGGCGAGGCCACCTACCGGCTGGGGCGGCTGTTCGCCTCGGGGAGCCCCAACCTGGCCAACTGCGTGGGTGCGATGATCTTCGCGCCGATCGCCGCCATGAACGACACCCTGGTCTGCCGCAGCGCCGCGCGCCCGCCTTTCGACGCCTACGGGTTCTCGCGATGGACGCCCCACCGGCTGGAGCTGCAGCTGGGTGAGACCTACGCCAGCTTCGACGGCGGCCCGACCACCGCGTTCTTCGCCCTGACTCTGGGGACGAACGTCGTCTCGCACCGCGCGTACGGACGCCCCGGTCAGGCCACCACCGCCGTCCACCCGGGCGACTGGACGGGGTTCGACCTGGGCGGCCTCATCGACGGAAGCGGCCTGCAGGGCGCGTCGATACACGCCGACACCGTCTGGTGGGGCCGCTACCTGCGCCGGTTCGACGAGACGGGTCCCCTGCTGGGAACGCCCGATGGGCGAGGGCTGATGCTCGGCCTGCGCAGCACGTTCGACTACGACGACCGCAGCTTGCCGGGCGGCCTGCTGGACCGCGAGGTGAACGCCGGGATCGTCGGCCCGACCGTCGAGCTGGTCCACCGGAGCGGCCGGCTCGCGCTCCGCCTGGCCGCCGACGTCACCTACGGGTTCGCGATGGTCACGTCGCTGGCTTATCCCGAGGTGGCGGCCTCCTACGCCACCGACGGCATCAAGAGCGAGCTGCGCCAGCAGGGTTACTACTACGCCCAGAGCGTGGTCGGCCGCGCGTCGGTGCGGGCCAACCTGGCGGGATGGGAGCTCCTGCTGGCCGGCCGGTTCGGCGCCTTCTGGTCGATCAACGCGGACGACCGGTTCCAGGCGAAGATCACCGACAACTTCTCGCTGTCCGATCAGCGGTCCGACCTTCACGCCGCCGCCACCGTGCCGCTGTTCACGGGCCCGCTGGCCCTTCAGATCGCCGCCGATCAGATCGACCGGCGCAGCGTGGTGCCCGGGTTGATCACCCTCTCGCGCGAGCTGCGAGCCGGCGCGTCGATCGGGTTGCTGTTCTGAGGCGCGTGCTGATGCGGCGGCGCCTCAATCGTCGGGGGCGCTCCCCACTCGACGGGATCCCGTCGCAGGTTGAGATCGGGGGTTCATCATGACCGCGAGAGACTTCCTGGGCGCGCGCCCCACGCAGGTCCTCACGTTGAGCGAGCTACGCGCGATCGCCGTCGACGCCTACGTCTACGGCTACCCCGCGGTTCTCATGGACGTGAGCCGCCGGATGTCCATCGACGACAGCGACAGCCCGGGCCCGGCGCGGCTGAATCACTTCGCGCACCAGCGACGCCTGCCCGACCACACCTGCCGCGACTTCACCTACGCGACCACCGATACGCTCTACTCGGTCGCCTGTCTGGATCTGAACGCCGAGCCGATCGTCCTCTCGATCCCTGAAATGTCCGGCCGCTACCACCTGATGCAACTCGTGGACGCCTGGACCAACGTGTTCGCGGCGGCCGGCTCGCTGACCGCCGAGGACGCGGGGGACTACGCGATCCTCCCGCCCGGCTGGTCGGGCAACCTGCCGCTGGAGATGGAGCCGTTGCAGGCGCCCACCAGGACCGTCTGGGCGATCGGCCGCGTGCACACGCTGGGCGCGCTGGACTACCCCAGCGTTCACGGGATGCAGGACGGCTGCCGTCTGACCGCCCTCAGCGACTGGCAGGGGACCGCGCGTCCGGTCCCGCAGGGGGCGCCGTCGTCGCGCATCTCGCCCGCTTCGCTGCTGCACGGCTGCGGCGAGCGGGTCGGCCGCCTGGACGCGCGCACCTTCTTCAACCGGCTGGCGGCGCTGATGGCGGCCAACCCGCCCCCGCCCGGCGACCTGGAGGTCGTCGACCGCATCGCGCGGATCGGCCTGCGCCCGGGTTGCCTGTTCGTCCCGGAGGCGCTGGGCGCGCGCGCCCCCCGGGTCCTGTCGGAGGCGATCCGGTCGGCCCAGCAGATGATCGCGGCCTGCCCGCGCCTGCGGGGCTGGCGCGTCAACGGCTGGGACGTCCATCTGCGGATCGGGAACTGCCGCACCGACTACCTGCTGCGCGCGTCGATCGCCCGGACGCGGCTGGGGCTGGGCGTCCCCGAGGACTCCGTCGACGTGCACACCGAGGTCGACGGGGACGGCCACCCGCTGGACGGGGCGCGGTCGTACCAGCTTCGCTTCGCGCCCGGCAAGCTGCCGCCCGTCGACGTGCTCTGGTCGTTGACCGCCTACGACGCTGGACAGTTCCTGGTCTCCAGCCCGATCCGGCGCTACGCGCTCAGCGGACGCGACCCGCTCGAGCTGGACCCCGACGGGTCGCTGACCATCACCCTGCAACGCACCGAGCCGACGTCCGAGCGGTTCACCAACTGGCTGCCGATTCCAGACGGGCCGTTCAGCTTGATCCTCCGGCTCTACGCCCCGGGCGCCGCGCTCTTCGAGGGAGCCTGGACACCGCCCCTCGTGCAACGCAGCGACGACGCGCAGATTCACTGATGTAAACTGCGCGCGTGTCGCGGCTCTGGCGGGAACCGACCCTCCATTTCTTCCTGCTCGCGGCCGCGCTGCTCCTGGGCCACCGACTGGTCGCCGGCAACCCGCGCACGATCGTCATCACCCCGGCGCTCAAGGCCGATCTCTTGCGGCGTTATGGCGACCAGCTCAACCGGCCGCTGACCAGCGCGGAAGCGGAGGCCTGCATGACCGCCTGGAAAGGCGACGAGGCGCTCTACCGGGAGGCGCTGCGGGAAGGGATCGACCGCGACGACCCGACCGTGCGCAGCGTCCTCATCGCCAAGATGCGCGAGCGCGTGATGCTGCGAACCCGCCCGGCCGAGCCGACCGAGTCGGACCTGCAGCAGTACCTGGCGCAGCACCGGGACCAGTTCGAAGCGCCGCTGATGTACGAGCATCAGTTCGTGGTGTTCCCCAAGAGCGACCCGCAGGCCGCGCACAAGCGAACCCAGGACGAGCGCCGCCTGAGCGCCGGCGCGACCACCGCGTCGCTGGGGCTGCGCAGCACGGCCGCCAACGTGACCCGCGATCGGATCGAGCAGGAGTTCGGGCCCGAGGTCGCCGGCCAGATCTGCCGGCTGCCGATCGGCCAGTGGCACGAGCTCGAGACCAGCGATCGTCTGTTGCTGGTCAAGATGGACGGGATCCAGGGGGGGCTGCCTCCGCCCGACCTGCTGCACGCGCGCCTGCTCGCCGCTTGGCAAGGCGAGATGCAGCAGAAGGCCATGGCGCAGGCCACCCGCCGCATCGCCGACCGCTATCGGTTCGAGGAGCCGTCCCGCTGATGCGGGCGCTCCTGCTCGGGCTGGCGGTGCTGCTGCTGGCGGCTCGCGCCGACGGGCATTCGATCGACGCGGCCACGCTGACGCTGACCGAGGTGGAGGACGGGACGTTCTCGATCCAGTGGCAGACCCTGGCCGGCACACTGAGGCAGCTCCGCCAGCCGGCCAGCTACCCGAAGTCCTGCCGGCAGCAGGGCGCCCTGCTCCACTGCGGTCCGCTCGGGCTGGTCGGCACCATCGATTTTCCCTGGCTCGCCGGCGGCGAGTCCCGGGTCATGGTGCTGATCGACTGGAGGTCGGGCTCGCGCCTGCTCCGGATCGTCGACGGGCGATCACCCAGCCTGACCGTGTACGGCATCCCGGCCTCGGCGGGGCTCCGTTTCTTGCGGCCGATCGCCGCCGACTACACCCGCCTCGGCATCGAGCACATCCTGACCGGCTTCGACCACCTGATGTTCGTCCTGGCCATCACCATCCTGGTGCGCAGCCGGCGCGATCTTCTGCTGGCGATCACGGCGTTCACGATTGCGCACAGCCTGACGCTGGCGGCGACCGTGCTCGGGTGGCTGCAGCTTCCGTCAGCGGCCGTCGAGACGACGATCGCCCTGTCGATCGTCCTGGCCTGCGCCGAGTGCCTGCGCCCGGCCGACTCGCTGGCCCACCGCGCCCCCTGGCTGGTCACGTTCGCGTTCGGCCTGCTGCACGGAATGGGCTTCGCCTCCGCGTTGCTCGAGACGGGCCTTCCCGAGCAGCACGTGCCGACGGCGTTGCTGTTCTTCAACGTGGGCGTCGAGCTGGGCCAGCTCGCCGCGATCGCCGTGTTCCTGGCGGTCGGTCGGCTGGTGAGCCGCATCGACCGGCGTCCGGCCTGGTCGATGCGGGCGTTCGTGTACGCGATGGGAACGACCGCCGCCTACTGGTCGCTCGAGCGCGGCCTGGCGATGTTCGGCCGATGATTCCAGCTACTGGACGGTGACTTCGCCGGCGTCGAGCGAGATCTCGTAGTAGCCGTGATCGTCCCAGGGAACCGTCGCGCCCTTCTGGGTGACGGTGCCGCCGGTGGTCGTGACGCGCAGGCACATGTTCTTGGGGAACTTGGCCGGCAGGGTCCAGGTCGCGCTGGTGGTGGCCGTGGTGGGGATCAGCTTCTGCCCCTGCCAGTAGGCGCCGACGTTGGTGATCCCCTCGGTCCAGTAGCCCATCGACACGGCGCTCGACATCGCCGAGGTCACGTTGGCGATCGGCACCGGCTGGTACGTCCCGTTCTGGCTGTCGAAGCCGTGGATGACGAAGATGCGCCATTTGTCGCTCTGGTAGGAGCTGGTCATCGACGACGCCGACTCGCCCGTGTTGGGCAGGTAGGCCGGCAGCAGGAACGCGCTGGTGCTGTCCCGCGGCCCGACCGTGGTGATGCCGTTGCCGCACGGACCACGGTTCTGGAACATGACGTTGGGGGCGACGGTCGACCACGACTGATCGCAGTTCGGCGCCGCCATCGAGTTCGCGTTCACGCCGAAGTTCGTCATCATGTAGGTCTGGTTCATCATCAGGTCGCTCAGGCTGCCGCTCGCGTTGTGCGAGTAGGTGTGGCTGGCCAGCTCCTGACCGTCGGCGAGGGTGTTCTTGTACCCGGAGATCGTCGTCGCGTTGCTGCCGATCCAGCTGCCGACGACGAACCAGGTGAAGTGCGCGCCGGTCGCCTTCAGCATGCTGTAGTCGGGCAGCTGCGACGGGGTGTTGTCGTCGAACGTGAACGACACCGCGCCCTTGAACCCGGCCCAGTCGAGGACCTTCAAGCCGCCCGCGGCGCCCGACGGCTGAGCGACGCCGGTCGTGCTCGGCGCCAGCGACAGGTTGGCGCAGTTGGAATTCGAGGTGCTGCTGGAGCCACCGGAGCCGACGATCCCGCCCGTCCCCTTCACCCCGCCGCCGCCGCTGGTCCCGCCGGCGTGGCCGCCCGCAGCGCCGGCCGCGCCGCCGCCGGTGCCGCCCGTGCCGACGATGCCGCCGGTCCCGACGACGCCGCCGGTCGCGGTCTCGCCGCCGGTCCCGTGGCCGCCGGTGGCCGTGCCGCCCGTGCCGCTGCCGCCCGTGGCGGCGCCGCCGGTGCCGGTGGTGCCGCCGGTGGCAGCCGAGCCGCCCGTGCCGTCGTCACCCGAGTTGGGCGACGCGCACCCGGCCAGCAACAAAATCGCGGTAACGGAGATCAATTGCTTCGTCGACAAGGGGGGCCTCCGAGGCTTGGAAAGCTATCACGTCCCCGATCGTGTCACCCCCGCCCACCGCTCTCATTTCTGACCAAAATCACGCGTAATGTTCGCACCACTTTACCTTCTGGAGGCCGCTGCAGGTAACAACAGTCGCAACGCGACGGGCAAAACGAAAAGTCCCAGCGCGGTGGACGACAGGATCCCACCAATGACCACCGTCGCCAGCGGCCGCTGCACCTCCGCGCCCGCGTGCGTCGAGAACGCCATCGGGATGAACCCGAAGGCCGCGACCAGCGCGGTCGTCAGCACCGGTCGGAACACCGCGGCGCCCGAGCGGCGCACCTCCAGCTCGAGCTCGCCGTCCGACGCCCCGAGCCTGCGGATGAGCTCGCCGGCCAGCACGACGCCGTTCAGCACCGCGACGCCGGCCACCGCAATGAAGCCGACACCAGCCGGAATTGAGAAGGGCAAGCCGCGCAGCCAGAGCGCCACGACGCCCCCCATCAACGCCAGCGGCACGTTGACGAACACCGCCGCCGCCGTCCGCAGGTCGCCGAACATCAGGAACAGCATCGCGCCGATGACGACCAGCGCCAGCGGCGCGACCATCCCCAGCCGCTGGCTGGCGCGCCTGAAGTTCTCGAACTGCCCGCCCCACTCCAGGCTCACGCCCGGCGGGACCTGCACCTGGGCCGCCACCCGGGCGCGCGCCTCGTTGACGAAGCTGACCAGATCGCGCCCGCGCACGTTCACCTCGACCAGAACGCGCCGCTGCAGCGACTCGCGGTTGATGACCGCCGGCCCCTCGGTCTCGCGGATCGACGCGACCGAGGCCAGCGGCACCAGCTGCCCGGCCGCCGCTCCCACCAGCAGGTCGCCGAACCCCTCGGGCGTCAGCGTGCCCGGCGGCAGCAGCAACATCAGGTCGAACCGGCGCGGCCCCTCGAAGATCGTCCCCGCGAAGCGCCCGACCCGCGACGCCTCGACCACCTCCATCACGCGGTCGGCGGGCAGGCCGTAGCGCGCCAGCCGCTGCCTGTCCGGCGTCACCTCCAGAAGCGGCAGCCCCAGCACCCGCTGCACCCGCCAGTCGCCGCAGCCCGGGACGTCACGCACCACCTGGCCGATGCGATCGGCGGTCCGCTTCAACGTCGCCAGGTCCTGGCCGAACACCTTGATGACCACGTCGGCGCGCGAGCCCGCCAGCAGCTGATTCACCCGATCCTCGATCGGCTGCGACACGGAGACGAAGGTGGCCGGCACCTCGCGCTCGACCTGCTGCTTGATCGCCTCGCCCAGGTCGTCCAGATCGTGCGCGGTGGTCCACTCCTCCTTGGGGCGCAGCTTGACCATCACCTCGGTCTCGTCGGGGCCGACCGGATCGGTGGCCACCTCGGCGCGGCCGGTGCGGGTCACCACCGAGCGAACCTCCGGAAGCTGCGCCAGCGAGTCCTCGACCTGCACGCCCAGACGCTGCGCCTCGGTGATCGAGATCGACGGGAGCCGCTTCACGTCCAGCGACAGCTCCCCCTCGTCCAGGCGGGGGACGAACTCGGCCCCCAGCGACGTCCCCAGCAGCAGCGCGCCGGCCAGGGCCCCGCCGATGGCAGCCAGAAAGGGCCAGGGGCGCGCCATCACCCGCGTCAGCCAGCGCCCGTAGATGGCCCCGGCCCGGCCGAAGAAGCCGCCATGCCCATCATGGGGTTTCACGCGGCCCAGGAACGTCGCGGCCAGCGCAGGAAACGCCGTCAGCGAGAACAGCAGCGCGCCGCCCAGCGCCAGCGCGACGGTGATCGCCATCGGCTGGAACATCCGCCCCTCGACCCCCTCCAGCGCCATCAACGGCAGGTAGACCATCAGGATGATGAGCAGCGAGAACGCGACCGGCCGTGCCGCCCGCCCCATCGACTTGCCGACCAGATACGCGACGTCCGGGCGCGCGCGGGCCCGGCGCGAGGCGATCTCGACCAGCGCGACCTCGAGCATCACGATGGCGCCGTCGACCAGCAAGCCGAAGTCGATCGCCCCCAGTGACATCAGGTTCCCGGTCACGCCCAGCCGGACCATCCCCAGCACCGCGACGCTCATCGACAGCGGGATGGCCAGCACGGCCAGCAGCGCCCCCCGCGCGCTCCCGAGCGTGAGGAACAGCACAACCGCGACCAGCACCGCCCCTTCGGCCAGGTTGGTGGTGACCGTCTTCAGCATCCGATCGATGAACTCGGCGCGGTCGTAGTACGAGCGGATCTCGATGCCGGCCGGCAGCTCGCGCTGGACCTCGGCCAGCCGCGCCTTCACGGCGTGAACCACGTCGCGCGAGTTGGCGCCGCTCAGCATCATGACCGTGCCGGCCACGATCTCCCCCTCGCCGTGCTTGGTCACGGCGCCGAAGCGCAGCGCCGGCCCGACGCGCACCGTCCCCAGGTTCTTGATCAGCACCGGCGTGCCGTCGGCGTCGCTGGCCACCACGGTGTTCTCGATCTCCTCGATGCCGTGGAACTGCCCGTCGGCCCGGATCGAGTAGGCCTCCTGGTTCTTCTCGATGTAGCCGCCGCCGATCGCCGCGTTGTTACGCTCGAGGATCGCCTGCACGTCGCCGACCGACAGGCGGTAGCCGGCCAGCCGCTTGGGATCGAGCACCACCTGGTACTGCTTGGCTTCGCCGCCCATGCCGTTCACCTCGACCACGCCCGGCACCGCCCGCAGCTTCACCGCGACGTCCCAGTCCAGCAGCGTGCGCAGCTCCATCGGCGTGTGCCGCTGCGAGACCAGATAGAACTCGTAGATCTCGCCCAGCCCCGTCGACACGGGCCCCAGCTCCGGGTGACCGTAGCCCGGCGGGATGGCCGCCTCGGCGGTCTTCAGACGCTCGCTGACCATCTGACGCGCCAGCCAGGGGTCGGTCCCGTCGCGGAAGATGATCGTGACGGCCGACACAGCCGTCCGGCTCACCGACCGGATCTCGTCCAGGCCGGGGACGCCGTTCATCGCCATCTCCACCGGCGCCGTCAGGTACTTCTCCACCTCCAGCGGCGACAGCCCGGGGGCGCTGGTCAGCACCGAGACCTGCGTGTTGGTGACGTCGGGGACCGCGTCGATCGACAGCCGCGGGATCGACGCCAGCGCCGCCGCCAGGACCGCGCCCCAGGTCACCAGGACCAGGCCGCGGTGGCGGACCGATATCTCCACCAGCCGTGCGAACGTCATCGCAAAAGCTCGCTCTTCAAGAGGAACGCCCCCTGGGCGGCGACGCGCTCCCCGGGGTGGAGCCCTTCGCGGATCTCGACGTGTTCGCCTCCCGACCGGCCCGTCAGCACGTCACGGCGCTCGAAGCCGCCGCTGTTCTCGACGAAGACGACCGTCTTGCCGTCGACCTGCTCGACGGCGCTGCGTGGAACGGCCAGCACCTCGGAGCCGACCCGCCCCGCCTCACCCCGGATCCGGGCCGTCACCAGCTGGCCCGACTGCAAGGCGCCGTTCGGGTTCGGGAACTCCAGCCGCACCTTGGCCGTGCGGGTGGCCGGATCGATCACCGGGACGATGAAGCCGACCCGCCCGCGGAACGTCTCGCCCGGGCGCGACTCGGTGAGCAGCTCGACCGGCTGGCCGACCGACACCCGGAACAGGTCCTTCTCGTAGAGGTCCAGCGTCACCCAGACGTGCGAGGTATCGGCGATCGTGAAGGCGTCGGTGGCGCGCTCGACCGCCTGCCCCAGCGTGACCTTGCGCTCGATGATGGTGCCGTCGATGGGCGCCCGCATCGCCACCGCCCCCGCGACATCGCGACGGGAGACTTGATCGCGTTGACGGAGCTGGGCTCTGCCCAGCGGAGTCGTCGCGGGAAGTTCAAGGAACCCTCCCAGGGTTCCTGTCTGATTCACGTCGCTCTTCGACAGGCCGATGGCCCGCAAGCGCATCGCGGCCGCGCGCACGTTGGCCCGCTCGGTCGCCGACTGCGCCTGGGCCAGCTCGCGCTCGCGCTCCGAGGAGATCTTCCGATCGGCCAGCTCGCTCTCGCGCCGGAGGTTGGCCTCCGCCGCCGCGAGACGCGCGCTGGCCGCCAGCAGCTCGGCCCGGGCCTGCCCCACCTCGGCGCTCTCGATCTCGGCGATCACCTCGCCGCGCTTCACCCGATCCCCGACGCCGGCGCAGAGGCGCGACACGCGCCCGGCCACCAGCGGCCCGACCACGGCGTAGTGGTCCTCGTGGAACCCGACCGTGCCGACCAGCTGGATGTCTCCCACCACCCGCGTCGGCTGCGCCGTCGCGATGGCGATCGGGTTGTTGTGGGCCGCGGCGGGTGGAAGCCCGACCCGCCCGGGTTCGACCGCGACCGGCGCCACCACGCCCGATCGCGGTCGAACCCCCCTCCCCACCAGCTGCCAGGTCAGCGCCGTCCCCCCGGCCACCGTGCCGACCACGGCGATCGCCATTCGAACGCCCCGCCTCACTCGCCACCCACCGCGCGATCGAGGGCGATCGTCGCTTCCCACAGCGCACCCAGCGTCTCGAGATAAAGTCGTCGTGCCTCGCTCGCGTCCCGCAGCGTCTGCAACACGCGGAAGAGATCGAACTTGCCGGCCCGCCAGCCGTCGGTCAGCAGCCGGGCCGCCGCCTCGGCCGCCGGCAACACGTCCCGATCCATGATCCGCGCCGCGGCGTCCTGCGCGTCCACCGACTGGAAGGCGCGCTCGACCTCCAGCGCCACCTCACGCGCGGCCAGCGCGCGCTCGTCCTCGACCCGGTTGCGCTCGGCGCGGGCCACGGCCAGCTCGCCCTGCTGCCGGCGCCAGATCGGGATCGGGATCGAGAGCCCGCCCCCCAGGAACACCTGCCCGGGGCGATCGCGCTCGAAGTCGACGAACAGCGTCGGGCTGGGGATCGCCTCGCGCCGGAGCCGCGCGATCTCGGCGTCCAGCTCGGCGCCGCTGGAGCGCAGCGCCTCCAGCTCGGCCCGCTGCCGCTCGGCCCGCGCCAGCAGGTCGCGCAGGCCGCCCGCCCGCGGGGGCGGGGCGGAGACGCGCGGATCGACGGTGATCGGCTCGCCCGGCGCCAGGCCGATCAGCGCCCGAAGCCGGGCCAGCGGGTCGGCCGCGGCCAGCGACGCGGCCGCCTTGGCGCGCGCCGCCACGCCGCGCTCCAGCCGGGCCAGCTCCAGATCGACGTTCGAGGAGGCGCCGCTGGTCACCCGGACGCGCACGGCGTCCAGCAGCGTCGTCATCAGCGCCTCGCGCGCGGCCGCGGCCTCCTGCTGGGCGCGCGCCAGCTGCGCGGCCACGTAGGCGGCGCGGACCCGGGCGCGGGTCTCCATGCGGGCCACCTGCTCGCGCCAGGCCGCGGCCTGCACGGCCCGGCTGACGACGGCCCGCCGGGCCCCACGTTGCCCGCCGATCTCGATGGTCTGCTCGGCGTGCAGCAGGATCTCGACCGCCGAGACGCCCGGCTCGCGATACGGCCCGGCCGCCCCCGCGACCACCGGGTTGGACGGCAAGAGCGCCGAGGCACCGACGTCGCGCGCGGCCACCACCTCGCGCTCGGCGCGGGCCCGCTGCACCAGCGGGCTCGCCGCCTCGGCGCGCGTCAGCGCATCCGCCAGCGTGAGCACACGCGGGGCGCGCGGCTCGGGCTCGGCCGCGGCCCAGGCGAAACAGGAGATCACGAGATAACCACCGATCAGACAGCACGAGAACAAACGCATCGACACACCTGGGACCAGGACGTCCAGGCGCGGCGCGCGCGGCGCACTCGCCGCGCGCAGCCGTCGCCCCGCCCGCCGCCAGACGCGGCGGGCTCACTCGAGAAATGGATTCGCCTAGGCCGCGAGGCGCGGCGGGCGGAAGATCTCGAGCGTGGTCAGGCGGGCGTTCGGGGTTCGCTGATCGACGAACACCGTTCCGCTGGGCGCGAGCGCCAGCTCTGGTTCTGTGCGCGTCGCCGGCAGGATGCGCGACAAGTCGATGACGGAAGAGACGTCGTCGTTGCCGTCGTCACCCGAGAGCGAGCCCTGAGGATCTCCGGTCACGCACGCCAGGACCAGCGCCACGACGGCGCAAGCCGAGACGAGCCTACGGAGAGTCCTCACGGTTCGTACAGTAGCACAGGCCAGGCGGACCGCGCCGGCAGCGTCGCGCTTTGGGTCAGTGAAGCGAGGGCGCGACCTCGCCGCGCAGGACGTTCTGGACGTCGTGGCCGGCGCGGGCTGCGTCGATCAGCCGGGCGCTGGCGACCAGCGCCAGGTGCGAGAAGGCCTGCGGGAAGTTGCCGATCTGACGGTGGGACTTGGGGTCGTACTCCTCGGAGAGCAGGCCCAGGTGATTGCGCAGACCGATGAGCCGCTCGAACAGCTCCTCGGCGTCCCCCAGGCGTCCCGCCAGCGCGTAGTTGTCGGCCAGCCAGAAGCTGCAGGCCAGGAACACCCCCTCGGTGCCCGGGAGCCCGTCGGCGCCCGCCTCCGTCGCGTAGCGCCGCACCAGCCCGTCGTGGAGCAGCGTGCGCTCGATGGCGCCGACGGTCTGGACCATGCGCGGATCGGTCGCGGGCAAGAAGCCGTAGTGCGGGATGACCAGCACGCTGGCGTCCAGCGCCACGTCGCCGTACGACTGCGTGAAGGCCCCCACCCGAGGGTTGAACCCGCGCTCGCACACCTCGGCGTGAACCCGTTCGCGCAGCGCCGAGAGGTGGGCGAGCATCCGCCGCCCGTCCTCGCCGCCCGTCCCCAGCTCGGAGATGGCGCGGACGGCGCGATCGACGGCCACCCAGGCCATGACCTTCGAGTGCGTGAAGTGACGCCGGCCGCCTCGCACCTCCCAGATGCCGTCGTCGGCGCGCTGCCAGGCCTTCTCCATGAACTCGATCAGCGCGCGGACGGGCCCCCACCCGCCCGAGCGCTCGGAGATGCCCAGGGTTCGGCCGGTGTAGACGCTGGCGACCATCTCGCCATAGACGTCCAGCTGGAACTGGCCGGACGCCGCGTTCCCGACGTGCACCGGCTTCGACCCCTCGTAGCCCGGCAGCCACGGGAGCTCGAACTCGGTGAGCCGTCGGTTGCCGTCGATGTCGTACATGATCTGCAGCTGCGCCGGATCGCCCGCCACCGCGCGGAACAGCCAGTCCCGAAACGCGCGCGCCTCATCCAGGTAGCCGCCGATCATCAGCGCGTCCAGCGTCAGGCTGGCGTCGCGCAGCCAGCAGTAGCGGTAGTCCCAGTTCCGCACGCCGCCCAGCTCCTCGGGCAGCGACGTGGTCGGGGCGGCGACGATGGCGCCGGTCGGCCCGTAGGTCATCGCCTTCAGCGTGATCAACGAACGGACCACCAGGTCGCGCCAGCGTCCCTGGTACTTGCAGCGGCCCGACCACTCGCGCCAGTAGGCGTCGGTCGCGCGCAGCGCCTCCTCCGCGTCCAGCCGCGCGGGCACCCCCTCGTGCGACACCGACCAGACGAGCTGCAGCGGGATGCGGCTCCCCTGGGTGACCTCGAGGATCGAGGTGGCGCGCTCGGGCTCCAGCTGCAGCGGGACCGGCGCGCGAAGGATCAACGAGTCGGGACCGGCGACGAAGCTGGCGCCGCCGTCGATCGGTGTCGCCCAGGGGCGGTTGGCCCCGTAACCGAATCGCACCTGCAGCGCCATCTCCAGCGAGACCTTCCCCTCCAGCCCCTCGACGATGCGCACCACGTCGCAGCGGTGCTGGTCGCCGACCACCGGCATGAAGTCGGTGATCCGGACAGCGCCGCCGTCGCAGACGAACTCGGTCTCGAGGATCAGCGTGTCGTCTCGATAGCGCTGCCGGGTCTCGCGGGTGGCGACCGTCGGCCGGATCGCCCAGCAGCCGTGCTCGTCGTAACCGACGAGGGCGGAGAAGCAGGCGTCCGAGTCGAACCTGGGCGCGCAGAGCCAGTCGATCGAGCCGGACCTGGAGACCAGCGCCGCGGTGCGGGTGTTGCCGATGAGCCCGTAGTCCTCGATGCGCGACGCCATGGCGATCTGCTGGTGACGACGGGCGACGGGGTCAACGGCGAGCGCCGCCCGAATACGTCGCTGCCTGACCGCCCCGGACCTCACCCGTGGAGCGGATCTGGGCCTCTCCACGAAGTGGAGAGGCCGGCGCGCAGCGCCGGGAGAGGCCTCACCCGCGCCGTCTGCGGCGCGCGCGCCCGGCCACCAGCCCGACCATCAGGACGCCAAACAGCGCCCGCCCGTCCGCACCGCCGCTCACCGCGCAGGCGCAGCCCGAGCCGGAGCCGCTGCTCGGACCTTCGCCGCTGCTGCCGCCGGTGGCCGGGGTGCCGCCGGTACCGGGGCTGCCGCCGGTCGCCGTCCCCGTGGCGCCGCCCGTCGTGACGCCGGCGCCGCCGGTTCCCGTCGCGATCCCGGTGCCGCCGGCCGAACCCGGGCTGCCGCCCGTCGCGGGGCTGCCGCCCGATCCGCTGCTCGACGGAGCGCCACCGCCTCCCGACTGACCGCCGCTGGCCGCGCACGATGCCACCGTCGGGGCGCCGCCGCTGGGCGCCGAGCCGCCGGTCCCGGGCGCCGCCGTCGCGCCGCTCTCGTACGCGCCGATGTCGACGCCCGAGCCCGCCGGCCGCTTGCCCGGCTGCCAGCACTTCGCGACCCCGCCCAGGCCTTTGATGTACGTGTAGTCGATGCTGTAGTTCGACCACGAAGGGACGGCGATGCCGGAGTCCTTCGCCTTCTTGATGCACTTCGGATCGAAGCCGATGTCGGTGCCGGGCGCGTTCGAGCTGCTGCCGCCGTCGATGAGCGGGCTGCCCGAGGCCAAGTGAAAGTCGGGGTTGGTGCCGTCGGCGCCCACGAAGCTGGCGCTGGTCTTGTTGTTGGACGGGATGCTCAGCGACCCGCCGTTGAAGATCCAGGCCGACGTCGGATCCTGCGTGCTGCCGCTGGCCACGCCGATGTTGTTGAGGAACGTCAGCCCCTGCGTCTGACCACCGTCGGTGAAGTAGATCTCGCCCGGGTTGGTAGGCCCGGTGTCCATGGTGTCGCGGCCGTTGTGGTAGCAGGTGTTGTTGATGATGTTGATGCCCGAGCTCTTCGTGAGACGGATGCACGAGCCCCCGTTGAGGAACGCGAGGTTGTTGACGAAGGCCACCCCGGTCACCATCGTGTCCACGATGAAGCCGCTGCCGTCGGTGTGCTTCTGGGCGTCCATGTTCTCGAACGCCACGTTCTGATCGACGACGTTGTCGGACGCGCTCCCCTGCACGCCGTAGAGCTGGAAGCCGCTGGACCAGGACGACGTCGTGCTGGTGCCGTTGTGGGCCGCGATGCACTGGTGGATCGTGATCCCCTTGGCGCTGTTGAACGCGAAAGCGTTGCGGGTGTTGCCGTCGCCGATGCAGTTGATGTAGGCCCAGTTGCCGTTGGCCGTGAATTCGGTCGTGCTGCCGGTCCACTGATTGGAGAAGCCGCTGGACCAGTTGCGGGCCACGATGCCGACGTAGCGAACGTAGACCGACGTGTCCGAGCCGACGCCCGTCGCCTTGGTGTCGCCGCCGCCACCGTCGAGGATGGGGACCGCCCCGTCGTCCGCCTGGAAGGTGATCCAGCCCGACGAGGTCCCCGAGTTCGCCGGCGCCAGCGGCTGGTTCTGGTAGGTGCCGTCCAGCAGGACGACCGTGTCGCCCCCTTGCGCGTTGCTGGCCCCCACCGACAGCGGACAGGGGGACGAACGGGTGCAGGTGCAACCGGACCCGTCGGGCGAGACGTAATAGATCGACGCGGCCTCGGCTGGCAGGGCCAGGCCCAGCAGCGCGGCGACCACCGCAGCGCACACCAATAGACCCTTGATCATCGTAAGGCCGCGGACTTTATCATCTGGCACGCCGGCGCTCTGTCTGCTATGTTAGACAACCATCTATCGTGCGGCTCATCTCGGTCACCTGCCCCTGGCCTCTGGCCGGTCTGCTGGTCGGTCTGCTGGCGGTCACGTTGCAGTGGATCGACAACCTGCCGCTGGGCGCGACGGGCGCGGCCGGCGGCTTCCTCGACTGGATCCGCCACCCGGGCGGCGCGCCGAGCTGGCGTGCCTGCTTCTTCCTGGGAACCGTCGCCGGCGGCTTCCTCTACGGGCGCATCACGCACCTGGCCGCCCCGTCCTGGGGGCCGAACGGAATGAGCGGCAGCACCGCCGCCCAGTCGCTGCTCCTGACAGTGGCCGGCGGCTTCATCGGGTTCGGCGCCCGCTGGGCGGGTGGTTGCACGTCGGGCCACGGCATCTGCGGCATTGGACGGCTCCAGCGCGGGAGCCTGGTCGCCACCTTGGCGTTCGTGCTGACCGCCGTCGTGGTTGCCAACGTCGTCTGGCGAGGCGCACCGCAATGAGCCGCCACGGCACCCGGGCGGCTGCCACCGCCGTCGGTGTGGCGTTCGGGTTCTGGCTGGCCTGGACGCGCATGACCGACTTCGAGCAGATCGTCGGAGCGCTGCTGCTCCAGCGGGCATATCTCTGGCTGATGTTCGCCACCGGCGTCGTGACCGCCGCCGTGGGGCTGCAGCTGCTTCGACGCACGCACGCGCGGACGATCCTGGGCGGACAACCCATCGCATGGCCGGCCGTGACCCCGCAAAGGCGCCACGTCGTCGGCGGCGTTCTGTTCGGCGCCGGCTGGGCGCTGGCCGGTGCCTGTCCCGGGCCGATCGCCGCCCAGCTCGGGCTGGGGCGCCTGTCGGCCCTCTTCACCGTGGCCGGGCTATTCGCCGGGATCCGGTTGGCCGACTGGCTGGCCGATCGCGCGGGTGTCCCGGCAGCGTCCTCACCCTGCCTCGGCGAGGCTCAACCGACGCGCTCCGCGTAGGTCATCACCAGATACATCACGGCCGGCGTCTGCCCCAGGTTGCGGTAGACGTGGGGAACGTCGGCCGCGAAGTAGATGGCGTCGCCGGTTTCCAGGCGGTGGACGGCGCGCGCGATGACGATCTCGACCTGACCGATCGCCACGACCAGGTTCTCTGCGGTGCCGGCAGGATGGGCGGCGGCCCGCTCGTCGCCGCCGGCGGCCAGGCGAAGCTCGTAGAACTCCGTGCGGCGCGGCTCTCCCCCGGGGAACAGTGGGCGCGACGTGAACGTCCCGGCGTGGTTCGTGATGAGGCGGCTGCCGCGAGCCGACACCACCAATGGCGCCGCATCCCCCTGGTCCGCTATCAGCGCCGAGAACGGCACGTCCAGGGCGCGAGCGATCTTCCACAGGACCGTGATCGTCGGCGCGCTCCGACCCAGCTCGATCTGGCTGAGCATGGCCCGGCTCACGTGGGACCTCTGGGCCAGCCTCTCCAGCGACAGCCCGCGCTTCACCCGCAAGCGGCGCAGGTTGGCCCCGACCGTCAGGACGGGCTCGGATTCGCCGTTCGACGCGACGGCTCCCGCCTCGGCGACAGTGGTCAAGTGGTTGTCCGTCATCGCGGACAGGCGCCGGCCGGGCCGCCCCGCCTCAGTCGCGGACCAGAGGCAGCCCGGCTTCCACCCAGCCGCGCGTCCCACCGACCAGGTTGTAGAGCTGGCCGAAGCCGCCCGCTTCGGCCAGGCGCGCGGCGGTCTGACTGCGCACACCGGCCGCACAGACGAAGATGATCCCGTCCCGGCGGAGCTCGGATTTCAAGCTCGCCCGCAGCTTGTCCAGCGGCACCAGCCGGGCACCCGGCACGTGACCGCTCGACCACTCCCGCGGCTCCCGGACATCGACGACGTCCAGGTCGCCACGAACCATCAGTTCCTGGGCTTCCTTTGCAGTGACGGCGCTGATCATGCTGTCTACTTTAGCAGACAGCATGCCGTCATTCAAGAGGGGGGGGTTCAGGATACGGTCGGGTGCCCGGCCTGGAGCCGCCGCAAAGCGGCAACCAGGGCGTCGACGTCCTCCCGCGTGTTGTACGGAGCCAGCGAGGCCCGGACCGTGGTCTCGTAGCCGAACCGCCGCAGGATCGGCTGGGCGCAGTGGTGTCCGGCCCGGACCGCGATCCCCTCTTGGTCCAGGGCCCTGCCGATCTCGATGGGCGGGATGTCTCCCAGAACGAACGAAATGACACCCGCCTTGCCGGGGGCCGTCCCGATCATCCGGAAGCCCGGCAGCGCCGTCAGGCACCCCACCGCGTAGTCGAGCAGCTCGTGCTCGTACCGGCTGATGTTCTCCAGGCCCAGCGTGCTGACGTATTCCAGCGCGGTCGCCATGCCCACCGCATCAGCGATGTTGCCGGTCCCGGCCTCGAAGCGGCCGGGGGGCGGTTGATACGTGGTCCGATCGAAGGTCACGTCGGCGATCATGTTGCCGCCGCCCTGCCACGGGGGCATCTCGTCCAGGACGTCGGACTTGCCGTAAAGCGCGCCGATGCCCGTGGGGGCGAAGATCTTGTGGCCTGAAAAGCAGTAGAAGTCGCAGTCCAGACTCTGGACGTCGACCGGCAAGTGCGAAACGGCCTGGGCGCCGTCGATCATCACGCGCGCGCCATACCGGTGAGCGGCCGTCACGATCTCGCGCGCGGGCGTCACCGTCCCCAGCGCGTTGGACACGTGGGACACGGAGACCAGCCGGGTCCGGTGCGACAGCAGCTTCTCCAGCTCGTCGAGTCGGATCTGTCCGTCCTCGTCGACCGGCGCGACGCGCAGCCGCGCCCCTTTCTCGGCGGCCAGGAGCTGCCATGGAACGATGTTGGCGTGGTGCTCCAGCCACGAGATCACGATCTCGTCCCCGGGCTGGATATGGCGGCGTCCCCAGCTCTGAGCCACCAGGTTGATCGCTTCGGTGGTGCCCCTGACGAACACGATGTTCTTGGACGAGGGCGCGTTCAGGAAACGACCAACCGTCTCCCG
Source organism: Polyangia bacterium (assembly GCA_035578045.1). Taxonomy (GTDB): domain Bacteria; phylum Myxococcota_A; class Polyangia; order Fen-1088; family Fen-1088; genus JADGRB01. The sequence continues at coordinate 42,548 of DATJWP010000207.1, read as the reverse complement.
CGCCCCTTCATAGGCGTCGGTGGCCCGGGCGGCCAGCGTGTGCGCGGCGCGGTGAATGTTCGAGTTCTCGTGCTCGTAGAAGTACGAGAGCCGATCGATCACGACCCGCGGCTTCTGTGTCGTCGCCGCGTTGTCGAACCAGATCAAGGGGCGCCCGTTGACCCGCTCCTGCAGGATCGGAAAATCCCGCCGGATCGTGTACGGATCGAACAGCCGCGTCGAGAACCGATCCTCGAATCGCGGCGGCTCGGGCGTCACCGGCGCGTCGAGCGCCGCCGCGACGTCCGGTGCGGGCGGACTGCTGGCCGGAACGAAGTAGAGCGCCGTCGAGTCGATCGCCGGCGCCCCCTCGGTCAGTCCGAGTGGCAGCGATGGCGGCAAGCCCCCGCCCGTGACCGTCGCCGGGAGGGATCGCAGATCGTTCGCCCTGGGTGGCGGCGCAACGACAGGCGGCGGCGCCGGCACACCCGGCACACCGGGCGCCCCCGCGTACGGTGGCGCCAATTCGGGCTGCGCCTGGAAGAAGCCGTTGGCGAGGCGCGCGATCTCGCTCGCCAGCTCCTCAGGTGTACTCATGGTACTTGTCGACCTGAACGCCCTCCAGGACGCCCAGCGCGTCCTCGGTCAGGATGGCGGCCGCGCAGTACAGCGACACCAGGTAGGCAGCGGCGCCCCGCGCATTGATCCCCATGAACCGCACCGACAGGCTGGGGCTCGCCTCGCCGGGGATGCCCGGCTGGAACAGGCCGATCACGCCGCGCTTCTTCTCTCCGGTGCGCATCAACAGGACGTTGGTCTTGCCGTCCACGATCTTCAGCTTGTCGGACGGGATGACCGGGAGTCCGCGCCAGGTGATGAACGGCGACCCGAACAGGGTCACGGTCGCGGGCGGGACGCCGCGGCGGGTGCACTCGCGGCCGAAGGCGGCGATGGCCCGCGGGTGCGCCAGGAAGAAGGCCGGCTCCTTCCAGACGCGGGCGATCAGCTCGTCGAAGTCGTCGGGCGTCGGCGCCCCCTTCCGGGTCGACACCCGCATCCCCGGCGCCGCGTTCGTGAGCAGGCCGTAGCTCGCGTTGTTCACCAGCTCGTTCTCTTGCCGTTCCTTCATGATGTCGATCAGCACGGCCAGCTGCTCGCGCACCTGATCCATCGGGCTGCGGAACAGGTCGGAGATGCGGGTCTGGACCTCGATCGTGGTCGTCACGGTGCTCAGCGTGTGCTCGAGCGGCGGATCCTCGTAGTCGATGTGGGCCGACGGCAGATCGTCGTTGTCGCCCGGGCTGCAAGCGATGGCGATCTCGGCCTCACCGCCCTCCTTGACGCGATTGACGCGGTAGGTGCCGGCTTCGACCGGCGCCCAGGGCAGCAGGCTGACCAGCCAGCGCGGCGTGACGCCCCGCCACTGCGGCGGTGTCTTGGTCGTGTTTGCCAGGTTTCGCGCGGGGCCGGCGCCCAGCGTTCGATCGTGTGCGGGAAATTCAGCCATGTCGTTTGTTCTCCGACCCGGACCGTAGCGCCCTGTAGTCGAGAGCAACAGAACGTTGAAGCGTTCGCCGCGCTTTGCTCCACAAAGACGGAGGCCTCTCCGTCATTGCGGAGCGTCCGGCCGGTAACACATCGTCACCGAAACAGATCCTACGCTTGTGATTCCGGCGGCCCGGCCAGGTCCGCGATCGTCGTGACGTCCAAGACCGCCGCCGCAGCGTCGCGCACCCGTGCCATGAGCGCCCGCGTCCCGCAGATGGCGGGATCGTCCGGACAGCCGCCGCAGACGTCGTCCGAGGGGACGGCCAGGCACGGCAGCGGATTCACGCCGCCGTCGAAGATCCGCAGGATCTCGCCGACGGTGATCCGTTCCGATGGAACCAGCAGCGAATATCCACCCGCTCGGCCCTTCTTGCTCGACAGGATCCCGGCGTGGGTCAGGCCCAGCAGCACCCCGTCCAGCGACCAGCGTGGCACCCGGACCATCCTGAGCAGATCCTCGGCCATCAATGAGGTCCCCGCCGGAAACCCGGCGAAGCAGGCCAGCACATGCAGCGCATACCGGGCTCTTGTCGCGACCACCATCGCGGTGCTCATTCGATCTCCCTTGGAAGGTTTTCCCTGTCGCGGGGGAAGCATTCCCCGGCTGATCTCTGGTTCGGCCGTCCAGGCCATCCCGGCGCGGGGGATGGGCCCAGCGATTCGGGCCCGCGCCTTGCACGTGCTCCCGCCCGATGCTTCTCCGACGACTCTCGACCTCGCTCGGTCTCCTGGTCCTGATCGGCGCGGCGGGCGCCGGTTGCGCCTCCGCGCCGCTGGCCCGGACTGCCGCCCCCAGCCAGAGCAGGGGCGTCGCCGTCGCGCTCAGCGGGCAGCGATGCGACCGCGAAAACGATCCCGGCTGGTCCGTGGCCGACATGCTCGACCTGACCCTGCAAGTCTCCGTCGCAAACGACGGCGACACCGCGGTCTTCTTCGATCCGTGGGCCCTGCAGCTGATCGCGGCGGGCATGGCGCGGGCCGTTCATCGAGCCGACTCCGCCGGTATGGTGTTGCCCGGCACCAGCCGGGTGTTCGCCGTGCGCTTCCTCGAGCGCGACGACCGGCTCGCCTGCAACGTCCCCATGACGCTGGCCCTGGCCAGGACCGCGCGCGTGTCGGGCACCCCCATCGCCCTCGCCCCGATTCCGTTCCTGGCCAGCAACGACGACATCTAGCCCCAGCCTCAGTGCTGCACCACGATCGGCCCGAGATCGACGTCGGCGCTGGTCCACCCGTCGCACAGGATCGCGTGCGGCTCGATCTGGCCCGCGGTCCACGTCGAGGTGTCGAACGACACGTCGAACGCTCCGGGGCGGTTCATGAGAAACGCGACCCCGTTCGCCTCGACGACCCCCAGCACCGAATCTCCGTCGGGATCGTCGGCTATCGCCGTGAACGCCAGGCGGCTGCCCACCACCGCCGGGAGCTGCGTGACGGCGATGGTCGGGGGGCGATTGCCGGTGGGCGGTGGTCCCTTCACCGGGTCGGTGGTCCACCGAAGGATCGTCTGCAGCTGCCAATCCTCCAGTGCCGGGGTCGGCTGGGGGGGCATCGCGGGGAACTGGGCGCCCGCGCGCGCGACCACGTCGGCCGCCACCTCCCTCGAGACCCCGGTGGCTCCCGCCAGCACCACGTTCTGATCGAGCGCCAGCGCCGCGTCGCCGCACACGGCCGCCGTCGCGTCGAAGAAATCCAGCCGGACGCTGCCGCCGGTGTTGGGCGGGTGGACACCGGCGGCGTTCGGCGGGCGATCGCTGGCGGTCCATCCGTGGCAGCCCACGCACTGGCCACGAAAGATCGGCGCGACGTCGGCCCAGGCCGGGTGCAACGGAGCCTCCGGCGTCGACTCGCAACCGAACGCCGAGAACAGCAGAGGGATCGCGACGGTCCCGGCGATGCGTCCGGCGAGCCTCACCGTCACCCGCCTCCCCGGTGGTCGGCCGAGGCGTCCCCGGGCCCCACCGTCACGGCGGCGTCGCCGGCGCAGGTCAGGCCATGCCGGCAAGCGCCGTTGAGGATCCAGCGCTCGACCAGCTCGATGTCGGCCTCGGACAGCGGGCGGTCGGGCGGCATCCGCGGCGCGTTCTGCGCGCGGAGCGTGTTGATCAACCTCGACCCCGAAGGATCGTAGGGCGTCACCAGCGGGCGAAGCATCTGCTCGCAGACCAGCGAGCCGGCCATCGTGCTGCAGGGGACACCGCCGGGCTGGACCCCGCCGTCCGGTACGACCAGCCAGACCCACAGCCCGGTCAGGCTGACGTACCCGGTGTCGGCGCTCGAGAAGTCCAGCCCTGCGGCGGCGGCCGCGGGACTGTGACAGCTGGCGGTCGCGCAGCTCGGTTGAAAGACCTCCGGCGCGATGAAGCCCCATTCGGCCGGCCGGGTGTCGGCCCCGCTGCACGCCAGGCCGCACAGCGAGAACGAGAGCGTCGCGATCGTCAGGTGGTTCAAAGCGCCTCGCAGGCCTCGCAGCGCGTCTCCATCGCGCAGTGCTTGATGTTGTCGGCCAGGCCGATGGGCGTGGTCGGGTCCGAGGAAGCGATCCCGATGAACTGCGAGAGCTGGCCGGCGGCAGCCCCCGAGCTGGGGCCGCCCGGGCTGGCGGCGGCTGCCGCTTGGTACTCGGCGATGCAGGCGCCGGTGATCCCCTGCCCGCCCAGGCAGGCCTCGGGCGTGGCCGCGCCGCAGTAGCAGCCGCCCACCGGATTTTCGCCGGGACGACCGCAGGCCGTCGCGTTCAGACACCGCAGCAACGCCAGGCAGGCCGCCTGCGCCTTGCCGTCGGGCAGCGTTCCGCAGCCCCAGCCGATCCCCGTCTGCTCGCCGGTCTTGGGGTCGGTGCTCGACGTCGCCGTGATGTTCGGCGAGTCGCAGATCCCCTGGTCGCTCGCCATCTCGCAGCTCCGGCAGGCCACGGTGCTGTCCGTCGAGCTGCTGGCCGCGATGGCGATCGCCGATCCGGCCACGACGGTCTCGGGCGTCGCCGCCTCGGCGCCCGGCTGGGCGGTCAGGTGCAGCGAGGTCTCGTCTCCGGCGAGCACCTGGACGGGGCGCGTCCCCAGATAACCGATTCGACTGACGCCGCCGTCCGTCTTGGTCCCGACGAAGGTCACGGTCCCCGCCCCGCTGGGGACCGAGATCTCCTGGGGCGCCGCCTGGCCATCCGTCACGGGCAACGTGCCGCGCGCGGTGACGACGCCACCCGCGGAGATGACGGCGTAGGCGACCGAGCTGTAGGCGGGCGGCACCGTGGCGGTCAGCCGCAACCGGCCCGGGGGCCCCAGCTTCACCGGCGCGATCGGCTCCAGCGGGACGGCCGTCGTGCGCGGCTCGTCGGCCTGCTCGCCGGCGGTGACCGCGGGCGGCCGAGGCCTGTCCCAGACAGCGAAGAACGCGGCCGCGAGGCCGCCCGCGGCGACGATCCAAACAGCGGTCTTCCTGGTGAGCCGAATCCGTTTCATGTCTCCTCACGACAGCGGGATGAACGACGAAAAGGCGCGCTCCGAAGATCGGAGCGCGCCCCTCCCGGGCGACGGTCACCACCCTGCGACCGTCGCCGCTGTGACGACTAGAAGGCCTGCAGCTGGGCCACCAGGCCGTACTGGACGGCGTCGGTCACGATGTTGACCGCCAGACCGATCGCGCTGGACGGGTCGCTGGACTCGGCCGCGATGTAGCCGCCCAGGGTGGCGTTGCTGGCCGCCTGCGCTGCCGTCAGACCGCCCGGATCGTTGGCGTCCTTCGCCACGGCCGCGTCGGCGATGGCGGCGTTCGCGTAGGCCTGCAGCAGCGCCACCGTCGCCGCGTCGGTGCCGATCCCCGAGCCCGAGATGAGGCTCTGCGGGTCGGTGCCCAGCGTCAGCAACCCGTTGGGCGGGTTCGGGATGTTGGCCGACGGGCTGGTGGGCGTCCCCGGCACCGCGTTCGCGGTGTTGGTGGAGTTACGCACGCTGCCCGGCAGCCCGGCCGCGATCGCGCGGATCAGGGCGGCCGACGCCTGCTGCTGCGCCGGCGACGGCAAGGTGCTGGGGCCCCAGCCGATCGGCGTCTGGTCGCCGGTATCGGGATCGGTCGAGTGGGTGAAGGTCAACAGGTTCGGGTCGAACCCGGTCGCCAGCTCGGCCGCCTGCAAGGCCGCGCCGCCGTCGCCGGTGCCTCCCGAGCCCGTCGAGCCGCCCGTCGCGGGCGCTCCGCCCGTGCCAGGCGAACCAGCCGCGCCCGTCGTCCCGCCCGTCGCGGGCGAGCCAGCCGCGCCCGTCGTCCCGCCGCCGCCCGTGCCCAGCGAGATGATGGTCACCGGCACCGAGGCCACCGCGGTCGCGCCGTGGACGTCGCTCACCGTGATGGTCAGCGTCTTGGTCCCGGCCGTCGAGCTGGAGAAGGTCGTCGCGGCCGACGACGGCGCAGCGAACGCCCCGTCCGGAGACGCCGTCCACAGATACGTCAGCGCGTCGCCGTCCGCGTCGGCAGCCGTGACGGTGACGTCGATCGGCGTCCCGACCGCCACCTGAAGAGGCGAGACGATCAGGAACGTGATCGACGGCGGGTTGTTGGCCGGCACGATCGTGCCGGTGACCTGAATCTGCCCCGGTGCGCCGCCGGCGCCGCTGATCGTGTTGGTCAGGGTCACGCTGACCAGCGTGGTCTGCCCGGACACGACGTTGAACGGCGGGCTGGTCCCCGTGAAGATCACCCCCGTCGTCGACGTGGCCGTCAGGGTGATGGTGTCGCCGGTCGCCGCCGGCAGATCCAGCGCGAACGACAGGTTCGCGCCCGGGCCGCTCACGTCGACCGTTCCGCTCCGGATCACGGCTCCGCCCGCCGCGTCGACCTCGTAGCTGACCGTGTTGATCGTGTACCCGCCGGGCGCCACCAGCGCGACGGTCAGCTTGCCGCTGTTGTCGGGCGCTCCGCCCTTGGAGCACCCCTGGACCCAGAACATGGCGGCCAGCGCGCTCAGCGCGAAGAACCTCTGAAGACTCCGTGGAGCTCTACTCATCTGCGTACCCTCCCTATCGATCGTTCGTTCGTTGGCCGCCCCCGTCGGACGGCGGATGGACAGGTGGCGGGCCTGGAGTCCCAGGCCCCCACCCGCGCGCGCCCACTCCCCCCGCTCCTCACGTCCCACCCCCGCCGAGAGACACCGCCCGCCGCCCGATTCGAGCCGACCGGCGCGCTACCCAGATCCCTCCGCCCACCAGCAAGACAAACAGGACCGCCGCGTCGATCCCCCAGCGCACGCCGCGAATCCAGCGCCGCACGCGCGATTCGTTCGGCGGGACCGCGCGCAGCTCCCGGTACCGCGTGACGTCCAGAGCGGTGGCGCCGCGGCGGCTGACCGCCGCGCCGCAAGCCGCGATCGCCTCGGCCCGCCGGCCGCTCGCCTCCAGCTGCTCGCAGAGCTTGGTGAAGGCGTAGCTGCGATCGGGAACAGCTTTCGCCAGCGCCAGGTAATAGCGCGCGGCGGCGGCATGGTCGTGGCGAGCCGTGGCGGCATCGGCCCGCAGCCCCAGCTCCGTGATCAGATCGCCAAACTTCAGCGGGTCGGCCATCTGCTGGGCCGGCGTCGGCACGCTTCGCTCCGGATGCGCGTCGTCGATCGCCGGCGACGCCGGCTGCGCCGCGGCCGTCCGGGCCAGCAGCAGGAGCAGACCGGCCAGCCTGGTGGCCCGCCAGATCGAGCGCCGGCGGCGCCCCAGCCACCCGCGCGCGGCGTGGCCAACCGTCAGAACGAGAAGCAGCAGCACCATCGCCCGGCCGACCCAAACGCCTCGACTGGAAGGCGGCGAGGCGAGCGCCGCCAGGCGGCGGGTCTCCGGGTGGTCCGGCGCGACCCGCCGCAGCTCGACGAGGGCAGCGTCCAAGAGCTCGCGATCGCCCAGCCGCAGGGCCAGATCGCCGCGCGCGGCCGGTCCCCAGGGTTGCTCGGGGCCGGTGCGGGCCGCGCCTTCCGCGGCCACCGAGGCGGCGACCAGATCGGCCATCGACGGGAGCGGCTCGCCGTCGATCAACGCGGCGACCTGGTTTCGAATGTCCTCTGGCGTCCCGGCCAGGAGCACCGCCCGGCCGCAGGCCTCTCCGGCGGCCGCCCGCTCCTCGCGGGTGCGAATCCCCAGCGCCAGCGCGAGGCGGCAGATGCCTCGCGCCGGAACTGCGCTGCGCGGCGCCAGGCCCCAGGCCTCGGAAAACAGGTTCCAGGCCTGCCTGGGCGCGCCCGCCCGGACGGCCTCCGCGGCCTGCGCGACGAGAGAGGCGGCCCGGGGCGAGGCGGCAGCCAGGTCGCGCGCCTCCAGCTCGGTCCCCCCGACCGAGCCGGAGCGCGCGAAGGCCGTCGTCGCGAGCAGCGTGGTGATCAGCCACCCCGCTCGCGCGGCCCCGACCTTTGCCGTGTTGCTCATGGGCATTCTCCCGTCGGGCGCGTGGCCGGGGGCTACGGCGTCGACCCCGGCCAGGGGAGGTGGGCCGGCTCGCGGGTGGCGTCGTATGGGAACGGCGGCGCGCTGCCGTTCAGGCTGTACGGCGTGATCGCGTCGGCCGGGCTCACCACCGTGGCGTCCTCGTTGTTCGCGCTCGGGTAGGCGGCCGCGCTGATGGCGTGCAGCGAGGCGTACCGGCTGGCCGCGTCGGCCGCGCCGTTGAGCGGCAGCACCCCGGTGGCCTGATCTTCCGGGTAGTCGACGGCAGTCACGCCGCTGGCCGGGTGGCCCTGAAAATCGGTGGTGTACCCCTCGGCCGCCGACGGGAGCGGGACGAAGCCCCAGTACGCGATCAGCGCGCCGACGTGGTCGCTGTTCTCGAAGGCGCGGGCGATCTGCGCCTCCTGCCCTTGCAGCCCGCGGACCGCGGTGTTCGCCCCCAGGTCGATGGCTCCGGCAGCCGGCACGACGGCGCTGCCGTTCCAGGTGAACTTCGCCGGCGCGTAGGCGTGCGCCGCGAGGTTGAAGGTGTACGTCCCCGGCCCGGGATCGACGCCCGTGGCCGCCAGGATGCCGGCCTCGGACCAGGGCGGGTTCTCGGTGAAGCCAACCAGCGTGTTCACCCACAGCCGGCGTGCCAGCGGATAGACCGGGGAGGCGCCGTTGATCACCAGGTTCTTGACGTTCTGGTCGGTCGGGTAGGACGCCACCGACGGGTTGAACTGCCCCGCCGCGCCCAGCGCGGCCTGGCCCGACAGGCTGAGCGCGGTCACCTGCGGGTTGGCGGTGTCGACGCCACGCCCGGTGAAGGCGATCGAGAAAGGATCGGAGGCGACCAGCGCTCCCGACTGCGCGTCGGCCGTGATCTGCTTGGCCAGCAGCAGGCCCGAGCTGGCCACGCCCGGGGTGACCAGCGTGTTCGACAGCGTGGTGTGGACCCGGTAGAAGCCGGCGCGGCTCAGGAAGCGCTGGTTCAGGTCCTTGAAGAAGTGACCGTCGACGTCGCTCCGCACCGCCAGGTTGAACACCCGGTTGTCGGCCGGCGTCGGCGCGCCGAAGGCGTGCGCGTTGCTCGAGCGCGCGATGCAGTTGTAGTGCTTGACGTTGGGGACGACCGTGGTGTCCAGGAAGTACGGCAGGAAGATGAGACCCGAGAACGGACCACCCTGCGGCGCCGGCGCGTTGCCGGTCGGCCCGGTCGGCACGAAGCCGGGCGACAGCAGGTCGAACTTCCCGGCGGTGCAGAACTTGGACGCGTAGACCGGGTCGGAGGTCGGGACCGCGCCGTCCAGCCCGTCGGGCGGAAACACGGTCAGCACCAGCCCCAGCGTCCCGTCGTTCTCGGCCACCTGCTCGAGATCGACGTTCGCCGTCGAGGTGGTCGACGGGTTCGGTCCGCTGAGCGCGGTCCGGCGGATCGGATCGTAATCCGCGAAGTCACCCGGGCCGCCGTTGCTCTTGACCGTGCTGTTCAGCGGGAACTGCACCGCCACGCCCGTCGTGGCGTTCAGGCCGTTGGCGTCGCCGGAGTTGGCGAACGGATTGGTCTTGGTGCTCGACCCGCTGGTCGCGCCGACGCCACGAGCGCCGAAGTTCACCAGCGCGACGAACGCGTTGGTCGTGCCCGCCAGGTCCGACCGCCGCCAGACGTGGTTCAACTTGCCGCCCGGGGTGGCGACCGAGCCCGAGAACAGCGTCCCCCAGGCGTCGGCCAGCGAGCGGCGCACGTCGCTGCCCGCGTCGAACGTCCCCTGCTCCGGATCGGTGCTGCCGTTCTTGGGCCCGTCGTGGTGCAGGCCGCCGTAGAGCAGCCGGAGCACGTCCAGCGAGTTGTTGAACGTGTAGACGCCGCTGACGGCGCCGTAGGCGCTGCTGGGGTAAGTCGTGTCGCCGTCGTTCACGACGTAGACCCGGCTCGAAAACACCGTGAAGTTCACCGACGACGCGAACGTCTCTGCCACCGGCGCCTGGACCGTCACGATGGTCGAGGGGGGCGTCACCGACGAGATGGTGAAGATGTTGTTGTTGCCGGCGTTCGCCGCCCCGGCGACGGCGATCTTGCCGCCCACGTCGGTCGACTGGAACGTCACCCCGGGCAGCGTCCAGCTCTTGCTGGTCGCCACGGCGCTTCCGCCCGACCCCGCGGCCGGGAAGAACCGCGCGTCGCTGGGCACGTAGTGGTGGACGGGCAGGTGGACCCCCTGCACCGCCAGTCCGTTGGGGCTGGGCGCCACCGTCTGGGCCGTGTTCCCCAGCACCGAGAGGCCGTCGAGCCCGATGAGCAACGCTTCCGTGGTCCCCTGGATCGGCAGCTCGCGCCCCGCCGCGCCCGCGCCGGTGTTCGCGCCGCTGGTGGTGCTGTCCCCGTCGGCGTTGATCCACCCGATGCTGCCTGCCGCCGTGCCCGTCCCCGCCGAGTAGGCGTAGGTCGAGCTCTTGAGCGACGCCGTGCCCACGCTGATCTGCTGCGTGTTGGCGGTGATCGCGCTGTCGCCGACCGACTGGCCGCCGCCGGTGTAGTAGGTGCCGTCGCTGCTGTTCCCGTTGGAGTCGACGCCCGCGCCGGGGTTCTTCACCGGACGGGTCGGGTCGACGGTCGTGATCAGGTTGTCGTGGCCGAACGAGAACTGCGCCAGCAGGTCGTTCGAAAGCGCCTTGAGCGCGTCCGATCCGGAGAGCACCCGGTTGTTGCCGTCCAGATCCGTGGTCGTCGAGGCGCCGACCACCCCGGCGCCGGCCGTCACCAGGAGACCGCCCGCGCCGAGCAACAGAACCTTCGTCGAATGTCTGACTCTCATGGTCGTCCTCTCCCTGTTCTCCGGTTGTCTTGACCGGCAGTTAACCTGGGCGATCGGAGACCGTCTACTTTAAAAGACACTCAACCTTCAAAAGAGACCTTGCTGAGACAATTGCCACCGGCAGTAGCCGCCGGCGCGAGATCAAACCGGTTGCCAGCCTTGTTCGCTATGATAGACAAACGTCTCCTTGATGGACTGGTCGCTGCCCCCGCTCTGCCGCGTCGCCGTCGTGCTCTGGCTCGCCCACGCCGGCTGCGGAGATCTGCACCCCGCTCAGGACGACGTCTCGGGCGGTCCCGGATCGACCGTCGCCGTCGGGGGCGCCTCGGGAGGGGGACGGAGCGGCCTCCAGGTCGGCGGAGGCGCCGGCGGGCAGGCTGGCGAGAGCGGCGGCGGGGGGACCGGCGGCGCCATCTGCTTGCCCGCGGGCGCCAGCAACGCCTGCAGCTCCTGCGAGAACACTCTGTGCACCACCGACGACTTCATCTATGGCGAGGGGCTGGACGCGGCGACGTACGAGCTGGGCGTGTCGCCCGACAGCCCCGGTGAAGGGATCGACCTCTACAACCTCTGTTACAAAGGGACGGGCACGGCCACCGCCGGCCCGATGCAGGGCGCGAAGAACTCGGACCTGTGCGCCGCGGTGGTCGAGTGCGTGCACGACAGCGGCTGCGACGTCTCCGACGACAGCTTCCCCTGCTACTGCGGCGCGGGCGTGACCAGCGACCAGTGCGTCGCCCAGGGATTCGTGCCCAGCGGGCCCTGCAAGGACGTCATCTCCTACGCGGCCGAGACCACCGATGCGATCACGATCGCGGGGCGTCGCTTCGACTATTCATACCCGGTGGGTGTCGCGCTGAAGCTGGTGCTCGGCTGCGACTACCCCTTCAACGGCGCGCCGGGAGTCTGCGAGACCAGCTGCCTCAGTCACCCCGACGGAGGCACCACCTGCGCAGCCCCGCCGGTGGACGGCGGCGTTCCGGGCACCGGGGGCGGCGGCCACGGCGGCGGTGGCGCGGGCAACGGCGGGACGAGCGCGGGCGGCCAAGGCGGCGCCGGATCGGGCGGCGCCGCCGGCGGTTCGGGCGGCGGCTGCGCCGTCACGTACCGCTTCGCCGACGCCACCGCCTGCGCCACATGCGCGATCAACAGCGGCGCCGACTTCTGCAACCCGACGTTGCTGAGCGCCCAGCTGATGGTCGACGACAGCGGCAACGCCAGCCCCGCCGGTTTCGGTCCGGACACCCTGGCGACCCCGGGGCAGCGGGACGCCGCGTTCGCCATCATCCACCGGGTGCTGGCGCTGAAGTGCTACTCGGATTCGAAGGTTCGCTACCGCCCCGGCGACATGCCGGGCTGCGAGACGCAGTCCCAGTTCCCTTGCGTCTGGGCCAACCTGGGCTGCCTCCTCGACCTGGGCCAGCCGGTGACCGACGTCGCCAGCGGAATGTTCGCCACGATGCCGACCTACCTGGCGCTCGCCGAGTACGAAGCGGCCGCGCTCTCCGATGCGGCCGCCGGTCCCGCGACCCCCGACCCGCTGGACGGCTCGGGCTACGGAGCGCCGGGCGGGGTGACGGCCGGCGTCTCGAACGCCGCGCTGGGCAAGTATATCGACGCTCAGGCCAGCCATCCCTCCAGCGCCGTCGGCCTGGCCGACAACCTGCTCAGCTGCGCCCTCAACGCAGCCTGCGGCGCCTGCTTCGACCTGACAGAGATGAGCAGCTGCGCCGCCGGCGTCGCCGGCTCCACGGGGACGGGCGGAGCCGCCGGCCGTGGCGGAGCCGGAGGAGCCGGCGGAGCGGCCGGAAGCGGCGGAACCACCGCCCCGGGCAGCGGGGGCGCCACCGCCGACTCCCTGGTTCACAACCCGGGCTTCGACGGCGCGACCACCGGCTGGACGGCCGATCCTGGCGCGACCGCCAGCTGGACGTCGCAGGACGCCGCGGGCAACGCCGCGTCGGGCGCGCTCGCGGTGATCAACCATGACACCAGCGCCGCCGACGCGCCCTACGGCACGACCGCCGCCGGCGCCTCGCAGTGCATTCCGGTCGTGACCGGCACCTGCTACCAGGCCGTGGTCCAGGCGTCGATCCCCGCGGGCCAGGGCAGCGTGTCGGCGGGCTTCGTGCTCGACGAGCACACCACCGTCGACTGCACGCAGTCGACCGCGACCAGCTTCGTTTCACCGCAGGCGTCGGCCACCGGAAGCTGGCTGACGATCTCGGGAACCACCACCCAGATTCCGCTCGGGGTCTCGTCGGTGGCCGTGCGGCTGGTCGCCGTCAAAGCCGTCGCTGCGGCGTCGGCCCAGGTCCTCTTCGACAACGCGCTGGTCCGCGAGGTCCCCTGCACGTGACCCAAGGAGCATCACTGCTCATCCTGCTGGCCGGAACGGCGGGGTTGGCCTGCGCTCGTCCGGGAGGACCGAGCGTCCAGAATGAGTTCGGCGACAGCGGCACCGTCCTGCTGGAAGGAGCCAAGTGCCTCCCGATGCTGTCGGCCGAGGTCTACCCCGCGCGAACCGTGGTGACGCATCCCGGAACGGGCTCGAGCGGCAGCAACATCGTCTTCACCAGCGACCTGTGGCAGCGCTTCAACTCGATCTGCGGCAGCTGCCACGTCTCGGGAAACCAGGGCGGGCTCTCGGTCACGCTGGCCACCTTCGCGAACGAGATCACGGCGGCGCGCGTGCAGCAGGACCTGGTCACCGACGATCCCTCCAGCTACATGCCGCCGGTCGGCCAGCCCAACGCCTCCCCCTTCTCCCAGCGCGGCCCCGACGACCCGGTCTTCCAGCTCGCCAGTCTGCTCCAGCTCTGGATTGCGCAGGGGAGCCCGCCCGGGCAGTTCTATCTTCCGTCCCCCGACGGCGGCACGCCCGACGCATCCGCCAGCGCCGGGGCCGACGGCGGCGCGCCCCAGGGGGACTACGGGATGACCCCCGCGGTCGGCGCCAGCCTGACCAACATCGGCACCTGCCTGCCGAACAGGTACGTGGTGGGGACGAACATCGCGGCCATTGACCGCCTGGACGCCTTCTTTGCGCGGGCCACCCAGCTTCCCGCCACGCTCGCCGAGACGGACCTCACCACCCTGGACAGCGATGCGCTGGCGCGCACCGGCGTCATCTCCTACGTGCCGGCGTATCCGCTCTGGAGCGACTCCTCGGGGAAGATGCGCCACGTCCGGACGCCGCGAAACCTCCCCATCGTCTTCGACAAGAGCAGCCAGACCTTTCAGATCCCGCCCAACACACGCTTCTACAAGACGTTCCTGCGCAAGGTCACCGACGTCGACGGCAACCAGGCTTACCGCAAGATCGAGACTCGCCTCATCGTGTCGCGGCCTGACACCACGCGCGCCGACGGCACCATCCAGCAGAACGCCCTCTTCGGGACCTACCTCTGGAACGACGACGAGTCCGCGGCGACGCTGCTGCAGGACCCGTTGCGCGACGGGCTGCCGTTCACGGATCGTCTGCTCACCTATGACACCGACGAACCGGGCGCGACGGCGATCCGGGCCAGCACGCCGCCCAACCTGAACCTGGAGTACGCGCTGGACACGGCCAGCCCGCCGGTCCGCCGCCACTACGCCGTCCCGGGGAGCGAGCGCTGCGTCGAGTGCCACATGGGGAGCCCAACGGCGTCCTTCGTGCTCGGGTTCCTGCCGCTGCAGATCGCCACGCAACCGGCGGGACAGAGCGGCGTCATCGAGCCGGCGATGGGCGACGAGCTGACTCAGCTGCAGCGCCTCATCGACTACCGCGTCATCATCGGCGTCTCTTCGCCCGGCGACGTGACGTCGCTGGAGGACAGCCAGCTCCCGCGCGGCCCCCGCAACGCCTATGAGCTGCAGGCGCAGGCCTACATGCTCGGCAACTGCGCGCACTGCCACAACCCGCGCGGCTTCCCGACGACCAAGGCGCCGGTCCTGAAGGACCTGCTCGACTTTCTCCCCCGCCAGGGCGGGGGCATCTTCCAGTTCCCGCTGGATCGCGTGAGCCCGCTGCGCGCGCGCGGCGATGGCCAGGACATCGCGATTCCCTACATCACCCCGTCGCTGCGCGACGTCCCCCAGAAGCAATCCGAGCACTACAAGCCCAAGTACCTGGTCTGCGCGGCCAACCAGGACCCTGCGACCGACGGCTGGTGCACCAGGCCGGCCAGCAGCAAGGACTACATCGACTTCATCGACGCCCCCTGGCGCAGCCTGGTGTACCGGAACATCGACACGCCGTTCGACTACGTCGACGACCTGGCCATCTTCCCGCACATGCCCATGAACTCGGCCGGGTACGACTGCCGGGTCACGCAGATCCTGGGCGACTGGATGGTCAGCATCCCGGCGGTCGACAAGAACGCGGCGAACGAGAACAACACGCCCGACACCGGCGGCGACCTGGACGTCTCGCCCCAGCCCTACACCGAGGTGCTGCCGGACGATCCCAGCTACGCCAGCGCCCAGGCGGCGGCGAGCAAGCGCCTGGAGCAGTACCACGCCGGCCACCGCTACGACTTCTGCCCCGACACCAGCGACATCGTCGACCCCGACGTCACGGACGGGACGCTGCAGGCGCCGGCCGACGTCCCCGTCTGGAACAACGCCGCGACACCGCCCCAGCTGCTGATGCCGGCCGACGCGGTCCCCGACCGACCGCACTGGGTGGTGACGGACACGACCGATCCCCCCGGTCCCTGGTATCCCCGCGGGAGCAACTGGCAAGACGCGCTGCTGCCGCCGTACAAGGCCGACGCCAGCGGCTCCGGCGTCTCGCAGGCCGACCTCCAGACGGTGGTGAACGATCTGCCGGACGTCTTCCTCGACGAGGAGACCCGGACGGCGCTGACCACGCCGGTGCCGTTCGCGCTCTGGCAGGTCGAGCCGGGCTGCGACTTCAGCGGCGCGCGGACGGTCGGAAGCTATCAGGGCGCGGACCGTCCGATGTGGATGGACGCCCAGAAGCTGGATCCGGGCGCCCCGGTCTACCTCGAGTCGCCCGGCGCGGCGGTGTTCACCAACATCTGCATCAACTGCCACGGGCCCGAGGCCGACGCCAAGGGGCTGCTGGCCGACGAGATCTCGCTGATGACGGGGGGCAACGCGCGGGTGGCCGACTTCCGCGCCGGGCTGTTCGGTCCCGAGAGCGCGCCGGGCACCGGCCGCGCGGAGCTGTTCGGACCGCACATCGCCATGGGCGATCCCTCGACGCCCGACGACTTCGGCGCGCGCTACATGTCCTGGATGGCGCTGGGCGGGACCAAGGTGCAGCTCCCGCCGCAGCTGCTCGAGGTCGTCGCGGCGACCCAGGTCGCCGGCGAGAGCCGCTCGAACATCACCATCCGCGGATCCGCCAACATGCTGCAGCTGGCGCGGCAGCTGTGCGCCAACGTGCTGCTCTCGGATCCGAACGCGCCGTTCGCGGCGCTGGGACAGCTTCCGGGCGGCTTTCCGATCCGCTGGTCGGGATCGACGGCGCTCATCGACAAGAACGGGGACGCCGAGACCTGGATGAAGATCTGCGCGCTGCACAACCGTCCTGTCGTGCACGTTCTGGTTCCCGGCGTGCTGGGCGGCAGCCCCAAGCTGAACCCGCTGCCGCCCAGACCGCAGGCGGACGACTGGAACAACTACTGGAGCGGCGCGAGCGCGCTCTTCGCCACCGGGACCTCGCTGTACTGGGCGACCGACGGCAGCGGCGCCGACGGCAGCGGCCAGGCGGTCGCTCCGGCCGGCTCTTCGTTCATGGATCAGCGCGGACAGATCTCGACGGCCGACCTGGCCAGCTCCGGGAATCTGTTCCCGATGTGCGTGCGCGAGCCGCCCGCCGGCAGCACGGCGCACGCGGTGGCCGACTCCCTGCTGCAGCAGCTGGCCGCCAGCAGCACCGGCGGCAACGTCATCCCCTACTGCCCGGACGCGCTGTTCACCGTCGGCACCGACAGCAACGGCAACGCGCTTCAGAAGTGGAGGCTCTCGACCCCGCAGGACGCGAACAGCAACCTGACGTTCCCGGACGCCAACGGCTGGGCGCTGCGCGGAGCGATCAACGCCGGCCTGGCGGTCTTCCTTTACCTGGACCAGCTCGCCCAGACCGGCACCCCGCAACGGCTCTACAACCAGTGCGATCACCCGTGATGCGGCGGCTGCCGGCGGCACTCCCCCCGATCGTCGCGCTGGCGGCCACCGGCCTGACCCTGCGATTCCTGGTCCCGGCGCGCTTCCCGGCTGGACCGGTGCTGCCGATCGGCCTGTTCGTCCTGTTCGCTCTGGTGGCCGGCTACTGGGGGCGTCAGCTGGGCAATGGCCTCGACCAGCGGCCGGTCGACCTGTCGATCGGCCGCGCCGCGGTTGCCACGCTGATCGTGGCCGCCGCCGTCTACGGGATCCGGACCCGCCTGGTCGACGTCGCGCGCGTCACCGGCGCGTCGATGGCGCCGACGCTGAACCCCGGGGACCGCGTGCTGGTGAACAAGGTCGCGTTCTGGGCGGCACCGCCGCAGCGAGGCGACCTGATCGTGTTCCCCAACCCGGACCACGGCCGTGGCGGCGCCGAGCCGGCCTCGATCGTCAAACGGGTGATCGGGTTGCCCGGAGACGACATCGCTTTCGTGCAGGGATCTCCGGTCATCAATGGCTGGATCGTCCCATCCTGCGACGCCGGGCCTTTCCTGGTCGCCGATGGCCCACGGGTCGTCCGCGGGAGGCTGGCCGTCGAGGTCCTGGCGGACCGCACCTTCCTCACCGTGCGCGCGCCGTTCGACGACGGCTCCGCGCCCCACTTTCGCGTCCCGCCCGGCGAGCTGTTCGTCCTGGGTGACGACCGCGCCGCCAGCCGCGACTCCCGCGCCTGGAACGACGGGCGCGGCGCCGGCATCGCCATCGCGCGCGTCGAGGGCCGCGTGTCGCGCCTGGCCGCGCCGGTGTCAGGCGACGGCCGGCTCGGTCTCGCCGGACTCCTGCGCGGTCTGCGGCCCGAGCTCCGCGTTTCGGACGTGGACGTCACCGAGCTCGGAAGGCGGATAGCGACCTGCGTCGCCCACGCGCCCGACCGTCGACGCTTTGCTAGACAATTTTCTATTATAATGGAATAACCCGACCATGCGTCCCGCCCAGCGGTTCGTCCTGCCCCTCGCCGCAGCCCTGATCGGCGTGGCGCCGCCCGCGTTGGCCCAGGTGGAGCTCCCGCGCGAGAGCCCGCCGGGCCGCGTGTCGCAGCTGGCCGGACTGACCGAGATCGCGATCGATTACGCCAGCCCCGCCGCGGGCGGGCGCCGCATCTGGGGCGGGGTGGTTCCGTACGGCCGCCTCTGGCAGGGGGGCGGCCACCAGGCGCCGCGCGTTCGCTTCAGCCGAGACGTGACGATCGGCGGCAAGCCGGTCCCGGCCGGCGCCTACGACCTGTCGGCGATCCCGGACAGGGCGCAGTGGACGGTGATCCTGAGCCGCGAGAGCGGCGGTGAAGCGGCGCGGCTGGTCGTCCGGCCGCACGCCGGTCCGCTTCACGATCGGTTGACGTTCAGCTTTCCGAGCTTCTCCGAGGATCAGGCGATCGTCGAGCTCGCGTGGGAGAGAGTCTCGGTCGAGCTGCTGATCGGGCTCGACACCAGTCGCCAGGTCGGCGCCACGCTGGCCGGGCTGGACTCGACCTGGCGCACCTACGCCAACGTCGCCCGTTACATGCTGGAGACCAAGCGCGACTACGAGGCCGGCCTGCACTATGTCGACCAGTCCCTGGCCCTGCGCGAGGATTGGTTCAACGTCTGGATCCGTGCGCTGTTGCTGGCCGCGAAGCGCGACTTCAAAGGCGCGGCGAGCGAGGCCGAGCGCGCCTACGGGCTGGGCGTGAAGTCGGGCGACCCGATCTTCCCCGCGCCCGAGATCAAGAAGGCGGCGGCCGACTGGAGCGCCAAGGACGTGGCGGCTCGCTGAATGCCGCGCGGTTGCTCGTTTCCGCCGTGAGCTCCGATCGACACCACTACGTGGTCGGGCCCCTGGAGATCGACGTCGCCGCTCACCGGGTGACCGTGGGCGGAGTCCATGTCCCGATGAGCCGCACGGAGCTGCGGCTGCTGGCCGATCTGGTGAGCCACGAGGGACGGGTCCGCACCCGCGCGGAGCTGCTGACCAACGTCTGGGGATACAACCCCGGCGTCAACACCCGGACGCCCGTCATCCACATCGCGCGGTTGCGCGCCAAGCTGGGCGAGGCCGCCGAGCTGATCGAGACGGTCTATGGCGTGGGGTATCGGATCTCGGGCCGCTACCCGGTGATTCTGACCCGACGCTGACCGCGGCCGCCCCGGCCTCGTTCTGTCTTGTATAACAGATATACGTCTCCTACACTGCCGGGCCGTGAGCTTCCAGTTCCTGGAAAGGCGCCGGCTGGCGCGCTTGATCCTGCTGACGGCGGCGCTGGTCGTGCCTCAGCTGGAAGGGCTCCCGGCGCTCGCCCAGCAGATCGAGCCGCCCGACGTCCCGCTGCCCCCGCCCGAGCCACCCTCCGACCTCCCGGTCGCGCCGAGCGACCAACCCGGGCCAGCCCCCCAGCCCGCTCCGGCGCCGGAGCCGTCCCCCGCTCCCGTGACCTCTCCGTCCGTGCCGCCTCCGGCGCCCCCGGCGGCTCCCGCCCCGGAACCGCTGGCCGGGTTCAGCGACGGCACGCCGTTCTTGCGGGCCCCCGACAACAGCTTCGTCCTGTTCCCCGGCGGGCGCCTTCAAACCGACGCCTACGTCTTTCGCAGCGCCAACAAGCCCCCGAACAACACCGTCCTGCTGCGCAGCGCGCGGCTCGAGCTGGGCGGCTGGGTCGGAAGCCGGATCTACTTCTTCCTGTCGGGCGAGTTCGCGCAGGGGCCACCGCCCGGCGCGGCGCCGGTGGCGCCCGCGAACCTGATCACCAACGACGACTGGATCGCGCTGGCGCCCTGGGGGAGCCTGGCCGTGCTCCAGGTCGGCCAGTTCGATGCGCCGTTCACGCTCGAGAACCGCACGTCGAGCAAGTACATCGACTTCATGGAGCGGTCGGTCACCGTCCGCGCCTTCGGGATCCCCGACAACAAAGAGATGGGCGCGATGGTCCACGGCTTCAACGTCGACCGGAACTTCCATTACTCGCTCGGAACGTTCAACGGCGACGGGCAGAACTTCAAGAACGCCGACGGCCACTTCGACTGGATGGGTCGGGCCTGGCTGGCGCCCCTCTCGTTCATCGGGCCTGGCCCGCTCCACGACGTGGAGATCGGGGCCTCTCTGTGGACCGGAGTCCGCGACAACACGCTGGCGCCGGCGGCCCAGACCACCCAGGGCGGCTTCACGTTCTTCAGCACGGCCGCCTACAGCGCCACGCCGACCGGCGCGACGGCCGCCCAGAGCGTGCAGCTCCGGCAGAACGGGCGCCTGAACGCTTTCGCCTTCGAGCTCAACGCGCCGGTCGCGCACCGCGGCGGTTTTCGCGCCGAGGTGGTCTGGAAGCACAGCCCGCTGGTCGAGGCCACGATCGCCTCGAACGGCACCGGGACGCCGCTGGGCCCCGCCGACCTGCAGGGCTACTCGCTGTACGCCGAGGGCTGGGTCTGGGTGGTCGGCGACGATCGCATCACCGGCGATCAGCAGGGAATCGGGGGGCTCCCCCGCTACAAGCAGTTCGGCGTGCGGCCGATCGAGGACGGCCTGATGCTCGCGCTCCGCTACGAGCACCTCGACGAGCACCTCACCGAGGGCACGGCCACCGCCGCGCTCAACCTGGGGGACAAGTCGGCGGGAACGACTCGCCTCGACGTGAGCGAGCTGGGCATCAACTACTGGCACTCCAGGCGCTACCGCGCGACGTTCAACTACGTCCTCAATCACTTCGGCGGTGACACGCCGGCCGTCAGCAAGCTCAGCAGCCGCTACGAGCAAGAGTTTCTCTTCCGGCTCGCGATCGCCCTCTGAGGCGGCGGAACATGACGCTTCGGATCGGCATGCTCCTGATCGCGGCGCTCTCGATCGCCGGCCAGCGCGCCGCGAACGCCTACCCGCAATGGCAGCTCTCGACCGGCGCCGTGCGCTGCAACCAGTGCCACTACGCGCCGGCCGGCGGCGGCCTCATCAACAGCTTCGGCCGCGACGCGGTGGGCGATCAGCTCTCGACCTTTGGCGGGAACGGCGCGTTCCTGCACGGCGCGGTGACGCTCCCGGCCTGGCTGGCACTGGGCGCCGATCTGCGCGGCGCCTTCGTCGACAACCAGGTCCAGGACCCCGGCGGCCCGACGGCGGCGGTGTTCCCGATGCAGGCCGACGTCGCCGCACGCCTGGCGTTCCCGGCCGGCTTCTCGCTGTCGGCGGTCGGCGGCCTGCGCGGTCAGGTCCGCGACCCGAACCAGCTGGTCCCGACCCAGAACTACCAGCCGGTCTCGACCTCACAGCTGATCTCGCGCGAGCACTATCTGATGTGGCAGCCGCAGGCGGTCGGTCCCTACGTCCGGGTGGGCCGGTTCTACGCGCCGTTCGGGCTGCGCATGGCCGAGCACATCCTGTACATCAACCGCGACCTGGGCTTCGACGAGCTCGAGGAGACCTACAACGTCTCGGCCGGTCTGGTCACCGATCCAGCCGAGCTGCACGTCACGGTCTTCGCGCCGGATTTCATTCGCCACATCGGCAGCAATGAGAAAGGATTCGCCGCCTACAGCGAGGGCCGATTCTTCCAGGACCGAGCCGCGCTGGGCCTGCAGGCGCGCCTGTCGATCGCGCCCGGCGTCACCAAGGTGATGACCGGGGCCACCGGGAAGGTCTACGTCGAACCGCTGCGGACGCTGTTCCTGGGCGAGGTCGACCTGGTCAACAAGGTGTTCACCGACGTGGGCGATCCGGTGCGAACCCAGGTCGTCGGGGCGGCGGGCTTCACGGTCCTTCCGCTGGCCGGCGTCATGGCCACGCTCCTCGGCGAACGCAACCAGATCGACGTGTCCGTCCCCAGCTCGTGGACCGCCGCGACGTTCCTGCTCAATTGGTTCCCCTACGCGCACCTCGAAGGCCAGCTGATGGGGCGCCTGCAGTTCCCCAGCGGCAGCGCCGTCGCCGAGACCCTGTTCCTGCAAGCCCACTACTTCTTCTAGCTGGCGGCTGTTACGCTCGGGGCACCATCATGCCGAGTACGCCCGTCCAAGCGCTTCTGGAGCGTGGTGTCCGCGTCGTCGACCCCGGCCAGCTGTTCGTCGACGACCAGGTCGACCCGACGCGCATCCACCCCACCGCGATCATCCACCCGGGCTGCCGGCTACAGGGGCGGCGCACGTTCCTGGGCGCGGGCGCTCAGGTCGGCACCGAAGGCCCGGCGACGCTGGTCGACTCGGTGCTGGGCGACGGGGCGTCGATCGCCAGCGGGTACGCGAAGGGAGCGGTGCTGCTGCGCGGGGCGTCGCTGGGCGCCGCCGGGCACACGCGCGAGGGGACGCTGCTCGAGGAGGAGGCCTCGACGGCGCACGCGGTCGGCCTCAAACAGACGATCCTGCTCAGCTTCGTGACGCTGGGGAGCCTCATCAACTTCTGCGACGTGCTGATGGCGGGAGGGACCTCGCGCAAGGACCACTCCGAGGTCGGCAGCGGGTTCATCCACTTCAACTTCACGCCCTGGGGCAAGGCCGGCGACAAGGCGACGCCCTCGCTGGTCGGCGACGTGATCGACGGCGTGCTGCTGCGGCAGCAGCGCATCTTCCTGGGCGGATCGTCCGGGTTGGTCGGCCCGCGCTCGGTCGGCTACGGCAGCATTACGGGCGCCGGTCAGGTGGTCCGGCGAGACGTGGCCGCGAGGCGCCTGGTCGTGCAACCGGCGCCCACTGTCGACGAACCGCTGGACGCCCCACGCGAGGAGCGGGTCGACCCGGTGCTCCGCAAGAACGTGACGTACATCGCGAACTTGCACGCGCTTCGTGCCTGGTACGAGCGCGTCAGGCTGGCCCGGGCGCGACGGGCCGGGTCTGCCGACCAGGCCATCATTTTCGAAGAGGCGATCCGGAACGTGGAGACCAGCCTGGCCGAGCGGGTCGCTCGCCTGGGCAGCTACCTCACCGAGCGCCGGCGAACCTTGCCGCAGATCACGCTGCCGCCGGTTCCGCCTTTCCCTGTCGCGCTGGACGCGCCCGGCACCGTCGAGCACGTGCAGTGGGTGCAGTCACTGTCCGACGAGCAAGCTGAGGCCGCTCGCGCGTGGCTCGGCGGCATCGCCCGCGACGTCGAAAGCGGATACCTGCCGGACTGAGCGGCAACGCAACGCTCGCGCGCCTCGTTTGCCGCGTCGTTCTTTTCGGCTTCGTCAATTCGGGGCGCTCGTTTGTGGCGCGTTGAATGGTCGCATTCCGGACACGCCCATTTGGTGTATGGTCCACGCCTGGGACTGCGTGGGAGGAGAGCTGAGATGATCCGTGCGCGTTGGTTAGCTTTGGCGTTCTCGTTGGGTGGGTTGCTCGCGGTTGGAGCGGTCGGATGCGGTGGCGGCTCCTCGGGGGGCGGCACCGGAGGTACCGGCGGCACCGCCGGCAAAGGAACGGGCGGAGCAGCCGGCAAGGGCGGCAGCGCCGGTTCTGAAGCCGGAGCCAGCGGGTCGGCGGGGAGCGCCGGCAGCGGCGTGGGCGGCGGCGGCGTCGCCGGCGCCAGCGGCGAGGCGGGCACAGAGGGCGGCGCGGGCACCAACGGAAGCGCGGGCACGCATGGCGGCGCGGGGACCAGCGGCGGCGCGGGAACCAGCGGCGGCGCGGGAACCAGCGGCGGTGCGGGAACCAGCGGCGGCGCCGGCACCAGCGGCGGCGCGGGAGCGGCCGGCCAGGCCGGCGGCGGCGCCGGCGGAGCGGCCGGTGCAGCGGGCGGCGGAGCGGCCGGTGCGGCCGGCCAGGCCGGTAGCGGCGCCGGGGGAGCGGCCGGTGCAGCGGGCGGCGGTGGCGCGGGCGGCGCGGTGGGCGCAGCCGGCGCGGGCGGAGCGCCCACTTGCGGCGATCCGAACCAGGCCTGCTGTGGCGCCAACACTTGTAACGGCGGCGGCTGCTGCGTCCGCGGGACCTGCGTGGGCGCGAACACGACCTGCGGCGGCGGCAACGGCACTTGCATGAACGGGACGTGCACGCCCACGGGCGGAACGACCTGCGGCGGCAACGGCCAGATCTGCTGCACCGGCGGTGGCGGCTCGACCTGCACGGCGCCGGGCACCCGCTGCGACACCACCACCGGGCACTGCATCCCGTGCGGTTCGTCCGCGCTGATCTGCTGCAGCACCAGCGGCGGCGCCGTCGACGAGTGCACCTCGGGGCTTGCGTGCCAGACCACCAG
Organism: Polyangia bacterium; assembly: GCA_035578045.1. Lineage (GTDB taxonomy): Bacteria > Myxococcota_A > Polyangia > Fen-1088 > Fen-1088 > JADGRB01. The sequence goes on along the minus strand of DATJWP010000207.1, from coordinate 18,499 downwards.
CTCGGGCGGGGCCGACACCTGCCAGGCCTGCGGCGCCAATGGGCAGGGCTGCTGCTCCGGCAACGTCTGCAACTCGGGCCTCGCCTGCCCCAACCCCGGCGGCAACGCGGCCCGGATCTGCTCGACCTGCGGGGCCAAGGGAGCGGCCTGCTGCGCGGGCGACATCTGCCAGACCGGCGGCGTCTGCATGGCCGGCGCGGCGGCCGACGCGGGCAGCACCTGCGTCAGCTGCGGCGGCGCGGACGAGCCCTGCTGCCCGTCGACGACGGGCGGCGGCGTCGGGAGCTGCGGCACCGGTTTCCGGTGCGCGCTGGTCGGCGACGCCGGCACGACCCGCAGCTGCCAGCACTGCGGCGGGATGAACCAGCTCTGCTGCCCGGGCCGCGCCTGCAACGCCGGGACGTGCATGGGCACGGGCGCCACCGCGACCTGCATGTGAGATCGTGTCCGACTCCGCCGGGCTTCGCCCAGCGGAGTCGGCGAGGTCACGGGAACCCTCTGAGGGTTCCTGTCCGCCACGTCGGGCTACGGCCCGATTGACCGCGACCGAGACGGCTGCGACGCTGACGACATGGGCCGTCCCGCCTGGATCGCGCTGGTGCTCCTGCTCGTCGCGGCAGGAGGGTTGTGGTGGTGGAAGCATCAGCAGCACCTTCAGCCGGCGCCGGCGGCCCCGCCCGCGCCCGTTGCAGCGGCGCCGCCTCCCGCTCCTCCACCGCCGCCAGCCCCGCCGGCCATCCGGAATCCGGTCCCGGCCGAGCACGGGTCGGGTGCGCTGCCGTCGCTCGACGAGTCAGACCACTACATCCGCAACGCCCTGACCGAGCTGGTGGGGCGCAGGGCGGTCTCGACCTTCCTGCGACTCGAGGGGGCCGCGCGCCGATTCGTGGCGACCGCCAACAATCTGGCGACCGACGACGCCAGCTCCAACCTCTGGCCCGTGGCCACGACGCCCGGGCACTTCCAGACCGAGTCGCGCGACGGCGGCATCGTCATCGCGGCCAGCAACGCCGAGCGCTACGTCCCGTTCGTCCGATTCGCCGAGGGGATCGACGCCAGCCGCGCCGCCCGCCTCTACTTCCGGCTGTACCCCCTGCTCCAGCGGGCCTACGAGGACCTGGGCTACCCCGGCAAGTACCTCAACGATCGGGTCGTCGAGGTGATCGACAACCTGCTGGCGACGCCCAAAGTCGCGGGCCCGATCCGGGTCAAGCGCGTCGGCGCGGACGGAGGCTCCGCCGGCACGGGCCTGTACCTGTACGAGGACCCGGCGCTGGAATCCGCCACCGCCGGACAGAAGATTCTCCTACGCATGGGCACCGACAACGCCTCGCGCCTGACCGCCAAGCTCGCCGAGTTGCGCGCCCAGATCGCGGCCGGGCCGACGGCGCGCCCTCGGTGACGCGGGCCAGACCGCGGGATGGACAAGCGACCGATCGCGATTAGCTTCGCGCCATGGCAGCCCCCGCCAAGCGCAAGTTTTTTGGACGGGAGGGATAAGGTGCGACGCGTCGGGACCCGACTCAGTTTTTTGCGGTGGGCCGCGGATCAGGGTCAACTCTCTCCCATGGCCGTTGTCACCTCTCACGCCTCGGATCCGATCAAGGAAGCGAGCCTCCGTGGCCGGCTCGAACAGTTCGGGCTCGCCACCGTCCTCACGTTCCTCGATCTCGAGCGCCGCTCGGGCGAGCTGATCCTGGCGGGCGACCGCGAGGTCGGGCGCCTGTGGCTGCGTCAGGGACGCGTGATCCGCGCCCGAATCGAAGGCTCGCGCCGCACCCGTAAGCCGGCGGTGTACGAGATGCTGGGCTGGGACCAGGGGCGGTTCGCCTTCGCCCAGGTCGACGTGTCGGGCATCGACGAGGAGATCACCGCCCCCACGCCGATGCTGCTCATCGAGGCCGCCCGCCGGACCGACGAGCTCGCGGGCGCGCCCGCCTGATCCAGACCACGCAGGCGAGCACCAGGGGCAGACTGGCGCTGGGGCTGCCCGGCGTCGCGCCCAGGCCCAGGACGTTGGTCCACTCGTTGATGGCGGCGAGGCTCGCCAGCACCACGGACCTCTTCGCACAAAGCAATTGTCGGACTTGACTCATTCTTGTTACGCGGCCAGATCGGGATCAGACGTGCGAGCGGCTCCGATCATGCGCCGGCCCGGCACCGGGTTCCCCGATTTCACCGTCACGCAGCGCTTCCCCCGCATCGCCGCGTCGGCCATCGCGGCGCTCGGGCCCGATGCCGACCGGACCGGCGCGGCCCGGCGCGCGATCGAGCAGGTGGTGGCCGACATCATCGCGGGCGGCCCGGTCGACACGGCTGTTCTCCGTCGCGCCACGCCGTTCTGGGACCGCACCATCGACGGGCTGGCGGGCGCGCGCTGGGCCGAGCTCCCGTTCTTCGAGACCGAGTTCGTCCTGTATCACGCGCTGAACTCGATCGCCGGCTGGTTCGAGACGGGCGTCGATGTCTTCCGGCCGGTGCGCGGCCAGGCGCGTGCCGCCGCCGTCGCCAAGCTGGGCGCGGCGCCGCTCCCGGAGATCATGGGAGACCCGCCCTCGCGCGAGCAGCTGGCGGACATCCTGTGGCTCGCGCTGCTGGGAAACGAGGCCGACTACAGCCAGCTCGCCGTGGCGGGCCAGGGCTCGTCCTGGAGTCGCCGCCTGGTGGTCGACGAGCGGACCGGACTGTTGGATAGCCTCCTGAGCGCGCCGCCCGGGTCGGAGCTCCACCTGATCGCGGACAACGCGGGCCCCGAGCTGCTGGCCGACCTGGTCGTGGCGGACGCCCTGCTGCGCCGGCTGGCGCCCGCTCGCATGGTCCTGCACTGCAAACCGTGGCCGATGTTCGTCTCCGACGCGCTGGCCGAGGACGTCAGCGCGACCGTCGACGCGCTGGCCGCGCTGCCGGCGGGCCCGGCGCGCGCCCTGGGAACGCGGCTGGCGCAGGTCCACGCGGACGGCCGGCTCCAGGTCGCGTCCCACCCGGCCTGGGGCGAGCCCCGGCACTTCGACGCGCTGGAGCCGGACCTGGCGGCCACCCTCCGCGCCTCGCCCGTCGTCATCGCCAAGGGCGATCTCAACTACCGCCGCTTCGTGGGCGACCGGGCCTGGCCGGCCGAGACACAGGCCGACGTCGCGTCGGCCGGCGTGCCTTTCGCCGCCTATGCGCTTCGCGTCTTGAAGTCCGACGCCGTCGTCGGCGTCGAGCCAGCCGTCGCCGCGCGCGCCGCCGCCGACAGCCCGGACTGGCGGACCGACGGCAGCCACGCGCTGGTCCAGCGATTGGGCCAGCGGATCCCCTCTCCTTTGTCCTCGCCCCGTGGGGCGTGGACAACCGGCTTCAGCGCGTCGAGAGGTAACCCCGGTTCACCAATCGATCAAAACCACGGTGGCGAAGGACTGGCAGGGTTCGCTGAAGAGCTTCGTCTTGCAGCGACCTGCTCGTTCACGGGCGGCGCGCCCAACGATGGGTGCTCTTCTTGGGGCGCGCGCGCGCCCGCGGGGGCTTGAAGGGTTTAGCCGGCGCCAGGATGGGCGGCGCGACGTCCGCGCGCGTCCCACAGATCGCGGCCAGCGTCCCCGCCACCTCCTGCCCCGAGATGTCGCTCCTTTTTCTGTTGGTGGCCGGCGCCGCCAGACCCGCCAGATCCGCCAGCGACACGATGCCGACCAGCAGGCCGTCCCGATCGATGACCGGCAGGCGTCGAACCCGCTCGGTCCGCATGATCTCCTCGGCCTGCGCCAGCGTCGCATCCGGACCGCACGCCCGGAGCTGCTTGGACATCGCGACCGAAACGGGGATCTGGTAAAGCGGCTCGCCGCGCGTCAGGGCCGCCATGCAGACGTCCCGATCCGTCACCATGCCGATGGCGTGGCCCGCCTCGTCCACGACCGGCAGGCATCCGACGTCGGCATCCCACATCCGAGTTGCCGCTGCCGCGAGGTTGTCGTCCAGGACGCAGATCTCCACGTCCGCCTTCATGATGTCAGCGATCTTCATGGTCCCTTTCATGAGTGAGAGCGGACCTGCCAAAGAGCAAGCGCGCCGCCGCACCAATTCCGCGGGCCACGACCCTTGCGCAGACGGGGGAACTTGAGAGACTGCGTCTTTCCATGAGGCCCGCGTTCCTCATCGCGGCCGGTATGCTGGTCGCCCTCGCTTCTTGCGGCAAAGGTGCACCGGTGGCGTCCGGCCCGAACGCCACCGGCGGCTCGATCTCCGGGACCGGGGGCACCGCCGGTGGAACTGGCGGTGGTGCCGCGGGTGGCGGTGGCGCCACGGGTGGAACCGGCGGGATCCCGGGGAACGGCGGCGGCGCGGGTCAGGCCGGCAAAGGAGGCGGCGCCGGTAAGGGGGGCAGCGCCGGCGCGACCGGGGGAATCTCGGGAGGCGCGGGCGTCTCCGGGCACGCGGGCGCGGGCGGCGCCCGGCCGACCGTCACCGCGGCCAGCGGCACGACGCTGGTCAAGGTGAACCCCGCGGTCCGCCACCAGGTCTTCGAGGGCTGGGGGACCAGCCTCTGCTGGTGGGCCAACCACGTTGGCGGCTGGGGCGAGACCGGACGAAACGCGGTCGTCGACGCGGTGGTCGATCCCGTCAACGGCCTCGGGTACAACGTGTTCCGCTACAACATCGGCGGCGGCGAGAACCCGTCCCACAACCACATGGGCCAGTACAAGGAGATGCCCGGCTTCGAGCCGTCGTCGGGCACCTGGGACTGGACCGCCGACGCCAATCAGCGCGCGGTGCTGCAGCGGATCGTCGCGCAGGGGACCGGCGTCATCCTGGAGGCCTTCTCGAACTCGCCGCCGTACTGGATGACCAAGAGCAGCTGCGCCTCGGGCAACACCGACGGCTCGAACAACCTGAAGGACGACTCGTACGACGCGTTCGCCGACTACCTGACCGAGGTGGTCAAGCACTACCGCGACAGCTGGGGGATCACCTTCCGCACCGTCGAGGCGCTGAACGAGCCGAACGCGGACTGGTGGAAGGCCAACGGCGGGCAGGAAGGCTGCCACTTCTCGCCCTCGAACCAGCAGACCATCATCCAGGCGGTCGGGGCCAGCCTGACCGCCAAGGGGCTGACCGGCACGACGGTCAGCGCGTCCGACGAGAACAGCGTCGACGACGCGTACAACAACATGCGCGGGTTCTCGACCACCACGCTGGCGGCCATGAGCCAGATGAACACGCACTCCTACTCGGGATCGGATCGGACCCAACTGCGCGCGCTCGCCACCAGCAAGGGGAAGCGCCTCTGGCAATCGGAGTCGGGGCCGCTGAACCAAACGTTGAACGACGACACCGACGCCGCCGTCTTCATGGCGGGCCGGATCATCACCGACCTGCGCGACCTGCAGGCCGAGGCCTGGGTCGACTGGCAGGTCGGCGATCCCAGCCAGACCTGGGCCAGCGTCACGCTGAACGACACCCAGCAGACGTTCAGCCCGCTCAAGCGCTTCTACATGCACGCGGGCTTCTCGCGCTACATCCGGCCGGGGGCGACGTTCGTCGACGTCAACGACACCGACATGGTCGCGGCGGTGAGCCCGGACGGTCAGACGCTGGCCATCGTCGTTCGCAACGGCAGCACCAGCGCCAGCGCCAGCTACACCTTCGACCTGACCGCCCTGCCCAGCGTCGGGGCCTCGGCGGACGTCCACCGGACGTCCAAGACCGAGAATCTGGTCTCGGTGACGGCGCTGCCGATCCAGGGCTGGAGCTTCGTGGCCACCGTCCCGGCCTACTCGATCACGACGTTCGTCATCCCGACGCCGTAGCGGAGTCCGAGGGTGAAACGGCGCTTGTACAATCTGTTCAGGCGATCGAGCGAACTGTTCAGGGGGGACCAGCGGAATGCGGGGTTTCTGGGTGGTGAGCGCGGGCACTGGGCTTGCAGTTGGGGGCGGTCATGTCGCTCGCTACCCTACCTATCGAAACCCTCCCCATCATCTCGGACGTCCGGGCAGAGCTGTCGAGCCACCGGCCGTACCTCATGGTCGTCGCCCGCGCGATCGTGGGCAACGGAAGCGATGCGGACGATCTGGTCCAGGAGACGTGCCGCCGGGCCCTGGAGCACGAGGACCAGTTCATCCCTCACACCAACCTGCGCGCCTGGTTGACCAGCATCCTGCGCAACGCCCACCGCGACCGCTTCCGGCGGGCGGCCTTCGAGGTCCTGTCCCCGCTGGTGGGCGAGATCCTGGGCCCCGAGCACGAGCTGGCGGGCAGCGACGCCACCGATGTTCCACTCTGGCGCTGGGTGAGCGACGGTGATCTGGCCGCGGCGCTGCGGGCCCTGCCCCCGCTCTACCGCCAAGTCTACACGCTCCGCGAGGCGGGCTGCGACTACGAAGACATCGGACGCAAGCTGGGCATCTCGGTCAAGACGGTCGCGACCCGCATCCACCGCGCGCGCCTCTGGCTCCGCCGCGAGCTCACCGCGCGCGCCGCGAGTTAGCAGGTCGCTGAAAAACGAAGGTCTTTTCAGCGAAACCTGCTGCGTAACTTCCGGATAGAATGCGCCGGTGAGCCGGCGTCACAAGCCGCACCTGCGCTGCGGCGACTGCCGGATGCACCGCAGCCTCTGCATCTGCGCGGAGCTCCCGCGCATCGCCGCCCGGACGCGCGTGCTGGTGGTGCTGCACCAGCTCGAGGTCGTGAAGCCCACGAACACCGGCATCGTCGCCACCCGCTGCCTGACCAACAGCGCCGTCATCTACCGCGGCCGCGCTCCCACCGGCGTCGATTCGATGCCGGTGAGCACCGCGCTGGGACCCGACATCCAGCCGTTGCTGCTGTTTCCACACGACTCGGCGACCCCGCTCGAGAGCTGGCGCGGAACCGACAGGGCGCTGGCGCTGGTGGTGCCCGACGGCACCTGGGCCCAGGCCGCGCGGACCCGCAAGCGGATCGCCGAGCTGGCCTGCATGCCTTGCGTGGCGCTGCCCGACCCGCAAGTTCAGGTGGGCCGCCTGCGCGCCCCGCCCCGCCCTGGGCGGCTGGCGACGCTGGAGGCGATCGCCACGGCGCTGGGCATCCTGGAAGGCCCGCAGGTCGCCGACGCGCTGATGCGCGTCTACCGCGTCATGACCGATCGGACCCTGTGGACCAACGGCCGCCTGTCCGCGGATGAGGTCACCGGCGGCATCCCGGCCGGCGTTCGCCCTCACGATCCGCTGCGCAAAATTCAAGCTTCTCTCGCCGAGCCAGATGGCTACCCTGCGTCCACCCGATGCACCAGATGACCTTCCCGGACTGGCTGGCCAAGCTACACCCCGCGATCCCGCTGGCCGGCGCGCAGGCGATCCTGGCGCTGGCCGACGGGGGAGCCACCGTGCCGTTCATCGCGCGCTACCGCAAGGAGCAGACCGGCAACCTGGACGAGGTCGCGATCCGGGACGTGCTGGCCGCCAAGGAGCGCTGGGACGCGATCCTCAAGCGGCAGGGCTTCATCGTCGAGGAGATCGGCCGGCAGGGGAAGCTGACGCCCGAGCTGGAGGCGCGGATCCGCGCGACCTTCGACGAGACGCTGCTCGAGGACCTGTACCTTCCTTACAAACAGAAGCGCAAGACCAAGGCCCAGACCGCGCGCGAGGCCGGCCTGGCGCCGCTGGCCGAGTGGCTGTGGGGCGCGGCGCACGGCGAGGTGAGCCCGGGCGCCGAGACGCCCGAGTCGCGCGCCGCCGGCTTCGTCGACGCGGAGAAGGGGATCGCAGACGCCGCCGCGGCGCTGGCGGGCGCGTCCGACATCCTGATCGAGCGCCTCTCGGAAGACCCGGCGCTCCGGCAGCGGGCGCGCGCGTCGCTGTTCGAGCGCGGCTGCGTGCGGACCCGCAAGGGGGAGAAGGCCAAGACGCCGAGCCGGTTCGAGAACTACTTCACCTACCAGGAACCCGTGCGCGAGCTCCTGAAGCCCGAGGCCTCGCACCGCTACCTGGCGATGCGGCGCGGCTGGATGGAAGAGGAGCTGGTGCTGTCGGTCGGGGGCCCGCTGGGCGACGACGGAGAGACCGACGGATTGAGTGACGAGCTGGTCGCCGCGTTCGAGGCGGCCGCCTGCCCCCCGGCCGCCGCAGGTTTCGCGGGGGCGCCGATCCTGAAGCGGGCCGCGCGCCTGGCCTTCCGGGCCCACGTGGCGCCTTCGATCGACAGCGAGGTGCACAAGGCCCTGCGCGAGATCGCCGACACGACCGCCATCGGCGTGTTCGCGGACAACGTCCGCAAGCTGCTGCTCGCGGCGCCGTTCGGTCCCAAGCCGGTGCTGGGCGTCGACCCGGGCCTGCGCACCGGCTGCAAGCTGGCGGTCATCGACGCGTCGGGGCGCTACCTGGGCTCGGGGCTCATGCACCTGGAGACGCCCGCCGGCAAGGCCGCGGCGGCGCCGGTGCTGGCGCAGCTGGTGAAGGAGGGGGGCATCCGGGCGGTGGCGGTCGGCAACGGCACCGCCGGGCGCGAGACCGAGACGTTCGTGCGCGACACGCTCCGCCACTTCCAGCTGGACCCGCCGGTCGTGATGGTCAGCGAGGCGGGCGCCAGCGTCTACAGCGCCAGCGACGCCGCCCGCGAGGAGTTCCCCGAGCTGGACGTCACCGTGCGGGGGGCGATCTCGATCGCGCGGCGCCTGCAGGACCCGCTGGCCGAGCTGGTGAAGATCGATCCCAAGAGCATCGGCGTCGGGCAGTACCAGCACGACGTGTCGGCCACCGGCTTGAAGAAGAGCCTGGACGAGGTGGTCGACTCCTGCGTGAACCAGGTGGGCGTCAACGTGAACACCGCCTCGTACCATCTGCTGGGCCGCGTGTCGGGCATCGGGCCCGGGCTGGCGCGCGCCATCGTCGAGCACCGCGCCAAGGAGGGGCTGTTTCGATCGCGTGAGGCGCTGCTCGCGGTGCCGCGCTTCTCGAAGAAGACGTTCGAGCAGGCGGCCGGCTTCCTGCGCGTCCCCGATTCGGCCGAGCCGCTGGACAACACCGGCGTCCACCCCGAGCGCTACGCGGCCCTGGGGCGCGCGGCGGTCGAGCTGGGCGTCTCGACCAAGGACCTGCTGGGCGCCGGCGTGAAGCTGGTCAAGCAGGCCGCCTCGCTGAAGAAGGAGCTGGGCGACTTCACGTTCGCCGACGTGGTGCGCGAGCTGGAGAAGCCGGGCCGGGACCCGCGCGAGACGTTCATGCCGTTCGCCTTCCGGGCCGACATCCACGAGCTGAAGGACCTGCAGCCGGGAATGGTCTGCCCCGGCATCGTCACCAACGTGACCAACTTCGGCGCGTTCGTCGACATCGGCGTCCATCAGGACGGCCTGGTCCACATCTCGCAGCTCGCCGATCGCTTCGTGAAGGACCCCAAGGAGGTCGTCAGCGCCGGCGACCGCGTCACCGTGCGGGTGCTCGAGGTGAAGCTCGACAAGAAGCAGATCGCGCTGACCATGAAAAGTGAGCGCCAGGGCGAGCGGCCGGCCCATAGCCAGCCGACCCCTCGGCCGGCGCCCGGCGACCGCCGCCCTGCCCCGGCCCCGGCGCCCAAGGCCGCCGCGCCGTTCAACAACCCGTTCGCCGCGGCCCTGGCCAACAAGACACCGCGCCGGTGACCGGACCCCACCCTAACCCTCCCCACTCCGTGGGGAGGGGACCTCGGATCAGATCCCTCCCCACGAAGTGCCGACGGAACCTCGGATCCTCACGAAGTGGGAGGGGACCTCGGATCAGATCCCCTCCCCACGAAGTGCCGACGGGACCTCGGATCCTCACGAAGTGGAGGGGACCTCGGATCAGATCCCCTCCCCACGAAGTGGGGAGGGTTAGGGCGGGGTCTGTTTCCGATCACGGAGGGGTCTCCGCGAGCCGTGTAGACTGAGTCCGGGTGAAGACGTTCCGCGGCATCGCCGTCATCCTGGTCGCGGTGGCGGGCATCCTGGGTCTGTCCATCTCTAGCGGCCTGCGCGAGCAAGAGCGGCTGGTCGACGACTTCACGCAGACCACCCGCCAGCAGGCGCACGCCTCGGTCGAGGTGCTGTCCGAGCGGCTCGACGCGCTGGATCAGGACACCCGGGTGCTGAGCGACCTGGTCGAGCACTCGAACGCCGCAGGACAGCGGCCGGTCTGGGAGGCGGCGTTCCGCGCGCTGGCGGCCGTCGTCGCGCAGTACCGCGCGATCGGTCTGGTCGAGCCCGACGGGACCTTCCAGGTCCTGGCGCTCGATCCGACAGAGACGGCTGCCGCCGACCTCAAGCCCGACCTGCGCCAGCTGGCATTCGAGGTCTCGTCGCGGCACGCCGAGGCGCTGGGAAAGCCCTTTCGCGTCGGCTCCCGCTCATTCCTGCTCTACGGCAAGCCGGTCAGCGGGGGCCGCGCCATCGTGGTGGCCAGCGATGCGGCGGTCTTCCTGGGCGCGGTGGCCTGGACCCCGCTCGCGGCCGCGCGCCTGTTCGTGACCGACCCGGCCGGAACGGTCTGGGCGGGCTGCGAAACGCCGGCCGGGTGCCGCGCGATCAAGCCGGGCAGCCCGATCGACGACGAGCCCGCCGGGCCGCCGGTGCCGCGCACGATGGGCCCGCGCGGATCGATGGTCGTGCGACAGACGCCGACCTCGACGGTGCAGGTGTCGGAGCGGGTCGACCGGCCGACCGGGAGCTGGGTCGTCACCTGGCGCGCCTCGACGCGGCCGATCGTCGTGCAGCAGCAGTCGATGGTGGCGCGCGTCGTGCTGACCGCGCTGGCCTCCGTCATCGCGGTGGTCATCATCGGGCTGGTCATCTTGCGGCAGCAGCGCAAGGCGGTCGAGCTGGAGGGGCGGCTGCGTTACACGCAGGCGCTGGCCGACGCGCGCCAGACCAGCCAGTCCATCGTCGAGAACGCGCCGCTGGGCGTGCTGGGCGTCTCGCGCGACGGACACGTCGCGCTGGTCAACGGCTTCCTCGCCGAGCGGCTGGGCCCGATCCGGGTGGGCGACAGGCTGGCGGACGCCTTCCCCGCCGGCCAGGCGGCGCCGATGCAGGACCTGGTCGACCTGCTCCTGACAGAGCTGGACGGCCAGGCCAACGTCGAGGACGAGCAGCTGCGGTTCGTGACCACGGGGTCGCACCAGTTCCAGATCCGGATCGTCCCGGTGAAGAGCCACGACCTGAGCGTCCGTGGCGTCCGTACGTTCGCGCTGGTCGAGGACCAGTCCGAGCTGCGGGCGCTGGAGGATCAGCTGGTGCGGGCCGAGAAGCTGATCACGGTGGGCGTGCTGTCGGCCGGGATCGCGCACGAGATCGGCAGCCCGCTGGCGGTCATCCGGGGGCGCGCCCAGCAGGTTTTGCGCGCGGTGGAGGGAAGCGCGCGCGGCGAGGACCTGCGGACGATCATCAAGCACATCGACAACATCTCGAGGACGATCCGCAAGGTGCTCGACTTCTCCCGCCGCCAGTCGATCGAGCGCCGGGCGGTCGAGCTGGGCGCGGTGCTCGAGCGCGCCCGGGCGCTGCTGCAGTGGAAGCTGGACGCGCGGCATCTGGAGCTGGCCTGGCTGGTCGACGGAGATCTGCCGCGCCTGTCCGCCGACCCCGACCAGCTGGAGCAGGTGCTGGTCAACCTGCTGCTGAACGCCTGCGACGCCTCGCGCGAGGGCGGGCGGGTGGCGGTGGCCGCCCGCCCCGGCGACGACGGCTTCCTGCAGATCGACGTCGAGGACCAGGGGTGCGGGATCGCGCCCGAGCACCTGAACGCCGTGTTCGATCCGTTCTTCACCACCAAGAAGCGCGGCGAGGGGACCGGCCTGGGGCTGTCGATCGTGGCCAGCGTGGTCCGCAACCACGGCGGCGACATCCACCTCTCGAGCACGCTGGAAAAGGGGACCAAGGTCACGATGAGGTGGCCGACGGAGGCAAAACCGGTCAAGGTGCGGACCGATGCGTAGATTGCGCGCGCTGATCGTCGACGACGTGATCGACGTGGCGCAGACCGTCGCCAACGAGCTGGACGCCGCCGGGTTCGACACGGAGGTGGTCGGCAGCGGCGGCACCGCGCTCGAGCGGTTCACCTCCGAGCCGGCCGACGTGGTGGTCACCGACCTTCGCATGCAGAACGTCGACGGCATGGACGTGCTGCGCGCCATCAAGCGCGCCGATCCCGGCGTCCCCGTCCTGGTCATGACCGCCTTCGGCGACGTCGACAGCGCCGTCGAGGCGATGGCCAGCGGCGCCTTCCACTACCTGACCAAACCGTTCGCCATGGAAGACATGCTCGCCCTGGTCGAGCGGGCCTGCCGCGAGCGGATCCTGTCGCGCGAGAACGCCCAGCTCCGCGAGGCGCTGCACGAGAACGCCTCGTCGCGCCGGCTGCTGGGCAAGAGCCCGTCCATGCAGAAGCTGCGGGCCATGATCGAGCGGGTGGCCGGAGCCGGGGCGTCGGTCCTGATCTCGGGCGAGACGGGCAGCGGCAAGGAGCTCGTCGCGCTGGCCATCCACGCCGACAGCCCGCGCGGCGGCAAACCCTTCGTGGCGGTGAACTGCGCCGCGCTGCCCGAGTACCTGCTGGAGAGCGAGCTGTTCGGGCACGCCAAGGGCGCCTTCACCGGCGCCGCGCAGAGCCGCCGCGGCCTGTTCGTCGAAGCCGACGGCGGGACCATCTTCCTGGACGAGATCGGCGATCTGCCGCCGCCCTTGCAGGGGAAGCTGCTGCGCGTGCTGCAGTCGGGTGAGGTGCGCCCGGTCGGGAGCGAGACCAGCCGCACCGTCGACGTCCGCTGCGTGGCGGCCACCCACAAGGACCTGGCCGAGCTGGTCGCCAAGGGCCTGTTCCGCGAGGACCTGTTCTTCCGCCTGGACGTGCTGCGGGTGCCGGTCCCGCCGCTGCGCGACCGCCGCGAGGACGTCGTGACGCTGGCCGAGCACTTCCTGAAGAAGAGCCTGGCCGGCGGGGTGCCGTCGATCCTGATCGGGTTCGAGCCCGCGGCGCTGGACTTCCTGGCCGCGTGCGAGTGGCCGGGCAACGTTCGCCAGCTCGAGAACGTCGTCCACCGGCTGGTCGTGTCGGCCTCCGCTCCGCTGGCGACGCTGGCAGAGGTGAAAGCCGCGCTGGGACCGACCCGCGAGGCCGATCCGATCGGGCCGCTGGTGCGCTTGCGGCTCCCACTGCAAGAGGTCGAGAACCGCTACATCGAGGGGATCCTGAAGTCGGTGGACGGAAGCCGCCCCCGGGCCGCCGAGATCCTGGGCGTCGACCCGTCGACCCTCTACCGGCGCGACAAGCCGCGCCGCCAATAACCAAACGACCGCCGCCAAACGCGGCGAATCGAGGCGGCGTAGTTTCGGGCAGGTTTCGGGTCATCTGCCCGACTCATTTCCAAAACCCCACAAGCACCTGAAATTGCTAGCCGCAACAGGATTTCAAGTGTGTGGGCATGGGCGTTGCTTAGGGCGCAACAGCATGAACGCGAGAGCTCGATCGGTCCTGCTGGCCACCCTGGGGGCCTGCGCCCTCTTCATCACGTTCGCCGCCCAGTCGGCGCACGCGCAGTCGGCGGCGGCCGCCGCGACGCCTGACCTGGCCACCCGGGTGGCGGATCTGGAGGCGTACATCACGAACGGCACGCCGAAGGCGCTCGCGTCGTCCGGCCCCGGCCACAACGCCTGGATGATGACCTCCGCGGCGCTGGTGCTGTTCATGACGCTGCCCGGCCTGGCGCTGTTCTACGGCGGCCTGGTTCGCCGGAAGAACATCCTCTCCGTGATGGCCCAGTGCCTGGGCTGTGCCGGCCTGGTCACCCTGCTCTGGTGGGCAGCCGGCTACAGCCTGGTCTTCGCCAGCGGCACGCCGATCCTGGGCTCGCTGAAGTTCGCGCTGCTGAACGGAGTGACGTCGGCCCCGAACACCGACTACGCCGCCTGGGTCTCCCAGAACGTGTTCGCGATGTACCAGCTCATGTTCGCGATCATCACGCCGGCGCTGATCGTGGGCGCCATCGCCGAGCGCATGAAGTACTCGGCCATCATGGCGTTCATCACCATCTGGATGTTCGTGGTCTACTTCCCGCTGGCGCACATGGTGTGGGGCGTCGACGGCTTCATGAACGGCGTCTGGAACGCCAAGGCCGGCATCAAGGCCATCGACTTCGCGGGCGGGACGGTGGTCCACATGTCGTCCGGCTGGTCGGCGCTGGTGCTGTGCCTGATCCTCGGCAAGCGGACCGGGTTCGGCAAGCGGGCCTTCCTGCCCCACAGCCTGGTCCTGACGATGGTCGGCACCGGCATGCTCTGGGTCGGCTGGTACGGCTTCAACGCCGGCAGCGCGGTCGCCGCCGACGGCATCGCCGCCAACGCCTTCACGACCACCACGCTGGCCACGGCGGTCGGCGCCATGGTCTGGCCGGCGCTCGAGTGGATCACGCGCGGCAAGCCCAGCATCCTGGGGTTCTGCTCGGGCGCGGTGGCGGGCCTGGTGGTCATCACCCCGGCCACCGGCTTCGTGACCCCGACGGGCGCCGTGCTGATCGGCCTGCTGGCCGGCGTCGTGCCGTACCTGGCCTGCACCAAGCTGAAGGCGATCTTCAAGTACGACGACGCGCTGGACACCTTTGGCGTGCACGGCGTCGGCGGGACGATGGGCGCGCTGCTCAGCGGCATCCTGGCCACCCCCGAGGTCAACTCGAACCTGAACACCAACCTGGCCGGCGTGGTCGGCAAGACGCTCTGGCTCGAGCAGCTCAAGGCGATGGGCCTGACGGTCACGCTGTCGATCGCCGCGACCGCGGCGATCGCTTACGGCCTCAAGGCGGTGATGGGCCTGCGCCCGGCCGTCGAGGACGAGGAGCGCGGCCTGGACGAGGCGGACCACGGCGAGGCCGGCTACCACCCCGAGGAGATCAGCGGCCACAGCACCGACGACGAGGCGACCGCCGTCTCGACCAGCGTCCCGGCGCGGGTCACGCCGTGAAGCGCATCGAGGCCGTGATCAAGCCGCACACGCTGGACTCGGTGAAAGAGCGCCTGCAGCAGATCGGTGTCTCGGGGATGACGATCACCGAGGTCCGCGGCTTCGGGCGCACCGGCGGCAAGACCGAGATCTACCGGGGGTCGGCCTACGTGGTCGACTTCGTCCCCAAGGTGAAGATCGACGTCGTGGTCAAGGACCAGATGGCGGCGGACGTCGTCGAGGCGATCACGGCGACGGCCCGCACCGGAAAGATCGGCGACGGGAAGATCTTCGTCACCACGGTCGACGAGGTGGTCCGCATCCGCACCGGCGAGCGCGGCGAAGACGCGCTCTAGCCGGTTTCGCGCGGCCGTTCTCCGGCCAAGCCTTCGGCTTGGCCACGCAGACCTCCGTCGCAGAACAAGGCTGATGCCCACCCTCACGAGTTCGGGGTAGACCCGGATGCAGGCGGCACGATAGGATGAAGGTCTCGTGTCGACGTTCACCTGCCGTTCGTACTGGATTCTGCCGGTTGCCCGCCTGGGCAACCGGGCCAGGGTCTGTCGCGGCTGAACGTTAGACGAGACGACCCCGGCTGAAGGCCGCGGGTCGCTTGTCGGTGGCTCTCGGTCTTCGGCCTTGCTCCGGAGACGACGATGAGCCAGCAGGGACACAAGAACGGGAAGACCGCGGCGCCGACGGCGATCGAGCTGCGTCTCGACGTCGCGCCCGCCAATGACGTCCAGGCGCCCGTCGCCCTGCCGCGCGCGGGATTCCTGGGGCTGCCGCGCACCTACTGGGTGCTCTGGGCCGGCGTGCTCCTCAACCGGCTGGGCGGGACGGTGTTCTTCCTGCTCGGCGTGTACCTCACGCGCGAGCGGGGCCTGCGCCCGGAGCTGGCCGGTCTCATCATCAGCCTGAACGCCGCGGGCGGCCTGTTCGCCGGACCGATCGGCGGCGCGCTGACGGACCGGGTCGGGCGCCGCGCGACGCTGCTGGCCGGGACCACCGCGGCCGGGCTGCTCATGCTGGCGCTCGGGCTCACGCGCTCGACGTTCGCGATCGTGGTCATCGCGCCCCTGCTGGGGTTCTTCACCGACCTCTGCCGGCCGCCCCAGCAGGCGGCGGTGGCCGATCTGGTGCCGCCGGCCGATCGCCCGCGCGCCTACGGCCTGCTCTACTGGGCGTTCAACCTGGGCTTCGCCGCCGCCGCGCCGGTGGGCGGCGCCCTGGCCGAGCATCACTTCACCCTGCTGTTCGTGATCGACGCGGCCACGACGCTGGCCTACGGCGCGATCGTGCTCATCGGCCTGCCCGAGACGCGACCCGCGGACCCGGTCGGCCACGCGACGCCGGCGATCTGGGCGCGGTTCGCGGCGCCTTTCCGCGACCGGGGCTTCGTCCTGTTCACGTCGATCCAGCTCTTGCTGCTGCTGGCGTTCGCGCAGGTCTTGCTCGCCTTGCCGCTGGACATGCGCGCCCACGGCCTGGGCACGGGCACCATCGGCCAGCTGTTCTGCTTCAACGGCCTCATGATCGTGCTCCTGCAGCCGCTGGCGCTGCGGGCGATCCGCGGCTTCGGCGGCGTTCGCTGGTTGGCCGCGGGGGCGGCGCTGGCCGGGCTGGGGCTGGGCGCCACCGCGCTGGCGGGCGGCGCGCCCGGCTTCATCGGCTCGATGGCCGTCTGGACGCTGGGCGAGATCTGTTTCTCGGTCGCCGTGCCGACCATCCTGGCCGCGCTCGCGCCGGCTCACCAGCGCGGCACCTATCAGGGCACCTACCAGCTGGCCTGGGGAGCAGCCAGCACGCTCGCTCCGCTGGTGGGATCGACGGTACTGGCGCGCCAGGGAGCGGTCACGCTCTGGCTCGGCTGCCTCACCGCCTGCCTGCTGGTGGCCGCGCTGCACCTGCGGTTCACCGCGCGCGTCTGTCACACGATTGGCATCCCGCTGGCCGGTGTATCCTGAAGCCGATGTCCGATGCGGCGCGATACCGTGTGCTGCGGAAGATCGCGAGCGGCGGAATGGCCGAGATCTTCCTGGCGCTGCAGCTCGGGGTCGAAGGCTTCCAGAAGCAGGTGGTGCTGAAGCGGATCCTGCCGACCCTGGCCGCCGATCCGAGCTTCGTGCGGATGCTGGTCGACGAGGCGCACATCGCCTCGACCCTCAACCACAGCAACCTGGTGCAGGTGCTGGATCTGCGCCACTCGGGCAGCGAGTACTTCCTGGTTCTGGAGTTCGTCGACGGCTGGAGCCTCGAGCAGGTGCGCCGGCGGGCCCTGAAGGCCAAGCTCAAGCTGCCCCTGCCACTGGCGCTCAACATCGTCGGGTCGCTCTGCCGCGCGCTGGCCTACGTCCACTCACGCACGCGGGACGGGCGCCGGCTGGGGATCGTGCACCGCGACGTCACGCCGCAGAACGTGCTGCTCAGCGCCGAAGGTGAGGTCAAGCTGGCCGACTTTGGCATCGCCAAGGCGCTGGGCAAGCGCGAGAAGTCGGCCACCGGCGTCATCAAGGGAAAGTTCGCCTACATGTCGCCCGAGCAGGCGGCGGGCGAGGAGCTGGACCACCGCTCCGACCTGTTCTCCGTCGGGACGGTCCTGTACCTGCTGACCACCGGGAAGAAGCCGTTCGAAGGCCCGACCGATCTCGACCTGATCATGCAGGTGCGCAAGGGCCGCTACGAGAAGCCGTCGTCGTTCGTGCGCGACTTCAATCCCGACGTCGAGAAGCTCATCGCGCGCGCCCTGCGCGCGAATCGCAACACGCGCTGGCAGACCGCCGACCAGATGGCGGATCGCATCGATCTGATCCTGAGCAAGCTGGGGCAGCCCAGCGGCCCGGCGGCGCTCAAGCGCTGGCTCGAGAGCCTGGTCGCGCGCGACGGCGTCCGCTCGGCGGCGCACGAGGATCGCGAGGCGGCCGAGGCGAACGCAGCCGGCGGCGTGACCCGGGATCTGGAGCTGGAGCCGGTCACGATCCTCGAGGAGATCGACGCGCGCGACGAGCAATCGACGGCCGCCGAACGTCCGGAGCGCTCCCCGCCGACGGCGGCCACCCGTCCCGTGCACGGCGCCCCCACGGTCGCGGCCCCGGCGCGAGCCGCGCGGCTGGCCGCGATGACCCGCGATCCGCCGGGCGGCGCGGCCAGGCGAAAGGCGGCCGCGAACGAGGCGGACGAACCGCCGCTCCTGCGGCGCGTCGGCCGGTGGACCGGGAAGATCGCGCTCCGCGTGCTGGTCGTGGCCGCGCTGGTGGCCGGCGCCGGCTACTTCGCCCGCCCCCACCTGCCGCCGCGCTACGTGCGCCCCGTCGAGGCCTGGCTCCACGGCCTGCCAGCGCGCCTCACCGGCTCCGAACCGGCGCGCTAGCCCCAACGCCGGCCAGTCGAGCGCCCGACGCGGAGGGTCCGCCTCTGCGCCTCTCCCGCGAATACGCTGACAATGCATCACATCTTCGAGCATCCCTTGGGGACCTCCGGGCCTTGGGCGCCGCCCACCCGCAAGATCCGCGCAATCAAGTGGGGCGCGGTCGCGGAGCGGCGGCCGGGTGTTCTTCCGCCCGCAAGGGCCCGCCGGCGCGCAGCCAGCCGATGCGCGCCATCCA
>DATJWP010000206.1:0-10691 GCA_035578045.1 Polyangia bacterium | reverse complement strand
TGGACCCAGCGGGTCAAGCACCCGTCGGAGCTCTATCAGAAGGGTGACGAGGTCGAGGCGGTGGTGCTCAACATCGACTTCGACGGCGAGAAGCCCAAGGTGTCGCTGGGCATCAAGCAGCTGGTGCCCGATCCGTGGGATCGCATCCCCTACGACTACCCGATCGGCAAGATCGTCGACGCCAAGGTCATCAAGGTGCTCGACTTCGGCGCCTTCGTGGAGATCGAGAAGGGGGTCGAGGGGCTCATCCACGTCTCGGAGTTCTCCGAGGACCGCGTGGAGGATCCCAAGCAGTTCGTGAAGCCGGGCCAGCAGCTCAAGGCGGAGATCATCGCCGTCGACACGGCCGAGCGAAAGATCGGCCTGTCGTTCCGCGGCGCCACCCGCGCCGAGGAGCTGGCCGACGCGCAGGGCTTCTCGGGCGGCGCGCCCACCGCGACCCTGGGCGACGTCATGCGCGACAAGCTGGCCGCGCTGGCGGCCCAGGTCCCGGCGACCAACAAGAAGAACAAGAAGTCGCAGGGCCAGGGCAGCGAGACCGATAGCGACGACGACAACCCGTCGACCTGATCTTGGTCGACGGGGACCGAGCGAAGACCGTGGCCCCCGGATCGCGCACGCTGGCGTGGCTACGCCAGTTTGCGAAGCTCTGGGGGTTCGCGCTCTTCTGCGTCCTGGTCGTCTATCTGTTCCGGGAGGTCGTCCTCCCGTTCCTGTTCGCGATCCTGGTGGCCTACATCCTGGCGCCGGTGGTCCAGCGCTTCAGCCGGCTGCGGGTGGGGGGCAAGCCGTTCCCCCGCGCCGCGGCCGTGATCATCCTCTACGTCAACATCATCGCGGTGCTGGGCGTCTTCATCGGGTACTTCGTTCCGAAGCTGTCCGGTGACTTCGCGCGCCTGTTTCGGGAGGCGCCCCAGCTCTTCGCGCGGGTGAACCGCGAATGGCTCCCACGCGCGGGGGCCTGGGTCGACCAGCACTTCGGCCCCGAGGCGGTGCAGGGCGAGTCGCTGCCGGGGACCGAGGACGCGGTCAGCACCCCCGGTCCGGCGCAGGTGACGGCGCCGCCGCATACGGTCCTGCTGCAGCCGGCTCCCGACGGGCGCTACGAGCTGGACCTGGAGTCGCTGCAGTTCGAGGTTCGGCCCACCGGGGATGGGCGCTACCTGATCGGTCCGCCGCGCCCCGAGCCCGCGCCGCCCACCGGCGGCAAGTGGGAGCGATCGATCAAGCAGTGGCTGGCCGAGCGGTTGAAGTCGACGGAAGGGGAGAGCCAGCGGGCCATCGAGTACGGCCAGAAGTTCATCGCCGCCGTCGTGTCGGGCATCGGGCGGTTGTTCCTGGTGCTGATGGTGGCGGCCTTCATCCTGGTCGACCTCGACCGCATCCAGGCCTTCCTGCGCTCGCTGGTCCCGGCGCAATACCAGCTGGACTACGACCGCATCGCCAGCGGCGTCGACCGGGGCCTGTCGGGCGTGATCCGCGGGCAGCTCCTGATCTGCGCCATCAACGGCGCGCTGACCTACC
Organism: Polyangia bacterium; assembly: GCA_035578045.1. Taxonomy (GTDB): domain Bacteria; phylum Myxococcota_A; class Polyangia; order Fen-1088; family Fen-1088; genus JADGRB01. The sequence goes on along the minus strand of DATJWP010000206.1, from coordinate 9,167 downwards.
TGGGGCTGTGGTTGTTCCGGGTGAAGTACCCGCTGCTGCTGGGCGGAATCGCCGCGACCATGAGCCTGGTGCCCATCTTCGGGTCGATCCTGTCGTCGGTGCCGATCGTCGTCATCGCGCTGATCTCGTCGGGGACGTTCGACCTGCGGCAGGGGCTGTTCGTGCTGGCCTGGATCATCGGCATCCACCTGGTCGAGGCGAACTTCCTGAACCCCAAGATCATGGGCGACGCGGCCAAGATCCACCCGGTGCTGGTGGTGTTCGCCCTGATCGCCGGCGAGCACAGCTACGGGCTGGTCGGCGCGCTCTTTGCCGTTCCCGTCGCCTCGATCATCCAGACGATCTTCACCTACTACCGCCGCCGCCCGCGTCCACCGGCCACGCCGGTCGCGGCGATGTGAGCGCAGGCGACGATCGACTGGTCGAGTCTCAGGCCGGCAACGAGGAGGCGGCCGGTTCGGCTTCTGCGATCTCCGACGGGCGGTAACGCCAGAACGCGGGCAGCAGCGGGATGCAGAGCAGCACGGCCGCGACGCAGATCACGCCGCCGGTCACGATCGAGAACGGCACCGAACGAACCGAGGCCATCCAGCCCGCGCGCGCGTTGCCGAGCAGCGGGCCGGTCATGTAGCTGATCATCTCGAGGCCCGCGAGCCGTCCGCGCAGGTGCGCGGGGATGGTCTCGTTCCAGATCGTCATGCGGAACAGGCCGCTGACCATGTCGGCGGCGCCGGCGAACGCCAGGCAGGCCATCGCCGTCGCCAGCGTCGGCGCGTGGCCGAGCGCGACGATGGCCACGCCCCAGGCGGCCGCGGCCGCGACGACCGCCGCGCCCCGGCGGCGGACCCCTCTGGTCCACCCCGAGAACAGCGTCGTCACCAGGCTGCCGATCGGCATGGCCGAATACAGCCAGCCCGCGGCGGTTGCGCCGCCCCACCACTGCGCCATCGCGGGAAACAGCGCCGTCGGCATGGCGAAGATCATGGCGACGATGTCGACCACGTAGGTGCCGATCAGCTCGGGGCGGCGCCGCGCGAACGCGATGCCCTCGGCGATGCTGCGAAGGCCGGGCTTGGCGGCGTCGGGCGCGGCCGGCATGGCGGCCATGCCGGCCAGCGCGAACAACGAGAACAGGAAGGTGGCCACGTCGACCAGATAGGTCGCGCCGGTCCCCAGGTGGGCGATGCACAGGCCGGCGATGGCCGGGCCGGCCACCGCGCCCAGGCTGCCCCGCAGCGAGGAGAGCGCCGCCGTCGCGGGCAGCTCGTCGCGGTCGACCAGGCGGGGCGACATCGCCTCCAGCGTCGGGCGGTGGAAGCCGTTGACCGCCGACATGAGGCCGGTGAGCGTGAAGATGACCGCGACGCTGGGGTGGGGGAGGTGGGCGTTCAACGCCAGGCCGCCCGAGATCAGCGTCAGCAGCAGCTCGGCGCCGATCAGGAGCCGTCGCCGGTCGAGCGCGTCAGCGAAGGCGCCGCCCAGCAAGCCGAAGAGCAGCAGCGGGACCAGCTGCACCGTCCCGAGGAGCCCGACGACCAGGCTGGATCCCGTGAGCTGGTACACCTGGTAGGGGACCGCGACGTAGGTCAGCATGCTGCCGAAGAACGAGACGAACTGACCCAGGAACAGCAGCCGGAAGTCGCGATGCCGGCGCAGGGGCGTGAGGTCGAGGAGCATTATTCTTTGCTGTCGTCCTTGCGGTCCTCTGCGGCGTCATCCTCGGCCAGCAGCCGATAGAGCGCCTTGCGGGCCTGCGAGAGGATCCGGCGGGCCTCGGCGATCTGCGCCGTCGAGCCGGCCTGCGCGACCTGCAGGGCCGCCGCCCCCACGTGCTTGAGCAGGTGGAACATCTCGGGGATGTCGCTGCCGGCGGCGTCGCTCACGGCGTCCCACGGGGCCTCGCCGCCGCCCGTGTGCTCCGCCGCCTCTTTGCGCCCGCGTTCGGTCAGGCTGTAGACGCGGCCGCTCCCGGTGGTGTCGACGGTGACCAGCCGTTCGTCCTCGAGCTGTTGCAGCGCCGGGTAGACGGCGCCCGGGCTGGGGCGCCACATGCCCCGGCTGCGCTGCTCGAGCTCTTGCATGATCTGGTACCCGTTGCGCGGCTGCTCGACGAGCAGCACCAGGATCGCGTGCCGGATGTCGCCGCGCCGCGCGCGCGGCCCGCGCCGGAACAGGTTGAAGAACCCCATCGCGCCGGGCAATCCGCGCGGGTCGAAGGGCCCATGTCCGTGGCCGTGATGTCCGTGCTCGCCGTGTCCGCGTCCGCCGCGTTCGTGGCCGCGTCCGCCTCTGTCTCTGTCTCTGTCTCGTCCGCTCATGTCGAAAGGATCCCAGTGATGTTGATGATGCATGTGATTTCTCCTGTTGTGAATGTCATCGTTCATCGATGACGTCTCTAGATACATTAAAGATATATCTATACACACGCCCGGCTGGCGTCAAGCGCGCTCTTTCGGGTTCACGTCAGAGCGGCAGAATTCGGGGGGCGCCGTCGGGGCCGGCGACCAGGGCTGAGCGGTCGGGCACGTCGTGCCAGCCGGCCCGCGCGGGGACGTCTCGGTCGGCCTCGATCACCAGCGCGCGCAGGCTCTCGTGCGGGATGCGGCGGCCGTTTCGGCCGGGGTCATTCTTGGCGTGGCAGACCGGGCAGTCGGAGATCCCTTCGACCGCCAGGTACCGGAGCGGGTGGTTGATCCCGGCGGCGGCGAAGCAACGGCCGTTGGTGGCGGCCAGCGCGACCTGCAGCGGCCCGGCGCCGTTCCCTTCGAGCAGCTTGTCGACGAACCCGACGCTGTTGCGGAGCGCGCCGTGGACCGCCGCCGGGGCCGGCGACGGCTGATCGAGGATCCCCGCGTCGTGCAGGAAGGCCAGGAACACATGGAACAGGTGCTCGCTGGGCGACAGCCCGCGAATGTTGCGGCGCAGGAACGCCGGCGTGCTCTCGAGCATGCGCTCGCGCAGATCCTCGAACGGGACCTCGCCGAGCTCGCCGATCGAGCCGAACAGCCACGAGCGGAACCGGAAGGGATCGGTGTCCTCGGCCAGCGTGCTGCCGTCGTGCTTGAAGCCGACGCGCCCGATCAACGCCTCGGCGCGCGTGTCCTTGACCAGGTTGTAGATGTCGACCTCGAGCGTCTCCGCGCGCGGTCGCTTCTGCAGGAGCACGTCGCCGCCCTGGACGAAACCCAGCCCGTACCCTTCGGGGCGGGGCGGAACGCCGGGCGCGCTCCGCGCGTACAGCGCTCCACGGGCCGAGAAGAGCGCGCACGACAAGTTGTCCGGCTCGTTTCCGAAGTAGGCGACGAGGTGCCTCACGACGACTTTAGAAGTATACGGACGCTTCGATGAAAATCACGGAGATCTACAGCAGCATCCAGGGCGAGACGCAGTATGCCGGTCTCCCTTGCACACTCGTACGCACCACCGGGTGCGATCTGCGATGCGGGTACTGCGACACCGCCTATGCATTCCATGGTGGGCGCGAGATGGGCGTGGCCGAGATCGCCGCCGAGGTGGCGCGGCTGGGGCCGCCCCTGGTGCTGCTCACGGGCGGTGAGCCGATGCTGCAGCGGGAGCTGCCCGCGCTGGCCGAGCGGCTGCTCGCGGAAGGCCGGCGGGTCATGATCGAGACCTCGGGCGCGCACCTCCTGGATCGCTTGCCTGCCGCGGTGATCCGGATCGTCGACGTCAAGACCCCTGGCTCCGGGGAGGCCCACCGGATGCAGTGGGACCTGCTGCGACAGCTCGGGCCGGCCGACGCGGCAAAGTTCGTGGTGTCCGACGAGGCCGACTACCGCTGGGCCGCCGACGTGGTCAAAAGGTACGAGCTGGGGGGGAAGACGGAGGTGCTGTTCTCGCCGGTGCACGGCAACCTGGATCCCCGGAATCTCGTAGCCTGGATGTTGCGCGACCAGGTGCCCGCGCGGCTGAACTTGCAGCTTCACAAGTACGTCTGGGGCGCCGAGACCCGCGGCGTATAGCCCTGAAATAACGCCAAGTTATTGGCGGATCCCAGAGGTCCTGTGTAAGATATTTCCGTTGACAGCCTGCAACGCATCCTGTTAGGTTGCGAACAGTTTTAGGCAGTAACTGTCCAAAAACGTTAAAGAAAACTCGTCGAACAGACGAGTCATTGGAGAGTTCGGACTCCATGGACGACGAGCACTTTGGAAGCTGCCTCCGCCGAGCGAGAGAGCAAAAGGCTCTCACGGTCGGTGACGTGTCGGCATCGACCAGAGTGCCACGCTCCGCGATCGAGCTGCTCGAGGCGGGCTCGCTGCATGGGCTCCCGGCTCAGGTGTTCGTCCGCGGGTTCATTCGCTCTTACGCCAAGGCCGTCGGGATCGCCGAAGCAGAGCCGTTGAGCCTGTACGACCGCGCGATCAACCGCGAGACGGAGGCCGAGCAAGTGAAGGCCGCCAGCCCGGTGGTCGATCCGGTCCTGGCCGGCGGTCCCGTCGACGAGGACGAGGCAGGCCGGCGCCGCGGCCTGGGCCTGGCCGTCTTCGTTGTGATCCTGGTTCTCATCGCGACGATCACGCTGTCGTTGCTGCTCCGCCGCCCGCCACAGTCGGGCGAGGGGCTGTCGATGGCGCCGGCCCCTGCTGAGATGAACGGGGCGTTCGCGAGTTCTTCCCGCAATCTCGCCTGAGCAGCGCTAGCATCCGGGGCTCATGCCCGCGCTGTCCACGCCGGCGATCGTGCTGCGCGCCGTGAATTACGGCGAGGCGGATCGGATCGTGACGCTGTTCGGGCGCGACACCGGGCGTGTCTCGGCGCTGGCGCGCAGCGCCCGCAAGAGCCAGCGTCGCTTTGCCGGTGGCCTGGGGCTGGGGGCGATCGGGATCGCGGCGCTGCGCGAGCGCGAGGGCGCGGAGGTGCTGACCCTCGAGAGCTTCCAGCCGTCCAGCGGCGACCACATCGCGCTGGGGGCGGACATCGGGCGCGTGGCGCACGCGGCCTACGCCGCCGAGTTGGTGGCGAAGCTGTGCGCGCCCCGCCAGGCCGAGCCGGCGGTCTATGACTGGCTGGCCACCATGCTGGATCGGTTGGCCCGGGGGGCGGCGACGGCCGAGCGGCTGCGCGTCTTCGAGCTGGGGCTGCTGCGCGCGCTCGGGTTCCAGCCCGTCGTCGATCACTGCGCCATCTGCGGGACGACGGGGACGGAGGTCGCGTTCCGGTGGGATCCCGATCGCGGGGGGGCGGTCTGCGCCGGCTGCGCGCGCGCCGGCCGTCCCATCGGCGCCGAAGCCCGTCTGGCGCTGGCCCACCTGGGTGACGCGTCGCTGGCGGACGCCGAGGACATCAAGCTGGCCCCGGACGTGAACCGTGCCTGTCGCGAAGCCCTGGCCGAGATCATCAACCAACACATCACCGGTCCGTTGAAGTCTCTGGAGTTCATTGCAAAACTGAGCCATGCCTGACTTGCCGCCGCCCGCGCTGGGGATCCGCCACGTCGCCCTGTTCGTCAGCGATCTGGAGGCGGCCGAGCGCTTCTGGGTCGACGTGATGGGGTACGCCGTCGAGTGGCGCCCCGACCCCGACAACGTCTACCTGCACGGCCACCGCGACAACCTGGCGCTGCACCGGGGGACGCCCGAGGGCGCCGGGCGCCTGGACCACATCGGCATTGCCGTGGCCGAGCCGGACCACGTCGACGCCTGGGCGGCCCACCTGCAGGCGCACGGCGTCGAGCTGAAGACCCGCCCCAAGACCCACCGCGACGGCTCGCGCTCGATCTACGTCTACGGCCCGGAAAGGCTGGTCATCCAGATCATCCACCACGTGCCCATGACGTAGCGGGGATCTTGGACTAGAGTCACCCGCCCCATGCCCGCCTCATCGCTCGAGCAGATCGTCAGCCTGGCCAAGCGCCGGGGGTTCGTCTTCCCATCGTCCGCCGTCTACGGCGGGCTCGGCAGCACCTGGGACTACGGTCCGCTCGGGGTCGAGCTGAAGAACAACGTCAAGCGCGCCTGGTGGAAGGCGGTGGTCCACGACCGCGACGACATGGAGGGGCTCGACGCGGCGATCCTGATGAACCGCCTGGTGTGGAAGCACTCCGGCCACGAGGCGACGTTCTCGGACCCGATGACCGACTGCCGCAACTGCAAGGCCCGACCGCGGGCCGACCACGTGTTCGTGGCGCAGAAGGGGCGCGACCCCAAGGGGATCGGCGAGATCAACGCCGCCATCGCCGCCAAGGAGCTGAAGTGCCCGAAGTGCGGCTCGACCGATCTGACCGAGGCGCGCCCCTTCAACCTGATGTTCAAGACCACGGTCGGCCCGGTCGACACGGGCGACGACAGCGGGCTGGCCTACCTGCGTCCCGAGACCGCGCAGGGGATCTTCGTCAACTTCGGGAATGTCCTGGACACCATGCGCCGCAAGCTCCCGTTCGGGATCGCGCAGGTCGGTAAGGCGTTCCGGAACGAGATCACGCCCGGCAACTTCACGTTCCGGACGCGCGAGTTCGAGCAGATGGAGATCGAGTACTTCGTCCGGCCGGGCGAGGACGAGGCGGCCCACCAGGCCTGGATCGACGCCCGCACGCAGTGGTACGTCGACCTGGGGATGCGGCGCGAGAACCTGCGCCAGCGGGAGCAGGAGAAGCACGAGCTGGCCCACTACGCCAAGCGCTGCGTCGACCTGGAGTACAAGTTCCCGATGGGGTGGAGCGAGCTGGAGGGGATCGCCAACCGCACCGACTTCGACCTGAAGGCGCACAGCCGCGGGCCGGACAACCCGGATGCGGTCGGTGAGCTGAAGTACTTCGACCAGGAGAAGAAACAGCACATCGTCCCCTACGTGATCGAGCCGTCGGCCGGGGCCGACCGGGCGACGCTGGCTTTTCTTTGCGACGCCTACGACGAATCGCTGGTCAAGGAGCCGCCGGCCGAGGAGACGACCAAGCTGCGCGAGCTGGTCCACAGCTTCATCAAGTCGGTCGAGAAGCGCGACCCCAAGCAGATGGAGCCGGCGATCAAAGAGCGGCTGGTCGGGGCGGCCGACAGGATCGCCGCGGCGCTGCCGGCTTCGCTGCCCGAGCTGCTGGCGTTGTCGGATGACGCCGACGCCAACCGGATCGAGGTCTGGAAGAAGGTCCGGGGTCAGGCCGAGCGGCTGGGTGAGGACCACACGCGGACGGTCCTGCACCTGAACCCGCGGCTGGCGCCCATCACGGTCGCCGTCTTCCCGCTGAAGAAGAACGAGCCCCGCCTGGTCGAGATGGCCCGGTCCATCAAGGCCAATCTCCAGAAGGCCGGGCTACGCGCCGTTTATGACGACACCGGCGCCATCGGCAAGCTCTACCGGCGCCAGGACGAGGTCGGGACCCCGTTCTGCATCACGGTCGACTTCCAGAGCCTGGAGGACCACACGGTGACCGTCCGGGACCGCGACACGATGTCACAGGAGCGGCAGCCGGCGGGTGAACTGGGCGGCGCGCTGCGCGCGCGCGTCGGCTGAATTCCGGATCGTCGACGCGCTCTTGAAAGGGGCTTCCCGTGGCGAGGGGAGCAGGGTAAATAAGCGCCCATGCCAAGCGTCTCCAAGACTCGTTCGCCTGCGAAATCCGCCAAGTCCGTCCCGAGCAAGATCACGAAGGTCAAGAAGGTCGGCAAGCCGCTGGCTTTCAAGAACGGGCACGGGGGTGGCGTGAAGCTGGGCGCCAAGACGACGGTCAAGGGCGCGGCGGCGAAGCAGCCGGCCAAGGCAGCGACGAAGGCGGTGGCCAAGGCGGTCGGGAAGTCCGCCAAGCGCGTCTACTTCTTCGGCGGCGGCAAGGCCGAGGGCAACAAGGAGATGAAGAACCTGCTGGGTGGCAAGGGCGCCAACCTGGCCGAGATGGCCAACATCGGCCTGCCGGTTCCCCCCGGCTTCACCATCACCACCGAGGTCTGCACCGAGTTCTACGCGGGCGGCAAGAAGCTCCCGAAGGCGCTGGACGCGGACGTCAAGGCGGCGATCATCCGCATGGAGAAGCTGGTCGGCGCGAAGTTCGGCGATCCGTCGAACCCGCTGCTGGTCTCGGTCCGCTCGGGCGCGCGCGCCTCGATGCCGGGCATGATGGACACGATCCTGAACCTGGGCCTGAACGACGAGACGGCCGCGGGTCTGGCCGAGGCCTCGGGCAACGAGCGCTTCGCCTATGACAGCTACCGCCGCTTCATCGCGATGTACGGCGACGTCGTGCTCGGCCTCAAGCCCGAGCGCAAAGAGGATCACGACCCGTTCGACGAGATCCTCGCGCAGAAAAAGAAGGACGAGGGCGTGAAGCTGGACTCCGAGCTGTCGGCCGAGGCCCTCAAGGAGCTGGTCTTCGAGTTCAAGACCGAGATCAAGAAGCGGCTCGACGTCGACTTCCCCGAGGATCCCTACGAGCAGCTCGAGGGGGCCATCAAGGCGGTGTTCGCCTCGTGGCAGAACGACCGCGCGAACCTTTATCGCCGCCTGAACGGCATCCCGGTGGAGTGGGGGACGGCCGTCAACGTCCAGGCCATGGTGTTCGGCAACAAGGGCGAGTCGTCGGCCACCGGGGTCTGCTTCACGCGCGACCCGGCCAGCGGCGAGAACATGTTCTACGGCGAGTTCCTGGTGAACGCGCAGGGTGAGGACGTGGTCGCCGGCATCCGGACGCCCCAGAAGATCGAAGAGCTGGGCAAGGTCCTGCCGACCGCTTACAAGCAGCTCCTCGACATCCGCAAGAAGCTCGAGAAGCACTACAAGGAGATGCAGGACATCGAGTTCACCGTCGAGAACGGCAAGCTGTACATGCTGCAGTGCCGGAACGGCAAGCGCACCGGGTTCGCCGGCGTGCGCATCGCCGTCGAGATGGTCGAGGAGAAGCTGATCCCCAAGGAAGAGGCGCTGCGCCGGGTCGAGCCGGAGGCGCTGAACCAGCTGCTGCGGCCGGTCTTCCTGCCCGCCGCCAAGAAGGCCGCCGGCAACGAGGGGCGCATCCTGGCCAAGGGGCTGCCGGCCGGTCCGGGCGCCGCCACCGGCAAGGTCGTCTTCTTCGCCGACGAGGCGGAGGCGCTGGCCGCCAAGGGCGAGACCGACCTCATCCTCTGCCGCCACGAGACCAGCCCGGAGGACATCCGGGGCATGAACGCGTCGCTCGGCTTCATGACCGCGTTCGGCGGCATGACCAGCCACGCGGCGCTGGT
>DATJWP010000205.1:0-20606 GCA_035578045.1 Polyangia bacterium | reverse complement strand
GGTCGCGATCGAAGTGGTCGAGAGCCGGGCGCTGGCCGGGAACCCGCTGGGCGACCCGACAGCCCGCCGGGTGACCGTCTGGCTGCCCCCCTCCTACGCGCGCGCGCCCGAGCGCCGCTACCCGCTGATCCTGTGGCTGGCCGGCTACGCGGGCACCGGCGAGGCGCTGTTCTCGGGGACGCCCTGGCAGCCGGGCCTGGGCGACCGCCTGGACGCGCTGGTCGCGTCGGGCCGGATGGGCGAAGCGATCGTCGCCGCGCCCGACTGCTTCACCCGCTGGGGCGGCGCGCAGTACCTGGACTCGCCTGCGCTGGGCGACTACGAGACGCACCTGATCGACGAGGTGCTCCCCGCGCTGGACGCGCGGCTGCGCACAAGGGCCTCGCGCGACGCGCGCGCGATCGGCGGCAAGTCGTCGGGCGGGTTCGGCGCGCTGGTGCTGGCGATGCGCCACCCCGACCTGTTCGCCGCGGTCGCCAGCCACGCGGGCGACATGTACTTCGAGCTGTCCATGCTCCCGGAACTGCCTGTGGCGGCGCGCACGCTCCGCCGGCACGGCGGTGTCGCGCCTTTTCTGGCCGACTTCGCCGCGCGCGAAAAGAAGAGCGGCGACGCGTTCGCCACGATCATGGTTCTGGCGATGGCGGCCGCCTACTCGCCCGACCCCGCCGGTCCCGCCGGGGTCCGGCTGCCGTTCGACCCGGAGACGGGCGAGATCGACTGGGAGGTCTGGGCGCGCTGGAAGGCCTGGGACCCCGTCGAGCTGGCGGCCCGGCACGCCGAGGCGCTCCGGCGGATGAAGCTGATCTTCCTGGACGCCGGAACGCGCGACGAGCACAGCCTGGACATCGGCGCGCGGATCTTCGCGCGCCGGCTGCGGGGGCTGGGCATCCCCTGCGAGCACCAGGAGTTCGACGACGGTCACCGGTCGACGGCCTACCGCTACGACGTCTCGCTGCCGCGGCTGGCGGCGGCGATCGGCGCGGCCCCACCGGGATGAGCGGCATGCGCATCGGCGAGCCCGTCGTCCTGACGTGCATGGATCTCGACGACGACGGCGCCGGCGCCGGGAGTCTCGAGGGGTTCACGGTGCACGTCCCGGGCGCGCTGCCCGGGGAGGACGTCAGCGCCCGCGTGGCGCACATCTCGCCGCACAGCCCGACCGCCTGGGGCGAGCTGGAGTCGGTCGTGGCGTCGTCGCCGGACCGGCGCGCGACTGTCTGCCCCGGGTTCGGGCGTTGCGGGGGCTGCGCGATCCAGCACCTGGCGTACGAGGCGCAGCTCGCCTGGAAGCGCTCGCGCGTCCAGCGCGCCTTCGCGACGCAGGAAGCGCTGGCGGAGGGCGCCATCGGCGCGTGCGTCCCCTCGCCGCGCGCGCTCGGCTACCGCAACAACGCCAAGCTGGTGCCGGCGCGCACGGCGGGAGGGCTCCGTCTGGGCGGATACGCGCCGCGGTCGCACGAGGTCGTCGACCTCCTCGGCTGTCGGGTCGTCGAGCCGGCGATCGACGCCGTCGCGCGCGCGCTCCGGGCGGTGATTGAAGAGGCGGGCACCGAGCTCTACGACGAGGGGCGCGCCACCGGCCGGCTCCGTCACATCGTGCTGCGCGCCAACCAGGCGGGCGAGGTGCTGGCCGCGCTCATCGTGGCCCGCCCGCTGCCCGACGGCCCGGCGCTGGCCCAGCGCCTGCGCGCGCTGCGCCCCGAAGTGGCCGGCGTGGTCGAGCACCAGAACCGCACGCGCGGCAACGCCATCTTCGAGGCCGGCGGTGAAGAGCGCGTCCTGGCCGGCGCGGGCGAGATCGAGGATCGCATCGGCGTGGGCGATCGGACCTTGCGGGTGCGCCTGACGCCGGGCGCGTTCTTTCAGGCCAACCGCGAGGTCGCCGGCCTGGCTTACACCGCGCTGGCCGAAGCCTTGTCGGTCCGCCCCGACGAACAGGTCGTCGACGCGTACTCCGGCGTCGGCGGCATCGGGCTGGCGCTCGCCGCCGGCGGCGCAGAGGTCGTGGGAATCGAATCCCACGCCGGCGCCGTCGCGAACGCCGCCGCCGCCGCCACCCTGAACGGAATCACCAACGCCCGTTTCGTGGCCGGCGACGCGGCCGCAGCCCTGACCACCGTCGAGCGCGCCGACGTCGTGGTGGTCAACCCGCCCCGCAAGGGCTGCTCGCCCGAGCTCCTGGCCGAGATCGCGCGCCTCACCCCACGGGCCGTCGGCTACCTCTCCTGCGACCCCGACACGCTGGCCCGCGACCTGGCGGTCCTGGCCACCGCCCGCTATCGCCCGCGAACAGTCACCCCCTTCGACATGCTGCCGCACACGCCCCACGTCGAAGCGCTGGCGATCCTGGACCGTGCTAGCGTTTGAGCGCATGGACGATCCGGGTCGCCAGCGCCCCAAACGCCCGTTCGACACCCGGATCTCGTTGACCCCGAACCCGGGCGGGCTGGAGATTGTCATCCCGCCGCCTCGCGTGGGTGCGGCGCGGGTCGCCAGCTTCCTGTTTCTCGCGACCTGGCTGACGATCACCTGGGCCGTCACCTCGCACACGGCTCAGTCGCGGGTGTTCACGCTGCCCTTCTGGGCGATCGGCATTGCTCTGACGGGCGCGTTGCTGCTCTCGATGATCCAGACGACCCGCATCGCGATCGGCGTCCAGACGACCGTCCTGGAGCGGCGCCCCTTCGGGTCTCGCCGCGCCCTCGCGACCCCCGAGATCGCCGTGCGCGTCGGCCGCCGCGTCCAGCGAGGCGGCGACGAATCCACCGGCGCTCAGGGTTTGCTGCTCGAGTACGGAACCAAGACGTACACCCTGATGCTGGGCTACAGCGATCAAGAGCAACGCTGGGTCGAGGCGGAGACGCGCGCCTGGCTGGCGCGCGTTCAGCCGGCGTAGACCGCCGATCGGGCGGCGCCAGAGCCAGTCGGATCGAAAAGTGGATGACGCCCGTGACCTCTCAACAGCCGTCGTCGACCAACCCGTTGCAGTCGTCGTCGACTCCGTTGCCGCAGATCTCCTGGGCGCCCGGGTGCACGTCGGGATTCCCGTCGTCGCACTCGTCGCACCACAGATAGCCGTCGCCGTCGGCGTCTGTCGCAGCGCCGGCCACGCCGTGCTCGCAATCGACGAAGGTCTGCAGGTACGCGGCGCGCTGGGGGACGATGTCCCGCGCCGTCTGGGTGGCCGTCTGAATGTCGGCGGCCGTGGCCGCGGCGTGCGGATCGCTGACGGCCGCGGCGTTGATCTGTCGTGACCAGCTGTCGATCCAGCCCTGGATCTGGGCGACGTCGAACTTGCCGAGCAGGGCCTGGATGGCGTCGGCGTACCTCTTCCGCCAGGTCGCGTCGCCCAGGACGATGAGCCACTTGTCGCCCATGACCGGCGCCGGCTGGGCGCGGCTCGACCACCAGTAGACCGGGTGATCCTTGGCTCCCGGCAGATCGAAGGTGGCCAGCCAATCCCAGGTCGAGTCGGTGTCCTGGGGCAGGAAGACGTATCCGGCCGCGCCCTGGTCGTACAGCAAGAAGTTGTGGTCCCCGTTGTAGTAGCCGTCCGAGTCGTTGATCAGCGCCTCGGCGGCCCAGGAGGTGAGTGAGCCCGGAATGTCCATGATGGCGCTCAGGGACGTCAGGTCGCCGGCGTCGTTGAACAGCTTCAGGCGAGCGGTGTTGCCACCGGTGCTCTTGTTGGTCTCCAGCTGGTTGTCGTCGTCCTTCCAGAGATCCCCCCCGGCGTTGGCGGGAAAGAAGGCCTTGACGGTCCCTGCCCCCACCCCCTGCTCCAGCACGTAGAGACCGTAGTAGTCCCCGTTGATGTTGAGGCGCGCGCTGGCCGAGCAGGGAGCCAGGACCCCCACCTGCCGCAGCCAGGCCTGGGACAGCCGGTTGTGCAGGAAGGTCCAGTCGTCGCGTGGCATGTCGAACACCAGCTTGCTGACGCCGTGGAACGAACCGTTCGGATCGAGCTGATTGAACGAGACGTCGAACTGCATCTTGGCGTGGTCGCCGTCGTACTGGAGCGTCTGTTCCCAGGACGATTGCCCGTGCAGCTTGATCTCCGCACTGGTCACGGTCTCACCGTTGAGGCGGAAGGTGATCGGGTGGTACGTCGCGAAGTCGAGGCCGGCCTCGACGGCCGCGAGATTGTGAAACTCCGCCTGAAGGGCGGACATTTGATCGCTGGAGATGTCGAAGTCGTAGGTCGCCAGGGTCCCCTGATCGAAGAGATCCGCGCAAGCGAGCGGGTCGCCGGCCATCCCGCCCAACCCGCCCGTGCCGCCCACGCCAACCGCGCCGCCCGCGCCAACCGCGCCGCCCATCGCGGCGGCCCCGCCGCCAACGCCCGCCGGCTGGCCGGGCGGCTGCGCGGCAGTGCCGACGTGCACCGCCGAACCACCGCCGCAGCTCAGGCAGACCAGCACGCCGGCGACCAGACCCGCGCGCGCGACGCCGGTGACCATCGAGCCGGCGCCCCGCGCACGCGTCCGCCTGCGGCGCGCCCCCAGCGCGAAGCCGAGGATCGCGAGCAACGCGCCCGAGCCCCGTCCAGTCGCTCCGGCCAGCTCGCAGCTGCAGCCCGCCGGTTCAACCGGCGTCGAGCTCGCCATCTTGGGCACGTTGATCGCCGCGCCCGGCTTCACGGCGCTCCCGGGCGTCGCGCCCGCGTCCGGACCGCCGCTGGCGGCAGCGCCGGCATCGACCGGGACGGCGGCGGGACCCGAACCGCCGGCGCCCGTCGGGCTGGGCCGGGCGCAACCCTCGATCGGGTAGGTGGCCGACTGGCCGTCGGTGAGCTCGAGATAGGAGATGGCCTGACCGGCGTAGCGCTCGGCCCCGGTGACGCACAGTCCGGTGACGGGAACGGTGGCTGCGTGAGCCACCGTGACGGTGAGCGAGCCTCCCGCGATCGTCGCCACCACGCCCGAAGCGTCGAGCGCCATCCGGTTCCTCACCCGGACAGCCAGATCGTCCATCGTCGGACTGACGACGGGCAGCGTCATCACCGCCTCGTACTTGCGGAAAGCAGCGTCGAGCAGGTCGCTGAGCAGGCTGTGCCCAGCGCCATCGTAGTCACGCACGTTTGCCTGGTGAAACATCCAGGGATCGTTGCTTCCGTTCAGCATGTCCTCGAGCAGGTCGTCGCTGACGATCCCGTTCACGGTCGGGTAGTCGAGCGTCGCGATCCCGCGGAGCGCCTGATACTCGGGGAGCCACTCGGGCGGCTGCGAGACGTTGAAATACAGGTCGAGCGCCCCGCGCGGGATCTCGAGGATCGACGGCTGGAGCGCGTTCCAGAGGCCGGCGTTGGGCGAAGGGTTTTTCTGATCCGGGTAGGAAGAGTCGCTCACGATCTGCTGAATTCCCACGTCGTGGAGCGCCTGCATCGCGTTCGGGCTGGCCAGCCCCGAGATGTTGGGGGTGACGGCGTTGATCGTCGCGTAAGGCATGAGTCCCAGGCCGCGCAGGTACTGGTCGTTCTGGCTGAACTCGCCGACGACCGCGGCGTAGCTGAGGGTATCGAGCAAGGGGTGATCCCAGCTGTGGTTGATCCACTCGAAGGTCGGACCCAGCGCGACGGCCTTGGCGGTCAGGGGATCTCCGGGCATCGACGACGAACCGAATCCATTGGCCGCGAAGGCCGCGCGGAAACCGGCGGTCACCGGGTTGGCTGTGGTCGCCGCCTCCCAGTCGGCGAACGCTTGCAGGTCGGCCGCCGTGATCCGGTAGGTCCCGCCCGTGTAGATGGCGCTCGCCAGAAACAGGTCGTCGATCTGGGGCATCGCGTAGACGTGTCGCTCGCCGACGAACAACCCGCGCGTCGCCCAGTTGACCAGACCGTAGGCGATCTCCAGGTAAGACACGTAGGACGACGCCTGGCTGAAGCTCAGGACCAGCGCCTCGCGCCCGTCCGGATAGCTGCGGGTCGCCGCGTACACGTTTCCGGCTGCGTCGACCAGGAGCGGCGTGGTCGAGGCGTCCGCAGCGGCCGACGGATAGGCATATCCCTGGGTGATCTGGACCGGGTTGGCGCAGTTGGTGCCGATGAAGAGCGCCTTGCCGGCGGCGGTGCAGGCGGCGGCGATCGGCGACGCGCCGGGGTTGACGCCGTCGCCGTCGCCGGTCAACCCGTAGGACGCGTTGGGCCCGGTGTAGAGCGCGACCCGCCGCACGCCGAACTGGACCTCGTAGGCCGTGAGCGTCGCCCACTCGGCGTCGCTGAACTGGCCCGAGAGATCGCCGATGTCGAGGAAGATCGCGTTGTACTTACCGTGGGTCCCCGAGAACAGCGCCCCGTCGGTCAGCGCCGGCCCGGTCTTGGCGTTGAGGACGTCGAACGGCGTGCCCAGGTACTGGAGCGTGTTCTGGATGGCGCCGAACGCGGAGTCGGTCCCCGCCGCCGTGATGACCAGCGCGCGCGCGTCGACCGAGGCGCCCGTGATCGGCGAGGCGCCGGTCGTGGGCGCGGCGTTCACGGCCGCGATCGCCAGAGGCTGGACCGCGGGCGGCGGCGCGTGGGTTCGCCCCACCGTCACGCGTCCGGCGGCCACCACGCCGGGGCCGTAGTCCGGGACGCCGCAGCCGCTCACCGCAAAGGCCCAGCCGACCAACCCCACGGCCGCCCACCTAGCCTCGGCTCGTCGCTTCATGTCCTTCTCCCCCTCCGCCGTTCCAGGAACGGCGAAAGAGGACCCGAGCAGAGCACGTGCCAACCGGCAGAGGCGACCGCCGGCGCAGCGCCGATTCAATTCCTACCTTATCGGCCCGAACGCAATCGCCCCACCGTGGCTCGTGATGGAGCCGCCCGGCCAGCCGGCGGGCGCGCGCGCGTGTGGCAAAACGTCTGATGGCGGGCCGGCGGGGCGATCGAACACGTCACCGTTCGGGACGCTGTCCTGTCCTGGATGGCACCTCGCCGGCGCGATCCCGTGACGGCGGCGCTCACCCGCGGCTATGCGAGATTCGCGTAGTACCGCCGCGTCCACTCGGCCATCGCGATGCCGGCGGCGACGGTCACGGGGAACGAGTGGTTGATGCCGTACATCGGGATACCGACCACCAGGTCGGCGGCCCTCAGGAGCTGCTCGGAGACGCCGGCTGTCTCGCTGCCGAACAGCATGACGCAGTCGTCGGGCAGCTCCGCGTGCCACAGGTCGACGCGGGCGGCGTCCTTCTCGAACACCACCAGCTTGCGGCCGGCGGCGCGCACGTGGGCGATCAGGTCGGCCTCGGTCGGGAGCAGCACGATGTTCTCGTAGCGGTCCATCCCCATCGCGCCGCGCTCGTAGTAGCGCTCGTCGCCGACCAGCAGGATCTCGCGCACCAGGAACGAGTGCGCGACGCGGATGATGGCGCCGACGTTGAACGGGTTGCGCGCGCGCAGGATCGCGACGCTCAGCGGGCGGCGCAGGGCCTGCAGGCTGGCGCGGATCTCGTCCAGCGGCAGCTCGAACGGGGGGACCTTCATGGCCGCGCGCTGGCGGTGGGCGGCGACGGCGCGTCCCTGCCACCCACGTAGGTCAGCCGGTCGGGGACCGGCATGAACACGCCGACGAACACGACCACCATCACCCAGAACAGCGCGCGCCGACTGCGCGGCAGAGGGGCCTCGTCGACCGGTGGGTGGTACTCGCCGCCCGACAGCCGGCGGACCGCGGCAAACACCAGGTAGAGCAACAGCCAGGGCAGCGTGGACGACGCCGCCAGCCAGACGCCGATGTTCTGGTCCCAGGTGGTCCCGGCCTCGACGCGAAGGACGTGCATCACCCAGAAGAAGACGCCCAGCGCCCCCAGCGGAAGCAGCTTGTGCAGCCGCTCGGCGACCCTGTTGTACCGATTCCCGAAGTAAGCCACGGCCACGTGCCCGCCGTCGAACTGGCCGATCGGGATCAGGTTGATCATCGTGACCAGCAGCCCGGCCCAGCCGGCCCACGCCGTCGGGTGAAGGAACACGTCGTGCTTCCCGTCGGGGAGCCACGCCCCCTTCATCAGGCGCTTGAGCAGGGCGTAGAGGAGCGAGTTCCCCTCCTGCATCCCGCCCGGGATCAGCGGGCCGACCCGCGAGTGCGCCAGCCCGTAGCAGATCACCGGGATCGCGACCAGCAGCCCGGCCAGCGGACCGGCGGCGCCGATGTCCATCAGCTTCTTGCGGTCGGTGGTCACGTTGCGCATGCCGATGAGGGCGCCCATCGTCCCCATTCCGAAGATGGGCGGCATCGGGATGAAGTACGGCAGCGACGCGTCGACCCCGTGGAAGCGCGCGACCAGGTAGTGCCCCATCTCGTGCGACAGCAGGATCAGCATGAGCGGCAGCGAGTAGGAGAGGCCGTCGGAGATCGGCAGGATCGCCTCCCACCCGGCGTCGCTCCCGGTCTGCCCGTGCACGTAGATCGCGCCCGCGGCCGTGGTGGTCAGGAAGGTGGCCAGAAACAGCCCGACGTGCAGCAGCAGGCGGGGAGGTCGCCGTGGCACGGGCGCCGGTGCCGGTTCGGCCGCCGGACCACTCTCGGCCGCGCTCACGCGTCGTTCCCCTCGGCGACGCGCGCCCGCGGGCGCTCCGCGGCCGGCGGGTTGGAGGCGCGCTCCAGGACCGCCCTCAGCGCGCGCCGGCGGGGATGGTCAGAGTCCGCCAGCGCCGGCGCCAGCCGCCCCAGCTGGGCGCGCGCATCGTCGGTCAGCGCCGTCGGCGTCTCGACGGCCAGCCGCACGTGCGCGTCCCCGCGTCCGGAGGCGCGCGGGAAGCCCTTGCCGCGCAGCCGAAACACCGCCCCCGACTGGGTTCCGGGCGGAACCCGCATCTTCACGATGGTGTCGAGCAGCGGCACGTCGACCTCGCCGCCCAGCGCCGCCTCGGCGAAGGTGATGGGCAGGTCGACCGTCAGCAGATCGCCTTCCCGGCTCGCCTCGCGGCCGTAGAAGGCGTGCGGGCGGACCCGGACGATCACGTGCAGGTCGCCGGACGGGCCGCCGCGCCGGCCGGGCGCCCCCTCACGCGGGAGCCGCTGGGTCGAGCCGCCGATCGACGCCGGTGGAATGCGGACCGTGTAGCTGCGCTCGCGATCCACCAGCCCGGCCCCTTCACAGGCGGCGCAGCGCACGCGCGGCACCTGCCCGGCGCCGCCGCACCCCATGCACTCGCGTCGCGTGGTCAGGAAGCCGGTCTTCTTGCGGACCACCCCTTCGCCGTTGCAGCGCGTGCAGGTGACCAGGCCGGCGCTGGCCCCCTCGGCGCCGGTCCCCAGGCAGGCCCGGCAGTCCTCGGGGCGCTCGAAGGTGATGACCTTCTCGCAACCGAGCGCCGCCTCCTCGAAGTCGACCTCCAGCGTGTAGCGCATGTCGCGCCCGGTGGTCTTGCGCCGGCGCGCCAGACCGAACAGGTCGCCGAACAGCGCATCGAAGAACTCGGTGGCCGACGCGATGTCGGCGCCGCTCAGCGGGCCGGCCCCGTCGACCGAGCCGAACCGGTCGTAGTGCGTGCGCTTGTCCTCGTCCGAGAGGACCGCGTACGCGATGGAGAGCTCCTTGAATTTCTCCTCGGCCGCGGCGTCGCCCGGATTCCGGTCCGGGTGCCAGCGCAACGCCAGCTTCCGGTAGGCCGCCTTGATCTCGACCTCGGTGGAGCTGCGCTCGACCCCCAGCGTCTGGTAGTAGTCGGTGGGCAGCCTAGCCCTCGGACGGTTTGGTGGGGGCGCCCGTCGACACGGACACCATGGCGGGACGCAACAGCCGCTCGCCGATGCGGTACCCCTTCTGCAGCTCAGCCGCGACCGAGCCGGCCGCCACCTGGGCGCTCTCGATCCGCGAGATCGCCTCGTGCACGCGCGGATCGAACGGCTGCCCGGCCGATTCGAAGGGTTTGACCTCGAGGCGCTCGAGCTTCTGCTGGAACAGGCGCAGCACCAGGGCGACGCCCTTCTGGATCGCCGAGCCGTCGCCGGCGCCGCTGCCGGCCTGCGCGCGCTCGAGGTTGTCGACGACCTCGAGCATGTCGCGGAGCAGGGCCTCGCGCGCCGCCGCCACCGCGTCGGTCTTCTCCTTGGCCGCGCGCTTCTTGTAATTCTCGAACTCGGCGGCGATGCGCAGCATCCGGTCCTTGATCTCGTCGCGCTCGGCGGTCAGTGACGTCAGGCGCTCGTCCGCGGTCTCAGGGGGCAGCGCCTGCGCCCCGTCCTCGGCGCCGCCGCCGTTCGGCTTGGTCTTGGTCTCGTCCATGTTGGTATCCGCTCTCTCTCCTACTCTCTTTAGCTCTTTCCCAGCGCCTCGCCGATCATCTCGGCCGTGAAATCGACCAGCGGGATGACGCGCGAGTAATTCATGCGCGAGGGGCCTATGACCCCCACCGTCCCCAGCGGCCGTCCGTCCGCGACGTACGGCGCGGCCACCACCGACACGTCGGTCAGGTCGGCCAGGTTCGCCTCGGCCCCGATGAACACGCAGATGCCGGGCGCGCTCAGCGTTCGCTCGAGCAGCCGGACCACCAGGTCCTTCTCTTCCAGCGTCCGCAGCAGCAGCTTGGCCCGCTCGAGGTCGGCCTTGCCCGACAGCAGGTTGGACTGCCCGTCAACCAGCACCTCCGGCGTGGGGTCGACCGGCACGGCCGCGCTGGCCAGGCGCAGGGCCCGGGCGACCATCTGGTCGTGGGCGGCGCGCTCGCTGGCGATCTCCTCCAGCAGGCGGGCGCGGACCTGCTCCAGGGTGAGCCCGCTGACCAGGCCGTTGAGGAAGTTGTTGATGCGGTCCAGCTCGCTGGGCGAAACGGCCATGTCCAGGGGGATGAGCTTGTTCTGGATCTGGCCGCTGGCCGAGGCGATCACCGCCAGCAGCTGCCCGTCGCGCATCTGGACGAACTCCACGTGCTGCACCACGTCGCTGTCGGGCCGCGGCGCCTGCACCACGACCGTCAGGTGGCTGAGCTCGCGTAGCATCCGCGTGGTCCGCTGCATGACCTCGGGGACGTCGCCGCCGGCCGGCGCCAGGCGCTCCCGGATGTCGTCCTTCTCGCCGGCCGTCAGGCTGCGGACCCGCAGCAACATGTCGACGTAGTAGCGCAGCCCGCGCTCGGTCGGCAGGCGCCCGCCCGAGGTGTGGGCGTGCCGGAGCAGGCCAACCTCTTCCAGCTCGCCCATCACGGTCCGGACGGTCGCGGCCGACACGTCCAGCCCGTAACGGCGGGTGACGGTCTGCGATCCGACGGCCTCGCCGGTCGCCAGATACTCGGACACCACGGCGTGCAGGATTTTCTTGGCCCGTCCGCCAATATCCACACTTTTGATTTACCTCAATAAACCGGCCTGGGCCAAGCGGCTGGGGCGGATGACCCGTATATAGTCGTCCCGTGATTTACCTGGACAACGCCGCCTCGACGCGCCCGGCCGAGGAAGTTCTGGCGGCGATGGCCGAGGCGGCCCGGGATCTGTACGCGAATCCGGCGGCGGCTCATCCCGCGGGCGCGGCGGCGGCCCGGGCGCTGGAGGCTGCCCGGGCCCAGGTGGCGGCCGCGCTGGAGGTCGAGCCGGAAGAGCTGGTGTTCACCAGCGGCGGGACCGAGGCGGACGCCATGGGCGTGCTGGGCGCGGCGCGGGCCGCCCGGGGGCGGCACCTGGTCGTGACGGCCTTCGAGCACCCCGCCGTCATGCGGGCGATCGACGCGCTGGCCGCCGACGGGTTCACCGTCGACCGGGTCGCGCCGGCCGCCAGCGGGGTCGTCTCCGTCGAGGCGGTGGTCGAGGCCGTCCGCCCGGACACCGCCCTGGTGGCCGTCATGCTGGTCCAGAACGAGCTGGGGACCGTGCAGCCGGTGGCCGAGATCGCGCGCCGCCTGGCGCAGCGCCCGCGCCGCCCCCACCTGCACGTCGACGCCGTCCAGGGGTTCGGGCTGATGCGGCTGCGGCCCCGGGCGCTGGGGGCCGACACGGTCGCGCTCTCGGCTCACAAGCTCCACGGCCCGCGCGGCGCCGGGGCGCTGTGGGTCCGGCCCGGGGCGCGCCTGCAGCCCCTGTGGGTGGCCGGCGGGCAGGAGCGCGGGCGGCGCGGGGGGACCGAGAACCTGGCCGCGGCGATCGGGTTCGGCCAGGCCGCCCGGCTGGCCCGACTGAGCCTGGACGCGGGCGCCGGCCAGGCCGTCGCCGAGCTGCGCGACCGGCTGGAGGCGGCCGCCGTGGCGGCCGTCGCGGGCGCGCGCTCGACGGTGACCGGGGCGACCGCCGCCGAGCGGGCGCCGCACATCGCGTCGCTGGCGTTCCCCGGCCTGCCCGCCGAGCCGCTGCTGCACGCGCTGGAGGCGCGCGGGGTGATGGCCTCGGCCGGCTCGGCCTGCGCGTCGCGCCTGGCGGGCCCCAGCCCGGCCTTGAAGGCCATCGGCGTCGACGATCGGACGGGGGTGCTGCGCTTCTCGCTGTCGCGCGAAACGACGGCCGCCGAGGTCGAGGGGGCCGTCGCCGCCCTGACCGACGCCGCGCGTGAGGTCGGGGGCGGTACGACGTTCCCGCTCGCCAATCGGGCCGCCCGCGGGTAAAAGACGCCCGCGCGAATGGAAGAAGCGGGCGTCCTGCTCTGCCGCTACGGCGAGCTGTTCCTGAAGAGCGGCAACCGCCGTCGCTTCGAGCGCGTGCTGGCCGACAACATCCGGGCCGCGGTGAGCGACCTGCGGGACGCCAAGGTCTCGACCACGCACGGGCGGACGCTGGTGCGCGTGCAGCGCAACGACCTCGACGACGCCGCCGGCCGGCTGGAGCGGGTGTTCGGGCTGGTTTCGTTCTCGGTGGCCCGCAAGGTCGACGCAGCGCCCGATCTGGAAGCGATCGGCGCCGCCGCCGTCGACGAGACGCGCGCCGCGCTGGCGCGCGATCGGCCGGCCAGCTTCAAGGTCGAATCCCGCCGCGCCGACAAGCGCTTTCCAGTCACGTCGCTGGAGATCTCACGGCGCGTCGGCGGCCGCATCCACGACGAGATCGGTCTGGCGGTCGACGTCCACACGCCGGCGCTCACCGTGGGCATCGAGGTCGCGGCCGGTGGCGGCGCGTTCGTCTACGGCGGCACGCGCGCCGCGCCGGGCGGGCTGCCCGTGGGCGCGTCGGGGCGGGCGCTGCTGCTGCTGTCGGGCGGCATCGACTCACCGGTGGCCGGCTGGCTGGCGGCCAAGCGCGGGCTGGCGCTGGACGCCGTCTATTTCCACTCGCCGCCCTACGTCGGCGAGAAGTCGCGCGACAAGGTCCTGACCCTCGCGCGCAAGCTGGCGCGCTGGCAGGCGGTCCGCTCGGTGACCGTGGTGCCGTTCACCGACGTGCAGAAGCGCCTGCGCGCGGCCGGCCCCGGCGAGCTGGCCGTCGTGCTGTATCGCCGCATGATGATGCGGATCGCGGACGCCGTGGCCGATCAGCTCGGCGCCGACGGGCTGGTCACCGGCGAGAACCTGGGCCAGGTCGCCAGCCAGACGATCCACAACCTGGCGACCATCGAGAACGCCGCGCGCCGCGTGGTGCTCCGGCCGCTGCTGACCTACGACAAGGTCGAAACGACCGGGCTGGCCCAGCGCATCGGGACCTACGACACGTCGATCCTGCCGTTCGACGACTGCTGCTCGCTGTTCGTGCCGGCGCACCCCGCCACGCGCACCCGCGTCGAGGACGTGGCGCCGGCCGAGGCCAAGCTGGATCTGGCAGCCGAGGTGGCCGCCGCCGTGGCGGCCAGCGAACGGGTCGCCATCCCCTGAATCATCGCTATCATTGAGCCGACTTTCATGGAAGCGCCCCTCCGACGCCCGGCCGTGACCCTCGCCGACAAGCACGCGCACCTGCGCGAGCTGCTGAGCGGCTACGCGTCCGCGCTGGTCTGCTTTTCGGGCGGCGTCGACTCGACGTTGCTGCTGCGGGTCGCGCACGACGTGCTGGGCGACCGCTGCATCGGGCTGACCACCATCTCGGTGACCATGGCCGCCAGCGAGCGGCGCGCGGCCACCGAGCTGGCGGGGCTGATCGGCGCCCGGCTCGAGGTGGTCGACTCGCACGAGCTGGAGCGCGAGGGGTTCGCGCAGAACCCGACCGACCGCTGCTACCACTGCAAGGCGGAGCTGCTGGAGATCGCCCGCCCGCGCGCCGACGCGCTGGGCGTCGCCGAGGTGCTGCTGGGAACGAACCTGGACGACCTGGGCGACCACCGCCCCGGCCTGCGCGCCGCCGACGAGCGTGGCGCGCGGCATCCGCTGGTCGACGCCGGCTTCAGCAAGGGCGACGTGCGGGCGCTGTCGCGCGAGCTGGGGCTGCCCACCTGGGACAAGCCGCAGCTGGCCTGCCTGTCGTCGCGCTTCCCCTACGGCACCGAGATCACCCCCGAGCGCCTCAGCCGCGTCGACGCCTTCGAGGACGGTCTGCGCGGCCTGGGCTTTCGCCAGCTCCGCGTGCGCTACCACGGCGAGGTCGCCCGCCTGGAGATCGACGTGGCCGACCTGCCGCGCGCCGTCGACCCGGCCATCCGCGAATCGATCGTCGCCCTCGGCCGCGCCCAGGGCTTCACCTTCGTCGCCCTCGACCTGGCCGGCTTCTCCTCCGGCTCACTCAACAAGCTGATCGCGCTGCGCACGAAGCGCGAGAGCTGAACGTCAGAGCGCGCCGTCGGTCGCCCGGATCAAGCCGAGATTGGCGAGACGGCCAAAGTCCCGATCGAGCGACCAGACGGCGCAGTCATTCTCCCACGCGATGGCCGCGACCAGAAGATCGGCGACGGCAAACCGATGCCCGGCCGCGGCGCCCGTCGAGACCCAATCCTCGATTCGAGTCCACGTGCCGCCATTCGGCATCAGGAGAGGCAGAGCGCTCAGAACCCGGCGCAGTTGTATGCGCTCGGTTCGCTTGGCTCCGCTCAGCAGCTCGATCCTGACCGGCGCCGGCAGCGCGACCACGTCCCGGTCGAGCGCCTCGGCGATCTGTCCCGCCAGGGGTTGCCGGCCGCGCAAGGCCTCGACCCACACCGAGGTATCGACGACGATCACGACTTCTGACGCCGCGCCTTGGGCCGGCGGCGAGACCGATCGAGGTCGATGTCGAGATCGACGCGCCCGAGCAACCCCTTCAGCTCTTCGATGCGGCGGCGCCTGATGAGCTCGGTCAACGACAAGATGACCGTGTCCGTCTTGGACTTGAATCCGAGCAGACGCTGCGCCTCGTTCATGAGATCGTCGGGCAGATCCAGCGTCGTGCGCATACGATCAAGGGTAATTCATATGCTTTTAGGTGTCCAAACGTGGCGATTTTACTGACCGTGCAGGAGCTCGCCGCCGCGTTTGGCGCGCGTCCTCTCTTCACCGGCGTCAGCTTCACGGTGTCCGACGGCGA
Organism: Polyangia bacterium; assembly: GCA_035578045.1. Lineage (GTDB taxonomy): Bacteria > Myxococcota_A > Polyangia > Fen-1088 > Fen-1088 > JADGRB01. The sequence goes on along the minus strand of DATJWP010000205.1, from coordinate 5,277 downwards.
GCGGGTCGGGCTCATCGGCCCCAACGGCGCGGGGAAGTCGACGTTGCTGCGGATCCTGGCGGGCGCGATGTCGCCCGACGGTGGCTCGGTCGCGCGGCGGCGCGGGCTGCGGGTGGCGTTGCTCGAGCAGGTGCCGCGCTTCGAGGCCGGCGCCACGGTGCGCGCCACCGTCGAAACCGGGGCGGCCGAGGACGCGGCCGAGGAGATCCTGGCCAAGCTGTCGCTGAGCGGCCGCGGCGAGAACGGCGTGTCGCCGGAAGTCCCCGTGGCGTCGCTGTCGGGCGGCTGGAAGAAGCGCGTGGCGCTGGGGCGCGAGCTGGCGCGCCGCCCGGATCTGCTGCTGCTCGACGAGCCGACCAACCACCTGGACGTCGAGAGCATCGAGTGGCTCGAGTCGCTGCTGGCACGGCCCGACGGGCCGGCCACCATCACGGTCACGCACGATCGGCTGTTCCTGCAGCGGGTGGCCAACCGGATCCTCGAGCTGGACCCGCGCAACGCCGGCGGGCTGCTGGCGGTCGACGGTGACTACGCGGCCTACACGCGCGTGAAGGCGGAGGCCATGCACGCGCAGGAGCGGCGCGAGGTGGTCCTGCGAAACACGCTGCGGCGCGAGACGGAGTGGCTGCGCCGGGGCGCGGCCGCGCGCACCACCAAGCAGCAGGCCCGCATCGCCCGGGCGGGCACGCTGGCCGAGGAGGTCGGCGAGCTGACTACCCGCAACCGGGTGCGCGGGGTCGACCTCGACTTCCAGGGGACCGAGCGCCGCCCGCGCCGGCTGATCGAGGCGCGCGGCGTGGGCAAGTCCTACGATGGTCGCAGCATCTTCGCGGGCGTCGACCTCTTCGTGGGGCCGGGCGTCCGCATCGGTCTGCTGGGCCCCAACGGCTGCGGCAAGTCGACGCTGCTGCGCGTCCTGCTGGGCCAGGAGCCGCCCACGCAGGGGACGGTGCTGCGCGCCGACGGGCTCGAGGTCGCCTACTTCCAGCAGAACCGCGAGGTTCTGGATCCGGAGGCGACGACCGCCGAGACGCTGTCGCCCGACGGCGACCACGTCACCTTCCGCGGCGCGCGCGTGCACGTTCGCGGCTACCTCGAGCGCTTCCTGTTCCGCCCCGAGCAGGCCGACATGCCGGTGCGCCAGCTCTCGGGGGGCGAGCAGAGCCGGCTGCTGCTGGCCAAGCTGATGCTGCGCGAGGCTCAGGTGCTGGTGCTCGACGAGCCGACCAACGATCTGGATCTGGCGACGCTGGCGGTGCTGGAAGAATCGTTGATCGGCTTCGACGGCGCCGTCCTGCTGGTCACGCACGACCGCTACTTCCTGGACCAGGTCGCGACGACAATCCTGGCGTTCGCGCCGGACGGAGCGGTCGTCCCGTTCGCCAGCGTCGAGCAGTGGGAGGCCTGGCGCGCGGAGCGCCTGGCCGCCGAGCGCCTGCGTGAGACGGCGTCATCGCCCGCGCCGAAATCCCCGCCGCCGCGCCGCAAACTGTCCTACATGGAGCAGCGCGAGTACGAGGGCATCGAGGCCGCCATCGCCGCCGCCGAGACCGCCCTGACGCAGGCCAGGGCCGACAGCGAGGATCCCACCCACGCCAGCAACGCCGCCCGTCTCGTCGAGCTGCTGGCCGCCGTCGATGCGCGCCAGGCCGACGTCGACCGCCTGTACGCCCGCTGGTCCGAGCTGGAGACCAAGCGGGAGGCGCCGGCGTGACGGTCGCCCCCGACTTCAGGTAACCTGGAAACGGGAGGTCCGCATGCGAGGTCGCGCCTCTGGGGTCGCGGGACTGCTGCTGGGAGGAGCGGTGGCGGCGCTGTCCGCGCGCGCCGCGCGCGCCCAGTGCACGACCGGGTGCGTGTTCAAGCCGGCCGTGAGCGTCCCCGACTCGATCGACTCGCTGGCGGTCGCGATCGGCGACCTCAACGGCGACGGGCGGGCCGATCTGGTGGCGCTGACCGACAACGTGTCGAGCGGCGGTGACTCGCTGTTTCTCCACCTGCAACAGTCCGACCACACGCTGGGGAGCGCCTCGTGGACTTATGGCGCGGGAATGCCGGGCGTGATCCTGGGCCACACCGTCGCCGTCGGGGACGTGACCGGAGACGGACGTGACGACATCCTGGCGGTCACCGTCTCCGGTCTCGAGGTCTTCCCGCAGACCAGCAGCGGCACCATCGGGGCGCCGGTCTCGATCGCCGACTCGACGCCGCTGAAGCTCCTGAGGCTGGGCGACTTCAACAAGGACGGGCGCCTGGACGTCGCGGCGATCGCCACCATCTACCCGCCGACGAGCGAGACGATCGACGAGATCCACATCTTCCTTCAGAGCGCGTCCGGCAAGCTGGGGGCGCCCGTGGCGGTGTCGCTGGGCTTCCAGGGGCCGAGCGACCTGGACGTCGCCGACGTCGACGGAGACGGCAAGCTGGATCTGGTGGTCGGGGGCGGCGCGCAGGGTGGCTTCACCTTCCTCTTCGGCAATGGGCAGGGTGGCTTCGGCGCGCCGGTCTCCAACAGCCTGGGAACGCTCGCCTCCGGCCGGGTCACCTACGCGACCGCGCTGGGGGTCGGCGACGTGGACGGCGACGGCCGCACCGACGTGGCCCTGGTGACCTGGTTCGACGACGTCGTCGAGGTGCTGCAGCAGCAGCCCGGCGGAACCTTCACGCCGACCCGCCTCACGCAGTTTCAGGAGCAGCAGGTGAACACGATGGCCGTCCGCGACCTGACCCGCGACGGGAAGGGCGAGGTGGTGCTCCTCGACGACGGCGACCTGGCCCTCTGGCTCGGCGGACAGGGGAGCGAGCAGCGCTACGGCAGCACGAACGCGTCGCGCACCGAGGCGCAACCGAGCTCGATCGCGTTCGGCGACCTGGACGGAGACGGCAAGCTGGACGCCGCGCTGGCCGGCGGCAGCACGCTGACCTCGGGCGGTAGCGTGGTCTTCTACGGAACCGCCGCCGACCTGCAGGTCACCGTCACGGCCAACCCCGATCCGGTGCTGGCCGGCGGCGCCGTCAGTTATCAAGTGACCGTCACGAACGCCGGGCCGGACGCCACGGACGGCGTGACGCTGACCATCCCGAGCGGCACCACCGCCACCCCGTCGCAGGGAACCTGCGGCGCCGGGAGCTGCACCCTGGGAGCGCTGGCGGTCGGCGCATCAGCGACCGTCAGCTTCCAGAAGGTGGCCACCGCGCTCGGCACGCTGCAGGTGACCACCACGGCTGGTGGCCAGACCTTCGACCCCGATCCCAGCAACAACACGGTCGTGACATCCACGACGGTCCTGGCGGCCGCGGATCTGTCGGTCAGCCAGATGGTATTCCCGACGTTGCTCACCCCGGGCGTCTACGCGACCGTCACCAACCCCGGCCCGGTCGAAGCCGACGGGGTCACCCTGACGTTCCAGGCCCCGGGGCTGACGATCGCCAGCACGATGTTCCTGGGCAGCGCGAACGGCAGCTGCAACGTCAGCGGCAGCCAGGCGACCTGCACGATCGGGACGATCCCGCCCAACATGACGGCCACGGTGATCTTCGGCCTGAGCGCGCCAGGCGGCGGCGCTTACACGGTCACCGCCGCCGCCACGTCGTCGACCGCCGATCCCAACCCCGCCAACAACCAGAACAGCCAGGCGTTCACGCTCTCGGCCGGTCCCGGCGTGGTCATCGCCCACGCCGCCAGCAGCGGCGGCTGCGGTTGCGCGACCGGCGGGCCGGTCCCGACCACAGCCCCATTGCTGTCGCTCGGCATCGCCCTGGCCCTGACCGCGGCCCGACGCCGCCGCCGCGGCTGAATCATGGGCACCTGGGGCGTCGGCCTGTACCAGAACGACACCGCCTGCGACGTTCGGGACACCTGGGTCGAGAAGCTCCGACAGGGTGCCCCGGCCGAAGCCGCCACCGCCGAGCTGCTCCAGGAATGGGGCGCACCCGATGACGACCCGCTGTTCTGGCTGGCGCTCGCCGACACCCAGTGGACTTGGGGGCGCCTCGACCGCGAGGTTCGGGACGGCGCGAGGCGCGCCCTGGCGGCCGGGGGCGACCTGGACCTCTGGCCGCAGTCGAAGGAGCGTGCCGCTCGCAAGCGTGTCTTCGATCGGCTCGCCGCCAAGCTGGAACAGCCGCCGCCTGCGCCCAGGGCGATTCGCGTGCGCGGCGACGTGATCGACTGGAAACGCGGCCAGCTGTGGGCCTACCGCACGCTGGACGGCAAGTACGCGGTTCTTCGCGTCTGCGCATTCGATCCCGCGTGCGGCCTGGTCGGCGCCCCCGTGACCGAGTTGCTCGACATCGTGCTCGACGATCTCCCGCCAACCGGATCGCTCGCGCAGACCGGGCCCAAGCTGGCGCGCCCGAACTACAACGAGAGCGGCCGCTACGACTTCTTCGATCCACAGCATCGCGCCAGTCCCCTCTTCGAACCAAAGGTGAAGCGGCGCGGCGAGCTCCCACGGCGCCGGTTGAAGAAGCTCCGCGCGCAAGGAGAGCCGCGCGCTGCCTTGCCGACCACGAAGACGATCGGTGTCCCCTGGGACACGATGGACGAATTTCTGCCGAACATGTTCGACGCCGGTGGCCCGAGGCTCGGCGCGGTCCACCGGTGGTCTCTGGCGAACGGCGAGATCGTCTACACCGTCATCGAACGCATGCGGTTCCCGCCCACGAACTATGAAAGCGAATGGCAGCTGGGCGTCCTGGATTGCCGTGGCGCCGACCTCGAAGCGCGGGCGATCGAGACCGCGAATGTGTGCGCCTGGCTCATCGTCTTTGGATTTCCCCCGACCGGCATGCTCCACGAAGCCGGCTATCGACCGCCGAAGACCGCTGTTTACAGGTCAGGGAGGGTTCTCCGCTGGGACGCCCTGCCGAACGCGCTCGGTGAGCTTCCCCTCCCGTAGCGGATGTGGCCGCTGTCGGTTCAGATCAGGCCATAGAGCTTGTCGGCGTCGGCGGTTCCGCCGGGCAGCGCAGTGGCGGCAGGGGAACGCGGCCCGCCCGGGGACCGGCCTTTTTGCATCGAGGCCAGAGCGGCGTGAGCCGCGAGTCCAAGTGCCGCGAAGGCGCGGCTACGCCGCGCCGGCGCCCCTCAGCAGAGGGGTGGGCCGGCGGGAGGGGCCACCCTCCCGCCCCTCTTCAGCTGCCGCGCCAGTAGCGGATGCGGCCGGTGTCGCTGTGGACGAACTCGGAGTGGGGGTAGAAGCCGACGCCGCCCATGCGCAGTGACTTGACGTAGTTCAATACCTGCTGCGTCGCCACGCCGCGGATGCGGAAGTC
>DATJWP010000204.1:0-11814 GCA_035578045.1 Polyangia bacterium | reverse complement strand
GCTGCGCCGGCGGGGATCCGAGCTGCCGCGCGCGAGCCGGGAGCAACGGGCGCGAGCTGGGCGATCTGCAACGTCGCGCCGGCGGCGGACCGTCCCTGCGCGAGCTCGAGCGCGCCAGCCGGCAGCTCCACGATCGGATCGCGCGCGGCGACCTGCAGCCGTCCGAGGCGCGAGCGGCGCGGGCCTTCGCCGAGGCGGCCTCGGGCCAGGCCGGGGCCGGACGCGAGGGCTCGGCGCCGTCGTCGAGCGCCCCGTCGCGCGGTGATGGACAGGCGATGCCGGCGCCGGCGGGCGGGTCCAACGATCCACAGGCCGGCCAGGGGGCCGCCGCAGCGGCCGCAGCCGAGGGACAGGCCGCGACCAGCGGCGCCGCGGCCGGCGAGACGACGGAGGCGACCGGCGGCGGCATCGGGCACGAGAACGGCGGCCCGGCGCTGGGCGCGCGCGAGGACGCGCGGTCGGCTGCTGGTCGACAGGAGGACCTGTCCGCGGCCGACGGGGCAGGACCGGATCGCGCGCGGGTGATCGTCGGCGCCGCCGGACACGGGTTCGCCAGCCGCCCGTACGCGCGCGTCTACACCGACTACCGCGCAGCCGTCGAGGACGCGCTGGGCGCAGGCGCCGTGCCGCCGGGCCAGCAGTACCTGGTCCGGCGGTACTTCGATCTGATCCGACCCCGTCCGGCCGGAAGACCGGCCAAGGGCCAAGCGCCATGACCGCGCCACAAACCGGGGAGACCAACGGCGCCGCCCGATCGGTCGAGGCGTTCCGCGGCGACCTGACGCGGCTGCTGGACGAGATCGGGCGCCGCCTGGTTGGTCAGGCGGACGTCGTCGGAGCGGTCGTGTCCGGCCTCTTGGCGGGGGGGCACGTGCTGATCGAGGGGGTGCCCGGCCTGGGTAAGACGCTGCTGGTCCGGACCGCCGCCGCCGCGGTGGACCTGGCGTTCTCGCGCATCCAGTTCACGCCGGACCTGATGCCGGCCGACGTCATCGGGACCAACCTGATCGCCGAGGACGCCGGCGGCCGCCGCTTCGAGTTCCAGAAGGGGCCGATCTTCGCGAACGTCGTGCTGGCCGACGAGATCAACCGCGCCACGCCCAAGACCCAGTCGGCGCTGCTGGAGGCGATGCAGGAGCACGCCGTCACCGTCGGCAAGCAGACCTACCAGCTGGACCCGCCGTTCTTCGTGCTGGCCACCCAGAACCCGATCGAGATGGAGGGGACCTACCCGCTGCCGGAGGCGCAGCTCGATCGCTTCCTGTACAAGGTGCGGGTCGACCCGCCCAGCGCCGCCGAGCTGCACGCGATCCTGGACCGCACGACCGGCTCCGAGGAGGCCCCGGTCCACGCGGTGCTGAAGCGCGATCGGTTGCTGGAGATGCGGGCGCTGGTGCGCCAGGTCCCCGTGGCCCGGCCGATCCAGGACCTCGTCGTCCGGCTGGTCGAGGCGACGCAGCCGTCCCGCAGCGGCTCCAGCGAGGTGCGCCGGTTCGTGCGCTATGGCAGCTCGCCGCGCGGCGCCCAGGCGGTGATCCTGGGGGCCAAGGTCGAAGCGCTGCGGGCCGGCCGGTTCGCCCCGTCGTTCGCCGACGTCCGGCGGGTCGCGCCGGCGGCGCTGCGCCACCGCGTGCTGCTGAACTTCGAGGGCGAGGCTGAAGGGATCACCTCGGACGCCATCGTGTCGCGCCTGCTGGCCGAGCTGCCGGAGACGGGATGACCGCGCTGGCCGAGTCGCCGGCGCGCCGTCGCTTCGACGAGCGGTTCCTGCGCAGGCTCGAGACGCTGGAGCTGGCCGTTCGCCGCGCCGCGCGCGGCCAGGGGCGCGGCATCCGGCGAACCCGGCGCGCGGGCGCCGGCCTGGAGCTGGCCGACCACCGCGACTACGTGCCGGGCGACGATCTGCGCTACCTCGACTGGAACCTGTACGGCCGCCTGGACCGGCGCGCGCTGCGGCTGTTCGAGGAGGACGAGGACATGGCGGTCGACGTGCTGGTCGACGCCAGCCTGTCGATGGGGATGGGGCAGCCGGCCAAGCTGGAGCTGGCGCTGCAGCTGGGCGCCGCGCTCGCGTACGTGGCGCTGGCCAACCTGGACCGCGTCGCGGTGACCGCGCTGGGGGCCGAACCGCGGGGCTTGCCCCGCCAGCGAGGCAAGGCGCGGATCCTGGGCGTGCTGGGCCTCTTCGAGGAGGTCGCAGCCACGGGGCGCAGCCCGCTCTCGGCGTCGCTGCGCGGGTTCCTGAGCCGCCGGACGCGCCGGGGCCGCGGGGTGGCGGTCGTCATCTCGGATTTCTACGACCCGGCCGGCCCGCGCGCCGCGCTCGACCTGCTGCGCGCGCACCGCCTGGACCCGATCGCCGTCCAGCTCACGGCGCCCGACGAGCTGGCGCCCGTGTTGCGGGGCGACCTGCGGCTGCGCGACGTCGAGACCGGCGAGGCGCACGACCTGACCTTGTCGGCGGCCGCGGTGGCCGCCTACCAGCGGCGCCTGAGCGGTTTGCGCCGCGAGCTGGAGGGGCACTGTCGCGAGCGCGGCATCCCGTGCTTCAGCGTCACGTCCGATCAGCCGCTGGACGCCGTCGTGCTGCGCATGTTCCGCGCGGGCGGCCTGCTCGGCTGAGGGGGCGGCGCCGATCATGGCGGGCCTCGGCTGGCTGTTTTCCGGGGCGGTCCCGGCCGCCGCGACCGCCGCCCTGGCCGTCATCGCCAGCGGCATCATCGTGGCGCTCTACTTCGTCCGGCTGCGACGCAGGGAGGTCCCGGTGGCGTTCGCCGCGCTCTGGCTGGGGCTGGCCGGCGCGGCGTCGGCGCTGCGGCGTTCGCGCCGCCTGCGCCACTGGCTCTCCTTGCTGCTGGCGCTGTCGATCGTCGCCGCGCTGCTGGTCGGCGCCGTCGACCCGGGCCCCGCCGCCGTCGATCCCACCGGTCGCAGCTGGGTGATCTTGATCGACCGTTCGGCGTCGATGTCGGCGAGCGACGAGGTGGGGACGCGCCTCGAGGCAGCGCGGGCGCGGGCGCGCGCGCTGGTGCGCGGGATGAACCCCGCCGATCGCGCGCTGGTGGCCTCGTTCGCCGCCGAGCCGACGGCCGAGAGCGGCTTCGGCGCCGATCCGGCCGCGCTCGAGCGGGGGATCGCGGCGGTGGCCCCGACCGACGAGGCCGGGGAGCTGCCACGCGCGCTGGCGTTCGCCGCCGCCGTCCTTCGCGGCCGCCCCCGCCCGACCGTCGCGCTGATCAGCGATGGAGGGTTCACCGAAGACGCGCGCCGCGCGGCCCCGGCGGGGATCGAGCTGCGCTACGCCCCGGTGGGCCGCCGGGGCGAGAACGTGGCGATCCTCTCGCTGGGCGCCCGACGCGTCCCATCCGATCCGGGCGCGGTCGAGGCCGGGGTCGTCGTGCAGAGCTTCCGGTCGGCCCCGGCCGTGGTGCCGCTGGAGATCCTGAGCGGGGGACACCTGATCGATCGCCTCCGCGTGACGCTGGCGCCCGGCGAGCGCCGCTCGATCACGCTGGCGGACCTGTTCGCGCCGGGGGCCCGGATCGAAGCGCGGCTGGCCGCGGCCGACGACCTGGAGACCGATGACCGGGCGGCCGCCACCGTGCCGCCGCTTCCCCGGCGGAGGGTGCTGCGCGTCGGGGACGCCGACCTCTATCTGGACGGCGCCCTGCTCAGCCTGGGGCGGACGGTGGTCGTCGATCGGCTGCCTGGCGCCGAGGCCGAGGCGGCGCTGGCGCGGGCCGGCGACTACGACCTGGTGATCTTCGACGGCGTGACGCCGGACGAGCAACCCTCGTCCGGGCGGTTTCTCTACTTCGATCCGCGCGGCCCGGGGAGCCCGCTGGCCACGCGCGGCCGGATCCGCGACCCGGTCCTGGATCCGGCCAGCCTCCGGGCCGATCACCCCCTGCTGCGCCACCTGGACCTGGCCGACGTGAACATCGCGGAGGCCGTCCGCCTGACGCCGGGGCCGGGCGATCGCGTGCTTGCCGGAGCCTTCGGCGCCCCGCTGGTGATCGCGCGCGAGCGCCCGGGGCTGCGGGCGGTGGTGGTCGCTTTCGACCCGCGCGGCTCCGACCTTCCCATGCGGCCGGCCTTCCCGCTGCTCATCGCCAACACGCTGGCCTGGACCGGCGTCGATCGGGCGGGCGCGCCGCCGTCGGAAGCGGCGCTGCCGCGAGACCCCCGCGAGTCCGACACCCGACCGATCGCCCGGCTCGAGCTGGGGGGCAGGGAGGTGCCCGCGCTGCAGGTCGCCCGCCCCCGCCGCTGGCCGCGGGCCGGGCTGTTGGCGTCGGGGCTCGCCGCGCTGCTGCTGATCGGCGAATGGATCAGCTACCACCGGCGGTGGACCACGTGAGCGCGCTGCTCCGGGGCATCACGCTGGCGCACCCGGCCGCGCTGCTGCTCTTGCTGGTGATTCCGGTGCTGGCCCTGGTCGGCCGGCATTCGCTCGCGGACTTCGGGTCCGGGCAACGCGCCTGGCAGACGGCCGCGCGCGCCGTGGTGCTGGCCGCGGTCGCGCTGGCGCTGGCTGGTCCCGAGCTGCATCGCCCCACGAACGGCGTCTCGCTGGTGATCGCCGCCGACGTCTCCGACAGCATCGGTGATGAGGGCCTGGCCATCGAACGCCGCGCGCTCGACGAAGCAGCGGCGGCGGCTGCCGCGCGCGGTGACCCACCTCCCCGGGTGGTCCAATTCGCCGCGGAGCCGCAGGAGCTGATGGCCGGCGCGCCGCTCGAGCGCATGGGCGCGGGGGGACAGGCGACCGACATCGCGCTGGCCCTGGGGCTGGCGGCCGGGCTGGCCGACAGCAGCGCCGTGCCGCGCCTGCTGATCCTGTCGGACGGCCTGGCCACGCGCGGCGATCTGCTGCGCGCAGCGACGCGGCTGGGCGAGCGCGGCATGTCGGTCGACGCGCTGGCGCTGCAGCCACCGCGGCAGGCCGACGCCGCCATCGCCGAGCTGACCGCCCCCGAGCAGGTCTCGGCGCGCGAGCCGTTTCGGGTCGACGTGCGCCTCGCCTCCGACCGCGCCACCACCGCGCAGGTCACGCTGCAAGGCGGCCCGAACGTGACGGTCGACGATCCCAGGCGCAGCGTCGCGCTGGCCGCCGGGGCGACGACCGTCGGCTTTCGCGTGCGCGTGGCCGAGCCGGGGACGATCGGGCTGGAGGCGCGCGTCGCGGCCCCCGGCGATCGGCGTCCCGCCAACGACCAGGGCTTCCTGGCGATCGCGACCGCGGCCGAGCCGCGCGTCCTGTGCCTGGAGGGCGAGCCGCACGCCGCCACCTCGTTCGCGCGCGCGCTGGGGACGCAGCGGATCGCCACCGACGTGTCCCCTCCGGGCGCCGTGTCGGGGGCGGCGCTGGCCCGCTACGACCTGGTCGTCCTGGCCGACGTGCCGCGCGCCGGGCTGAACGACAGCCTGGTTGGCGCGCTCGCGTCGTTCGTGCGAGCGGGCGGCGGGCTGCTGGTCGCCGGCGGCACCCAGAGCTTTGGCCCCGGCGGATACGCGCACGGTCCGCTGGAGGCGCTGCTGCCCGTCCGGCTGGACGTGCCCGAGGTCGAGGAAGAGCCGGCGCTGGCGCTGGCACTGGTGATCGATCGATCCGGGTCGATGACCGGCCCCAAGCTGGATCTGACCAAGCAGGCCGCGCGCGCCACGGCCGACGCCATGGCCGCCTCCGATCAGATCGCGGTGATCGCGTTCGACAACCAGGCCACCCCCGTGGTTCCCCTGCAGGCGGCGGCCAACCGGCAGCGGATCGCGCGCGACATCGGGCGCATCGCGGCCGCGGGCGGCACCAACATCCTGTCCGGGCTGCGCGAGGCCGTCGACGAGCTGCTGCCGGCGCACGCCCGCAAGAAGCACGTGATCCTGCTGTCCGACGGGCAGTCGCCGTACGACGAGATCCCCGACCTGCTCGACGGCGCCACCGCCGCGCGCATCAGCGTCTCGGCGATCGGCGTGGGCGACGGCGCCGACCAGACGATGCTGAAGATGATCGCGGCGCGCGGCGGCGGCCGCTTCTACCAGACCCGCGATCCGGCCAGCATCCCGCGCATCTTCTCGCGCGAGACCTCGGACCTGGGGGACCGCGCGATCGTGGAGCGCCCCACCCGACCGCGCGTCGAAAAGCCGATCGCCGCGCTGGCCGGCACCGGCGTCGAGGGCGCGCCGCCGCTGGGCGGCTACGTGACGACGCGGCGCCGCGCCCAGGCCGAGACCGTACTGACCGCGCCGGATGGCGCGCCGCTGCTGGCCCGGTGGCCCGTCGGGCTGGGGCAAGTGATGGCCTGGACCAGCGACCTGGGCGCGCGCTGGGGCGCCGCGTGGACCCGCTGGCCCGGGTACGACAAGCTGTGGGCTCAGCTGGCGCGGGCCGCCATGCGCCGGCGCGCCACCAATCATTTTCCGATCGCGGTGGCCCGCGCGGGAGATCGCGTGCGCCTGGTGGTCGACGCGATCGGCCCCGACGACCGGTTCATGCGCGGCCTGGACGGCGAGCTCGCCGTCACCGAGCTGGGCGGCGCCGAGGGGCGACCCCAACCGGAGCGGACCGTGTCGATGTCCGAGACCGCACCCGGACGTTACGAGGCGACCGTGCCGCCGGGGGTGGAGAGCGGCAGCCTGCTGTTCACCGCGACGTTGAGGTCGCAGGGCACGCCCGTGGCCGATGCCGACGGCCGTCTAGCTCTACCGCCAGCCCCCGAGCTGATGCCCCGCCCGGCCGGCGACCAGGAGGGGGCGGCCACCCTCGCCGCCGCGGCCGGCGCCGACGGCGGCCGCGTCGTGACCAACGCCGGCGAGTCCCTGGACCCGCGCGGAGCCGAACGCCAGAGCCACCTTCCCCTCCAACGCCCGCTCCTGCTGGCCGCCGCGCTGCTCTTCATCGCCGACGTGGCGCTGCGCCGCATCCGCGTCGGAGCCATTGACTCCCGCCGCTAAATTTGGCATGAAGGCGCGCTCACACGCTTCGGGGCGTGGCGCAGTCTGGTAGCGCGTTCGGTTCGGGACCGAAAGGTCGGAGGTTCAAATCCTCTCGCCCCGACAACTCTAAGTCCGCGGGATCGCTTTCCAGCGGTTCCGCGTCGACTCGACGGTGCGTGCCCCTTTTCGGGGTCGGGTAGTAAATGGGTAGTAAATGGAGCCGCGAGGCGCAGCGCCGTGCGCGTTTCGGCGGGTGACGGCGGCTCCGAGGCGCCACCCGCCGCGAGCCGGCCGAGCTGCTCCTCGGCCGACGCGGGGATCGATGTCCGGCCGCTCCGGTCGGCCGGCTCGGGTCCGAAGCGAAGGCGCTCGACCTGGGAGCGCAGGTAGGTGGTCTGGAGGTGCCCGTAGACCTCGGTCGTGATGCGGGGGTCCTGGTGCCGCATGATCTTCTGCACGGCCGCTAGGTCGGCGCCCTTCATGAGCAGCAGCGACGCCGTAGAGTGGCGGAGGTTGTGGAAACGGATCTCGCGGACCTGGCCAACGCGGAACAGCCGGAAGTCGCACTTCGGGCAATCGATGGGGTTGGCGTGCGGCGCCGCCTCTTGGTGCCCACAACCTTGGCGCCGGCACTTGTGGACGTAGCCCGTGACCAGCCCCGCCCGGCGCATCGCCCGCCGGAGCACGTGCTCGAGCGCCGTATGCTTCGGCAGCATCGTCCCGTCGTCGTTCGGGAACACCAGCTCCGATGGCGAGGCCGTGATCGCCTTCTTCAGGTACGGCACCAGCTCCTCGTTGATCGGCACCGCCTCCACCCGGCCGCCCTTCGGAATGTCGCGATCGTGCGACCGGCTAACCATGATGACGCCGGCGTCGAAGTCGACGTCGCCCTTCCGCAGCGCGAACAGCTCGCCCTTGCGCAGCCCCGTCTAGATCGCCGTGGCGAACAGCCGTTTCCACTTCGGCTTGAGCGCCGCGATCAGCGGCTGCACCTCTTGGGGCCGCAGGTAGTCCGGCAGCCGCTTTACCACCTTCCGCTTCGGGACGTCAGTCACCGGGTTCGGCCGCGGGCACTTCTCCATCCGCCGCGCCATCGTGAACGCCCGGCTTAAGTACCCGCGCAGGTGGTTGATGCGCTTCGCGCTCAGGTCCTCTTCCTTCTCGGTCAGGAACAGGTCGATCTTGCCCGCGGTCACCTGCGTGAGCCGCAGCCTGCCGAGCCCCGAGCCGATGATGTGCTTGCGGATGCTGGACGCGCCCGTGACCGTGCCCGCGCTGCTCAAGATCACCGCCGCGAACGACAACGCGGCGGTCAGCTGCCGGATCCGAAGCAAGACTGTTACCCTGCGCGCGGCCTGAGCAGATCGCGCCAACACGGTCCGCTCCGGGGGAGCGGACGCGCACCTTCCCGGCAAAGAGGGTGCCAGAGTCGAGCGATCGGCCCGACGCCTGGCGGGCACTGCTCGACCATCCTTGTGATCCCAGTAAGATGGTTGCATGGGTGAACCCGCTCTTGACGCCGCACTGTGCGTCCAACTCCGAGGTGTCCTCGACGACTATCCTGCTCTCGCTGCGTCTCTTCCGAAGGAGTATCCCGACGGAATCGCCAGCGTCGAACGCATGAAAACGTTCGAGGCGGATCGGAAAAAGGAATTCGGGCACTGGCATCTGCTGAACCTGCCGTTCGTGTTGTACATGGCCGGGCTCGAGGAAAATGCCGACGGGCGTGATCTGGCGCTTTCGCTCCTCCGGAGCCTCGACTCGTTCAGCGAACAGTTCGGTTCGGTGCCCGGCTTCGACGGCGTGTTGAAACCGCTTCGGGATGATGAAGGGCTCTGGCAGGGAGACGACCCAGAATTCTGGTCTGTCGTCGCGACCGCTCAGACGAGTCTCCTGTTGCGCTCCAAGAACTTCACCGTCAAGGAATTCGCCAAAACACTTCCGGCAGAGACCAACAAGGACGCCGACATCTTCGTCGAGTCTCCCGAAGGCCATGGCGTTTACCTCGACCTGGTCATGAAGCACAGACCTAAGTTCACGACGGTCGAGGAGGCGCGCGCAGAACTGTCACTGCATGCTGACGACAAGATCGGAACCAAGTTTGGTCCAGTGATGAAGAAACAGATTCCCGTGATGGTCCTCGTCGTGGTCGTCGCCCGCCACCTGCAACTCCAAATATTGCGAGAGAATCCAGAGCTTCTGAAAACGATCGTCGGGCCTGAGCTCGATCGCCGCGACGGAATAGCAGCGTGCTTTCACGCCCTCGTAGGGAACCGAGGCCCCGACGGTCGCCTGTCGTGGCATCTCGCCGCCCTCGAGGAATTGAGCGCGGCAAGACCTGCGACAGACTCCGAAACGGTTTCAGACGGGACCGCCTGAGCGAGGTTCATGCTCGTCGAGAGGCTTCAGGCGTCGACGCAGGGGTGGCTTCTCGTCCCGGGAGGGGCCGGTCGTATCTTGGAGGTCGCGTCGGAGCTGGGAACGCCGGCACCCGCTCGGCGAGGAGATCCAGTCGTGGCCACGCTTACGGCTCGATCACATGAAGAGGCGAACCGACGATCACTGAGCGCCGTGTACGGTCGAGGCGCTTTTCCATTCCACACGGACTGCGCTCATTGGCCGGTACCAGGTCGATACGTGCTCCTTAGCAGTCTCGAGGATGAATCCCCGATTCCGACGCTCCTGGCCCGATGGCCCACAGAGCTTGCTGACTCCGATCGCGAGGTTCTTCTTCGGTCCACCTTTCTTGTCCGAAATGGCCGCCAAAGTTTTTACGCGGGGGCGTTGAACGCGCGCCGAGGCTTCTTGCGCTTTGATCCGGGGTGCATGGTGCCAGTCAACGATGATGCGCATCGCGCGGTGGCGTTGGTTCGGAGCGCGACAGCAGGCTCAGTCGTGTACGAACATCATTGGCGAAAGGGAGATCTCTTGGTGCTGAATAACTGGGTCGTGCTCCATTCTCGCCCACCCGTCGACAGTGGACATAGCCGGCAGCTCAACAGGGTTCTGGTGCGACGATGATCGCATTCGACCGCGATGCACTCTGGTCGAAGTCGAAGGTCTTCATCGAGCGAGGGCTCAAGTCGCGCGACGAGGGTGACACCGGTACGTTTCACATGTGGGCAGCGCTCGCCCTGGAGTTGCTCGGCAAGGCGGCCCTCTCGAAGATTCACCCCGCGCTCGTTGCCGATCCGACTCGCTTCGACAGTCTCTTGGTGGCCTGCGGGCAGGCCGTCACCGACGACACGCGCTCCATAGCCGCTAAGACGACCTACGAGCGCCTCACCCAAATCTCGAAGGCGTTCGATGACCGCGCCAAGTCATTCTGCGTGGTGATGGCAAACCGACGCAATGAGGAGCTCCATTCTGGCTCGAGTCCGACGACTGATTTGGACCCACGTGCCTGGGTGCCGGAGTTTTGGCGAATCGTGATCATCATCTGCGAGATCGCGGGTGGGAACATCGAACAATGGCTGGGGCCAGACGAAGCCAGACGGGCGCGCGAGGTCAGCACGGATGCATCTCGGGTGACGGCGGCAGCGGTCGAGGCGAGGATTGAGCACTGCCGAGACGACTTCGCGCGTCGCTATCCAAAAGACTCGGCTGTACTGAAGGTGGTACTCGAGACGGCTGCGAAGGCTCTCTGGCCGGCGGGGTCTCAGGATCTCGTTCAGGCGAACGACAGCTATCAACGCATCGGGTGTCCAGCGTGTACTGCAAGTGCCTGGCTATTTGGCAACGAGGTGGGGCGACACCGGCATCCGCTCGAGTACGACGAAGAGCACGGGGTGGGCTGGCAAATGGAGAGCGTCGCTTACCACACTGAAGCCTTCGCGTGCTCGGCCTGTGGCCTTCGCATCATCGGTCGCGTCGAGCTTGATGCAGCAGAACTGGCCGAGGAGTTCGAGGAAGAGCGCGAAGTCGAACCCGACTACGAACCCGACTACGGAAACGATTAGAGATCTGGCGGTCCATGAGAGGCAGTCTCGGTCTCAGTCCTTGTAGAACAGCTTGACGTTGTGTCCTAACGCCCGGAGTGCCTTGTTCGTCCGATTGTTGCGCGGCGGATAATTATCCGGTCTGGCCCAACCGACAGCCTCGCCCAGAGAGCTCGGACCGAGATTCGGCAGCTTCCACTCCTCGTCGTGCGTGACGAGCCATAGGCGACGTTCCATCTCCGGAGGGTCCCCTCCCCAGATCAGGAATTCGAGCAATTCGCGTACTCCGCGGCCCCGTGTGCTCCGGCGATCCCACAGCCAGTTCGCGAGCCTCCGGCTCTTCTCGACCAGCGACTCGTGATGCTCCGGAGGTAGTCCGTAGCCAGCATTCGTCATCTGTCGGGCTCGCATAGCTACATTGTCCATAGGAGTGATCACTCTTCTCTTGACGGCGTACACGTTCATGCAGAACCAGCGCGATCGGAGGCTGAAGGTACTCAAGGAGAGGGCTGACGCGGTGTACGAGTGGGTGATCTCGGCTTACGAAATGAACCTTTCGGAGGGCGAGGGCCGACGCGTTCTCGAGGTACTGCCAGAGCACCGGGTCTTCGTCGTCCGAGCCGTTCGTGAGGGACGCCTTGCGTGGACTGGCTTCGAGAACATGGTTGGCCTTCCGCGCGCGTCACTTGATGCGTAGGGCGCTCCCCAATACGCGGGGCCTCGGGTACAACCGATCTCGTCGTGAAGCTCGCGATGACGCCCGGGATGAACAGCCGTCACAGTCTGGGCGTCAGCGCCGCGTGAGGGAACCGCCGATTGACCGGCGATCACCCCAGGCGATCTTCGACGGCCTTGACCAGGTCGGGCACGGCCCGACGGAGTCGATCGAGTAGCTCGTCGAAGGTGACAGGTGGCTTCGTCAAATCCGCCGCTTGCTCGCGCA
>DATJWP010000203.1:0-11370 GCA_035578045.1 Polyangia bacterium | reverse complement strand
GTGCCCAGGGACAGAGTCGAACTGTCTACACACGGATTTTCAGTCCGTTGCTCTACCAGTTGAGCTACCTGGGCGTTTCTTAAGTGGTGTGGGTACTTACGCCACTCGGTGCCCCCTCGTCAACCGGATCGAAACACGCGGGGCCGTGGCGTGATACGGTGGAGCACGACCTCGTGCTGGGAGCTTGTATGAGGAGGGGTGGTAGGGCCGGGGCGATGGTGCTGTCCGTGGGGATCGCCGTGCTGGCGGGCTGCGGGTCCTCGGGGTCTGGGGGGGACAGCGGAGGTGTGAGCGGCGGCGGTGGTCTCGGCGGCAAGGGTGGTGCCGGAGGCGCGGGTGGGATGGCTGCCGGCGCGGGCGCAGGTGGAGCGATGGGCGGCCACGCGGGCGGCGGTGGTGGCGGAGGCGGAAACACGGGGGGCACGGGTGGCGCCGGCGGGGCTGCCGGTGCCATGGGCGGAAGGGCAGGCGGGAGTGGCGGCGCGGCCGGTTCGGCCGGCGGCGGCGCAGGCGGAGCTGCTGGCGGCGCCGGCGGGAGCGCGGGCGCTGGTGGGGCCTCGCCTTCGGGCTTCGCGGTTTGCGGCGCGATGGGGATCGCCTCGATCCGGGCGCTCGCCTATCTGCCGGACGGCAGCGCGGTCGTCGCGGGGCTGGCGGGAGGGGTGGCGAAGTTGATTGCGCCTTCGGACGCGCACGAGGTTCGCACCTTCATCGGGCACGCGGGTGGCGTGAATGCGGTCGCGGTTTCGGCCGACGGGCAGACGCTGGCCACGGCCAGTGACGATCGGACGGTCAAGCTGTGGCGGATCTCGGACGGAACTGTGCTGGCGACGCTGCAGGGGGCGGGGCGTGAGCTGCTGTCGGTGGCGCTGTCGGCAGACGGGACGCGGGTGGCTGCGGGGGCGGGTGATGGGGGTGTGTTTCTCTGGGACCTGACGACGCTGGCGCCGATCGGGGTCGCGTACGATCACGTCGATCAGGTGCGCGCCCTGGGGTTCGCGGCGGGGAACATGCGGCTGTTCACGGCCAGCAAGGACGGCAGTGTGCGGGTGTATTCGGCCACCGATTTGACTTTGCTGGGGACGGAGACGCAGGGGGGGACCTGGATGAACGCGCTGGCGGTCTCCGCCGACGGCGCGCATGTGGCGGTCGGCGATCAGAACGGCAACATCAACATCTGGCGCGCGTCGAACGGCAACCTCGAGAAGCACGTCCAGGCGCAGTACGGGGTCACCAGCCTCTCCTACGCGTCGGACGGCACGCGGGTCTTCGCGGGGGTGGGCGGCACGAGCGTGTACGTCTTTCCGGTCGACGGGTCGGCGTCGACGCTCCTGCTGGCGCCCATCGGGGACTCGGTCCGGGTCGTGGCGTCGCCGCTGGGCGGCGAGCTGTTCGTGGCGACGGACTGGGCGCTCTACCTGACCAACGAGGCGGGCCAGGCGAAGCGCAGCGAGGTCCAGCAGGGGCCGCTGGTGCGCGACGTTGGCTTCTCGCCCGACGGCAGCCAGGTGGCGATCGGCGGAGACTTCGGGCTCGTGATCCGCGCGGTGGCGACGGGCGCGATCCAGCATGCGCCCGACTGGGGGCAGTCGGCCCAGACCTACAACGGCCTCGGGTTGTCGCCCGACGGTAGCTTGCTGGCGACGGCCGAGGAGAGCGGTCACTACCACCTCTGGTCCACGTCGACCTGGCAGACGACGCGTGACGTGGCCCAGGCGCCGGTCCGGGCGCAGGCGGTCGCGTTCTCGCCCGACAGCTCGCTGCTGGCGACCGCCGGCTCACCCGGGTGGGACGAGGTCTATCGCGTCTCGACCGGCGCCGAGGTCACGTTTCTCGGCTACGGCGACAACACCAGCTCGGTCGCGTTCTCGCCCGACGGCACGCTGGTCGCGGTGGGCACCGACGGCACCAGCCACCTGGGGATCGAGCGCGTCTCCGACTGGACCGACGTCCGCCGCATCGACGGCGCCCACACGACGGTCGCCGACATCGCGTTCTCGCCCGACGACCAGATCGTCGCCAGCACGGGGGACGACCGCATCACCGTGTGGCAGGTGACCGGCTCGACGGCGCGCCACGACCTGTACCAGGGGCCGTCCGGCTTCTATGGCTACACGGTCGCGATCCCGACCGACGGAGCGGTGCTGCTGGCGGGCGGCAACGACGGGCTGATTCGCCAGTGGGCGCTGCCGGGGCTGACCGCGCTTCCGTCGTTGCCTTCGCACGGCCCCGGCGTCGTCAGGGCGCGATTCTCCGCGGACGGGCGGCGGCTCGCGGCGGCCTACGACGACGGCACGGTCTGGATCTGGTGCCGGCAGTGAAGGCGCGGCGCGCGGTCGCGCTCGCCATCGTCTGCGGCGCGGCGCTGCCGGCGTCCGTCGCGCGCGCAGCAGACGCCGGCGCTGACGGCGGCGCGCTCCTGTTGCCGCCGTCGGTCGGCCCGGAGGCGCCGGTCTCGTCCCCCGCCTACGGGTCGGCGGACGTCTCGTTCTACGTCTCGGGCGCCTGCGGCACCGACCACTGCCTGGTGGTCTGGAACGGCTACGGCTACGCCTACGCGATGCCCGTCGACGCTGACGGGAACCCGTTGCGCCAGGCCGCCCTGCTCCTGGACGGTTCCGCCGGCGAGCAGTCCGCGGCCTTCATCGGCGGCGATTTCGTGGCGGCCACCAGCTCGGGCGGCGACGTGACGCTCGTGCGGCTGGCGCCCGACGGGTCGACGGTGGCGACGAACACGGTGACGCTGGGCACCGCGCTCAGCGACGTGAATGTCGCCTGGAACGGCACCCACCTGCTGGTCGCCTATCGCGACTACGCCGGGACCAGCTCCAGCACGTACACCGTTCGTTTCGACACCAACCTCGCGCCGCTGGAGGCGCCCCGCCTGCTCGAGACGGACACGACAGGGGAGCAGGCGATGAACCTGGTCGCGAACGGGACCGAATTCGTGGTCTTCGGCGGCGGGTCGGTGCCCGAGGCCTGGGCGATCACGGACGCTGGTCAGCCGCGCGTCGGCCCGGTCGCGATGCCCGGCGGGCTCTCGCTCAGCTTCCAGGTGGTGTCGGCCAGCGGCACGGTGGTCTTGCTGTCGGGGCAGGGGAGCCTGATTCGCCTGGGAAGCGACCTGCAGGTCGCCGCGACCGCCTCGGGGGTCGGCGGCCAGGCGCTGGCCTGGAATGGCACCTCGCTGCTGGTCGCTGCCGGCGGCAGCGGCGGCAACGTCTCCACCATGCGGTATGACCTGTCGCTCGCCGCGGTCGACACGGTCTCCAGCAGCACGGCGCTCACAGGCGCGCCGGTCGCGGTCGGCATCGGCAGCGCGTTCATGCTGTTCGGCTGGAGCACCGGCTACACGCCGGATGACTACGGGATCCGCTCGCTGGCGCTCAACAGCGGCGGCCGCGCGCGCTTCACGACCGCGACGCTGATCTCGGTCGTGGCGATGAAGCAGTACAACCCGATGGTGGTCGCGCAGCCGTCGGGGTTCGTCGTCGCGGCCGGGCAGGGCCGGTTCCAGATGGCGATCCTGCCGCTTGGCACGGACGGGCGGCTGGTCGCGGGTCGCGCGGCGGCCGGCCTGGTCACGTACAGCCTGCCCCGACCGATCGGCCTGGGCGCGGGCCCGAGCGGCGGCATCACCTTCTCTGGCGCGACGCTGGATCCGCGCATCATGGAGGCGCGCTTCGATTCGCTCGGCCAGTCGCTCGACAGCTATCCAACCGAATACGCGACGGCGCAAACCAGCACCGCCGGGTCGCTGGTCTGGAATGGCGCCTCGTACCTGTGGGCGCGCGCCGATTCCACGACGGCGGTGGCGGCCGACGGCACGCTGTCCACCTCGCCCAAGAGCATCTACAGCCCCGCCGACATCTTGTTGAGCGCGGCGGACGCCATCGGCACGACGACGCTGGTCGCCTTCGAGGACGGGTTCCAGTCCGGCGGAGCGTCAGGCCTGCAGCTGCGGGTCATCCGACTGGATCAGACCGGCACCGCGATCGACAGCGCGCCCGCCAGCGTGGGGCCGCTGTACACGGCGTCGAGCAGCGGCATCGCGGTGGCGCACGACGCCGCCCACTACCTGGTCGCCTGGGACGCGTGCACGACCGAGACCAGCGGCGCCGTGACGTCCGAGATGCGCGCGGCGGTGATCGGCGCGGACGGACAGCCCGCCGCCAGCGGCTCGGCGCTGCTCAGGCGGACGACCGGCGCTCCGCCGCCCGACCAGAACACCCCGCCGGTCCCCGCGCTGACGATCCCGGCGGTGGTGTTCGACGGCGCGGTCTACTGGGTGCTGTGGCGCGAGCAGGGCGTCTGGACGCGCCGGGTGACGATCGACGGGCAGGTGGCCGACCCGCAGCCGATCAAGCTGATCGACGATCCGCTGACCGCCTTCCAGGCCGCATCGCGCGGCGATGGTTCGTTCGTGCTGATCTACGACAAGCTCGATCTGTCGGTCGACGTGCAGTCTCCGCGACTGCAAGCCCGGATGGTGGCCTCCGGAGGCGGTCATGGAACGGCCGGCGGCGGTGGCGGCGGCGGAGCGAGCGGCGCGGCAGGGGCGAGCGCCGCCGGCGGCAAGGGCGGCTCGGCCGGCACCGCCGGTCGCGGCGGCTCGGCGGGCGCGCCCGCCGGCGGGGCCCCGGGCGCGGCAACCGCCGGTACGACTGGAACAAGCGGCGCAGCGGGCGCGACCGGCGGCGCGAAGGCCGGCGGCGCTTCGTCCTCCGGCTGCGCCTGCGGCGTGGCCCCGCCGCGCGGCGCTGACGCGGCGGGGATGCTCCTGGTCGGGCTGGCGCTGCTGCTTACTGCAGGTCGATCCGCTGCACGCCCCAGTAACCGCTCGAGAGGTAGAGGGAGTTGCCCTGGCGGGAGACGCCGTTGGCCGACCAGCCGAGGGTGCGGGTGAACTGGCGGAACTGCGGCGCCTGACCGTCGGTGAGCTGGTAGATGTCGACGCCGTTCTGGCCCCAGCCGGACGTGATGACGGCGCGGTCCCCCTGGATGTCGAGCAGCCAGCCCCAGCCATCCGCCGATTGTGACGCGCGGTCGACGGGGGCCGCGGGATCGCTCAGGTCGATCGCGTGCAGTTGCACGGTCGAGTTGTAACCGCCGTCCGAGGCGGTGTACTGCTGCGCCGACAGGTAAGCGGTCGACCCGCGCACGAACGTCGTCCCGACCCATCCGTCCAGCGTGGTGGTCGACAGCAGCGTGGCCTGCGAACCCTGCACGCGCACGACGTCCAGATCGTCCTTGGCGACGTTCGAGTCCCAGCGGTAGTCGATCGTGTAGAGCAGGCCGGGGTCGCTCTCCGAGCCGCCCACCAGCAGCCCCGGGATGTTGATCTTGTTGCCGACCTTGGGGTGCGCGCGGTCGGTCAGGTCGACGCGGTCGGCGTAGTAGCGCACGGTCCAGTTCTGGATGGTGCCGCCGTCGCTCGAGTGATCCTCCCACTCGTAGTGGCCCGCGTACAGGTTGCCGCCGGCGACCTGCAGGTTCCCCCACCAGGTGGTCGGATCGTCGGTGATGGCGACCGACGCCGTCGACGGTGCGTCCGGCTTGGACAGGTCGACCACCCAGAGCTGGCTGTTGCTGTCCAGCGTGTAGCCGCTGCTGGCCGGGTCGTAGATCGGCTCCCAGCGGTGGAAGGCCAGGGCGTCGCCGCCCACCTGCACGACGTCGGCGCCGCCCCACCAGTCCCACCAGTAGCAGCCTTCCCAGCCCCAGCCCCACCAGCCCCACGGATCGATCGGCAACTGGACCTTTCCGCGCAGCGCGACGCCGTTCGACAGGTCGACGACCTGGATCTGCTCGGCGCGCGCGGTGCAGGTGGAGGTGCTCCCCGTCGAGGTCGCGCCGGCGGGCAGCGGCTGGCCGTTGCTGTTGCAGACGGTCGGCACCTGCACGTTGGTGACGACGTAGGCGAACGTCCCGTTCACGAACACCTGGGCGTTGACGCCGTCGACCCGCACGGTCTGCGCGGTCCCGGTATCGCTGGTCTCCTCGGCGTTCGCGATCGGCAGCAGGCGCACCTCGGAGTAGCTGAGGTCGTTGTTCCACCAGTCGCTCGAGATCTCGGCGATGTTCGTCCCCTGCGGCTGCGCCGTGATGACGTTGCGGGCCAGGGTCAGCTCGGTCACCACGGTCGGCGCGGCGTGGTTGGTGTAGTCGACGACGGCCAGCGACAGGTCGGACAGCGAGACCAGGCGGTTGTTGACGAAGATCCCGCGCTCGACCCAGCCGCGCGTGTGGGCGGCGCCGCCGGTGGTGATGGACGACGCGGTGAAGTCGATCAGCTGCAGCCCGTTGTTGTAGGCGTCGGCGTTCGAGTCCCAGCCCGAGAAGGGGAGCACCACCGTGCCCTTCGTCGCGTCCATCGTGAACGCCTTGAAGGTGCCGGCGGCGGGCGTCCAGGCCCAGCCGCTCCCGAAGGTCGACGTGCCGATCAGCTGGGGCGCCGACGGCGTGGTCACGTCCATGTACTGGAGCGAGACCGCCTCGGAGCTGCCGGTCGTCGCGCTACCGGTCATGTACTGGCTGCCCAGCGCGAACAGGCGCGAGCTGGGGGCGGGCAGGATGTTCCAGACGTTGCCCGAGATGTTCAGCGTGCCGGCCAGCGCCGGCGCCTTCGCGTTCGTCAGGTCGTATACAAGGAAGGGCGTCGTGGTGGCGCCGTTGCCGTAGTCGGCGGTCTGCGGCGACAGGTAGAGGCGGCCCGTGTCGAAGCGGGCCGCGACGCTCCAGCCCGTCGACGGGATGGTCAGCTGCGACGCCAGCACCGGCGCGTCCGGGTTCGAGAAGTCGGCGATCGACAGGATGTAGCCCGAGGTGCCGTCGCAGTAGCCCCAGCTTCCGGCCGCGCAGCCCACCACGTGCGCGGTCTGGCCGTCGGCGAAGTCCAGGTTCCAGCGGCCGTTGTCGGCGCCCCAGCCCTGCACCTGCCCGGCGACGGTCAGCGAGCCGCGCTGCACGATCTGCCCACCCGGATCGGAGATGTCCAGGTACAGCAGCTCGGTCTGGTTGCTGGGCGTCGTGACGGCCCCGGCGTCGCCCTTGCTGGTGGTCACGCTGGCGGTCTGGTGGGCGAGCATGATCGCGTTGGGGGTGACGTTGAAGACCCCGTTGAACCCGGGGTAGGTCACGTTGCCGACCGACTGGATCACGTTCCCGGCGAAGCTGACCGACGAGACGATCACCGACTGCGTGCTGTTGCCGGCGATCGCGTCCCAGCCGTAGACCCAGCCGTAGTCCTGGCTGACGGCGTAGATCACGTCGCCCACCACGCGGTCGTCGGCGACCCAGCCACCCAGCTTGGCCTCGCCCAGGACCTTGATGTTCGTGGGGTCGGTCGCGTCCAGCCCGCGCACGATCGATCCGTGAAACGGCGTGCCGTCGTCCAGCTGACCGTAGGTGTCGGCCACCACCACGATGGCGACGCCGTTGCGCACGATCATGTCGACGGGCGTCCCGTAGATCGCCGACCGGCCCAGCAGCGTCGGGTTGTCGACGTCGGTGACGTCGAAGACCATCAAGCCGCGGTAGCTGTTCAGGTAGTAGAGCCGGTTCCCTTCGAGGCGATAGAGGTCGGTCTCCTCGACGGTGCGGGTCGTCGCGCTCGACGAGCCGTCGGTCGAGGCGGTCTGGGCGGCGCCGGCGGCGCCGGGCGCGATCGAGAGATTTCGCCCCCCAGAGGATGTCATCCCGGCGGGCGGCGCCGAGACGAAGGCGGTCTGACCGACGACGTGCGTCGTGCCGCCGCCGCCGTGGTTGGAGCTGCAGGCGGCGAGGTTCGCCGCCAGGGTGACCAAAGCGAGGCGCGTGAGGGGTGTTTTCACGCGCTGCGGTTACGCAATCCGGATGCCAGCGCTTCGCGGCCGGGCGGCCCCGCGCAACTCCAGGCAAACCGCGCCGTTCGCAGGGGCGAGCCCTCGATAATCGCGCGCCCCCCTCAGCTTTTCGAGGCGGCCTCGGACAGCGACGGCGTTGTCCCGTCCGGCGCCGGCGTGCTCTCTGGAGCGGGAGCCCGGCGCAGCGTCAGGACGAACCGGGTGTCCAGGGACATGCGGTCCAGCGCCAGTTGCCCGCCGTGCGCCTCGGCGATCCCCTTGGACACGCTGAGGCCCAGGCCGGTCCCCTTGCCGATCTCCTTGGTCGTGAAGAACGGCTCCATGATGCGGTTCTCGAGGTCCGGGGGGACGCCCGGGCCGCTGTCGATCACCGAGATGCGCACGCGGTCGCCGTCGGCGGCGGCGTTGATGCGGACCCACCGTACGCTCTGCCCCTCGACGGCGTCATAGGCGTTGCTCAGCAGGTTCAGCAGGATCTGCGAGACCTGGACGCTGCGGCACTCGGCCCACAGGTCGTCCGGGATCGGGTCGACGCGCAGATCGATCGAATGGTGGCGGAACCGCTCGGCGCAGATCTCGACCGTCTCCTCGACGATTCGCGCGATCGGCTCGGGGCGGATCGGATCCTGCTCGGCGTCGCGCGCAAAGGTCCGGAGCGAGTCGATGATGCGGCGGATCCGGTGGACGGTCGCTTCGATGTCGCGGCTGACCCGCTCCAGCGCCTGCACGTCCAGCGGCGACTCGGCGACCAGGTTCCGCATCCGGTGGGCGCGCAGCAGGATCGCCGCCAGCGGGTTGTTCACCTCGTGCGCGATGTTGCCGCTCATCTCGCCCAGCGCGGCCATCTTGGCCGAGTACGCGGCCGACTGCCGGCTGTGCTCCAGCTCGTGCTGCGCGCGCAGCCGCTCGAGCACGTCCTCGCGCAGCGCGCGCTCGGCCTCGCTGTTGGCGCGGCTCATGCGGTAGACGGCGTAGATGACGATCAGGAAGGCCAGCGCCGCCGAGTAGATGAAGTAGTCCGACGGGATGAAGTTGGGCGGCGGCGTGCGCCAGGACGAGAACAGGCGCGAGTGACCGACCGCGAACCCCAGCACGGCCATCCCGACGCCTGTCGCCAACCCCAGCCACTCGCTCAGCTCGAACACCGCGAACGGGACCGCCGCCAG
Source organism: Polyangia bacterium (assembly GCA_035578045.1). GTDB lineage: Bacteria > Myxococcota_A > Polyangia > Fen-1088 > Fen-1088 > JADGRB01. The sequence continues at coordinate 2,360 of DATJWP010000203.1, read as the reverse complement.
CGCGACGAAGACCATCTCCGCCCCCGACTCGCGGCCCAGCAGCACGGTGGTGCTGAGCGCGAGCAGGTTCGACATCAGCAGGCAGAGCAGCCGCGCGCTGGTCAAGAACCCGAACCGGTTGAGCAGCGGGAAGCAGACGAAGGCGAACCCGCCCAGCAGATCCTCCATCAGCACCCAGCGCGGCGCGGCCAGGCCGTCGAACGGCGCGCTGGCGAGCAGCACGGCCGCGCCGAACAGCGACAGCCCGTTCGTCAGGCGGATGCGCTTCTGCATCGACGGGTCGCTCACCCGCGAGACGCCCAGCTCCAGCAGCGGGCGCACCCTCGCCGCCAGGCGGGGGATGATTCGGGATCTCGGGCTGAAATCCGACATTTGAGGAGGCACGGCCGGGCCCGTACCTCCGAGCCCACCGCCTCGGGACAGTAAGTTAATACGGACGAAACCCGGACGAAACCTGAAGCCGTCAAGATGTGCCACAGCCGTGGCCAGCGACGATCTCGCTTCGGAGGTGCAAATCGTTCATCATGCGGCTTCCGTGGCGCACGGCGTCGCGGTTCCCATGTCCACGCAGTCCGAGGCGGTCGCCTCACCTCATCATCACCCCGCCCACGGCGCCGACCTGGCGAAGCTTGCCCTGGGCGCGATCGGGATTGTCTACGGCGACATCGGCACGTCGCCCCTGTACGCGGTCAAGGAGTGCGTCACGCTGCCCCACGGCGTGGCGCCGCTGGCGGTCAACATCTTCGGCGTCCTGTCGCTGATCTTCTGGTCGATCACGCTGGTCGTCTCGGTGAAGTACCTGCTGTTCGTGATGCGCGCCGACAACGACGGCGAGGGCGGCGTGCTGGCGTTGATGGCGCTGGTCGCGCGGCCCAACGCGCCCGACGTCGCCGAAGAGTCGGGCGCCGTCCGGACGTCGACCCGGACCACCTGGACGGGCATGCGCAAGGCCAAGGTGGTCTTGATCATGCTGGGCCTGTTCGGCGCGGCGCTGCTCTACGGCGACGGCGTCATCACGCCCGCCATCTCGGTGCTCTCGGCGGTCGAGGGGCTCGAGGTGGCGACCAGCGCCTTCTCGCCCTTCATCGTGCCGGTCACCTGCCTGATCCTGGTCGCGCTCTTCATGATGCAGAAGCGCGGGACGGGCGGCATCGGCGCGGTCTTCGGACCGGTGATGGTGGCCTGGTTCGTGTTCATCGCCGCGGCCGGCGTCCCCTGGATCATCCGCCACCCCGACATTCTGCGGGCGGTGAACCCCTACTACGGCTTTCGCTTCTTCGTGATGCACAAGGGCCACGGGTTCCTGGTGCTCGGGTCGGTCGTCCTGTGCGTCACCGGCGGCGAGGCGCTGTACGCCGACATGGGGCACTTCGGCACGCGCGCCATCCGGCTGGCCTGGTACAGCTGCGTGTTCCCCGCGCTGCTGCTGAACTACTTCGGCCAGGGGGCGCTGCTGCTCGAGAAGCCGGAAGCGGCGGCCAACCCATTCTACGGGCTGGTCTCGGGCGCCTGGCTCTACCCGATGGTCATCATCGCGACGGTCGCGACGGTGGTCGCCTCGCAGGCCCTGATCTCGGGCGCGTATTCGCTGACCCGCCAGGCGGTGCAGCTCGGCTACCTGCCGCGCGTGACCATCGTCCACACCTCGGGCGTGACCGAGGGGCAGATCTACGTTCCCGAGGTGAACTGGGCGCTGATGGTCGCCTGCGTCGCGCTGGTGCTGGGGTTCCGCGAGTCCAGCGCGCTGGCTGACGCGTACGGCATCGCGGTCACGGGCACGATGGCGATCACGTCGATGCTGTTCTTCTTCGCCTGCCGCGACATCTGGCACTGGCCCCTGTGGCGGGCCGGCGGGCTGCTGGCGGTGTTCCTGTGCTTCGATCTGGGGTTCTTCCTGGCCTGCTCGACCAAGATCGCGCACGGGGGCTGGTTCCCGCTGACGGTGGCGGTGGGCGTCTTCACGGTGATGGTCACCTGGAAGCGCGGCCGGACGCTGCTGGCCCAGCGCATCGCCTCCGATTCGCTGCCCATGGACATCTTCCTGGCCGACATCGAAGGGACCAGGCCGCACCGGGTGCCGGGGACCGCGGTGTTCCTGTCGTCCACGCGGCGCGGGACGCCCAACGTCCTTCTGCACCACTTCAAGCACAACAAGGTGCTGCACCAGACGGTCGTGATCCTGTCGGTCACCACCGACGCCATCCCCGAGGTGCCCGATCCGGACAAGGTGCGCGTGAAGGGGTTCGGCCAGGGCTTCTGGGGCGTGACCGCCCACTACGGGTTCAAGGAGAGCCCGGACGTCATGGACATCCTGCGCCGCTGCAAGGCGGAAGGGATGCCGATCAACGAGGCCGACACCA
>DATJWP010000202.1:0-11839 GCA_035578045.1 Polyangia bacterium | reverse complement strand
GAATCGGCAGCCGGCGAGACGGACGCCGCAATGCGCGCGCAGTACGAGGAGTACCCGTACCCCGCGCGCGTGCCGGAGAACGAGCGCGCCAACCTGATCGTCCGCACGTCCGCGCGGCTCGATTCGGTGAGCCACCATTGTTACGGTGGGCGCCAGGACTTTCGGCGGTTCCGTGTGCTCGCGGCGGGCGGCGGCACCGGTGACAGCACGATCTTCTGGGGCGAGCAGCTACGCGGGCGCGGCGCGTCCGAGGTCGTCTACCTGGACCTGAGCGGCGCCAGCATGAGCATCGCGCAACGGCGGGCGGAGATCAGGCAGCTCGACAACATCCGCTGGGTGAACGACAGCCTGTTGAACCTCTCCCGGCTCGGCCTCGGTCAATTCGACTTCATCGACTGCACGGGGGTCTTGCACCACCTGGAAGATCCGCAAGCGGGCCTCGACGCGCTGGTCTCCGTGCTGGCGCCCGGCGGGGCGATGAACCTGGCGGTCTACGGGCTCTATGGACGCACGGCCGTGTACCAGGTGCAGGAGCTCATGCGCCTGGTGAACGCGCCCGAAGAGACCGCGAGCCACCGGGTCGCGAACACGCGCAGCGTGCTGGAGAGCCTGCCGCCCTACCACTGGGTCAACGTCGCAAAGAGCGCGGGCCTCCCGCACGGCGATCTGAGCAGCGACGCGGCGGTGTTCGACACGTTCCTGCACCCGCGCGACCGCGCCTATACGATCACGCAGGTGCACGAGCTCCTCGACCGTTCGGGCCTCGAGCTGGCCGGCGAGCCCGGCAGCTACTACGAGCAGCTGCACTACCTGCCCGAGACCTTCGTCAGGGATCCGGCGCTCCGCGAGCGCCTCGCGCACTACCCGCTGCGCCGGCGTCAGGCGATCGCCGAGATCATGTCGGGCCGCCTCTCGATGCACGAGTTCTACGCCGTGCGTGCGGGTGAAGGCGGGCGCGGCGCCCAGGTCACGGACACGACCCTCGTTCCGTGGGAGGGCATGGACGTGGGTGTGCCCCTCGCGCAGATCGCCGACTACGCCGAGCGACAGGCGAACGACTTCACCGTCAGGCTCCCCGACAGCCCCGGCAAGCCTTTGCGAATCCCGAAGACCAGATTGACGCCGTCCTTCCTGCGATTGATCGACGGGCAGCGCAGCATCGCAGAGCTGTACGCGGCCGTGAAGGCGGCCGTCCCTGACGCGAGCGACGCCGAGCTCGCCCTCGCCTTCCCCGCCTTCTTCACGAGCCTGAACCGCGGCCAGGCCCTGTTCCTGCGCCATCCAGACAACCCGGCGTTCCCACAGCTCAGCGAGATGCACGCGCGCTTGGGCCGATAGAATGTCGACCGCCTCCTGGAGCTGGACCGGACGCCGTCCCGTGCGGCTTCGATACATTGTCGCGGTTGCGGCCACCGCGGCGATCTCGGCGGGGCTCCAGATGGTGGGCGCCTGGCGGATGCAACCGTTCCACCATGTGCGGTCGGCGGGCGACGGGCCACTGCAGATGTACTACGCGGGGTTCGGTCTGGCCGTCGCCTGCATGTTCGCGGTCATCGCCCTCTCCCTCAGACGGCGCAACCTCGAGATCACGGACGACGAGATCGTTCTCGATCGCCGGCGATGGTCGCGGCGCTCGACGACGTTGCTCGTCCGGCGCTGGAGGCGGCCGTTGTTGGGTGAAGGCGCCTTGCTCGAGATCCACAGCGGCGCCGACGTCTGTCGCCTGGGTGCGAGAAAGCGGCTGCCGTCCTCTCACCCTGGCGAAACCGCCAAGCTCGGCGCGTCGAGGCTCGACGCGCTCATGGGGATCCTGGACTTCGACGAAGTCCTCTCGCGGCTGGCGTTGCCTGGCGCCCCTCCGCCGGTCGTGGGCCTTCGTGTGAATCTCGTCCCGTTTCGACGGACGGCGTTGGGCGCTCTGGCGTCCATGAAGCCCTTTTTCCTGACTGTCCTCGCCCTTGGTGTCCTGGGTCCGACGCTGGGTCCGTCGGTCTCTCGAATGCGCTTCGGCAATGTCGCCATGACGCCGGTGGTCCTGTTCATCGTCATGTCGGGGATCGTCGGCGTGATGGTTTCATACGAGCGGCCGGCGAAGTTGATCCGCCTGGTCATTGACGCCCAGCAGGCCAGAGCGATGGACATGCGATCGGGCGCGACCCTCGCGCTCGCGCCCGTGGCCGCCATCTCCGTCCAGCGTTTCCATTTCCTGCTCATGGGCGGCAGATTCGAAGCCATCTCCCTTCGCAATCGCGGCCTGAGGATGATCTTCCCCGGCGGATTCTCGATCTCGATCGCCTTGCCCGCGTTCGCGCCCTGGCCGGATCGCGTGCCACGTCACCGCGCACCGCGATGGACGCTCGACCCCGCGGCCGCAGACAGGCTGTTGCGGGTCATGACGCCAGCGCCCGGGCGGCAGTCAACGTCCGGTTGAAGGACCCGGGCTTGCCTGCGCTGGAGCCTCACCCCGCCAGGCGCGGGTTGCGCCGCACGATCCCGAGATTCAGCCAGCCCGCGTAACCGAGCCAGGCCAGATAGGGCGCCATGAGCCAGGCCGCGGGCCGATCGATCCGCGCCGCCGTCCGCGTGTACGTGCCGACGGCGCTCGCCAGGCCGATCAGGTCGGCCAGCGCCAGCCGCGCCCGATGCGCGCCGAAGAACAGGGGCGACCAGGCGCCGTTCAAGGCCAGCTGCCCCCACCAGATCGTCAAAGCCCGACTGCGCTCTGGCGACGGCGGGGTTCGGTAGACGCGATACGCCGAGACCGACATCAGTCCATAGAGCGTCGTCCAGACCGGCCCGAACAGCTGCGGCGGCGGCTGTCCCGCCGGCTTCGAAAGTGCGCGGTACCAGACTCCCCGGCCCCGCCGCGTGAATCGAGCTCCCAGTCCGGCCGCAACGGCCGTTGCGCCGGCGCACGCGAGAAGGAACAGAACCGACTTCGACTTGCTGGGAGACATACCGGAAAGATGGCCACGATCGCGGCCAGCGATCGGGCTTCTTTCCGGCGCGGTGCTTCGCCGTCCCTCGGGAGCCCGGGCCACGCCACCGTCGGGCGAGGCGCCGAGCCGCGTGAAGAGCGTTCGAAACACATCCGCGCCAGACCCAGGTGCCCGACGAGCGAGCGAACGCCCAGGCCGCCACCCCCAACGAGATCAGCCGTCCTTGTGGGCGGCCTGTTCGGCCCGCGCGGCCCCGATCGCCGTCTTGACGTGCCGGCGCTCTTCGGGCGGCGGAAGGATGGCCTCGAGGCCCAGCGACTCGAGCCAGCTCTCCCGGCACCAGCCCTTGGTGTGATAGAGGTGCTCGTCTTCCTGGTCCTCCACCGTCTCGCAGGCGCTCTTGAGCGTATCGGCCTTGGCGCCGGTCAGATGCTCCGCGCACTTGCTCAGCAGCTCCCAGTCGAGGTGGTCCTTGGTCTCGGCCAGCACGACCGCCTCACAGGCGACGAGCTCGGCGGCCTTGGGCTCGCCCCCCGACTTGGCGACCTTCATCCCCTCGAGGAGGCCGGCCCCCATCGCACGCACCACCCGGCGCCCCGAAGACTCCGCCTTGGGATCGATGTTCATCGCCCGGCAGACCTCCTCGAGCATCTCGACGTGGGTCTTGGTCTGCGCGAGGTACTTCTCCCATTCCTCCTTCAAATCGGGGTTGACCGCGCACGTGAGCGCCATCTCGTAAACCTTCACGCCGCCCCTCTCGTGCTCCAGCGATTGCAGAATGAGCTCCTCGAGCTGCTTCGTTTTCATGACGTTCCCTCCCGGTGCCGATTCACCGCCCGAGGAACGTAAGTCGTCTTTTGACGATCGCGAATGGTGATGTCTGGGGCGGGAGAGCATCTCGGCCGTGGATGGAGGTCATCGGCGCGGCGGCCCCTTGGCGCCCTCGCCCTCGACCGGCCTCGACCACAGCGCATAACCACCCTTGAACGCGTAGCTGTTTCCGCCCAGGCGCGCCCCGGGGGGCAGCTTCTTCAGAAAGCGGACGTTGCCGCCACCGAGCACCAGGTCCTCGCAAAGGATGGCGTTGCGGAGGCGCTCGACGACGGTGAGCACGTGATGACGCCACCGCTTCTTGCCCAGGCGCCTCAGCCCCCGCAGGCCGACGTAGTCCTCGAAGGTGCGTCCCTTGCGATAAGGGAGGTGCGCGAGCTCGAGAGGTACGACCGCGCCGTCGATGACCAGCGCCGAGCCGAGGCCCGTGCCGATGCCGAGAAACAGCATCCGGCCCCCACGGTAGCTCCCCAGCGCCTGCATGGCGGCGTCGTTGACGAGCTTGACGGGACGATCGAAGGCCGCCGCGAAATCGAACCGCTTCCAGCCGCCGCCCAGGTTCGCCGGCTCGCTGGTGATGCGCCCCCGAACGACGGGCGCCGGAACGCCGATCGAGACCGCCTCGTATTTCCAGTCGGCGACCAGCGTCTTGACGGCGGTCACCATCCTCCCGGGCGTCAATCGCGGGCCCGAATCGAGCATGCGCTTCACGGTTTTCCCCGTGACCAGCAGCTTGACGTGCGTGCCTCCCACATCGACCACGAGGACCTTCATGATGTGGTTTCGGCGACGGCGGCCGGACTCCCCACGCCCCGGGACCATACCATGGCGTCCGGTCTCTATTCAGGGACCTGTCCGCACCGCCACGACCGGCCGCGAGTAGAGGTAGGTGTAGGTTCCCGTCGCGTCCTGGATGAACGTGACCGGCGTGCCGTCGGCGGCGGCGAAGTTATCGACCACGGTCGGCATGAGGGGGAACGGGTTGGTCGGGTCCAGGGTCGGAACGAACGCGGACAGGCTGTCGCCCGTGTGGGTGATCTGGGCGGTGCCGAGCGCGAACGGATCGACGTAGGTGCCGGCGTAGGCGTCGAGCCGATCGAGCCGGGGCGACAGGTCCGGCGGTGTGGACGGGGCGGGAAGATCGACGAGCGTCTGGATGGCGGTCACCAGGCTGTTGATGAAGAACGCGTTGTCGCCGCTGGCCAGTGAGATGAAGCAGAAGTCGACCTGAGGCAGGCAAGAGACGTTCGCCGAGTAGCCCGCCAGCGCGCCGTCGTGCCCGATGGACGTCAGCCCGTAGTACTTGACGCCGCCCTGGGCCGACCCGAGCGAGATGCCGGGGGAGGTCGCGACCCCGAACCCGTACGACGATTGTCCGCCCGTATCGAGCATCACCACCTGCGGCGACGTCATGGCCGTCGCGAGATCCCGACCGAGCACCTGGTCGTCGCCGTGCACCAGGAACTCGGCCAGCTTGGCCATGTCGAGCACCGAGGACCAGGCATACCCGGCCGGCCGGGCCCACGGGTTGTCGTAGCTGTCGGGGCGGATGACGGGGCCGATGCCCGCGGGGAGCGTGCAGGTCGAGTCCGCCGCTGGATCGCAGGTCTTCCCCATCGCGTAGTCGCCGTCGGCGATCACCTCCGAGGGCAGGAACACGGTCCGGTCCATGCCCAGCGGCGCCAGCACGCGGTCGTGCATGAGCGTCCGGTACGGGACGCCGCTGACGGTCTCGGCCACGAGCCCGGCCAGCATGTAACCCGGGTTGGAGTAGGCGCAGAACGCCCCCGGCGGAGACTGGACGTACCCGATGTCGCCGTAGCGCCCGGTGAGGAACCCGGCCAGCGCCGCGTCGGTCGTCTCGCCGGCGGGGGCGGCCAGCTCGAGGTAGTCGTGCAGCCCGCTCGTGTGCGTGAGCAGCTGGCGCGGCGTGATCGCCGCGACCGGGTCGGGGGTCAGGCTCAGATGGAACGCCGGGATGTAGTCGACGATCGGGCGATCCAGATCGACCGCGCCCGCCTGGACGCTCTGCAGGAGCGCGATCGCGGTCAGCGCCTTCTGCGTCGAGCCGATCCGGAACAGCGTCGTCGGCTCGACCGGCGCGCCGTCCGGCGCCGTCGGGTCCTTGCTGCCGAATCCCTTCGAGAACGTCACCTCGCCCTTCTCCACCACCGCGACGGCGACGCCGGGCGCGCCCAGCGAGATCCGCTCGGCTTCGACCGCGGTCGCCAGCGGCGCGAACCGCGGCGGGACCTGGGACGAGCCAGTTCCCCCGTCTCCGCATCCCGCGCAAGCCACCACAAGAGCCCACCCACGGAGTCCCACGATCACGCGCATCTCTCTCTCCTCTCACCCTGCGTTTCAGAAGCGGCCGGAGATCGCGAGCATCGCCGGTGTGCCGCCGCCCGGCGCCGGCAGCGGCGGGACGACGCTCACGCGCGGCTCGAGATCCGGATCGGATCGATAGAGCCGCAACAGACGCTCGGTCGGCATCTCGGTGTCCAGCACGCGCCAGGCGACGATGCCCATCAGCGCCGCGGTGCCATAGCCGGCAACCATGGCGGCCGGCTGGCGGTCGCTGCCTCCTTGCGCAACCCCGACGGTCGCGGCGGCGGCGACCAGAGCGGCGCATGCCCCCGTGTACCCGGCGGTGAATCGCGCCTTCCGTCGCTCTCCGCGGGCCAGCTGATCGAGGTTCGATTCGATGTGCGCGACCACCGCCGCCCGATCGGCGCCCGGCCGCGCCAGCTCGGACTCGAACGTCTCGAGCGTGAGCTGACCGACCGATTTCGACAGGGCCACGTCGAGCCCGATCGCCAGCATGGGCAGGCCCAAGCCGGCGAGCAACACGCCACCGCTGCGCTGGTCGTTCCACCCCGATCTGTTGGCCTCCAGCGCCAGCCCCGTCGCAACCAGGACGGCCCCCATGCCGCCCACGGTCATCCCCTGGTTGCGCGACACCTCTCGATCGCTCTCGGCGATGAACGTGAGGTAGTGGCGCATGCGCGCCTCGTCGGCGGCGCCGACGCCGTACACCGGCTCGTCGCCCTGGCTGCTCTCGGCCACGAAGGCGGCGTAGGCGAGCGGGCCGTACGGGACCTTGAACAGGCCGCCGAAGATCGCGGCGCCGCCGCGCGCCGTCTGCTCGGAGGGGCGCGAGGCCAGCGCGGCCAGCGCGACCGGCGCGGTCCCCTGCGGCACGTCGTACTCGGCGACCGCCGGCCGGCCCGCGGGACCGTCCGGCTCGCGCCACTCGTCGACGGTGAGCGGCTGATCGGCCTGCCCGGGGACGACGATGGTCATCGGCCCCGCCTCCTTGTGCAGGTCCAGCAGCCGCTCGTTGCCGGCGCCGCGGATCCAGAGCCTCCGCTCGCCGCCGCCGATCATCAGCCGGCGCCCCTGGGCGCTGGCCGGCGAGAACAGCGCCGCGCCCGCGTCGCCGTTGGGGCCGCGCTGGAACACCTGGGGCCGCAGGTTGGATCTGGGCAGCTTGGCGTTCGCCCGATCGACGAAGCCGGCCAGCTCGGCGTAGCTCACGCGGCCGTCCCCGTCGGCGTCGGCGGCGCCGCTCAGCCCCGAGCGCACCTCGTGGCTGAAGATCCCGGACTCCAGCTCCGACCACTCGTAGACCTCGGCCTCGCTGTTCGTCGACAGGAACAGGCCGACGTTGGGGTGGCGCGCCGCGAAGCCGAGCGCCAGGTCCCGGGGCGTCGCCCACCGCCGCCCCCCCGGCTTGCGCGGGTTGACGACGAAGAACGAGTTGCAGCTGTCCAGCACCAGGTGCAAGGTGTCGGCCTGCACCCGGTCGACCACCTCGTGCTCGAGGAAGGCCGGGTCGATGCGCGCGTCCTCCAGATCGAGGTAGCCGACCCCCGCCTCGACGTCGCCGTGGCCGGCGAAGACGAAGTAGAACTCGGTGTGCTTCCCGGCGCGCCGCGCATTGGCCACCGCCGCGCCGGCGGCGCCCAGCGCGGCCAGCAACTCGGCGCGCCGCGGGGGCCGCGCCACGGGGACCAGCTCGGGGTGCACCGACGCCGTCGATCGATCGAACCGGGTCAGCAGCCGGACCTGGTCGGGCGGCGCGACCCCGCGAAAGAGCTGATAGTACCGAGCGCCGTCGTCGTCGGCGTACTGGAGATCGGGGCGATCGAGCCGGGTGCTCCGGTTGTTGGTCACGACGAGGGCGAACACTTCCGTCGAGGCGGCTCGCGCCGCCGACGCGACCGAGGTCGCAGCGATGATCGCGCCCAGCGCGGCGCCGCGCACGGTCATCGGTCGGCCTCCCACCGCGCGGGCCACTCGCGCGCGATCACGCCGGGAAACAGCGCAGCGATGTCGGCTGTCGGCCACGCGCGCGGCGGAGTCGTGGCCAGGCGGGCCTCGACCTCCTTCACCGTGAGCGGCCGCTGAGCCACGAGCGTCACCATTCGCAACGGACCGACGTGGGGCGCGTCGGGTTGCACGATGTCGCTCAGCAAGCGATCCCGCGCGCCGGCCGCGATGGGAACCGATCGGGGGTTCGTCCTGGCGTCCAGGTACGCGGGGTAGAGCCAGTGCACGTCGCCGGCCGCGTCCCACGCAAACGCCATCAGCTGGGCGTCGCTTCCCGAGAGGTTCGTCACGCGCACGGCCAGGGCGTCGGACCTGTGCACCGCCGCGCCCCGGAGCGGCTGCAACCGGCCTTCGCGCACGAGCAGAATCTCCGCCGACAGCCGCTCGCCTGCCTCGGCGCCAGGCGCGGCGCCGCCACGGGCCGTGACCGTCCCCGCGATCGGCGGCTCCGGCTGGCCCGAGACAGGCGGGCGCGCGCGGGGTCCGGCCACCAGCCAGACCGCCGCCGCGGCCGCCGCCAGCGTCCCGGTCGCGAAGGCCAGGCGGGACCGCCGCCGCGCCGGGACCTCCCGCCGCGCCTGCGGCACGCCCCTGGCCGCCGCCAGCACCCGGGCGGTGAACGCCGCCCCGTCGTCGCTCGCCTGCTTCGCGGGGGCCAGCTCCTCGATCATCCGGGCCAGCTCGGCGCGCTCGGCGGCGCACCGCCCACAGGTCTGCACGTGCGCGCGCAGCGCCTCGCTCCGATTGACCGGCAGCTCGCCGAGGTGATCGAGCAACAGCGTATCGGCGTCCGGACAGCTCATTTCCAGCTCCTGTCGTGGTGGCCACCCGGCCCGATGAGATCGCGCAGGCGGCGCAGCGCCTGGAACACGCGGCTGCGCACCGTCTCCTCGGGGCGATCGACGATGGCCGCGATCTCCCGATATTCGAGCTCGCCGGCGAAGCGAAGCCAGATCGCCTCCCGCAGCTTCGGGGCCAGCCGCGCCACCAGGCGCTCCATCTGCTGCCGACGTTCCGCCGCCAGCAGCATCTCGATCTGGTCGGGGGCGGCGGTCATCGACTCGGCCGCCGTGCCCGACTCGTCCAGCGACACCGTCGGGACGCCGCGGCGATGCGCGTTCAAGCAACGGTTCCGCGCCGCGGTTTAGAGAAAGGAGCGAAACTCCCCTCGCCCTTCGTAGCGGGCGCAGGTGCGCCACACCGTCAGGAAGACGTCCTGGGCGGCGTCGTCCCCGGCCCCGGCGCTCGCGAGCATCTTCGTGCACAGCGCGCGCACCGGCCGCTCGTACCGCCGCACGATCTCCCCGAAGGCGCTCAGGATTCCCGCGGCGGCCAGCGTCATCAGCTCGTCGTCCGACCGGCCACCGAGGTCGGTGGCCGACCGGGGCGATCCAATCGGGATGACCGGGGCTTCGCGGCTCACGCTGGCCATGAAACCCGACAGGGAGGGCCCGCGTTTGAAAAATCGACACGCGGTCCACCGGGACCGGCGCCGGCGATCAGGGATGCGGAGCGCGGAGGGCGTACGGCGTCTCGGCGATTACGGCGTAGATCTGCTCGCCGGCCAGCACGGGGCCGGCCGCGACTGGCGCGGGCGGTCGCCACAGCGGGAGGTGATCGGCGAGCCCGGGCGGGACGACGAGGAGCCGTGGTTGCAGGTCGTCGCCGCGACGATGACCATCCGCCGGCGACGCGGGCGCGCGTGCCGTCCCCATCGACCGCCACCGTTCCCTTCGACGCGCTGGCCAGGAACGCGTCCACGCCGCCCTCGCCCAGGCTTTTCTCGTCGATCCGCGGCGGGTGTCCGGCGTCGCAGTCCGGTTGGGGCGGCGCCGCGGTCCGGGTCGCCCCGCCGCTGCCGACCATCTGGTTCTCAGCCACGCCGCCGCAAGGGCGACATCGTCATGCCCCGAGGCGGCGCAACCAGACGGCGGAAAGACGCGGCCTCGCCCAGACCCAGAGGAACAGCCAGCCAAGCCCGATCGCGACGACCAGCCATTCCGCCATCCGCCAGAGCCGCGCGTTCAGCTGCAGGTGGCTCATCTCCGACCTCCCGCCTCTTGAACCGCGCGCCGGCGAGACTTATTCCGAACGGCCTGTCAGCCGTGGGAGGCGGCTCGCGTTGCGGGCGGGGTCGACTCTGCGGGCGGCGTCGCCCTGGGGGCAGCCGGCTGGCCGGGCGAGTCGAGCCGGCGTGGCGCGCGCAGCTCCGCGGACTGGCTGCGCCTGTGCATCAGCCGTGCTTCCAGAGCGACGAACACCAGCAGCAGCACCAGGACGAGCCCGACGCGATCAACCCACCGCCGGCGCGACGGGGGATCGACCGGCGCGAGCGCGGGCGGCAGAACGGAGGGCTCGACAGCAGGCGGCCGCGAGCTCCGGACGATGACCGGCGGAGACGCTGCCGGAGGAGGCGGCGGCTCCTGACCCGGCCCGATGAGCCGGCCCAGCGTGAAGAGGTTCCCGGTCGGCTCGGTCGGCGCCTGGCGCGTCAGCGGGGGAACCCCATCCTGGGCGCTCAGACCCTGCAGCCAGCGCTCCAGCTCGGTCCGGCCGGCGGGCCCGAACGCCAAGCGCGCCGCTCGCTCGACGTCGGCCAGCATCTCCTGGGCGGTTTGATAGCGCCCGGCGGGCGTCTTGCCCATGGCCCGCCGGATCACGCGATAGATCTCGGGGTGCAGCCCCGAGCGGGCCGTCTCGGGAGGCTCGAAGTCATCGCTCTTCACCCGGGTCAACAGCGTGTCACCGCCGGCCGCACCGAAGGGGTGCCGCCCAATGAGCATCGCGTACATCATCGTTCCGACCGAGAACAGGTCCGAGCGGGCATCCAGCTCGCCGCCCGAGGCCTGTTCGGGCGACATGAAATCGACGCTCCCCTGGATCGAGTTGCCGTCGGTCTTCACGATCTTGCCCCGGACCCTGGCGAGTCCGAAATCGAACAGCTTCACCTCGCCCTGCTCGCTGATGAGGACGTTGCGGGGGTTGACGTCACAGTGGACGATGCCCAGCGGCTTGCCGTCGGCACCTTTCTTGGCGTGCGCGTACGCGAGCGCCCGGCAGACCTCGACGATGACGTGCAGGGCCACGGCCGGCGGCATCTGCATGTGGGCAGCCCGGGCCCGCTCGAGGATGCGACCGAGGGACCAGCCGTCGACGAGCTCGATCACCAGGAAGTAGCGCCCCTGGTCCTCGCCCAGGTCCAGCACCTGCACGATGTTGCCGTGGTTCAGCGACATCGCGACGCGCGCCTCGTCGACCAGCAGGTGCCGGAAGTGCAGGTCGAAGAGCAGCGTCGTGAAGATCCGCTTGATCACCACGGTCTTCTCGAAGCCCGCGGCGCCGTGCTGCTTGGCCAGGAAGATCTCGGCCGTCCCGCCGTCGGTGACCTTTCTCAGGACCGTGTACCGCGGAGAGGAGCTCATCGGCAGAACGCTGCGCCCTTCATGATCCCGTTGGTCCCACCTCGAGGACCGATTCTTCATAAAGAAGGCTCGCGTGACCGCGGTCACCGGGTCAATCCATGAGGTCGACCCGATGCGCCGGCTGCGCCGACTAGTACGTCCCCACAGAGAAGATGACGGGTTGAGCCGACGCGGTATCTGCGCCTCTCCCCGCGAAGGCGGGGAGAGGCGGCCAAGCCGAAGGCTTGGCCGGAGAGGGGACGGCCCCGCGAAACCGGATCCCCTCTCCTTTATCCTCGCCCCGAGGGCGAGGACAACCGGCTTCAGCCCGCCGAC
>DATJWP010000201.1:0-5456 GCA_035578045.1 Polyangia bacterium | reverse complement strand
TCGTCCTGGACCTGGTCGCGTTCCCGCAGCGCGGGCTGGAGCGCAGCGGGATGCCCGAGCTGCTGGCCGCCGCCATGGCCGCAGGGCTGCACGTCGTGGGCGGCTGCCCCTATGTGGACGCCGATCCGCGGGCCCACCTGGATCGGGTCTTCGCGCTGGCCGAACGACACGGCGCGCCCGTCGATCTGCACCTGGACTTCAGCGACGACCCGAGCCTCTCCCTGCTGCCGCTGGTCGTCGAGCGCACGCGCGCTCACGGGATGGCCGGCCGGGTGACGGTGGGCCACCTGACGACCGTCGCCGCCATGCCGCTGGACGAGCAGGCCCGGGCGCTGGACGCGCTGGCGGCGGCGGGGGTGTCGCTGGTGGTGCTGCCGGCCACCGACCTCTACCTGGCGGGCCACGGCGAGCCGGGAACCCGCAGCCTGGCCCCCTGGGAGCGGGCGGTCGACCGCGGCGTCCGGGTCGCCATCGCCAACAACAACCTCGAGAACCCGTTCGCGCCCTTCGGCAACGGGAACCTCTTGCAAGCGGCCTGGCTGGCCGGCCTCACCCGCCGCGCCGCCACCCCCGCGCGGCGGCAGAGCCTGCTCGACGCGATCACCCGCGCGCCGGCCGCCATCCTGGGCCTGGCGCCCCATGGCCCCACGGTCGAGGCCGACGCCCACCTGGCGCTGCTGGACAGTGACGATCCCGATGACGTGATCCTGCGAGCCCCCGCGGTGGCAGCCACGCTGCACGGCGGCCGGCTGGTGCATGTGACACGAGGGCCCGCGGTCGTCACCCGCAGTCCCGGTTGACCGCGGTAAGAATCGCGGTAAGAATTTCTGTATGAAAGTAGTAAAGGTCACCTCCAAAGGGCAGGTCACCATCCCGCAAGAGGCCCGGAAGGCCCTCGGCGTGGACGAACACACCTACCTCGAAGTTCGCGTCGATGGTGATGAGGTGAGGTTTCGCAAGCTCGTTCAAGCTCGTCCTCTCGCCGACGAGGATCCGATCTGGAGCCTCGTCGGAAGCGCTTCGGGTGACACTCACGATGCATCGGTCGACCACGATCGCTATCTCGCGGAAGGCGAAGTTGCTCGATGGCGCGAATCCTCATAGATACGAGCGCCGTCTACGCCCTGATCGACAAGGCCGACGCCAATCACGCTGCCGCACGCCGGGGCCTCGAGCGCATGCGCGCCGAGAAGGATACGCCCCTCCTGACCAACTTCATCGTCGCGGAGAGTCATGCTCTGCTTCTGTCCCGCCTGGGAGCCGATGTCGCGCGGACCTGGCTCACACGGAGCATCTGGCCCATAGAGCGCGTAACGCCCGAAGATGAAGCCGCGGCGAAGGAAATCATGCGCACCCACACCGACAAGAGCTATTCGTACGTCGACGCGACGAGCTTCGCCGTGGTCGAGCGGCTTCGTGTACGCGCCGCCCTCGCCTTCGATCGCCACTTTCGACAGTTCGGCGTGAAGCTCGTGGCGACCCAACCGGGCCGAATTCAAGAACGGTAACCGATAGCTTTTGCCCGGCACGCGCCGGCGTGGGAGATTGGACCCTCGAGCCCCAGCATGCTTTGTAAGCGGGTCATCCCCTGCCTCGACGTCGACGGTGGGCGGGTCAAGAAAGGTGTTCGGTTCAAGGAGCTGCGCGACGCCGGCGATCCCGTCGCCGTCGCCGCCGCCTACGACGCCCAGGGCGCGGACGAGGTCTGTTTCCTGGACATCACGGCCTCGTCGGACGGCCGGGCCACGATGCTGGACGTCGTGCGCGCCACGGCCGACCGCGTCTTCCTGCCGCTGACGGTGGGCGGGGGCGTCCGGTCGGTCGAGGACGTGCGCGCGCTGCTGCTGGCCGGCGCCGACAAGGCCGGAATCAACACCGCGGCCGTGGCCGATCCGGACCTGGTGCGGCGGGCCTCGGACGCGTTCGGCAACCAGGCCATCGTGGTGGCGGTCGACGCGCGCCGCCGTCCCGACTCGCCCACGCCGGCCTGGGAGGTCTACACGCACGGCGGCCGCCGCCCGACCGGG
The DNA here is from genome assembly GCA_035578045.1 of Polyangia bacterium. Taxonomy (GTDB): domain Bacteria; phylum Myxococcota_A; class Polyangia; order Fen-1088; family Fen-1088; genus JADGRB01. The sequence goes on along the minus strand of DATJWP010000201.1, from coordinate 3,429 downwards.
CTGGACGCGGTCGCCTGGTGCGAGCGCATGGCGAAGAACGGCGCGGGCGAGATCCTGCTGACCAGCATGGACCGCGACGGCACGCGCGACGGCTTCGATCTAGAGCTGACCCGCGCGGTGGCCGATCGCGTGTCCATCCCGGTCATCGCGTCGGGCGGCGTCGGCAACCTGCAGCACCTGTACGAGGGGATCGCCGAGGGGCACGCCGAGGCGGTGCTGGCCGCGTCGATCTTCCACTTCGGCGAGGCGACGGTCGGCCAGGCGCACGCGTACCTGCGGGGGCGCGGCGTACCCGTGCGCGAAGAGGTGAAGTCGTGAAGTCCGAGGCCTTGCTGGCCGCGGTCTCGTTCGACGCGGCCGGGCTGGTCCCGGTGATCGCGCAGGAGGCGCGCACCGGAATGATCCGGATGTTCGCCTGGGCCAACCGCGACGCGCTGGAGCAGACGCTGGCCACCGGCGACGCCACCTTCTGGAGCCGCTCGCGCAAGGCGCTCTGGCGCAAGGGCGAGTCCTCGGGCAACGGGCTGCGGGTGCGCGAGGTCCGCGTCGACTGCGACGCCGACGTGGTCCTGTACCTGGTCGACGCCGAGGGGCCGTCCTGCCACACGGGCGCGACGTCCTGCTTCTATCGGCGCGTGGGCGAGGACGGCGCGCTGGTCGAGGACGACGCACCGCCTGTTCCGCCCGCCGTGATGGTGACCCGGGTGGCCGACGTGATCGCCGAGCGGCGGCGGCAGCGTCCCGAGAAGTCGTACGTGGTCTCGCTGCTGGACGCCGGCTTCCCCAAGATCAACGCCAAGATCGTCGAGGAGGCGCGCGAGCTGACCGAGGCCCTGCCCGAGGGCGACGCCGCCCACACCGCGCACGAGGCGGCGGACCTGATCTTCCACGCGCTGGTCGGCCTGGAAGCGGCCGGTGTGCCTGCCGACGCTGTGTTCGCGGAGCTGCGGCGGCGGTTCGGCGTTTCGGGGATCGACGAAAAGGCGAGCCGGAAGAAATGAGCGGCTCGGCGCTCAGCCGGGAGATTCGCAGCATCTTGGGGCCGGGCGGCGCGGCCGCCTCCGTCTTGCCGGGCTACGAGGCCCGCGGCGGGCAGGTGGCCATGGCCGAGCGGATCGCCGACGCGATCGACGGCGACGAGCGGCTGCTGGTCGAGGCGGGCACGGGCACCGGCAAGACGCTGGCCTACCTGATCCCGGCCATTCTCTCGGGGCGCAAGACGGTGGTCAGCACCGGGACCAAGACGCTGCAGGATCAGATCGCCTCGGTCGACCTGCCGCGGCTGGCGCAGATCTTCGCGGCGGCGGGGCGGCCCGAGCTGGGGCCGGAAGCGGCGGTCATGAAGGGCCTGGGAAACTACGTCTGCCGGCGGCGGCTGTCCGAGCAGGATCGCCAGCGCCGGCTGGTCGCCGATCCCGAGCTCGACCGGCTGCTGGCTTTTGCGGAGACGTCCGCCACCGGCGATCGCGCCGAGCTGACCGACCTGGCCGACGACGCGCCGAGCTGGGGAGAGGTGGCGGCCACGCCCGAGACGCGCATCGGCCCGCGCTGCGCGTTCTTCGAGAGCTGCTTCGTGACCGCGATGCGCCGCCGGGCCGCGGCCGCCCGGCTGGTGATCGTGAACCATCACCTGTTCTTCGCCGACCTGGCGCTGCGCTCGCGCTGGCCCGACGCCCAGGTGCTTCCCCCGTATGAAGTCGTGATCTTCGACGAGGCCCACCAGATCGAGGACGTCGCGACCGAGTTCTTCGGCGTGCACGCGTCGACCCAGCGGCTGTTCGCGCTGGCCCGCGACCTGGCGCGCGAGACCGGCGTGGCGGCCGCGCGCGCCGAGTCGGCCTCGGGGCGCCTGTCCTCGGCGGGCGGGCTGCTGGCCGACGTGTTGCGCGACCTGATGCCGGCCCCGCGGGCGGGGACGGACGAGACCCGAGCGCCGCTGCCCGCCGATCTGGACCGTGGCCCGGTGCGGACCGCCTACCACCGGCTGGACGCCGTGCTGGATGAGATCGCCGCCTGGCTGGACCCCGACGGCCAGACGGTGCAGGGATCGCACCGTCCCGCCGAGGTCGCCGCGCTGGGACGGCGCGCCCAGGCCCTGCGCGCCGATCTCGAGCTGCTCATCGATGGGCGCGGGCGCGACCACGTGAAGTGGATGGGCGCCTCGCCGCGCAACGTGGCGCTGCACGCCTCGCCCGTCGACGTGTCGCCGCTGCTGGGGCGGGCGCTGGACGCCTGCCCCGGCCCGATCATCTTCACCTCCGCGACGCTGACGGTGGCCGGCTCGTTCGACTACCTGCGCGCGCGCACCGGGCTGGGCGACACCGCCACCGACGCGACCTACCCGTCTCCGTTCAACTACGCGCGCCAGGCGCTGCTGTACCTGGCGACCGATCTGCCCGAGCCCAACGCCGACGCGTTCCCGGTGGCCGCCGCCGCCCGCATGGCCGAGCTGTGCGCGATCACCGGCGGGCGCGCGCTGCTGCTGTTCACCAGCTTCAAGAACCTGCGCGTGGCCGAGGCCCAGCTGCGCGGCACGCTGCCCTTCCCGCTGCTGGTGCAGGGCGAGCGCCCGCGCCATCACCTGCTGGCGGCGCTGCGCAGCCAGATCGGCTCCGTGCTGCTGGCCACCCAGAGCTTCTGGGAGGGGGTCGACGTCCCGGGCGAGGCGCTGTCGCTGGTGGTCATGGACAGGATCCCGTTCGGCGCGCCCGACGACCCGCTGACGCGCGCCCGCATCGATCGCATCCGCGACGAGGGCGGCGACCCGTTCGGCGCGTACCAGCTGCCGCGCGCCGCGCTGTCGCTGAAGCAGGGCTTCGGCCGCCTGATCCGCAGCCGCGGCGACCACGGCATCGTGGCGCTGCTGGACGGGCGCGCGGCCCGCAAGTCCTACGGCGCCACCCTGCGCGCCAGCCTGCCCGCCGAGTGCCCCCGGACCGAGTCCCTGGAAGACGTCGCCGACTTCTGGGCGCGCATCCGTCCGGGCGCCGGACCTGCCTCAGCCCCCTCGCGGACCGCCGCCGCCTCATGATCGCCGCCATCCTGCTCTGCGTGGCCGCCTACGTGGCGGGGTCGATCCCCTTCGGCGTGGTGGTCGCGCGAGCCAAGGGAGTCGACCTGCGGAAGGTCGGCAGCGGGAACATCGGCGCCACCAACGTCGCCCGCGCGCTGGGCAAGGGGTGGGCCATCGCCGTCCTGCTGGCCGACGCCGCCAAGGGGTTAGTGCCCGTCTTGCTGGGGCGCCGCCTGGGCTTCTCGGCGGGGGCGGTCGCCGCGGCGGGCCTGTGCGCCATCGTCGGCCACATGTTCACGATCTTCCTGCGCGGGCGCGGCGGCAAAGGTGTGGCCACGTCGCTGGGCGTCGCACTGGCGGTCTCACCGATGGCGGCGCTGTGCGGTTTCGGCCTGTACGTGCTGGCCTACGTGACG
>DATJWP010000200.1:0-2982 GCA_035578045.1 Polyangia bacterium | reverse complement strand
GGCGGGGTCGCGATGGGCGGCGCGGGCGGCATGCTGTCGATGGGGAGCGGAGGCACGGCCGGGGGCGAGGGCGCCCCGCCGGCGGGGGGCGCGGCCGGCGGGGTGGTGGTTGGGGGCGGTGGCGCGGCGGGAGCGGGTGGTGTGGTGGTGGACGGTGGGGCAGGGGGGAGCCCGGCGAACGGCGGGGCCGGCGGCGCGCCCGCCACCGGGATCGGCGGCGCGGGCGGAGCGGGCGAGGGGAGCGGGACGGGCGGCGAGCCCGGTGCGGCCGGTGGCCGGGGCGGCGCCAGCGGCGGGGCTGGCGCCGCCGGCCCCGGCGGTCTGGCCGGGGCCGGCGGTCGGGGTGGAGCCGGACAGGCAGGCGTCTTCACCAGCGAGGGCGGCTGCAACTGCGAGGTCGGGACCACCCAGCGCGGCTCGGGAGCTCTGTTCCTGACCTTGCTCGGCGCGGCGCTGGGCATCCGCCCGCGCCGCCGTCGCTGAGGTCCTTCCTTCTCGCAGCCCGGCGCGCTAAGCGTGAGGGGTGGACCCCACCTCGAACGACCTGGCGCGCCGGGACCTGGAGGTTTTCTGGCACCCCTGCAGCCAGATGCGCGACTACCGCGCCTTCCCCCCGCTCGCCATCGCGGGCGCGGACGGCGTCCGGCTGCGCTTGACCGATGGCCGCGAGATCTTCGACGCCATCTCCAGCTGGTGGTGCAAGGCGCTCGGCCACCGGCATCCGCGGCTGATGGCTGCCCTGCGGGCCCAGACCGAGGCCTTCGAGCACGTGATCACGGCGAACACGACCAGCGAATCGCTGGTCCGCCTGTGCGAGCGCCTGCTGGCCGCGGCCAACGGGCTGCCTTCGTCGGCGTGGGGCCCATCCGCGCCGCCCGGCCGCGCGGCCGGCCACTTCGGCAAGGTGTTCCTGGCCGACAACGGTTCGACCGCCGTCGAGATCGCGATGAAGATGGCGCTGCAGGCCCAGGCCCAGCGCGGTCAGCCGCGGCGAACCCGGTTCGCCGCGCTCGAAAACGGCTATCACGGCGAGACGGCCGGGACCCTGTCGGTGGGTGATCTGGACCTGTACGGCGGGCCGTACCGCCCGATCTGCTTCCCCGTCCACCGCCTGCGCGGGCTGCCGTACCGAGCCGGCGCGAGCGACGCGCGCTGGATGGACGCGTCGGACGAATGGCCGGCGATCGAACGCACGCTCGAGGAGGCCGGCGACACCCTGGCGGCCGTCGTCTACGAGCCCGTGCTGCAGGCCGCGGGCGGCATGCAATTCTACAGCCCTGACTTGCTGACGCGGCTGCGTGCCTGGGCCGACGCCCGTGGCGTCTATCTGATCGCCGACGAGATCGCGTCCGGGATGGGCCGCCTGGGCGCGATGCTGGCCAGCCACCTGGCCCCGCGCGCGTGGCCCGACTTCGCGGTCGTCTCCAAGGGCCTGACCGCCGGCGTCCTGCCCCTGTCCGCGGTCCTGACCACCGACGCGATCTACGCCCTCTTCGACGCCGACTACGGCGACGGCCGGGCCTTCTTGCACTCGAACACCTTCACCGGCAACGCGCTGGCGGTGGCGGTCGCCAACGCCGTCCTCGACACCTTCGCCGACGAGCAGATCCTGTCGCGCGTCGCCCGGGGCGCCGTGCACCTGCGCGCCGCGCTGGAATCAGTCGCGTCCAGCCGTCCGTACCTGCGCAACCTGCGGGCCTGCGGGATGGTCGGCGCCCTCGACATCCGCCGTCCCGATGGCTCGCCACGCGACCCCGCCGACCGCACCGGCTACGCCGTCTACCGCGAAGCGGTCAGGCGCGGCGCCCTGTTGCGCCCGCTGGGCGACACCATGTACCTCTTCCCGCCTCTCACGACGGCGCCCGCCGAGATCGACGCGATGGCCCGCGTCCTGGCCGAGAGCCTGGACGCGGTCCTCGGCGGTTCTACCGCTTGGGGGGGAGCAGATCGGTGATCGTGCCGTCTTCGATCTCGGCGCTGAAGAAGATCGTCTCGGACAGGGTCGGGTGGGCGTGGATCGTGAGGCTCAGGTCCTCCGCGTCGGCGCCCGTCTCCAGCGCCAGCACGGTCTCGGCGATCAGCTCGCCGGCGTTGATGCCGACGATCCCGGCGCCCAGGATCTTCTTGTCCTCCTTGGAGTAGAGGATCTTGGTCAACCCTTCCTCGCGGCCCATCCCGAGCGCGCGGCCGCTGGCGCCCCAGGGGAACGTCGCCTTGTCGTACGCGACGCCGCGGGCCTTGGCCTCGGTCTCGGTCAGGCCCATCCAGGCCACCTCGGGATCGGTGTAGGCCACGCTGGGGATCGTGCGGGCGTCCCACACGTGGTGGGTCATCCCGGCGATCACCTCGGCGGCCAGCTTCGCCTCGTGGGTGGCCTTGTGGGCCAGCATGGGGTCGCCGACGATGTCACCGATGGCGAAGATGTGCGGCACGTTGGTGCGCATCTGGTTGTCGACCGGGATGAAGCCGCGCTCGTTGACGTTCACGCCCGCTTTGTCGGCGGCGATGTTCTTCCCATTCGGGCGGCGCCCCACCGCCAGCAGCACGCGGTCGTAGATCTCGGGTGCTGGTGCGGGCGACGCGCCGTCGGCGCTCTCGAAGGTGGCGCGCATCCCCTCGGGCAACGCCTCCAGCTTGGAGACCTTGGTCTTGAGCAGGATCTTCTCGTAGCGCTTCTCGATGCGGCGCTGCAGCGGGCGCACGATGTCGGGATCGGCGGCGGCGATCAGGCGGTCCAGGAACTCGACCACCGTCACCTTGGCGCCGAGCGCATCGTACACGGTGGCCATCTCGAGGCCGATGATGCCGCCGCCGATGATGAGGAGGCGCTTGGGAACCTCGGCCAGCTCCAGCGCGGCCGTCGAGTCCATGAGGCGCTTGTCGTCGTACGGAAAGCCGGGGATGCGCGCCGACTGCGACCCGGCGGCGATGATGGCGTGGTCGAACGACACGGTCTTGATCCCGTCCTTGGTCTCCACCGCC
>DATJWP010000199.1:0-3905 GCA_035578045.1 Polyangia bacterium | reverse complement strand
ACCCTCTCAGTTCCGCCGCCGGGCCGGCGGCCCGGATCCTTCAGGGGTGAAACTTTTCGCCGGATGAGCGACGAAGAGTGGGACGAGGACTCCGGCAGCTATGCCCCCCACATCTTTGGAGCTTAATGCCCCTGTCTCAGTCTGGGTCCGAGCCGGCCATCCCTCATTGGTGAGGTTCGCGGTAGGCGCCGCGAGCACTCCCCCAGGTCAGAGTCCCTGGGAATCGCCATCTCGGGCCGGAGCCCTCATCTCACCGGAGGTGGATCATGGAGAAAGAGAAGAGGTCCCGCAAGACGAAGGTAGTCCCGGCCCTGCAGGCCATTCGGCCGGAGGTGGCCGGAATCGATGTGGGCAGCCGAGAGCACTGGGTGTGCGGCCCAGCCCTGGAAAGTGGCCAGCCCAACGTGCGCGTGTTTGGTACGACGACCACTCAGCTCGAGGAACTGGTCGCCTGGCTGTGCGCCCAAGGCGTGAAATCGGTCGCCATGGAGAGCACCGGCGTCTACTGGATTCCCTTGTACGAGCTGCTCGAGTCGCACGGTATTGAGGCGGTCCTGGCCAATGCACGTCAGCTCCACAACGTCCCGGGCCGCAAGACCGACTTCGCCGACTGTCAATGGATTCAGCTCCTGCACAGCTGCGGCCTGCTCCGAGGCTCGTTCCGGCCGGGACCCGCGATCACGGCCATGCGCGCCATTCACCGCCACCTGGCGAATCTTGTCGAGCAACGCGCCCACTACGTCCAGTGGATGCAAAAGGCGCTCGACCAGATGAACGTCCAGGTCCATCGAGCGGTCACCGACCTGACGGGCACGACCGGAATGGCCATCGTCCGAGCCATCGTCGCCGGCCAACGCGATCCCGCGTCTTTGAGCGCGCTTCGTGACCCTCGCTGTGGCAAGTCCGCCGAGGAGATCGCGCGCTACCTCACAGGGACATGGCGGGACGAGCATCTGTTCAGCCTCGCGTCGACCCTGGAGCTCTACGATGCCATCGACAAGCTCATCGGCACCTGCGAAAGCCGCCTGCTCGACTCCATCAAGGCCCTGCAGCCCGACGAGCGGAAAGATCTCGCGCTCCCCACTCATCCCAAGCCGAGCAAGGAAAGATTTCTCCGCAGCCACGGCGCTCAGCTGGTCCGCACGGCGCTCTGGCGATTCGCCGGCGCCGACCTCACTCGCATCGACGGCATCAGCATCGGCTCCGCGAAGATCATCCTCACCGAGGTCGGCCCCGATCTGTCTGCATTTCCGTCCGAACATCACTTCGTCTCATGGCTGAGGCTCTGCCCACGAACCCCCATCTCCGGAGGCAAGCCCCTCAAGAAGGGGCGCAACGGCATGGGGGCCAACCGTGTCGCCAACACCCTCCGCATGGCCGCCAGCTCACTTCAGCGCGGCAAGAGCGCCCTCGGCGCCGCTTACCGCCGCATCGCTCGCAAAAAGGGGGCTCTCGTCGCCGTCTTCGCGACGGCCCGCAAGCTCGCTCAGCTCGTCTATCGCATGCTGCGCTACGGCCAGGACTACACTGACATCGGCGAATCGAACTACGAATCCCTCTTTGAAGCTCGACGCCTTGCCGGCCTCACCGAGGCAGCCAGGTCCCTCGGCTACTCACTCACCAAGAACCCCCCGCCCAGCCTCCAAACCCTGACCTGAGTTTCAGGTCAGGGTTCCCATCACAACGACACAAAACGGCGCTGCCGCATCCACTTCGTCACGACCCACTTCTCGCCCTTCGTCACTGGCCGGCCGGCGTGAAACGACTGCCGGTCGAGCTGGCCCAGGCTGTTCGACGACTCGAAGTAGAGGCCGTTGCCCGGCTGGGGCGTGACGCTCCAGCCGACGTGCGGGAACACGGTCTCGCCGCCGCCGTCGACCTGATTCAGGTAGACCAGCAGGGTGCTCACGCGCTGGCCGCTGCGCGCGATCGAGGCGCGGTTCGCCTCGTTGGTCGGCAACAGGTAGTCGAAGTGCGGCGCCGTCGCCCCGCCCTCGCCGTAGCGCAGGACCTGCAAGCCCTCGCCGTGCGCCAGGGGCAGGTTCATCACGGCGGACAGCCGGCGATCCAGCCGCGCGATGAACGGCGTCTCTTCCAGGCGGAAGAACATGCCCATGCTGTTGCGGTAGCTGGCCGTCACGTTGTGCCCCGTCTGCGGATCGACCACCTGGGAAGGCTGCAGGCGCGGCCGGGCGAGCGCGATCACCTGCGCACATTCGTCGAGCGTCAGCACGCCGCCCAGCAAGGCCAGGTTGGGCGCGTCGGTGCGCGCCAGCACCTGCACGGTGGCGTCGCCGGCCACGATCCGGGGCGCAGGGCCACGCCCGCGCTCCAGCAGCGACGGTTCGCGCAGGAACACCGGCGTCTCGTCGTCGACGACGATCGAGTCGACCGGCACCGGCTGCTCCGCGCGCCGCGCGTTCACGAACGCGTCGACGATGGCCTGCGCGACGGCGGGATTCATTCGTTCGTCCACCATCGTCTTGACCAGCGCCACCGGAGGCCGGCCCTCGTCGAGGCCGGCCGTCAGCCAGGTGCCGAGATCCGGCTGGAAGCGGACGATCGCGCTCACGGCCGTTCCGCCGTCTTCGCGGCCACCGCGCCCGAAGCGCCGGCCGCCGGCAGCAACTCGTTGGCCACCCAACCGTCCGGCGTCAGCGTCAGCTCTTCTCGCAGCGAGGCGGTGTGCGCGCCGCTGACGACGCGGTCCACGGCGGGGAAGACGCGGCGGGCAGCGGGATCGCGCGTCCAGTCCGGCGCGGCGACGTCGTAGGTGTACGTGATGACCGCGTGGGGTGGGACGTTCGGGACCTGGTGCAACTCGACGTGCTTGATCTGGTCCAGGCTCAGCCGCGCCACGCAGAAATCCGCCATTCCCTGGCGCGGCCCGTCGGGCGAGACGGGCCGCCGCGTCTCGCGATCGATGTACTGCTGCTTGCCGAGCGCGGTCAGTCGATAGCGGGTGACGCCCGGCGCCTGCGGCACCGGCGCCGACTCGACCAGCTTCAGCTTTTCCAGCACCGGCATCTGCACGGCGTCGCGCGTCCCCTCGGCGACGTCCCCGGGCGTGACGTCGACGGGCCAGTCGGCGCGCGCGATGCACAGGTCCCCGCGCTTCTGCAGGTAGGCGTTCATCGCGCGGGTGTAGTCGGTCGCGTCGGGGGCCTTGGCCCTGGAACGACAGGCACCGGCCGCCAGGGCCAGGGCGGCGAGGCAGAACGTCTTCGTCATCGAGGCAGCGGTCGGCATTCGTGGCGCTCCGGAGAGAGGGTCGGGTCAGTTCACGCACCGGCCCGAGGTCGGCGGCGTGGCCGGCGGGTGATAGCCGTCGGTCAGGGTTTCGAGAAAGCACAGCAGGTCGGCGATGTTGCCTTCGGAGAGTGGCGGCGCGCTGTGCGGCTTGCGCCCGTCGAGGGGCATCTGCGGATCGATGTTGTCGCGGGAACGCGCCGGCAGATCGTCGTACTTCTGGACCACGCCCCCCACGAACTGCGTCGTGATCAGGCCGTACCGCGGGAACTTCGGGCCGGGCTTTGCCTTCGCCACGCCGCCGCGGGTCGGGTACCAGATCTCGGGGTTCGTGTCGCGCGTGTTGTAGAAGCGCAACGCCTGCTCCAGCGAGTGGATCACGCCGTTGTGAAAGAACACCTTGCGGGTGGCGACGTTGCGTAGCGTCGGCGTCTTGAACATGCCGCAGAACGTGTTCCTGGCCGCACCGACCTGCGGGTGATCGCCTCGCAGCGGGCCGCACAGACCTTGGTCGTAGGCGCCGGGATCCTGGTTGTCGGCGAGCGCGGTGTTCCGGGGCACGCCGATCGCCTCGTACGAGTAGTCGGTGAAGATGCTGGAGCTGCCGTGCAACCCCGCGCCGTGGTAGTGGCACGACGCGCAGTTGCCGCGCTGGG
>DATJWP010000198.1:0-14713 GCA_035578045.1 Polyangia bacterium | reverse complement strand
CGTACCGATTCCGGCCGATTCGGGAACTGTCCGAAACTCCGCGCTTTCCCGTGCCCCTCGCCGATGGCCGCGGAGATGGTCTCGCCGTGAACATCCAATCCCACGTATCGTGTATTCTTCATCATGACCGGCTCCTCCTTTCTGGCTCTGCGGTTGGACTTCTCACCGAGCCCGAACGTAACCCACGCCCAGGCGTGAGCCGGTTGTTCCATTCTGACTCGGCAGACAGGGAGCGAGCGATGGTGATTCTCTTCTTCATTTTGCTGCCCGGGCTGGTCGTCGTTCTGGTCGAGGGGATCAGGAGGCGCAACGAACGCACTTACCTCGCACCGTGGCTGGCCGCAGCTCCGCTCCTCGTGCTTCTGCCGACGGCATTCCCGAGGTCACTCGGCTTCGCTCGTGTTGCAGCGTCGGTGTTGTTCGTTGGCGCAGTGCTACAGATTTTTTGGAGGCGCCGACGGTGAGCTGCCGAACCGGCCGTTGCTGCGGCCGAACGCCTGTGCGGCCCGCTCGACGGCGTCCTCGTTCCGCGACGCCGTGGGCGGGCGCCCGCGGCTCCTCGCGGCCGTGGTACGGTCGAACGCGACCCGGGCGTTCACGGCTGAACGGCAGGTCGCCGCCTCGACGAAGATCGTGAATCGTGGCGCGGGCCAATCCAGGCATTCGAGTCGTCGGTCAGATCAGCGAGGTCGAGCTGATCGCATCCGGTCGTCAGATTCGAGAGCTGGCGCGTCTCGAGAAGGTGTACGGCGCGGGACGATGGCGGAAGCTGAAAGGTATCGCCCGGGTCGTTCTGCCAGATGGCAGTGCAGCTGGTGCGGAAGTACACTGGTATGAGAGGCACGGCCTTGGCCGTCGAGAACTGAAGATCAAACGCCTGTTGGGAGATCCGTCATGAGACGCCGCCGTCGAACCGCTCAGTACCTGCTGTGCGTACGGAACGAGGGCTATGCCGCATCCTTGCAGACCCGGCGACTGTATCAGCAGATTTCTGACAAGGACGCAGAGTCGCGTGGGCTCGTTCGAGTGATCGACGAATCAGGAGAGGACTACCTGTACCCGCAGAAGCTCTTCGCGTCGGTGAAGCTTCCCCTTCCCGTGGTCCGTGCGATCGCGGCCTGACTCGGCGTTGAACCCGACGGGCCTTCGGCCCGCGGGTTGACGCCAGGCCGCCGTTCGCGGTCAGAGTAATCGATGAAGAAGATTTCGTCCGCGTCGACGGGCTTCTACAAGAAGGGCTTTCCGGCCCTCTGGTTCGGCTTTCTGGGGGTCTCCCTGGTCGGGGCGCTCGTACAGAGCGGGCTCAGGACTGGCGGGGTGTTCCTGGTGGTCCCCTGTGTGATGGGTCTGTTCGGGTATGTCCTGATGCGGAGGTTCGTCTGGGACCTGGCTGACGAGGTTTACGACGCCGGCGACTGCCTGATCGTGAAGAATCGAGGGCGAGAGTATCGGCTTCCGTTCACGGATATCATGAACGTCAGTTCGTCGATCGCGGTGAATCCGCCCCGGATCACGCTGAGGCTGACGCCGCAGGCTGCGAGTGGCTCTCTCGGGTCGGAGGTGGTGTTCTCGCCGGTGAAGAAGTTCTCGCTGAATCCGTTCGCGAAGAACGAAGTCGCCGAGGACCTGATGGTGCGAGTGGACCAAGCTCGCTCGAAGCGGGGGGTCTGACCCGATGCCCATCCGCCCCTGGTTCCCGACCCTCATCTACGACGCGCCCCTCCTGCCCCGGCCGGACGCGGCGTTCACGCGCTCGCTGATGGACGACTGCCGCAAGATCCGGGCGCATGACCGGGCGGGCGCCCGCTGGTGCGCGCAGAACTACCCGGCCGGCTACACGTCGTATGGGTCGATGACCAACTTGCACCGGACCTTCTCGACGTTCATGGACCTGGAGAAGCAGATCCGGCGGCACGTGATGCGCTTCGTGCGGCGGCTGGACATGGACCTGGGGCAGGGGAAGCTGACCATGACCGACTGCTGGGTGAACATGATGTCGCGGTTCGCGGTTCACTCGCTGCACCTGCACCCGCTGTCGGTGATCAGCGGGACCTACTACCTCAGCACGCCGCCCGGCTCGTCCCGCATCCGGTTCGAGGATCCTCGTCTGGACAAGTTCATGGGCGCGCCCCCCAAGCGCACCGGCGTCCGCGACGAGAACCGGCAGCAGGTCGCCTACGACGTCGAGGCGGGGCGGGTCATCCTGTTCGAGAGCTGGCTGCGCCACGAGGTGGCGGCCCAGCGCGGGCGCGCCGAGCGCGTCAGCATCAGCTTCAACTACGACTGGCGCTGAGGATATCCACCCCGGCGGGGAGCGCCCCGATCGCGGCGACGAACCGCTCGGGGTGAGCGGGCGTCAGCAGGAGCGGTCGCGCGCTGCCGGTCAGCCGCACGACGACCCAGCGATCGCTGCGCGAGACCCAGGTCGAGAAGGTCTCGCGCGGGCCGCGCAGCAGGCCGAAGGTCCCCCACAACCCGCCCACGCCGATGCGCACGTCCAGCTTGTGGGCCCGCCGGAAGTCACCCGCCTTCACCAGCCGCGCGCCCGCGATGGCGGACCGGGGAATCGAGCGCATGCGGATCGGCCACTCGATGCGCAGCCCCGCCTCGTCGACCATGAAGCGCGTCGGCCGGAACGCCAGCCAGGTCAGCGCGATGAGCCCCACCAGCGCCGCCGCCGACAGCTCGGCCCCGCCGCGCATGTTGGGCGGCCCCGACTTCGCCAGCAGGACCATCGCCCCGGCCAGCGCCAGGATCACGGCGGTCAGCTTGCGGACGTCTCCGCTCATTCGATCGAGGCAAAACGTCGTCATTCCGGTGAAAGCTAACACCGCGCCGGCCCTCAGGTCAGGACGCGATTGCCCTGCCGCGGCATTACGGTTATGACCGGGGCGCGAAGGGAGGGTCAGATGGCTCAAATCAAGGCTGTTCCTGACGGGTACCACACGGTCACGGCGTTCCTGAACGTCGAGGGGGCTCGGGAGGCGATCGCCTTCTACAAGCACGCGTTCGGGGCAGAGGAACGGGCGATCATGCCGACGCCCGACGGCAAAATCATGCACAGCGAGATCAAGATCGGTGATTCGATCGTGATGATCAGCGACGCCATGATGATGCCGGCCACCCACTCCGCTCTGCACCTTTACGTGCAAGACGCCGACGCCGTCTGGGCCAAGGCGGTCGCGGCCGGCTGCCAGGTGATCATCCCCCTGGCGGACCAGTTCTGGGGCGACCGCTACGGCGTCGTCAGCGACAAGTGGGGCAACCGGTGGTCGATCGCCTCGCACAAGGAGGACGTCTCGGTCGACGAGATGGGCCGCCGCGCGGGCGACGCCATGAAGCAGATGGCGCGCAGGCCCTGAGCTCCTGAGCATCGCGCCGGCATTGCGGGCATCATAGGCGGGTGCCCGCCTCCGTCGTCCAGACGGCCAACGCGCCGGTCAAGCTGTGGACCCCGCTGGCCGAGGTCGAGAGCTCGGCGCTGGACCAGCTCAAACGCACCGCATCGCTGCCGTGGGTCTTCCACCACGTTGCGGCCATGCCGGACGTGCACTTCGGAAAGGGCGCGACGGTGGGGTCCGTGGTGGCGATGCGGGGCGCGGTGTCCCCCGCCGCGGTCGGGGTCGACATCGGCTGTGGCATGGGGGCGATCCGCACGTCGGTTGGCGCCGCCGAGCTTCCGGTGTCGCTCGACCGACTACGTGGCGCCATCGAGGGCGCCATCCCGGTCGGCTTCAACGCCCACGACCAGCCGGCCTTCAAGCGCGGCATGCCCGAGCCCATCAAGCGCGAGGGGGCCAGGCTCTTCTCCGAGTTTGGCGACCTGACCGCCAAGGTGAAGGACCGGCTGGGCACGGCCCAGCGGCAGGTCGGCACGCTGGGCGGCGGCAACCACTTCATCGAGGTCTGCGTCGGCAGCGATGACCGGATCTGGCTGATGCTGCACTCCGGGTCGCGCAACATCGGCAAGCAGCTGGCCGAGGTGCACATCGCGATCGCCAGGCGGCTGGCTCACAACGCCGAGCTGCCCGACCGCGATCTGGCGGTCTTCCTGGCCGGCACAGCCGAGATGGACGCTTACCGGCGCGATCTGTTCTGGGCGCAGCGCTACGCGTTCCTGAACCGGCGCGTGATGTTCGAGCTGCTGGGCCACGAATTCGCGCACTTCATCGAGCCGTTCATCGGCCGCGCCGTCGCCTACGACACGCCCATCCTGTGCCACCACAACTACGTCGCCGAGGAGACCCACTTCGGCGAGGAGGTGATCGTCACGCGCAAGGGCGCCATCCGGGCCGGCGCGGGCGAGCTGGGCATCATCCCCGGTTCGATGGGGACGCACAGCTACATCGTCCGCGGCCTCGGCAACGCCGAGTCGTTCCAGAGCGCGTCGCACGGCGCCGGCCGCCGCATGTCGCGCGGCGCCGCCAAGCGTGCCTACACCGTGAAGGACCTGGCCGACCAGACGGCGGGTGTCTGCTGCCGCAAGGACGCCGGCGTCCTGGACGAGATCCCCGCCGCCTACAAGCCCATCGACCAGGTCATGAAGAACCAATCCGACCTCGTGGAGATCGTTGTCGAATTGAAGCAGGTGCTTTGCGTCAAGGGTTGAGCCGCCGACAAATTCTGTTGACAACCAAATCGGTCGAGTTCACCTTCAAGCCATCATGGGTCGGCAACCATCGTCACTGATACCGCGCGAAGGCCATATGGCCTGCGCGGACGTGTGCGCGATGGCGGATCACTCGTTCGCGAACGCCTGCTGGCTCCTTGGCTCGTTGTCCTTCGAGCTCGGGAACGAAAGGCAGAGCGAAAACCTGAACGAGAAGAAAGGGCGGCCACCCGGATAATCACGAGAAGATCTCGCTGCTTATCGAAAAGGCCGCCCGGGTAACCGTGGCGGCCTTTTTCGTTTTCCGGCCCATGCGCGGAGCACCGGGATGCAACGGGCGCTGTAAACGCCTGGCCTCTGGCTGGCGTGGTTCGACTCCACGGCCGCGCACGATGACCAACGAAGGGAGAAAACGTAGCGGCTGCGCATCGTTGCGCCGCCGTGGTGAAGCGGAATCACACGCGACTTTTAATCGCTGAATCGGGGGTTCGAATCCCTCCGGCGGCACAAACAACGGGTCACAAACTTTGATGGTGAAGCCCCCGCTCTTGATGGGTGCGAACGCGGTTCGAGTCCGCGGTGACCCACTCGGGAGTCGTCCAAAGGCAGGACTGCGGTCTTTGAAGCCGCCCATCTCCGTTCGAGTCGGAGTTCCCGAGCCATGCACCGGTCGCTCCGGTGCCGTTCTCTGACAACTGAATAGTCGACGCGAAGGGGGCGGAAGCCACCGCCCTCACATGCCCCGGGAGCAAGTCTGGTGATTGCGGTCGCCTGAAGAACGACAGAACTCGGTCCGATTCCGAGCTGGGGCACGAGGTCCGCGATGGCGGAAACCGCGAGCAGCTGCGGACGCATGAAGCTGCGACGACGGCGCGAAGGCTTGATGGGAAGCCGCCCGTTTCGGGAACAGGAGTATTGCGGGTTCGACTCCCGCGGCGCCGATCGCGAGGTTGGTATGGTGGCTGGGCCGCAGCCCTACACGCTGCAGAGACGGTTCGATTCCGGCACCTCGTACGGAGGCGTAGCACGACGGTAGTGCAGGCGGTCGATAACCGCCCGACGAGAGGTTCAACTCCTCCCGCCTCTACTCGATCCCTTGTCGTCTAGCGGCAGGATCTCCGGTTCTGACCCGGAGGACGCACGTTCGAATCGTGCCGAGGGAACTCACATGGTGGCCGTGGTGTAGTGGTTCGCACGCGAGGTTGTGGCCCTCGCAGGGCGAGTTCGATTCTCGTCGGTCACCCAAACATCGGGGTGTGGGTCAGGGGCTGGCCGCCTGCCTTGGGAGCAGGAGCGCCAGGGGAGCCCGCCGGGGCGGAGCGATGCCTTGCAAGCAACGCGGGACGAGTTCAACTCTGGTGCTCTCCACGAAAGGGGGAAACGCTGGTTCGAATCCAGCCCTGCCAGCGAAAGCTGGTGGGATCGCCAGCGGGGTTCGATTCCTCGGCAGCCCGCGAACGGAAGGTGGCGCCGAATGGTCGGCGACCGGTCCTGAAAACCGGGCCAACGCGACGAGCGTTGAGGGTTCGATTCCTTCACCTTCCTCCGACGGCCCTGTGGACTACTGGCTAGGTTGGCGCCCTCTCACGGCGCAGGACCGGGATCGATACCCGGCGGGGTCACGAATGTCGATGTCGTCTAGACGGGCAAGGACGGCGGCCTTTCAAGTCGCTAACACGGGTTCGAGTCCCGTCATCGACGCCATGCCCCTGGCCATTGGAAGGCGCCCATCGCTACGAACGAAGGGCTCGGAGGTTCGAATCCTCTCGGGGGTACCATGCCGGCGGCGCCAGCGCGCAGCCCCGTCTCATAAGCGGAGCTCGGTGGGATCGACACCCACCGCCGGTACGAAACGCGAGGCTGGTCGATCGGGAAGACGTCAGCTCGACACGCTGAAGAGACCAGGTTCAACTCCTGAGCCTCGCACGAACGGAGACGACGTCCATGTCGGTTTTGGGCAGCCGGTTGCTGACCGGCCGGGCGACAGCCCCGAGCGTTCAACTCGCTCCGTCTCCTCAACGACCGGTTGGCCAAGTGGAAAGGCGCGGAGCTGCAACCTCCGTAATCCTCGGTTCGATTCCGAGACCGGTCTCAACGCGCGCAAGGTGTTCCAGGTTGCACGCTGGCTTGCCAAGTCAGAAGAGCGGGTTCGATCCCCGCTGCGCGCTCCCATGCGAGTGTGGCCGAACGGCATGAGGCGCCTGCCTTCCAAGCAGGTCAACGCGGGTTCGACTCCCGCCGCTCGCTCCAATCAGAAGGTCCGCAGGCGGTGCCCGGCCGTAGGCCGGCAGTGGGGACGGTGTGAGGCGCGTACGAACGGCGCGCCACTGCGGACCGAGTACGTGCCCTTGAAGCAGTAACGGCGCTGCACCCGCTTCGTAAGCGGGGGAATCCGGTTCGACTCCGGACGGGGGCTCAGGAATGTCGTGCCCGCGGCCGGTTCGACTCCGGCATTCGGCTCCATTCCAGGGTGGGATAATGGCAGTCCGCTCGGCTGTTAACCGAGATGGTCCGGGTTCGACCCCCGGCCCTGGAGCTTCACGCGCGCGGTGCCGGCGGATCCGGCAGCTCGCCTTCTAAGCGAGCCCTTGGGGTTCGACTCCTCCCGCGCGCACCCACGCGGTCGCCCTTGGAACGGGCGCACCCCTCCGAAGGGAGCGTTTGCAGGTTCGAATCCTGCCGGCCGCACTTTCATCCAGCGTGATGCGACGGCTGGGCTTTTCCTGGGTCAGCACGCGGCCGTGCAGCGGGTCTTATACACCCGCGTTACCGCCGGACTGGCGGAAGGACGGGGATCGACACCCCGGCCCAGGACCTACGCGATCGTGGCGTAATGGTAGACGCGCCAGCTCGAGGTGCTGGTCAACGTCGGGGTTCGAATCCCCAGGCGCGCACGAAAGGAAGGAGCCCGATGACCGCCGCAGCACACGTCGGTCGTGCGGGTGTTGCGCCGGTTCCGCCGGTGGTCACCAGACCGATCATCGGACCGCGCACGCGCGAGCAGCTGGATGGCGGCCTGCGCGCGCTGGACATCGAGCTGAACGCCGAGCTGCTCGGCAGACTGGACGCGATCTCTCCTGGGCCGGGCAAGCCGGCCCCGGAGGCCTACGCCTGGTGAGTCAGCGCTCCTTCTTGCGGTCGTCGATGCCGAACAGCATCCAGCCCTTGCCATGTCGACCTCTGCCTCGATCCGTCGTGATGGTGAGCCGCCCCGAGCCGCTGTCGTGGCCGATTGGATCGCGCCGACAATCAGGGAGCAGGGGCGAACGCGACGCCGCGGTACGCGGTGTTCGCCGCCGCGGTCACCAGCAGCGTGGGCGTTCCGGCGAAAGCGCCGTTGTAGCCGCTGGAGTCGACCAGCGTGACCAGCTGGCCACCGCCGGCGGCTCCGCTTCCGCCACCGCGGACCGCGAACAGCGTCACGCTGTTCCCCGACGCCACGCCGGTCAGGCCGCGGTAGGCGTCCGCGGCGGCGCCGACGGTGCCGTTCGAGACCCAGCTCCCCCCCGCCAGCGAGAACTTCTGAAGGCCGGCCCCGTCGTCGGCGACGTACATCGTGTCCAGCCCCGTCGCTCCGGCGTCCAAATCGGCCATGTAGAACGCGTAGGGGCTGCCCGCGGTTTCGAAGCCGGGCAGGTTGGTGATGGTCTGGCCGGTCGTGTTCGGGGTCCCCGAGCCCACGGTGCCGATCCGGACCGCCGAGCCCGACGACGTCGAGATGAAGAGCTGTCCGCCGAAGATGTCGACCTGTCGCAGGTTTGCCACCGTGGAGCTGACGGCCGTCGAAGTGCTGACGCCCACCGTCGCGAAGCGGATCCCGCCGTTCGCACCGGTGACCCACAGGTTCGTGCCGTCGGTGGAGGCCGCCGAGCGGGGGTTGTTGGCGCTGGCGACATCGGTCAGCCCGGTCGTGGTGTCGACGTTGCGGCTGGAGTCCATCCGTCCGACAACGCGGGGGACCGAGGTCGACGCGGTTCCGGCGACGCTGGCCGTGCCAAGCGCCGCGTCGTAGCCGGTGAGGACGATGGAGTGGCCGTCGGCGGAGAGGGTGATGAGCCCCTCGGAGGTCGCGGTGCCGCTGGCGACCAGGCGGTGCGTCTGGGTCGTTCCGTTGGTGCTGGTCGGCATCTCGGTGCTGTGGACCAGCGTCCCGGCTGGCGAGAGCTCGTCCAGGAACACGGCCGTGCCGGCGCTGGTCAGCGAGGCGCTGCCGTCGCCCACGCGGTAGACGACGAGGTCGCCCAGAGCGCCGCCGCTGCCGCCCGTGCCGGTCGTGCCGCCGGTCGCCGCCATCCCGCCGGTGCCCGTGGTCCCGGCCGTGCCGGTCGTACCCGCCGAGCCCGTGCTGCCGGCCATGCCACCGGCCCCGCCGGCGCCCGCCGAGCCGGTGGTACCCGCGCTGCCGGTGATTCCGCCGGTGCCCGTCGTCCCGCCCGTGCCGGCCCCACCGGCCCCGCCGGTGCCAGTCCCCGTGCAGCTCGACGAGTCGAGCGCCGCCGCCTGGGCCAGCAGGGTGGTGGCCTGCGTGATCCAGGAGCTGGTCGTGGCGGTGTCGAGCGGCACGCCGGCGAACTGCGCCTGATCGAGGCCGCCGCGGATCTGCGCCGCCAGCGCGTCGCGCGCGCTGGTGAGCGACGCGATCGACGCCTCGAGGCTGGTGTAGGTCGCGTCGTCCGCCGGCAGCGCGCAGGTCGAGACGTCCAGCATCTCCTGGGCGAAGGCGCCGAACGGAGCGTTGATCTTCTTGTAGACGTCGCCCAGCGACTCGGCCAGCGACACGTTGGCTCCCAGCGCGGCCGGGTAGGCGGCCGGTTGCAGGGCCTGCGTGATCACGCGGCCGTCATCCTGATAGACGTCGCGAATGCCGAGCAGCGCGAACATCGTCGGGCGGACGTCCGTATGGTCGGTGAAGACCGTCTGGTCGCCCTGGTTCTTGATGCCGGGCCCGACCAGACCCATCCAGGTCTGCGCGATCTCGGGCTGGTCGTCGCCGTGGTTCCAGGCGTACCCCGAATCGATACAAGAGAGGCAGGTCGACGACGGGTAATCCGTGATGAAGAAGGTCGGGTCCGCGAAGTAGACGAACTGCGGGTTGCGGACCGGGTCACCAGTCGTGAACATGTGGAACGCCTTCATGCCGGTCTGGTCGGCCATTCTGTAGAGCATGGGCTGGAAGACGTTGCTGTTGTACGGGTTCGCCGCCGTGAAGGACGCCGCGTTGCGCTCGAAGGTGCGGGTGGCGGGGTCGGTCTGCGCCAGCGGCCCGCCGCCGGTCCCCTTCTTGGCCAGATAGAATGTCGGCGCGTCGTCGCCGTGCACCGTGAAGGCATTGGGTGCCGAGGCCCCCAGAAACTGGCCGGCCAGCGACGGGAACTCGTTGGTGACCAGCGTGTCGATGTTGACGTCGACCTCGCCGATCTGGCCCGTCGGGTAGGTGCAGGGCGTGTTGATGCCGTCGCAGCCGGGGTTCGTCGGCGTGGCGCCCACGAAGTGGTCGCCCTCGTCGACGGTGAAGACGAACAGCGTGTTCGTCTTGTCGATGCCGTCATTGGCCAATCGCGTGAAGAAGGCGTTGAACGCGCTGTCGTACGCCTGCAGCTGGGCGACGTAGCCGGGCTGACCGGGGCCATAGGCGCCGTGAGAGCTCCCCTCCATCCCGTGGTTGTCGTGCGCGTCCGAGATGTACGCGTACGTCACCGGGATTCCGTGCTCCTGCATCGAGGCGACATAGGCGAGCGAGACCGCCGCCGACATGCCGTCGAAGTTCGGGAAGCCAGGCTGCCCGAACGGGTCGGTGATCGCCTGCCCGTTGAGATCGTTCACCGCGGACGGGAATGCGTTGCCGGTCAGGAGCGGGTTGATCTGCTCGGCGCCGAACAGGGCCTTGAATCCCGTGTAACCGCCCGGCTCGCCCGGCAAGATATCGGTCACGCCCGATGCGCAGTTGGGCGAGCCCTGGGCGCAGTGGACCGCGAAGCCGACCAGGTCGGTCTGCGCCAGCTGCCGCGCCGCCGTCCCGGAGGCCGCGGCCGCCGAAGCCTGAGCCTCGGTGTACTGCGACGTTCCGGCGCCGAAGAGCTCGGTCACGTCGCCGCCGGCAAACGTGCTCGTGTTCTCGAGGACCATGTTGGCCGAGCCGACGCCGCCGACGTCGCAGCCGGCGCGCGTGTACGGCGCCCAGGGGGCCGGGACGTTCGAGCCGTCCGGGCTGACCATGTTGGGGATCGTGGTGTTCGAGTAGGCCGTGTCGATCCAGTAGCCGAACGAGCTGGGGAACGTGAAGCTGCCCGTGTCGCTGGTGCGCACGTAGCTGTTCGAGACCGTCTGGCCGTTGCGATCCGGGTAGAGGCCCGTGAGCGACGACAGGATGCCGCCGGCGGTGTGCGAGATGAGGATCGTGTGGTCGTTGGCCATCATGGTGCCGTTGCCGCGGATGAAGCTCAGCAGGTGCGGCATCTGCTCGAGATCGGACGGCACGTTCGCGTTGTCGCGGGTGAGGTGCGTGTTGTCGAACTGGATGTAGATGACGTGCTTGATCGCGCCGCCGCCCAGGCGGCAGGCGTTCGTGCCGGTCGCGGCCGTGCAATTGACGGTGACGGTCGTCGTGTCGGCGCAGCTGGCGGACGGGTCGCCGTCCGAGACGGTCAAGGTCAGCGTCGCCGGGCCGGCCGTCGTACAGGTGAAGCGGGTGTAGAGCGCGGAGGCGTCGGTCAGCGCGCCGGTGGAGGCCGTCCACTGGTAGGTCAGCGGAGACGGGCCATTGTCGGCGTCGTGCGCCTGCGCGCTGATGCCGATCGAGCCGCCGACCAGCACCTCGGCGGGGCTGGCGCCGGCGCCGTCGATGGTCGGGCAGATGTTCAGGGTGCCGTTCACCAGCACGCTGCCGTTGCGCGGGGCCTGCTGGCAGATCAGGTGGACGGCGACGCTGGCCACCTGATGCGCCACGACGTCGAACGTCCCCGAGCCGGCGCAGCTGGCCGCGCCGTCGGTGGTCGTCCCGGTCAGCGTGATCGAGTAGCCGACGCCGGCGGGGATCGGGCTGACGATGGCCGAGATCGCCGAGCTGGCGCTGACGTCGATCGTCCCGGTCTTCAGGAACGAAGACGGTCCGGTGATGGAGTAGCCGACGCTGTTGAGGATGCTCCCGTTCGCCAGCTGCAGGGCGACCGAGACGCTGCCCGCCTCATTCAACCGGGTCGTGCTGTTGCACGCCACCCCGGCCACCGAGAGGACCACTGCCAGACCGACCAGCCATTGCTTCTGCACGCTTGACCTCCGAGCGGCCCGGACGTGCAAGCCAAGGTCCAGCGGAGGCGGGTCTGCAACCCGGCGAGAGAGCTACAATATCCAACCCAATGCGGCGGACGGGTCTCCGATGTCCGGAGTCGTTCGCCGGAAATCGCTCACTTCTTCTGCTTCGCGCGGGCGATTCCATCGACGATCGCCTTCTTGGCGTCGGCGACGCCACCCCAGCCGATGACCTTGACCCATTTGTGGTCTTCCAGGTCCTTGTAGTGGGCGAAGAAGTGCTCGATCTGCTTGACCGTGATCTCGGGGAAATCGGTGTAGTTCTCGATCTGCTCGTAGCGGCGGGTCAGGCGGGTCGCCGGGACCGCCAGGATCTTCTCGTCCAGGCCGGCCTCGTCCTGCATCAGGAACAGGCCCACCGGCCGCACCGCCATGACGGCGCCCGGCACGATGGCGCGCTGGTTGGCCACCAGGACGTCGACCGGATCGCCGTCGCCCGACAGCGTGTGCGGGATGAAGCCGTAGTTCCCCGGGTAACGCATCGAGGTGTAAAGGAACCGATCGACCACCAGGGTCCCGGCCTCCTTGTCCATCTCGTACTTGATCGGTTCGCCGCCGACCGGGACCTCGACGATGACGTTCACTTCTTCGGGCGGGTTCCGACCGACGGGAATTGCCTCAATGCGCACGCGCGTATTCTAGCCGTGCGCGGCCCGGGCGGGGGCTGGTAACGCGAGGCCGGCGCGGTGGACGGCGCTGACGCTGGCCGCCATGAGCGCCGCGTCTTCGCTGTCGCCCAGCCCCAGCGCGAACAGCGCTGGCGCCCCGCCGAACCGCACCTCGACGATCGCCGCGTGGCTTTTCGCCAGGTTACGGACCCGCTGCACGGTCCGGGCGATGATGTTGGCGTCCAGCCCGATCGAGCTCCCGGTCCCCTCCACGCGATAGGTGCTGTCGAAGAGGGCGAACAGGTCGCGCGCGGTCATCTCGCCGCCGCCGGTGTCCGCCCGGTCTTGCACGACGCGCGCGAACTCGATCTGCAGCCGGCGCGGCAGGTTCAGGCCGTACGCCGTTCCCAGGAGGTAGGCGATTCCCCCCTTTCCCGACTGGCCGTTCACGCGAATGACCGCGTCGTAGCTGCGGCCGACGTCCGCCGGATCGATCGGCAGGTACGGCATCTCCCAGACGTCGTCCGGTTTGCGCGCGGCGAAGCCCTTCTTGATGGCGTCCTGATGCGATCCGGAGAACGACGTGTAGACCAGATCGCCCGCGTACGGGTGGCGGGGGTGAACGGGGAGCTGCGTGCAGTGCTCGGCGACGGCCCGGACCGCGTCGATGTCCGAGAAGTCCAGCCCCGGGTCGATCCCCTGCGAGTAGAGGTTCAGCGCCAGCGTGACCAGGTCGACGTTCCCGGTGCGCTCGCCGCTGCCGAACAGGCAGCCCTCGACCCGATCGGCGCCGGCCATCACCGCCAGCTCGGCGGCGGCGACGGCGGTCCCACGGTCGTTGTGCGGGTGGACGCTCAACACGATCGAATCGCGCCGGGCCAGGTTGCGGTGCATCCATTCGATCTGGTCGGCGTAGACGTTGGGGGTCGACCGCTCGATGGTGGCGGGCAGGTTCACGATCGCCTTGCGGGACGGCGTGGCCCCCCAGGTCTCGACGACCGCGTCGCAGATCTCCTTGGCGAAGTCGAGCTCGGTCGCGCTGAACGTCTCGGGCGAATACTCGAAGCCCCAGTCGGTGGCCGGGTCGGCCGCGGCCAGGTCGCGGATCTGCGCGGTGGCGCGGGTGGCGATCTCCAGGACGCCCGCGCGGTCCCTCTGGAACACCACGCGGCGGAACAGCGGCGCGGTGGCGTTGTAGACGTGCACCACCGCGCGCCGGGCGCCGCGCAGCGAGGCGAACGTCCGTTCGATCAGCTCTTCACGCGCCTGCACCAGCACCTGCACCGTCACGTCGGCCGGGATCCGGTCCTCGTCGATGAGGCGGTGGACGAAGTCGAAGTCGACCTGCGATGCCGAGGGGAAGGCGATCTCGATCTCCTTGAACCCGATGCGCACCAGCGTCTCGAACATGCGCAGCTTGCGCGCCTGGTCCATCGGCTCGATCAGCGCCTGGTTGCCGTCGCGCAGGTCGGTGCTGCACCAGAGAGGGGGCCGGGTGATCACCTGATCCGGCCAGCGGCGATCGGCCAGCGCGATCGGCGCGGCCGCCAGGTACTTTCTCCCGGGGTTCTCGATCATCATCCCGCCAGCCTGGCGACACCTCGAGCATCAGGCAAATTAATATTGTTGCTGGAGTCCATAACCGAAATTAATCAGGAAGGGCGGTCAGGTTGGCCAGGCAGAACTGGTAAGGGGTGGGCCCGCCGGCGCTGCCCAGCACCTGGACCAGCATGGACTGCAGCTTCGACGGGTCGAACAGGACCGGGGTGGCGGCACCGTAGGGCCCTCCCACGGCGTCCCAGTGGATGACGACGTGCTGGCCGCTGGCCAGGGCCGAGTAGGACTGGGCGGTCCCCTGATAAGTGGGCGGGCCGTCGGGCCCCTGGCCGGCGAAGGGGAAGCTCACCAGCATGGCCCGGTCCGGGACGGTGGCGCCCGAGAAGTCGAAGGCGACGCCGCCGTACGAGCCTGCGTCCCAGATCCCCTTGACGCCGCCGCTGTCGCCGGCCGCGTTGAAGTCGACCGCCAGCCCCCCGCTCGCCCCGCCGGCGCCCGGCGGCACCACGCCGCTGGCGCAGACCGCGCCCGTGGTGGGGTCGGGCGACAGTGTCTGGCCGGCGCCGGCGTCGGGGCTGTCGCCGAGCAGGTACCAGGCCAGATCGGGGGTGCAGGTCACCGACGCGCTGGC
>DATJWP010000197.1:0-55205 GCA_035578045.1 Polyangia bacterium | reverse complement strand
ACGGGGGAGACCGGGCGCGGACGACGGGGGGCGTCGCTCCGCGCCCGGTCGGGGTCGGGAAGGCCGGGTCAAAAATTTCGAAGCTGATGCTCATTCGGGGATCCGCCGGGAAATTTTTTCGCTACGATTCGCGTTAGCGAGGTTGAAGCAACAGGGGAGGTCAACATGCAGCTGCGTCACATCAGTCCGCGTTCGATCGATTGGCTGGATGCGATGGACGAGGATGGAGGCGGACGAGGGTGGGAGAGGCTGGCACCCGAGGAGCAAGCGAAGCTGCTCCGACAGAAGCGGGACGACGGTGAGTTGGCGACGGGGGACGGGGCGAGCGGATACGGGGAGAGACGCCCCGCGCGTCCGTCGGGCTACTTCGCGACGGCGTCGCCTTCCAGGTAGGCGACCAGGATCTCCGCCACTCGGTCTTGCGCCCGTCGCGCGTCGTTGGGGTTGGCGACGTCGTTGACGAGGATCGAGAAGACCAGCGGCAGGTGACCCGGGGATCCGGCGAAGCCAGACAGACAGGACACGTTGGCCAGCGTACCAGTCTTGGCGCGGACGTAGCGCTCCGCCAGCGTGGAGCCCATTCGGTGGGCGATGGTGCCGTCCGTTCCGGCGATGGCCAGGGAGGCCAGGAACTCGGCCGAGATGCGGAAGTCGTGCGACGCGGCCCGCAAGATGGTCGCGATCTGATTGGCGGAGAATCGGTTCGAGTCGTACAGACCGGACCCGTTGGTCATCTGGTAAGTGCCGGTCTTGAGGCCGACGCCGTTGAGGTACTGGGCGACCGCCTTCAGGCCCTTGTCCCAGCTTCCAGGACGGCCGCCGATCTCGGCGCCCATCGTGCGCAGCAGCTGCTCGGCAGCGAAGTTGTTGGACCGCTTGTTCAGGTCCTGGATCACCACGGCCAGCGGGGCCGAGTCGTGGGCCGCGATCACGCGTAGCCCCTGCGCGGGCGAGGCGCCGACGCGGACGCCGCCGGCCACCGTGATGCCGTGGCGATCGAGCATCTGGCGCAGGGTCTGCCCCAGGAACAGCGACGGGTTCGCCACCCGTCGATAGATCGTGCGCGGGTCGGCGCCCACCCGGATCCGGCCGGCCACGTTCACGCGCGTGTGGGCGCCGTCCTCCTTGGTGTCGACCGCGGGCGCCGCGGGTCCGCTGGCTGCGGTGACGACGCGACCCGCGATGTTGAAGTACGGCGACGGCGGATCGACCACGATGCGCGCCGGGGAGCCGGCCGCCGGCCCGGGGATCACCGTCACCGCCACGACGTTGCCGTCCAGCGAGGCCGCCGAGGAGGCGGTCCGCGACGCCGTCGAGTCGTTCTTCTGATCGTAGGCGGGTGGCACGTATCCGCCTTCGAACAGGCTGTCGTCGATCACCAGCGCGCCGCGGACCTTGTGCAGGCCCAGGCCGACCAGCTCGCCGACGATGGCGGTCAGGTCCTCGGTGGACAGCGTCGGATCTCCCGAGCCGCGCAGGTAGATGTCGCCGGCCACCTCGCCGCCCGCCGGCAGCGGCGGACCGCTGGGCGGTCCGGGCACCGCGACGGTGGTGTGCCAGCGGTACTCGGGCCCCAGCAGCGACAGGGCCGCCGCCGTGGTGACGATCTTGACGTTCGAGGCGGCGTTGAGGGGCGACTTGTCGTCGCGCGCGTAGAGCGCCTTGCCGCTGTCGGCCTCGAAGACGACCGCCGAGATCTTGGTCTTGTTCAGCGACGGCGTCTTGAACACGCCGTCGATCTGGGACTGAAGCCAGGCCCGCCGCTCTGCCGGATCGCGCGGCGCCTTGGGCGTGTCGCCGGTGGTTCCCGGCCGTGGCGCCAGGCCCATCAGCGGCCGCACGCTGTTGCGGGCCGGCGGCGTCTCGGGCTCGGTGGCCGGGGCGGCCGGCGCGGCGGTGGCGGGCGGCTCGGCCGATTTGGCCACTGCCGAGCCTGCTGCGGCCAGGGCGATCACGAGGGCGAGTCCAGTGGATCGCAAGGCACCGAACGTAACACCCGGGCGGGCGTCGTTCTAGATTTGCTTGGGGTTAGACTTGCCGGCCATGGACCGCGACGCAGACCTCTTCGCGCGCGCTGCCTCCCGGGACCGCCGCGGGCAGCCGCTGGCCGAGCGCATGCGGCCCCGCACCCTGGCCGAGCTGGTCGGGCAGGCGCACCTGCTGGGGCCGGGCAAGCTGCTGCGGCGCGCGCTGGATGCCCGCGAGCTGCCGTCGGTGATTCTCTGGGGGCCGCCCGGCACCGGGAAGACCACGCTGGCGCGCTTGCTGGCCACCGAGGCGCGGGCGCGCTTCGTGGCGCTGTCGGCGGTGATGGCCGGGGTCAAGGACCTGCGCGAGGCCATCGCCGAGGCCGCCACGCGGCGCGATCAGCAGGGGGAGCGCACGGTCCTGTTCGTCGACGAGATCCACCGGTTCAACAAGGCGCAGCAGGACGCGCTGTTGCCGCACGTCGAGGCCGGCACGGTGGTGCTGATCGGCGCGACCACGGAGAACCCGTCGTTCGAGGTGAACGCCGCGTTGCTGTCGCGCACCAAGGTCGTCCGGCTGCAGTCGCTCTCGCAGGACGACGTGCGCGTGCTGATCGATCGCGCGCTCGAGGACGGTGCTCGCGGCCTGGGCGGGCGGGGGCTGGAGGTCCCGGACGACGTCCGCGACCTCATCGCGCGCGACGCGGGCGGCGACGCGCGGCGCGCGCTGGCCACCCTGGAGGCGGCCGCCGCTGTCGCGGTGCCGGACGCCGGCGGGCAGGTGACGGTCACGCCGGCGGTGGTCGAGGAGGCCGCCCAGAAGCGCACGCTGCTCTACGACAAGGCCGGGGACGAGCACTACGGCGTCATCAGCGTCTTCATCAAGAGCCTGCGCGGCAGCGATCCCGACGCGGCCGTCTACTGGATGGCGCGCATGATCGAGGCCGGCGAGGATCCGCTGTTCGTGCTGCGGCGGATGGTCATCTTCGCGGCCGAGGACATCGGCGTGGCCGATCCGCGCGCGCTCTCCGTGGCCACGGCGGCGGTCGAGGCGTTCCGGTTCGTCGGCCTGCCCGAGGGGATCCTGCCGATGACCCAGGCGGCCATCTACCTGGCCACCGCCCCCAAGAGCAACACCGCGCTGACGACCTACGCGGCCGCCAAGGAAGACGTCGAGGCTCACGGGGCGCTGCCGGTGCCGCCGCACGTCCGCAGCGGCGGCGGCAAGGCCGGCAAGGCCCTGGGCTGGGGCACCGGCTACCAGTACCCCCACGACTTCGAGGGGCACCACGTCCGGCAGCAGTACCTGCCCGACGCCCTGCGGGGCCGCCGCTACTACGAGCCGTCGGACTCGGGCGCCGAGCGCGCCATCGCCGAGCGGCTGGCCAAGCTGCGCGCGCCCAAGGAGTGACGAGGATGACCTCTTACGTCGCCCTGCTGCGGGGCGTGAACGTCGGCGGCAAGGTCGCCAAGATGGAGACGGTGCGCGGGTCGTTCGAGGCGCTGGGCTTCGGCCAGGTGTCGACCTACGTGCAGAGCGGCAACGTGCTCTTTCACACGAAGGCGGCCGGCGGCGCGGCGCTGGCCAAGAAGATCGCCGCCCGGCTCGAGAAGGACATCGGCTTCGCGCCCGCCGTCCTGGTGCTCTCGGCGACCGAGCTGGCGCGCGTGATCGCCGACAACCCGTTCGCCAAGGAGAAGGGGATCGACCCGACCAAGCTACACGTCACCTTCCTGGACGGTCCCGCGCCGGGCGCCGGGCTCGAGAAGATGAAGGGCTTCGCCTCTTCCCACGAGCGCTTCGTCTGCCGCGGCACCGCGATCTACCTTCACTGCCCGGACGGCTACGGCCGCAGCAAGCTCTCGAACAACGTCTTCGAGCGCGTCCTCGAGGTCGGGGCCACGACCCGCAACTGGAAGACGGTCACGACCCTGGCCGCGCTCGTCGAGAAGAGTCCATGAGCCGGATCCTGCGTGGTGCAGGCGCCGGATGGCGCAGGGGAGCTGGCGCGTCCCGCAGCCGCGAGCACCGGCCGGAGATTACGGACTGGTGATGTTCCGGTAGGCGGCCTGGGTTGTGTCCGCACCACGCGTCGGCGAAGATCGGCCCGCCCCCCCCATGGTGAACCCGGAACAGAAAGCGGATCCCGCAGCCCTCGCGGGGCCCGAGGCGGTGGTCGCTTGGCGGGTGGAGGTCCTGGAGAAGGTCTTCACCTACATGTTCGGGCTGATGACGGCGATCCTGCTGGTCGAATCAGCGCTCAGCTTCCAGAGCCGGCAATGGCACGCGCTCCCGGCGCTGTCCCTGGCGGTGGTCCTTCAGGGTGTCGCTGCCTCTGCCCGCGGCCTGCGGGTTCGGGTGCGGGCCGCCGTCTTCGCGGCGGCGGCGCTGGTCGGACTGGCGATGAGCCTGCCCGTCCTGGGTTTCGGCTTTCCCATTCCGTTCATCGTCGCGGGGCTGACCTTGACCCTGCTCGCGCTGTGCGTGAGCCAGCGGTTCGCCCTGCTGGCGCTGCTCGGGCTGGTCCTGGTCATCCTGGGTTCGGCGCTGGTCGTCTGTTTCCTGCGAACCACGCCGCTGGCGGCGCCGCTCGCCGCCAGCCAGCCGATCCTCGACCCCAACCGCTTCGGCAACTGGATCCGGATCACGGTCATCTTTGCCGCGGTGGGCGCCGCCATGATCGGCGCCGTCGGATTCCTGGTGCGTCGCCTGACCGAGGCGGTGAGCCACAACGCCGGGCTGTTCAGCAGCCTGCAGGAGGCGAGCCGCGACAGGATCCGCGCCCTGGAGGACCGCGAGGTGATGAGCGACAAGATCCGGCGCGCCGACGAGCTGCATGTGCTGGGCCTGCTGTCGGCGACGGTGGCGCACGACTTCAACAACCTCCTGATGGTGATCATGGGGAACGCCGCCGTCCTCAAGCCGGTCCTGGACGATCGAGCCAGGGAAGACCTGGTCGAGATCGAACGCGCCGGCGAGCGGGCGGCCGAGCTGTGCCGCAGCCTGCTGACCCTGGCCGGCGAACGAATCTCGCCCGACGAGATCGCTCAGCTGAACGGGTTGATCGAGGAGGAGCTGCCGCTGCTGCGCAGGTTGGTCACCTCTCGCGTGACCGTCGAGTGGTCCCCGGGCCCGTCGGTCTGGATCAAATGTGCGCGCAAGGAGATGCGGCAGGCCCTGATGAACCTGTGCGCCAATGCCCGGGACGCCATGCCGCGCGGCGGGACGCTGCGCATCGCGACCGCCCGGGTCGGGGGGCTGCGCCCTGGGATGACGTCGGGCGGGCTCGCTCGTCTGACCATCAGTGACGACGGCGTCGGCATGGACGCGGCCACGCGCGATCGGATCTTCGAGCCGTTCTTCACGACCAAGGGGAAGGCCAAGGGCACCGGGCTGGGGATGACGGTGGTCTCCGCGGCCGTCGAAAGGCTGGGCGGATACCTCGAGCTCGAGTCGGAGCCTGGTCGGGGCACGACCTTCACGCTCCTCTTCCCGCTGGCCCGCGAACCGGCCAGAGAGATCGACCCTCCGGCCGCGCCCGCAGCCCGACCCCAGGGGGCCGCGGCCCGGACGGTGCTCGTGGTCGACGACGACGAGGGGGCGCGCAAGGTCCTGGCCCGCTACCTCAAGCGCCACGAATACGCGGTCGTGACCGCCAGCGACGGGCAGGAAGCGCTGGAGCTCTTGAAGGGCGGCCAGAGCGTGGACCTCGTCATCTCCGACGCCGAGATGCCCCGGATGGGCGGGCGCGCGCTGCTGGCCGAGGTCAGCAAGGACCGCCCCGACCTGCCTTTTCTATTTTGCAGCGGCTACTCCGGCGACACCGCCGCCGGCCAGGGCCTGGACGGCCCCCATCGCGCCCTGCTGGTCAAGCCGTTCTCGGAAGACGCCTTGCTGCGGGAGGTCCGCCGCCTGCTCGGCGGCTCGACAACGGGGCCGGCCTGAGCGTCGCCTGGCCTGGGTCTTCCGGAGCGGATTCCGGACCGCGAGCCGCGGCATCCGGCTGAAGTCGCGGTCGGCAGAGAGCAGTTCGCGCACACCGTGGTCGAGCGCGATTGCGGCGATGCGCGCATCATGAACCTTCGCACCCCGAATGTCGTGGGAGTGGACCAGGTCTTTGAGCACGGACCAGTGACTCTCGTCCTCGGCAATGAGCTTCAGGGTCGGCGATTCACGCCAGCGCTCTATCTGCTCCAGCGCGGGATAGGCCTTTGTGCATCTACAGCTCGGCGGTCATCTCGAGCATCGTGCGGCGGAAGCCCATGGCTTCGAAGAAGGCGTGGGCGTCGGGGTTCTTCCAGGCGGACAGCAGGATGACGCGGGGGGCGCCGCGGGCGCGCAGGGCGGCGAACATCTCGGTGACCAGGGCGCGGCCGGCGCCGTGGCGGCGGGCGGACGGGTCGACGTAGAGGTCGTTCAGCTTGCCGCAGGCGTCGAGCAGATCGTTCCAGTTGCGATCCTCGAGCGTGCCGTAGGCGTAGCCGATGATGCGCGCGTCTTCGTCCTCCGCGACCAGGATCAGCGCGCCCTTGCGCTTCAGCTCGCGCGTGAAGAACCAGGCGTAACCATCCTCCAGCGGCTCGACCAGCAGGAAGCGCTGCGGGTCGTAGCGGTGGTGCAGGCGGACCAGCTCGGCCGCCAGGCGGGAGACCGCCGGCAGGTCGGCGGCGCGGGCGGGGCGGATCTGCATGGGCCGGCGCCTAGTCCTCGGGATCGGCGATCTCGACGCGGTTGCGCCCGGCCGCCTTGGCGGCGTACATCGCGGAGTCGGCCAGCCGCAGGAACGTGCTCTCGCGGTGGCGCTGCGAGCCGCCCGGGCCCAGGTGATCGCGGTAGGACGCCACCCCGATCGACGCGGTGATGCGCGGGGGCGGCTGCGGCAGCGGCGTCCGGCGCAGCTCGGCCGGCTGCAGGTCGAAGAAGATCGCGTTGCCGATGGCCTTGCGCAGGGTGTCGGCGGTCTGCTCGGCCCGCGTCAGGTCGGCGCCCGGCAAGATCACCACGAACTCGTCGCCGCCGTAGCGGGCCACCAGCGCCGCCGGCGGCACGTGCTCGGCCAGCAGGCGCCCCACCTTCTGCAGCGTCCAGCTTCCCGCCAGGTGGCCGAACTGATCGTTCACCGACTTGAAGTGGTCCAGGTCGATGAACAGCATGGCCAGCTCGGTCCCCTCGCGGTCGGCGTGCGCGATCTCCTCGCTGAGGCGGGTGTGGAAGTAGCGGCTGTTGGCCAGCCCGGTCAGGTCGTCCATGCGCGCCTGCGCCCGCGCGCGGATTGCGTCCAGCGCGTTCTGGATCGACGACGAAATGTAGGCCGCGAAGATCCGGAGCAGCTCCTTGTCGCGGGGCGTGTAGGGCGTCCCCGAGCGCCGGTTGGCCAGCTGCAGGATCCCGCAGATCGATTCGCCCACCACGATCGGCACGCCCACCAGCGACCGGATCGATCCGATGTGGTCGGTCAGCGACAGCAGCGGATCGTCCGGATCCAGACGGTCGGTCTGGGCAGGTCGTCCGGTGGTGTAGACGCGCCCCGAGAACCCGCGGTCGCTGGGGAGCCGTTTGCCGACCACGCTCTGGATGCTGGGGCCGAACGCGGCGATGTACGTCAGCCGCGGGGCGGGCGCGCCGTGCAGCTTGGCGCGCGGATCGTCCAGCAGGATGCCGCCCAGCTCGCTGGGGACGAAGTCGTTGGCGCGCTCGAGGATCTCGCGCAGCGTGCCGTCCAGGCGGACGTCCCAGTGCTCGGTGTCCTGGTCGCGCCGCACGCGCACGAAGAACCGCGCGATCTCCTCGGGCGACAGCGTGTAGATCGGCCCGGGCGGGATGACCGGGGTCGGCACCGACATCTCGTCGGTCCGGAAGCGTGGAACGGCGCCAGCTGAAGGAGGGTCTTGCTCGGGCATCCCCCTAATAGGTTACACGACGTTGGCGGCCTCTGGATCGAACGTCGTGCGGTAAGCGGCCCGCAGCCGGACGCGACGCTCGAGATCGGCGATGACGATCTCGGAGGCGTCGACGCCGTACAGCTCGTGGATGGCGTGTAGGCCGCCCGGCGTGAAGACGTTCAGCTCCAGGATGCGATCGCCCACGATGTCGACGGCCACGAAGGTCAGGCCGTCGGCCAGCAGGCGAGGGCGCAGGATGTCGCAGATCCGCGCCTCAACGGGGCCGAAGTCGCACTTCCCCCGCACCGAGCTCCCGGGCTTGGCCCCGTTGCCCGCCGCCACCGCCCGCCGCCGGTAGATCGCCACCCGGTCGCCCACCCGGATCGGCTCGGCGTTCAGCAGCAGCAGCCGCTTCTCGCCCTGCTCGGCCTCGGGCAGGTACTCCTGGGCCAGGGCGTAGCCCTCCTTGGTGACGGCCGCGATCATCTGGTTGAGGTTCGAGACCTGGCGGCGCCGCAGGTAGAAGACGTGCTCGCCGCCCCGCGGGGCCAGCGGCTTCAGCACGGCCGGCCCGTCCAGCGCCTTCACGAAGGCCTTGAGGCGCGCCTTCGAGCGCGAGACCAGCGTCCGCGTCCGCACGTCGGCCGGGAAGTCGGACAGGTACATCCGGCTGCCGGCCCGGCGCAACCCCTCGGGATCGTTGACCACCAGCGTGCCTGCCAGCCGCAGCCGCCACCCGAAGTCGATGAGCGGCGCGCCCGGACGCCCTTCGCCCTCGTGCAGCGGGTTGTAGCGCAGGAAGACGACGTCGAAGCTCCCCAGCGTGTCCTCCTCGACCACCGCCTCGTCCGAGGCCAGCGCCCGCGAATACGCGCCCGGGTCGGCGTAGTCGCCGGCGCGGACGCGGGTCGTGGTGGCCAGGATGTTGTTGTCGTCCAGGAACGACAGGTCGTCGACCGAGACGAAGCGGACGTCGTGCCCGCGGCGGTGCGCCGCCAGCGCCAGGTAGATGCCGGTGAAGGTGGCCGCTTGCGCGCGGACGTCGGCCACCACGAAACAGATGCGCATCCTGCTCCGCCTACTCCGCTCGCGACTTGCCGAACGCCTGTCCGTACCGCCTGAGGATGTCGGCCAGCCGGTCCAGCGGCAGCGCCGGCGCGAGGTGGCCGGACTGGCCGCGCATCTCGTCGCTCATGCACAGCGCGTTGACGATCGCCTCTTCGGTGCACTCGACCACCGCTTCGTAGAGCGGGTCGCAGGCCTCGTCGAGCAAGACGGTCAGGGTGGCCGTCATCTTGGTCGTCTTTTGCGGCACCTTGTTGGTGGTCGAGAAGGCCACGATGATCTCGCCTGAGCCGTGGGCCGCGAACGAGCCGGTGCGGCCGATCCCGAGCGCCGCCCGCTTGCACAGCCGGACCAGCTGCGACGACAGCAGCGGCGTGTCGGTGGCGATGACCACGATGATCGACCCGGCGTTCCGCTCGCGCCGCGGCTCCGAGAACAGCGGCTCCAGCACCTCGCCCACCGGCGCGCCGTCGACCCGCAGCGAGCGCATCACGCCGAAGTTCGACTGGACCAGGACGCCGACGGTGTACTCGTCCCCTTCGACGGCGACCCGGCGCGAGCTGGTTCCGATGCCGGCCTTGAAGTCACAGGTGACGAGCCCGGTCCCGGCGCCGACCGACCCCTCGGCCACCCGGCCGCCGGTGGCGTGCTCGATGGCGCGGTAGACGTGCTCCGAGCGGACGTGCCGGCCCACCGCGTCGTTCAGCCACGAGTCATCGCACTCGCCGACCAGCGGGATGACGACGTCGTCCTCGCCTCCGATGGTGGGCCACTTCTTGGTCATCCACTTGACCGCCGCGTCGGAGACCTTGCCCACCGCCATGGTGTTCGTGAGCAGAATGGGCGTCTCCATCAACCCCCATTCCTGGACCTGCGTGATGCCGGAGACCTCGCCCGCGCCGTTCAGCACGAATCCCCCGGCGACCACCCGGTTGTCGAAGACGGAGCTGTTCGGCAGGATCGCGGTGACGCCCGTGCGCACCGGGCCTTTTCCGACCTCGAGCGGGCCTTCGCCCTCGATCAGCGTGCTGTGGCCGACGCGCACGCCCGCCACGTCCGTGATGGCGTTGTACGGGCCGACCGGGAAGCGGCCGATCGAGAAGCCCAGCTCGCGGAGGCGCGCTCTCATTCTGACGGCGTGGTCGGCAGCGGGGGAAGCAACACGACGGGCCCCGGTGTGGCGCCTTCGGGTGCGGTGGCGGGCGTTCCGTTGGTGCCGGTTGGCTTGACCTGCTCGGCCCTGGCCTCGCGGCGCTTCTCGCGCAGCCGCTTGAGGCCCCCTTCCAGGATCTCGCCGATCAGCGTGCGGTACTCGATGCCGGCGGCCTGGGCGATCAGGCAGAGATCCGAATAGCCCGGCGTCAGCCCGGGCAGCGGGTTCACCTCGATGACATAGATGTCCCCCTTGGGGGTGACGCGCAGGTCGACGCGCGCGACATCGCGGCAGTCGAGTGCGGCGAAGGTCTCGCGGCAGACCCGCTCGATCGCCTTCAGCTCGGTGGGGGTCAGCTGGGCCGGGCACTGGTAGGCGACGTGCTTTTCCCACTCCTGCTTGATCTGGAAGTCGTAGACCGGCCGCGGGTTCGCCTTGTCCTTGAAGAGGATCTCCATGGGCGGCAGCACGCGCGGCCGGCGGTCGCCGAGCAGGCCGACCGTGAACTCGCGCCCCGGGATGTAGACCTCGATCAGCGCGGGCTGGCGGTAGCGATCGATGAGCTCGCGTACCACGGCGCGCAGGCCGTCCTCGTCGTCGACCACCGACGCCGACGCGCTGACCCCCTTGGACGAGCCCTCCTGGTTCGGCTTGACGATCAGCGGGAACTTGAGCTTGGACGACAGGCGCTCGCGCCCGGTCTCCATCACCTGGAACTCGGCGGTCAGGATCCCGTGCTGCAGCAGCACGCGCTTGGATAGCGCCTTGTCCAGCGCGATCGACAGCGTGGCGGCGTCGGATCCCGTGTACGGGATCCCCATCAGCTCGCACAGCGCGGGGACCGCCGCTTCGCGGTTGCGGCCCGCCACGCCCTCGGCGATGTTGAACACCAGGTCGACCGGCGTCTGCATCAACTGGCGCGGCAGCTCGGCGGTGGCCTCGAACAGCATCACCTGGCCGTAGCTCTCCAGCGCTTCCTGGATCGCGTCGATCGTCTCGGGCGCGTCGTACTCCGCCTCGGCGTCGTTGCCGCTCTTCGAGTCGACGCGCTTGACGTTGAACGTGAACCCGATGCGCAGCGGGTCGGCCGGACGCCGCTTGCGCGCGCCCGGCTTGACCACCAGCCCCTGCCGGCGGGCCGCGCTCTCGACGATGGCGTGCAGCGTCTCGCCATAGTCCAGCCCCTCGCGCGCCGACGCCGCGAACAGGCTGGCGCCCGGCTCCAGCGAGGGCAGGGCGTTCACCTCCAGCAGATAGATGCGCCCGTCCTCGCCGATGCGGAAGTCGATCCGGCCGACGTCGCGGATCCCCAGCGCCCGGACCGCCATCTTCGAGATGGCCCGCAGCCGCGACACCACGTCGCGCGGCTGATCGGGCGGGCAGCGCACGGCCACGCGGCTGGCGTCGGCCGACTTCAGCCGGTAGTCGTACAGGTTGAAGCGGCTGCGGGCGGGCGGGTCGACCACGTAGTCGACCGGCAGCAGCACGCCCTCGTCGCCGCGCCCTTCCAGGAACGGGACGGTCACGTCGGTGCCGGCCACGAACTCCTCGACCAGCACGCCGGTCGGGTAGGCGCGCAGCGCCCGCGGCAGAAGCTCGCTGAGCGCGCGCGCGTCACGCACGACCGCGTCATCCGCGATCCCCTTGGACGAGCCTTCGTAGTTGGGCTTGACGATCACCGGCAGCGCCAGCCCCAGCGTCCCCGGGTCGCGCATCCGCCGGTATTCCTCGGGCGTCAGCAGGACCGCTCGAGGCGTGTCGATGCCGCGCTTGCCCAGGACCAGCTTGGTCAGCCACTTGTCCAGCGTGACGGTCAGGACGTACGCGTCCGAGCCGGTGTAGGGGAAGCCCAGCTCCTCGAACAGCGACGGGTAGAAGGCCTCGCGGGTCCGCCCGCGCCGCCCCTCGGCGTCGTTGAAGATCAGATCGGGGCCGTATGATTCGATGCGCGCGGCCAGCCGCGACGCCGGGCCCGTCACCTCGATCTTCTCGACCTCGTGTCCGCCGGTGCGCAGCCCTGCCGCGATGGCGTCGACGGTCTCGACGGAGTCGAACTCGGCCTCGTCTTCGCTGTCAGTCAGGCGGAGGTTGTGCGTGAACGCTATTCGCATGGCTTTCCAGCTCGGTTGACGATCACCCTAACAGGATTCCGCCGCGGCCGCCGAGCGCCTCTGCGACCTTTTCGCCCAACTTCTTCAGGTCGTCGCTGGGACGGACGAGGTAGGCGTCGACGCCGGCCGCGAACGCCTCCTGCACGGAGTCGTAAGAAGGGTAGGCGGTGTAAAGCACCGACGCACAGTGCGGAAGGATCTGCTGGGCGTGCTCGATGACCCGCAGCCCCGACACGCCGGGCAGGTGGCGGTCGGCCAGCACCAGGTCGAACTGGTTGCTCTTCAGCAGCGTCAGCGCCTCCTCGCCGTCCTTGGCCGCGGTCACGTGGTGAGCCTTGCCCAGGTAGTCCGCCAGCAGCTGGCGCCGCTGACCTTCCAGTTCGACCAGCAGCACGCGACCGGATTTTCCGCCGGTGCTGGGCGGCTTGCGCCGCGCCAGCTGCTCGTCGCGGCGCGACAGCGCGCGACGGATCCGGAAACGCAGATCGTCGACGTCGCGGATCGGCTTCTCGATGTAGTCCAGCGCGCCGACGTCCATCGCCTCGATCGCCGAATCGTACGAGCTGTATCCGGTGATGAGGACGATGGCCGGCGCCGGGTTCAGCTTGCGCGCCTCGCGCAGCACGTCCAGTCCGGAGGCGCCCGGCAGGTTCTTGTCGGTCAGCACCAGATCGAACCGGCGCTTGCGCATGAGATCGATCGCCTCCTCGGCAGAGGCCGCGGTGGTGACCCGGAAGCCGCCGCGCCGGAGCGCCTCGCGCAGCACCGTGAGCACCACCGCCTCGTCGTCGACCACCAGCACCTCGTGGCCGGTCGGCACCACCGCCGCGTGCGGCCGCGAGGTGGCCGCGTCGGCGATCAGGCGCGCGTCCACGTCCCGGCCGGGGGAGGGCGCGCGCGCTCGCTCGACCCCGACCAGCACGCCGTGCCGCGCCAGCGCCTCGACGATGCGCACGCCCGCCGCCTCGCCGTGCCGCCGGGCCGCGGCCGACGCCGCCACCCGTCCGACCAGATCGGACGCGCTGCGGGGCAGGTAGGCGCGGGCGCCCGCGTAGATCGCGGTGGCCACCCGCTCGGGAGAAG
Source organism: Polyangia bacterium (assembly GCA_035578045.1). GTDB lineage: Bacteria > Myxococcota_A > Polyangia > Fen-1088 > Fen-1088 > JADGRB01. The sequence continues at coordinate 41,943 of DATJWP010000197.1, read as the reverse complement.
GCTGCGCGTCAATCACCACCAGGGCCGCGCCCGCGCCGCGCCGCCGGGCTTCTCCCAGGCGCGCCTCGATCTCGAGGCCGGCGGGGACGTCCACCACCACGGCGTCCGGGACCGCCGCCTCGCTGTGTGCGCCGGCCGCCCTCGCCAGCCCCTCGTCGCCCAGCACGACGATGGCCGGATCTTGCCGCGCCTCCCGGGCCAGCTCGTCGAGCGTGGACGCCAGCGCCGGGTGGGACCGGCGAAGCTCATCCTGGACCCCGGCGAACGCGTTCAGGACCAGCTGCCCGCGCGTGCGGGCCCGGCGGAACCCCGCCAGACGTTTGACGTGGGCCCGCACCAGCGCCTCGACCTCGGGGAGGGGCCGGGGCAGCACGGCGGCCACCTCGCGGGCGAAGGCCTGCCCCGTGCGCGCGGGATCTCCGTCACCGATCAGGACGACGTCGGTAAAAGGCCGAAGCTCGCGCGAGGCGGCCAGCGGGTCACGGCCGCCGGCGGATTCGACGCGGGCGTCCAGGTCCAGGATTGCGAGATCGAAGGATTCGTCCGCCAGCCGCCCCAGCGCGTCCGAGAGCGAGGTCACCTCCAGGACGAACCCCTCGCTGGTCAGGGCGGTACCCACACGCTCGCGCTCCTCGCGATTCGCGAGCGCGACCAGAAAGCGCTCCTGCCCGCCGCGCGCAGCGTTCCGGAGGGCCTCGAGCGGCCCCTGCGGACCATCGGCGTCAGCCATCGAGCGGCGAGATTCTACCTCACGGGGATCCATCACAGAGGGCTTTGCTGCAAATGAAGAACGGTCTCGGCCTGAGCCCCTCTCATATCCGGTGCAACGGGGGTTGGTCCGTGAGAAAATTGAGCTTAGGTAGTTCGAGAGGGGCCGGATGTCGGAGCGCGACCTCACTGCGATAGACCGAGACCGCGTCGCCGAATGGGACGGCGCAAGCCTGAAGCGCACCGAACGTCCAGGCGAGCCGTCGCGCGGCGGCGTCGCGGCCTGGGTCGGCGCCCGCATCGAAGGGGCGGTCGCGCGCGTGGTCGACATCTATGCGCGCCCCAGCGCCAGGGGCGGCGCGGCCGATCCCGAGGTCGCCCTGGCCCGGACCGGCGGCGCGATCGCGCGCTGGATCTCGTTCCCGCGCGGTGTGCGTGTGGCCACGGCGGCCACGTCGTCAGCCGCCGCCGCGCTGGCCGCCTGGGGGATGCTGGCCATGGCGGCGAACGACCTGGGGATCGCGGCGGCGGCGGCCGGCGCGGCCACGGCGCTCTCGGCCGCGTGGGGGCCGCTGGGCGTGAGCATGGCGGGCCGGATCCACCGACTGGTGGCGCGTCATCGCCTGCACCGCATCTTCGAGCTGCGGGGGATCCCCGATGCGCGCGCGGTTGCCGTGCGCGGCGTCGTGATCGCGCGCCGCACGGCGCTGACCGCGCTGGAGGGGCGTTCCGCCGTCTGGTCCCTCACGCGCTTCCGTCGCGGGAGCTGGCTGTCCCGCAGCTTCTTCCACGAGACCGCCTTCGACTTCTTGCTCGACGACGGCTCGGATGAACCGATCTGGGTCGAGGTGGCGGGCGGCATGCTGCTGGATCCGTTCCCGTCCGAGCAGCGGGTGCAGTTCCACAACACGACGCTGCTCGAGATCGATCACCCGTTCCTGACCCGGCTCCGCCTGGATCAACGCGAGCTGTGGGCGTCCGAGATCGACATCCAGCCGGGCGACACGATCGAGGTCGTCGGCCGGTTGTCACGCCGCCTGGATCCGACGGCGCGGTCGTCGTCGGGGCGTGAGCCGCCGCACCGCCGCACGTTGCAGTCCGGGATGCGTGTGCCCGTCCTGATCCGGAAGCTCAAAGGACACGATCCGGCGCTGGCGCGCGTGCGGCGTGTCCTCGCGCACGATCCGCCGGCCCTGACGCCCGGCGAGCCGCCTCTCCGGAAGTTCTGAGCCGGCGCGCGCGCGATCGTCTAAGCTGGCAGCGGCTTTGCACTCATTCCCGGTCGTGGCGGGCCGAATCGGCCCCCCGGGGTTTGCACATGAACAAGCTGCTCACCGTTATCGTTGGCTTCACTGTTCTTCTCGTTCACACCGCGGCGCAGGCGCAACAGGTCGGTCCCAGCCCGCAGGACTACCCACCCGTGTACGCGCCTCCTCCCGGCTACGTGTCGCCCACCTATGGGGCGCCGCGCCCGTACTCTGCGCCGCCGGCTTACGCGCCGCCGCCGGCTTACGCGCCGCCGCCGCCTTATCGTTATGCGCCGCCCTACCGCTATGCGGCGCCGGTCTACTATCCCGCGCCAGCGCGCGATCCGCTCGATCGTCCGTTCACGCTGGGCGGCGGCATCGGGTTTGGTGGTCTGCTGTTCGATGATGCGGTCACCGGCAACCACCTTCACCAGAACGGGTTCGCCTACACCTTCCGGCTGGGGTTCGGCCTGCGGCCCGGCGTGCAGTTGCTGTGGGACGTCGAGGGGGCGATCGCCGAGACGGACACGTCGACCTTCTCCCAGACCGCCAACCTGCTCGCGCTGCAGGTCTTCCTGACGCGCCGCCTGTTCGTGAAGGGGGGCCTGGGCGTCGCCGACGCCACCCAGGACAAGCTGCCGACCCTGTGGGGTCCTGCCGCGATGGGCGGCATCGGCTTCGAGCTGGTGCAGGGCTGGAACTGGTCGTTCGACGTCGAGGCCACCGCCACCGGCGCCCGCTTCACCAGCAACGGCAACGACCAGACCTGGACCAACTGGTCCCTGGTCAACTTCGCCCTGAACTTTTTCTAGGGCTAAAGCGGGGCGCCGCCGGCGGCGAAGATCGGGTCGAAGGCTTCGAGGACCGGGTGACCTATCGACCCTGGGGTGTTGGGATAGCCCAGCGCCCACAGGGCGGTGGCCGCGGTGTCGACGGTGCTGATGGGGGCCGCGATCTTGTGGCCAGCGCGGACGCCCGGGCCCCAGGCAATCCAGGGGATCAAGCGGTCCTCCTTGATCTTGCCCGAGTGGTTGTGGCCGTGGCCGCCGTGGTCGGCGGACAGGATGAACAGCGTGTCTTGGTCCAGGCCCGACGTCGCAACGGCGTCCAGCAGGACCGCCAGGCACTTGTCGGTGTGGCGCACGGCCTCGAGCTGCTGGCCGGACATCCAGCCGTCGTGGTGTCCGGACTCATCCGGATCCGAAAAGTGGATGAACTCGATCTGCGGGCGCTTGTCGACCAGGTACTTGGTCGCTTCGTCGACCACCTTCTTGCAGTAGTAGCCGGGGCGCGAAAACATGTCGACCGACCCGGGGTGCGCGATGTGCTCCAGCTTGCGCTTGCCGACGAACGCGGCGGCGGTCCCGCCGTGCTGCTCGGCGACGTCGAAGATCGTCGGCACCTGGATCCAGCCTCGGTCTCGGTGCCACGAGTTCCAGTACAGCCCGTGCTGTTTGACGTCGAAGCCGGACAGCATCGCCGCGTGCGAGGGCAGGGTCGACGCCCGCCGGATCGTACGCGCCGTCAGCGAGTAGGCGGCGCGCTTCATGATCCCCTGGTGGACCGGCGGCAGTACGCTCATCAGCGCGTCGGGGCGCAGGCCATCCTCGCTGATGATCACGACGTGCTTGTAGTGGCCGTGGTCGGCGGCGGGCGCGGGGGTCGGGCGGGGCGGCGGCGCGGGCTGAGCGACGGGCGCCGGCGCGGGCGCGGCGGCCGGTGGAGGCGCAGCCGGCTGAGCCGCCGGGTGACGCTTGCACGCACCCATCGGCAGAGTCATCGCCAGCGCCATCACCCAGATACGGGGGCGCGACCACCTCGGCCGATTGGCTTGCGTGTTTTCCAATTTGTCTTAACCTTGCGCCATCAGAACGACTAAACGGGGGAACCCTGAGAGGGCTCCCGCCCCTTCCAGCGAAGGGCTCGGCTGGGCGGAGCCCAGCTCCGCCCACGCACTCTGTCCGCGGCCGGCGCAGCCCTGCGCCGCCGTCTTTCGCTTCCTGGCCCTCGGTCTGTGTGTCGGCTTGCTCGGCTGTGCCCACGTCGAGCCGTCGCCCTGCGCGAGCGACAGGGACTGCAAGCTGAACCGGCTCTGCGACGCAGGTCGTTGCGTCTGGCCGGTCGACAGCGAGCACGCGCTGCCCTCGCCGCTGGTCCAGAACGGGACGGCGCTGCCGCTGCCCCAGTACGCCATCGAGCCGGCGCAGGCGATGTTCCGCTTCGGCGCGACCCACCGGGGGCGGTCGCCTTTCAGTCTGCCGGCGAACAAGCCGACCATCTGGTGGGCGTTCCAGACGGCCGGTCCCATCGTCTCGTCCCCGGCCATCGCCAGCGACGGGTCGGTGCTGATCGGCTCGCAGGACGACCGGCTATACGACGTCGCCCGCGACGGGGCGCTCAAGTGGTCGTATGCGACGGGGGACATCATCTTCAGCTCGCCCGCCGTGGCACACGACGGCACGATCTATATCGGCTCCGACGACGATCACCTTTACGCGCTTGCTCCCACCGACGGGAAACCGCGCTGGGCCATGCAGCTCGGCGCCTGCCCCCAGAGGGTCGGTATCGGTCCCGAGGCGAGCCGGTGCGACATCGACGCCGGTCCGACCATCGGTCCGGACGGGGTCATCTACACCGGGGGGGACGGCGTGTACGCCATCAATCCCGACGGGACCCTGCGCTGGCGGTTCACCACCAACGGGCACGTCTCCTCGGCCCCGGCGCTGTTGCCCGACGGAACGGTCGTGGCGGGCAGCCAGGACAACGAGGTCTACGGGCTGACGCCCAGCGGCCAGAAGAAGTGGGACTTCCACGCCGGGGCCGACGTCGAGCCGGCCCCCGCCATCGGCGACGACGGCACCATCTACATCGGGTCCGACGACCACAAGCTCTACGCGCTGGGGCCTGACGGCCTGTTGCGCTGGGCCTTCACGACGGGCGGCGACGTTCGCTCGTCGGCGGCCATCGGCAACGGCATCATCTATGTCGGTTCGTTCGACGCTCAACTCTACGCCGTCCGTCTGGACGGCACGCTGGCCTGGTCGTTCCGGTCCGGCGATCGCATCGTGTCGTCGCCTCTGGTCGACGCGCATGGGGCAGTCCTGTTCGGCTCGCAGGACGATCGCCTCTACTGTCTCGAGCCGGACGGCCATCTCCGCTGGTCCGTCGAGCTGGGCGGCGACGTCGACAGCTCGCCGGCGCTGGCGGCGGATGGCACCATCTTCGTCGGCTCCGACGATCACAAGCTCTATGCGCTGCGCGCGCCGAGCTCGGTCCCGTCCGCGGCCGGCAAACCCTGAAAGAAAGAAACATGGTTCTTCCGAATCCACACATTGGCCCGACCACGGTCGGCCTGCCGGTCCGCACGTTGACCGGCCGAATCAAGATTCACCCGGTCGGGTACGGCTTCGTCGTCCCCGACGACAAGTCCGAGGACGTCCACATCTCGCCGCCCAACCGCGGCGCGGCCATGGACGCCGACACCGTCGAGATCGAATCCTGGATGGGCCCGCGGGGCCTGGAGGGGCGGGTCCTGCGCGTCATCGAGCGCGGCCGCGCCAAGGTCACGGGCCAGATCGTGCGGCGCGGGCGGCAGCAGATGCTGCAGCCGGATGACCCGCGCATCTCCGGGCTGGTCGGCCTGTCCGGTCCGACCCTGGGCGCCAAGGAGGGGATCGCCGTCGTCGCCGAGATCACCCGCTACCCGGACGTCCCGGATGGTGCGATGGAGGCGGCGGTCCTGAAGATCCTGGGCGACCCCGACGACCCGCGCACCGAGGTCGAGAAGGTGCTGGCCATCGCCGACGTCGACGAGGCCTTCCCCGACGAGGTCGAACGAATCGCGGCCGGCTTCGGCGACACGCTGTCCGATCGCGATCGCGACGATCGCACCGACCTGCGCCACGTCCCGTTCACCACCATCGATCCCGAGACGGCGCGCGACTTCGACGACGCGGTCGCCATCGAGAAGCTGCCGCACGGCGGGTCGCGCCTGTGGGTGGCCGTCGCCGACGTGTCTCACTACGTCCGCGAAGGCTCGCCCATCGACGTGGAGGCCCGGCGCCGCGGCTGCAGCATCTACCTGCCCAACCGGGCCATCCCGATGCTGCCCGAGCACCTGTCGGGCCGCATGTGCTCGCTGGTTCCCGAGGAGGATCGGCTGGCCATGGTCGTGCGGATCGACATCGATCGCCAGGGCCACATCGGCGAGCGCGACTTCTGCGCGGCGGTGATCCACTCGAAGGCGCGGATGGACTACCCCGGCGTGGCCGCGGCCCTGGGCGGCGACACCCGCGGCAAGCGGCGCAAGTACGAGCCGTTCTTGCCGGCGTTGCGGGCGATGGACTCGCTGGCCCGGCAGCTGCGCGCCGCGCGCCTGGGCCGGGGCGCGCTGGACTTCGACCTGCCCGAGCCGTTCGTCGAGCTGGATCACGACGACCCGCGCCTGGTGCGGGCCATTCGCAAGTCGCGGCGCGATCCCGGCGAGCGCCAGGCCTATTCGATGATCGAGGAGTTCATGCTGGCCGCCAACGAGGCCGTGGCCAGCAGCTTCCAGGAGCGGGGCGAGGACACGCTGTGGCGGATCCACGACGCCCCGGACCGGACGCGCGTCGAGGAGTTCGCCATCCTGGCCGAGCACTATGGCATCGCGGTCGACGTCGACGAGGCGCGGACGCCCAAGGGGCTGAAGAAGGTGCTCGATCGGTTCCGCGGCCACGCCGCCGAGAAGGCGCTGTCGTTCCAGTTGCTGCGGTCGCTGAAGCAGGCGACCTACGACGTCGTCAACATCGGGCACTTCGGCCTGGCCTCGGCCGACTACCTGCACTTCACCTCCCCGATCCGCCGGTACCCGGACCTGGTCGTTCACCGGCTGCTCAAGGCGCGGCTGGCGACGCTGGGGCGGCCGGCCGGCGGCTTCAAGCCGGGGGCGACCACCACCGACCGGCCCTCGCTGCAGAAGATGGCGGCCGATTCGTCCTTTGCCGAGCGACAGGCCATGGAGGTCGAGCGCGAGGTGATCGACCTCTATCGCGCGTTCTTCCTGCGCGACCGCGTGGGCGACACCTTCGAGGGCACCATCTCCAGCGTGACCGGCTTCGGGGTCTTCGTGCAGGTCGACGATCCGTTCGTCGAGGGGTTGATCCGCATCGACCAGCTGTCGGACGACTACTACAACTACGACGAGGCGGCCTGCCGCCTGGTCGGCCGCCGATCGGGCCGGGCCTTCGCGCTGGGCGACAGCGTGAAGGTCGAGGTCCAGTCGGTCAGCGTGGTGCGGCGCCAGGTCGACTTTGCCCTGGCCGATCACATGTCGCGGCAGCGGGCGGCGCACGGCGACCGGCCGCGGCGGCGTGACCGCCGCCGCGAGCGCGGCAAGGAGCAGCACCGGGCCGAAAGCCATCGGCGCGGCGATCGACGAAGCAACCAGCCGCGTGGTAAGCCGAAAAGAAAAGGCCGCCGATGACCATCCGCGAGAAGCTGGAAGACGACGAGGAACGGGTCCTCTCCCGCTTCGCGCAGAAGAGCCGGGCCAGCCAGGGGCGCGACCGCCCCGAGCCGCCCGATCCGGTGCGCCCGATCTTCCAGCACGATCGCGATCGGATCATTCATTCCAAGGCCTTCCGGCGGCTGGCCGGCAAGACGCAGGTCTTTCTCGCCCCCGAGGGCGACCACTACCGGACCCGCATCACCCACACGCTGGAGGTCGCCCAGATCGCGCGCACCGTGACGCGCGCCCTGGGCCTGAACGAGTCGCTCACCGAGGCGGTCGTGATGGGCCACGACCTGGGGCACACCCCGTTCGGGCACGCCGGCGAGAAGGTGCTGGCCAAGCTGATGCCGGGCGGCTTCCACCACGTCAAACAGTCGCTGCGCGTCGTCGAGGTGCTGGAGAACGAGGGGCAGGGGCTGAACCTCTCGGTCGAGGTGCGGGACGGCATCCTCAAGCATTCGAAGGGGAAGGGGCACATCATCTCGGACAACGCGAACCTCATGGCGATGACCCTGGAAGGTCAGATCGTGCGCATCGCCGACATCGTCGCGTATGTGAACCACGACCTGGACGACGCGGTCCGCGGCAAGGTGGTCGACCCCACCACCGTGCCGGAGGCGATCCTGAAGACCCTGGGACGCACCCACAGCGAGCGGATCTCCCGGATGGTGAACGACATGGTGTCGGCGTCCAAGCTCGAGGAAAAACGGCAGATTCGCATGACCGACGAGGTGCTGGACGCGCTGATCGCGCTGCGCGACTTCCTGTACGAGGCGGTCTACGAGCGGCCGCTGATCCGGGGTGAGTTCGAAAAAGCCCAGCGGATCATCAGCGAGCTCTGGGCCTACTTCCACACCCATCCCGACGAGTTCCGCGCCCATCACTGGCCGAAGGGGATTCCGGAATCCGAAGACCTGTCGCGCGCGGTCGGGGACTTCATCACCGGAATGACCGACCGGTACGCGCTGCGGGTCTACGAGGAATATTTCTTGCCTCGTCGATGGGAAGTCTACTGAAAGGACACTTACTCTGACGGGGCGTGATCCGCGGCGCTGACGTTACATACAATATGCGTCGACGAAACCCCCCGTTTACCGACGGCGGCCTACTCTTGAGTCGTTCACCAGACTCATCGGTGACGGTTCTCGGATCATGCGCATCGCCGGTTCTGGATTGCGGGCCATTGTCGTCACCCTGGACCCAGGGCGCAGTCAGGCACGGGCCGAATCTCCCGCGACTCTGTTGCGGGCCCTCGGTCACGAGGTGACGACCATCGGATACGATCTCGCCGAGCTCGACACGCGGCCCACGGCCGCTGACGTCGCGGTCGTCGAGGCAGGTGAGCACCTGGAGATAGGTCGCCACGCCATCAAGCGGTTGCGCCAGCGCCCCGACATGGTGGCGACCCGCATCCTGCTCTGCCTGGACGTGGCCCGGGTCTCCGGCCTCGACCCGGAGATGGGGGCGGATGACTTCATCCTGATCCCCATCAGCTCGGACGAGATGGCGGCTCGGCTGCGGCAGCTTCAGGCGCGCGACAAGCGGCCCGGGGCGCCGCTGCAGGTCCGCTACGGCCACATCGTGCTGGACTGCGAGATGCGCCAGGCCTACGAGGGGGGCCGCTCCCTGGGTCTGACCCCCTACGAGTTCCAGCTGTTGCGGTTCCTGGCCGATCGCGTGGGGCGTGTCTTCACGCGGCAGGAGCTGCTGTCGCGCGTCTGGGGCTACCGGCACGTGGGGCGCGTCCGGACGGTCGACACGCACGTCCTGAACCTGCGCGCCAAGCTGGGCGATCTGGGCGAGCGCCTGCAGTCGGTGCGCGGCATGGGCTACAAGCTCCAGCGCGCCGACGTCCCGATCGAGGGCCCGGCCGCCAGCGCGGGCTGAGAGCGGGGACCCCACCCGCCGAGCCTGCGGCTCGTCGGCCTCCCCGCTTCGCGGAGAGGCACGGAACGTCTGGACCCCGCCCGCGAAGCGGGAGGGGTCGGCACCGTAGGTGCCGGGGGAGGGCGCGCAGGTGCTACGTCGCCGTGGGGGGGAGTCTCGCGCGGATCATGCGGGCGCGGCGGAGGCGGAAGCAGATCTTCGAGACGTCGAACGAGCCCATGCGCAGCCGGCGCACCACGTCGCGCACGCTGCGGCGGCCGTCGATCTCGTCCAGCACGGCCAGCTCCTCGCGGGTCAGGGTTCCGCGTGGCAGCTCGTCGATCTTCGTCTCGTTGCGCACGAACACCTCGTCGAAGGTCGAGATCTCGCGCTCGATCACGCGCCACTCCTCGATGCGCCGGTAGCCTTCCAGCAGCATGCGGTCGACGTGGATCTGCAGCGCGGCCTCGCGGGCCGCGGGGCCGGCGTCGGCGTTGCGGCGGAAGTGGAAGAAACCGCTGGGCCAGCGCAGCGTCTCGTAGGCCAGCTCCGACGTCTGGCGAAGCAGCGCCCGGGTGAGGGCGTCCCGCGACACCAGGCCGCGCGCCACCAGATCGGCCCCGAACAGCGGCAGGGGTCCGGGCATCCGGGCCCGCTCCTCGAGCACGGCCGCCAGCACTTCGGGGCCGGCCTCCCCGGTCTCGACCACGAAGCGCCCCAGCATCAGATCCTCGGACACGCCCGCGGCGTTGCCGAAGTCGATGCGGCCACCCCGGAACGTCAGGTCGACCCGCGCGTGGGTGGCGGCGTTCAGCACGCGCAGGACGCCGGTCTGTCGCTGCTCCGCCAGGAGCTCGAACACCTGCCCCATCGGGATGGCGTCCAGGTCGCCGGCCAGCGCGTAGCCGAGGGCGGCGAACGCGCGCGCCTCGGTCAGCCCGCCCGGGGTCGGTGGGGCCAGCGGCTCGCGAGCCGTCGCGGGCGCGCCCCGGCCGGCGACCCGCGTCGCCACCGCCTGCAGCGCGTCGGGCGAGAAGGGCTTGCCGATGCTGTCGACCAGGTTGCTCAGCCGTGCGAAGCGCGCCTCGAGGTCGGCGGCCTGGCCACGCGTCGTCATCAAGACGACCGGCACCCGGCCCAGCGCCGGATCGGCGGCCAGGCGCCGGCAGAGCTCGGCTGCGTCGCGCCCGGGGATGGAGTCGTCGAGCAGGATCATCCGCGGCGTCGTCCCCGCCTCGCGGACGCGCGCCAGCGCCGGCTCGTGGTCGTTCGCGGCGATCGTCCGGAGCCCGATGTCGGCCAGGGCTGATTCGATGACCTGCAGAATGGTCCAGGTGTCGTCGATCGCCAGCACGTAGTCGGAGATCAAGGCGAGCACGTCACGTTGTACCAGACGCTGGTGCCGCTGGGAGCGGGCGACACGGAGATCGGGCGCGAGCCGCCGCTGCCGGTGCAGGCTGCGGCGTCCGGATCCAGCGCGGTCCAGCAGGGCGCGGCCCCGCCGTCGCTGGCACAGTTGGGGACCGCCACGGTCTGCGGGCTGCTCGCCGCGGACGCCGTTACCTGGACCACGGTGCACGTCGGCTGTCCTGCACCGTCGAGGGGCGTGCCGTCCGGGACGCACCGGGTTCCGGCCGTCATGGCGCCGATGGCCGCCCCGAAGGACTGCATCGAGGCGGCAAACGTCGGATCGCAGATCGAGGCCTCGATGTGGCGTGGGAAGCCCTCGGCGAACTGTGCGATCCGGACGGCCGGATCGCCGAAGCTGGCGTCCGTGGTGGTTTGCGTGGCCGAAGGGTTCACGTTGTCGCCCCCCGCCGGCCCGCAGGAGTGCTGCACCGAAGGCCAGAGCTCGTTCTGGTACTGGGCGGTGGTGGCGCCGGCGTAAGGCGTGGTCCAGACGACGCCGTAGGGCGACGCTGGCGCGACGATCGACCCCACGAAGACCTGATCGTCGGGCCGCACTTTCTTTGCGCGAAGGCCCGCGATCAGCTGGCTGACGGGCGTCAACATCCCCGTGGTGTCGTTGGAGACGCAGCTGGTCAGCGCCAGCGACGGTGGGGTACCGGTCGCGTCGGCCGGAACCGCCAGCGGCGGCATCACGCCGATCTGGCCGGTGGCGGGATCGGTGCAGAGATGGCCGTACCGGTTGCAACGGTAGGTGGCGATGGGTCCCAGCGGATTCGTCACGCTCTGCGGGGCGCCGTTCAGCGAAAACAGACGCGTGCCCAGCAGCGACGGGACCGAGCAGTCGTCCTCGGTGGTCAGGATGACGATCGCCAGCGCGGCGTCGGTGCGAAGAAAGTCGCTGTTGGCGGCCGGCCCGGCGGCGCCGTCCGCGCCCAGCGACCGGGCCAGCGACCCGAGGGTCTGCTTGAAGCCGCATCCCGTCTGCCCAAGCGGCAGGATGCACCTGAGCGCATCGCTGAGGCTTCCGGAGAAGTTCTGGGCCCCGGGCGCGCTGCTCAGGAACGACTGCTCCGCCGGAAGCGAGCTGGCGGTACAGCTCGTCGTCCGGGACGACAGCTGCAGGGACCCGCCGTCGCCCGACATGGAGCAACCAATCGAGGACATCACGTCGCTGACGATCCCCATGTCGGTGGACACCACGCCGGCGTGGAGGTCCAGCGATGGCCCGACCTGCGCCTGCAGGGCCTGGAGCAACGCGGGGACCTGTTCCACCAGCTTCTGTTGCGCGGTGCCGGTGGACGAGCCGTCGTCCACCACGAACAGCAGGTCGAGCTGATTGTTCGTGGCGCCGACCTGGACCAGCGTCCCGGCAGCGCCCGCCTGCCCACCGGCGCCGTTCGGACCGATCGCCCCCGATCCGCCGCTGGCGCCCGAGCTCGTGCCCGTGCTCGAGCTGCAGGCGCCCACCAGGACAGCCAGCAGCAGCAGCCCGATCGATGATCGTTCGCCCGCCTTCGACACCTACCGATTGTCTCGTGGCCCCAGCACGAATGCCAAATTGGCGATGACGTCGGATGCCCACCTACAGCTGTGGCCATGAGTCCCGTTGCGGTTGTAACGGGGCATTCGCTTCAGAAGTGGACGAATTGCGTCGATGACGAGCGGTACCGTCCCGTCATTTGTTTGTTCGCTGGCTCGCCCTCGTGGTCCGATGCTGGAAAGTCACACCAGGAGCATCGCCCTGATCAGATCCCCCACAACCCAGGAAGAGGCCCAAAGGGCCGCGGTCCGCGGGGGGACCGCGCCGGCAGGACCACCGCCGCTGCCCAAGCGCGCGCGTGACATGAACGAGTTCCCGCGCCGCTTCGGCCCTTACGTCCTGCTGAAGCCGCTCGCGCGCGGCGGGATGGGGGCGCTCTACCTGGCGCTGTCGGGGCCGGAGGAGTCGGCCAAGCTCTGCGTCATCAAGACGGTCCTGCCCCACCTGGCGGACAAGGAGTACCTGCAGCGTTTCCGCGACGAGGCCAAGGTGGTCGTGCGCCTCTCGCACGGCAACCTGGTTCCCGTCTTCGATTCCGGTCAGGCCGGCGGCGAGATCTACCTGGCGATGGACTACGTCGAGGGGCGCGACCTGCGCGCCACCTGGAACCGCTGTGCCAAGAAAGGGATCGCCTTCCCCGTCGACGTGGCCGCCCACATCGTTCGCGAGCTGGCCCGCGGCCTGTACTACGCCCACACGTTCGGGGACATCAAGCTGGTTCACCGGGACGTGTCGCCCCCCAACGTGCTGCTCTCGTACAGCGGCGAGGTGCGGCTGACCGACTTCGGGCTGGCTTCGTCGACGCTGAAGATCGAGAAGACGGCGCCCGGGATCATCTACGGCAAGGTCAGCTACATGTCCCCCGAGCAGGCGCGCGGCGAGCAGATCGACGGCCGCACCGACCTCTACGCGTCGGGGATCATCCTGTGGGAGCTGCTGACCGGTCGCCAGCTTTTCCCCTCGACGCGGCCGGCAGGGGCGCCCAAGGACCAGATCACCTCGGACGAGCTCTTGCGCCGGGTGCGCAACCCCGAGATCGTGCCGCCGTCGCGGCGGGCCGCGCGGGTGCCCGCCGAGCTGGACCGCATCGCCCTCAAGGCGCTGGCCCCGGATCTGAAGGAGCGCTATGCCACCTGCGAGGACCTGCGCCACGACCTGGCGAAATTCCTGGCCCAGAACTGGCCGACCACCGACGCGACCCGGGTCGCCAAGTTCCTGAACGAGCTCTACGACCAGGACATCGCCGCCGAGCGGGCCGAACGCGACCAGCTGATCGCCCGCGCGCGCGAGTGGTACGCCACCACTTCGGCCCCGCCTTCGGCCAAGTCGTCCTCGGCCAACACGGCGCCGATCGCCGGCGATCAGACCAAGACGCCGGCCGAGAAGTTCGAGACCGACACCGAGGAGCGCCCCATGCGCGAGACGGTGCTCTCGATCCCGGTGCGCTTCAACAAGGAGCGCCCGGCGCTGCCCAAGCCCAGGCCGCTGCAGCAGCTGACGACCGCCGAGCGTGGCGCGCTGGACCCCAGCGGCGGCTCGCTGTCGAACGCCGTCATCGGCAGCGTCGTCGGCGGCCGCTACTACGTCCGCCGCCTGTGCGGCGAAGGCGGGATGGGGCGGGTTTACGAGGCCGAGCACATCGACATCGGCCGGCGCGTGGCCCTGAAGATCCTTCACCCCGCCTACAGCCAGACCCCCGACCTGGTCGAGCGGCTCCGGCGCGAGGCGCGGGCGGCCTCGAAGATCGCGCACCCGAACGTCGTCGACGTCACCGATTCGGGCACCACCAACGACGGCGCCTTCTTCTTCGTGATGGAGTACCTGGAGGGGGTCGAGCTGGGCGAGCTCATCTACCGCCAGGGGAAGCTGGACGTCGCGCGCACGCTGCACATCGGCGCCCAGATCTGCCGCGCGCTGCAGGCGGCCCACGAGGTCAACGTCATCCACCGCGACCTCAAGCCCGAGAACGTGCTGATCCTGAACCGCGACGGGCAGCCGGACTTCGTGAAGGTGCTCGACTTCGGCATCGCCAAGAGCGCCAACGACGGTGACTTCGAGAACGAGAAGGACACCAACGGCGACCCGCGCCGCCGCCTGACCAGCCCCGGCATGACCATGGGGACGCCCGAGTACATGGCCCCCGAGCAGGCAGCGGGGCGGCCGGCCGATCCACGGTCCGACATCTACGCGATGGGCGGCCTGCTCTACGAGATGCTCTCCGGGAACGCCCCCTATGAGGGGTCGAACTTCATGGAGATCCTCCACAAGAAGGCCACCACGATGCCGCCGTCGCTGTCGACGATTCGCGGCGACATTCCAGCGGAGCTGGACGCGCTGATCACCAGGGCGCTGGCCAGGGAGCCGGACGACCGGCCCCGGTCGATGGACGAGATGGGGCGCGAGCTGTCGAACCTGGCGAACACGCTGTTCCCGGGCTTCGGCTACGTGCCGCCGGTCGAGTCCGAGAAGCTCCCCCAGGCCGGCGTGATGGGCGCGTTGCGCGGCGGCGCGGCGCAGGCGAGCGGTCTCTATCAGCGGATGCGCGTGCAGGCCCTGCGGCCGCGCATCATCATCGGCGCCGCGAGCGCGCTGGTGCTGTTCGTCGGCTACCTGGTGACCAGCGCCGTGCTTCACCACCGCCACGGGCATCACGTCGCGGTCGCGCTCCCCACGCCGCCGACGCTGCCCGTCGCTGCGCCGCCGCCTCCAGCGGTGCAGGTGCCGGCGCCGCCCCCCGCGCCTCCGGCCGCCGTCGCGGCCCCGGCTCCCGAGAAAGAGCCAGAGGCCGCCGACGACGAGGCCGAGGCCGCGCCCGCCAAGGAGGACACGCGGGCCGACGACGGCGACAGCGCCGCGCGCAGCAAGGCCCGCCCGGCCGGGACGACCGCCGCCGAGAGCCGCCGGATGCTCGAGGACGCCGAACGTCTCCTTCATGCCGAGCGGTTCCCGGAGGCGCGCGCCCTGTTCGAGAAGCTCGCGAAGTCCAAGCGGGACCGCCGTGTGGCCATGCTGGGCCTGGCGGAGATCGCCTTCCAGGAGAAGAACTACACCGAGGCGGTCCACTCGGCTCAGCTCGCCGTCGAGCGCGGCGGCGGCGTGAAGGCGCGCGTCCTGCTGGGCGACTCCCACTTCCGCCTGGGCCAGTACAAAGAGGCCGTGAAGGCCTACGAGGGCGCGCTCAAGCTGGATCCCGACAACGCCAGCGCCAAGACCGGCCTCTCGCTCGCGCAAAAGCGGATGTAGTCGCCGCCGCCGGGTAATATGCCGGTGGTGCGCTCCCGGCGCTGGGTCTTCGCCGCCGCGGGTATTCTCACGGCTGGGCTGGCGGCGCTCGGCGCGCGCGCGGCGGTGCGGAGGCATCGGCTGACGGTCGAGCTGGCGACGCCGGTCGACCTGCACGGCGTCGCGTACGTCGGGTCGGCGGCCTGCCGCGACTGCCACCTCGACAACTTCGCCAGCTGGAAGCGGACGTTTCACCGCACCATGACGACCGAGGCGACGCCGGAGACGGTCGAGGGCGATTACAGCGGCGCGACGCTGGCGGTGGCCGGCGTGACGGCCCGGATGGATCGCTCGGCCGACGGCGGCTTTCGCGTGACGTTCAGCCGCCCCGGCCCGGCCGATCGCGTGGTCCGCGTCGATCGCACGGTCGGCTCGCACCGCTACCAGCAGTATCTGACCCGCATCGGCGACTCGTACTGGCGGTTGCCGGTGGCCTGGAACGTCGCCGATCGCCGCTGGTTTCCCATGACCAGCGCGTTTCTGTTCGCAGATCCGGACCCTGCGCCCGGCAGCGCCCCGGCGGACGGGCGGCCGGTGTTCGGCGGGGGGGACTTCGATCGTCACGTCACGCGCTGGAACGACAACTGCGTCTTCTGCCACAACGTGGCCCCCAACCCGGCGCGCGATCCGGGGACCGGCCGGTTCGCGACCAGGGTCGCCGAGCTGGGAATCGCCTGCGAGGCCTGCCACGGGCCGGGCGCCGAGCACGTGGCCCGCAACGCCGACCCGGCCCGCCGCGCGCGCCTTTCTTCCGCCGACATCGCCGATCCGACCATCGTGAACCCGTCGCGGCTGTCACCCGGCCGCGCGGCCGATCTGTGCGGACGCTGCCACGGCCAGCGGATGGCGGACGACGTTGGACCTTTTCTGTCGCGCGGCGATCCCTTCGTTCCGGGCGACGACCTGGCGCTGGAGAGCGCGCCCCTCTGGCGCGACACCCCGCTTCGGGGCGACCAGACGGCCTTCGCCGGACGTTTCTGGGCCGACGGCACGCCCCGGCTGACGGCCTACGAATACCAGGGGCTCTTGCAGTCCCCCTGCACGATGCGCGGCACGATGACCTGCACCGACTGCCACGGCATGCACGAGGGTGACCCGCGCGGCCAGATCCGCGCGCGTTTCGCCGCCAAGCCGGACGGCCAGTGCGCCGGCTGTCACCGGGCGCTGGCAACGGACACAGCGGCGTCCGCGCACTCGCACCACGCCGCCGGCCAGGGCGTCCGCTGCGTCGACTGCCACATGCCGCGAATCGTTTACGGTGTGCTGGACGTCCACCGCAGCCACCGGATCGAGGTGCCCGACCCGGCCCGTAACGCGGCCGCCGGACGCCCCGACGCCTGCACCGGCTGTCACGTCGACCGGACGGCCGAGTGGGCCGAGACCGCCGCTTCGGCCATGTGGGGGCCGCCCCGTTACCCGCCCATGGTCCGACCGCTGGATGGGACCGCGCCCCGGCAGGCCATCCTGGGCGGCGAGGCGCTGTCGCGGGCCGTGGCGGCCGACGCGATCGGCCGGGCCCCGGCCAGCGCGGACCCCGACGTGCAGGGGCGGCGGCTGGGGCTTCTGCTCGAGGCGATGCAGGGCGACCCGTACCCGGCGGTCCGGGAGCTCGCCTGGCGCGCGCTCCGGCGGGCAGCGCCGGCGGGGTCCATTGCTGAGCTGCCCGGTCAGACCTACGATCCGTCAGCCCCCCTGGCCAGTCGGGTTCGGGCCGTCGACGCCCTGCGAAACGTCCTGAAAGGGGCTATCTTGCCTGCCCGGGACAGGGTGGCGGCACTTCGGGGCAGTGTGGCGGACCGCGACCTGGAAATCGGCGAATGACCTGCCCAAATCGCTCATCCCGGATGACGAACGGCTCGCGTCCGCCGCCCTGATGGCCTACGATCCGGGGCCGGCGCCTGTAATGGCCGAGACATTTCCACTGAAGTTCGGGAAGTACGTCCTGCTCAAGCCGATGGCGCGAGGCGGGATGGGAGCGATCTACTTGGCCGCGGCCGGCGAGATCGGTTTCCAGAAGCTCTGCGTCGTCAAGAAGGTCATCGCCGAGAAGACCGATCGGACCAAGGCGAACCGTTTCCTCGACGAAGCCAAGGTGGTCCTTCGCCTGTCGCACGCCAACCTGGTGCCGACGCTGGACGCCGGCGAGGTCGAGGGCGAGTTCTTCATCGCGATGGAGCTGGTCGAGGGGAAGGATCTCCGCGAGATCTGGAACCGCTGCGTGCGCACGCGCACGCGCATCCCGCTCGATGTGGCGCTCCATATCGGCCGCGAGATCGCGCGCGCCCTGGCCTACGTCCACAGCCACGCCGACCTCCGGCTGGTGCACCGCGACGTGGCGCCCCCCAACATCCTGATCAGCTACTTCGGCGAGGTGAAGCTGACCGACTTCGGTCTGGCGCGCAGCGTCCTCAAGCAGGAGAACACGGCGCCCGGCGTGGTGTTCGGGCGGGCGTCGTACCTGTCCCCCGAGCAGGCGCGCGGCGAATCGGCCGACGCGCGCAGCGACGTCTACAGCCTGGGGATCGTCCTGTGGGAGCTGGTCACCGGACACCAGTACCTGCAGCTGGCGAACCTGGACCCGGCGACCGCCATGTCGCTGGTGCGTCATCCGCGCGTGCAGCCGGCGTCGTCCAAGGCGCCCTGGATCACGCCCAACCTGGACACCCTGCTGATGAAGGCGCTGGCGCCGGCGCGCGAGAACCGGTTCCAGTCGGCCGAGGAGATGCGCAAGGCGCTGTCCGAGATCATCACGCAGATCTCGCCGCGGGCCGACGCCGAGCGCGCCGCCGAGTTCCTGCGCGGCCTGTACGAGCAGGTGATGAAGGACGAGCGCACCGAGCGCGATCGCCTGATGGACGAGGCCGCGCCGCTGTTCGCGCCGATGACCGGCCGCACCTCGGTGCCGCGGATGCCGGTGCCGCTGGCGGCGCTGGAGCAGGGGAGCACGAAGCTGGAGTTCCCCAAGGAAGAGGACTCGCTGGGCGTCGACTTCACCGGTCGCGTCATCGACAGCCGCTATCGCGTGCTCCGCAAGATCGGCGAGGGGGGCATGGGGACGGTCTACGCCGGCGAGCACGTCGAGATCGGCAAGGGCGTCGCCATCAAGATCCTGCACCCCGCCTACTCGACCCAGCAGGACCTGGTCGAGAGGTTCCGGCGCGAGGCGCGCGCCGCGTCGCGCATCGGACACCCGCACATCGTCGACGTGACCGACTTCGGCTCGACCGAGGACGGCTGCGCGTACTTCGTGATGGAGCACCTGGACGGCATCGACCTGGCCGACGTGCTGTCGCACGAGCGCCGGCTGGACTCGGCCCGGGCCTGCGGGATCGCCATCCAGATCTGCCGCGCGCTGGCGGCGGCCCACGCGGCCGGCGTCATCCACCGCGACCTCAAGCCGGAGAACATCTTCCTGGTCGCGCGCGACGGGCAGGCCGACTTCGTCAAGGTGCTGGACTTCGGGATCGCGCGCAGCATGAGTCGCGCGCGCCGGCTGACCAACCCCGGCGTGGCGATGGGGACCCCCGAGTACATGGCCCCCGAACAGGCCGAGGGGGGCGCGGTCGACCACCGCAGCGACATCTACTCGGTGGGCGCGCTCATCTACGAGATGGCGTCGGGGTCGCCGCCCCAGCTCAATCGCGACAAGGAGCTGATCCCCCCGCGTGGCCTGAAGGCCGACATCCCCGAAGAGCTGGATCGCATCGTGGTGCGCGCGCTGGACCGCGACCCGGCGCGCCGCTACCAGACGATGGGCCAGCTGGAGTACGACCTGGCGAAGTCGATGTACGGCCGCCCGCGCGCCGTGTCCGACCTGCTGGGCCTGCGCGACCACGAGCAGTCGCGCGCGACGCCACTGGTGCTGGAGCCGGTGGGTCCGCCCGACGCGCCGGCGCAGCAGCCGCCCATCGAAGGGCCGCCCGCGATTGCCTATCCGAACGACGCCTCGCCGAGCTGGAGCGACGACCGACCCGCGCCGCGGCCACGCAGCGGCTCGGGCCCCACGGCTCCGCCGGCCGGCGGGCGGAAGTGGGCCGGCGCGCTGGTGGTGCTGGTGCTGGCCGGGGCCGCCGCGGTCCCGATCTACCGGCGTCTCCCCTGGAGCGTGGCCGAGCGCGAGGCCGCCAGCGCCACGCCGCCGGCCTCGTCGAGCGCCGCCGCCCCCAGCGAGGCCGAGCGGCGCGCCGAGCGGCTGCGGCTGGGCGTCGCCGAGGTCGAATCGATGCTGGCCGACAAGTTCACCTTTGCGCAGGTGCCCGCCCTCAAGGAGCACCTGGCTGGGCTGCGCGCCGACGGCGGCGCCAAGATCGCCGACACCCTGGCCGCGCGCGCCAAGGGGCAGCTGGTTCAGCGGGCTGAAGCCGAGCTGGATCGCGGCCAGATCGACGACGGCGTCTCGCACTACCGGGTGGCGCTGGCGCTGGACGCCCACGCGGGCGGCGAGGCGGAGCTGGTCGCGGCGTTGCGGACGCGGGCCCAGTCGTCGCTCACGGCGCAGAAGCCGACCGACGCCGTGCGGTGGGCGCGCCAGGCCCTGGCGCTGGCGCCGTCCGACCCGGCTTCGCACGCGCTGGTCGCCGACAGCCTGGCGGGCGCCAGGGAGTACGCGGCGGCCGCGGCGGAGTACGAGAAGGCCCTGGCCCTGCACCCCGACGACCCGGCCCTGACCCACGATCTGCAGCAGATCCGGCACGCGGCGGCCGCGGCCGTCACGTCCTCGCGATCGCCGCGCGTGCACCGGAGCGCCGGGCCGCGTCCCACGCCGGCGGCGGCCAGCGCGACCAGCGCCGAGGCGCAGCCGCCGGCCGCCGCGCCAACCCCGGCGGATGCGCCGGCGAACCAGGAGCCGGCGCAGGCAGCCCCCGCCGAGAAGCCCGAGCCGAGTGCCGCCCCCGAGCCCGAGCGGACCGACAAGCCGGCCAAGGCCGAGCCGCCGGTCGCCAAGGAGCCGCCGCCCGACGAGGCCCCGCCCGCTCGCGAGCCGCCGGCGCGCGAGCCGCCGTCCGAGACGCCGCCGCCCGCGTCAGCGCCGGCTGAGCCGGCTCCCGACAAGCAGCAGTAGCTGCATCGCCAGCGCGCGGTCGCCCTCGATCTTGAGGCGGCCGTCCATCAGCGGCTGCATGGGCGCGATGGCGCCCTGGCGCAGCCCCTCGAAGGTCGGCGCGTCCAGCCGCACCGTGGTGCGAGGGCGACCGGCGCTGACCCCGGCCGCGCCGAAGCCCACGTCCAGCACCCACCGGCGACGGCGGCGCCCCTGGATCTCGACCGCGATCCGGCCGGACACCTGACGCACCAGATCCACGTCGGCCGGCTGCACCACCAGCAGGTCGCGGATCGACCAGCCGGCCGGCGCGATGGCCGGCAGATCGGGATCGTCGGCCCCCAGCGCCACGCGGAGGTCCGCCTCCGAGAGGCGCAGCCAGATGTCCGGCGACTCCCTGCCGGCCGAAGCGACCGCCAGACTGTCGCCGCGCGCGTCCAGATCCCAGGCGCCAGCCGTGGCCCCCGAGATGCTGACGCGCAGGCGCGGCGCGCCCGGCGGAGCGCGCAGCCCGGCCGCGACGAACGCCTGCGGCAGCCACTGCTCGAAGAGCTCGGCGGTGGGGACGTTGGGCGGCGGACGATCCCAAGTTTCCGTCATGTGCCGTCGCACGACTATACTCCGCCGCCACGACATGCGTTCGCCCCTTCGATGGCGCGCCGGCGCGGTGGTTCTTGCGGCGGCGATGTGTTTTTTCTCCGGCTCGCGCGCCTTCGCGCAGGCCAGCGACCCCGATCTGCGCCCGACGCGCGGTCCCTTCATCCCCGAAGCGACGCGCGCCGGTTTCGGTGACGCGACCGACACCGAGCTGAACCCGGCGGCGCTGGCCTTGATGCCCGCCGCGGATGCCGAGCTGGTGGGGTCGGCGGCGGGGCAGGGGGCGACCATTCCGCGGCGCGGCGCCGGCCTGTACCTGGCCGCCCCGCTCTGGTCCAGCGGCGTCGGGTTCGCGCTGACGCGCGTGATCGGAACGGGCGAGGCGCCCATCGACGATCATACGACGTTGCGGCTGGCCGTCGGGCTGCGGCTGGGCCGGTACGGCGCGGTTGGCGCCTCGTGGGCCCACACCTGGGAGGGCGCGTTCGCCGGCAGCGACACCTTCGATCTGGGCCTGTCGGTGCTGGCCGGCCGCCACCTGGCGGCCGCGTTCACCATCGAGGACGTGAACCAGCCACTGCCCTCCTCGCGCGCCACCGGGCTTCCACGCCTGTGGACGGGCGAGCTCGCCTACCGGCCGCTCGGCACGCGGCGGCTGCAGATCGCGCTCGGCGCCGCGCACGCCGGCGGCGATGCCTGGTCGCGCGTCGTGCCCTGGGCGCGCGTCGTCGTCGGTGTGACGGGCGGCTTCGGCCTGTACGCGCAGGCCGAGCGCGTCCCGGCCTACGGCGACGGCGCGTTCAGCGGCAGCGCCTACACGAACGCGGGGCTGGGGCTGACCATCGACCTCGATCACCTGGGGTTGATTCTCGCCACGCAGGGCTACTTTGCCGGGAGCGGCAGCAGCACCATCGGCCCGGCGCCGTCCGAGGTGCCGGTCCCGCCGGTCCACACGGTCGGTTTCGCGGGACGCCTGCGGGTGGACGGCGCGCGCTCGCCCGGGGCCGTCGCGCCCAGCTACGTCGCGCGGATCCGGCTGGAAGGGATCCACGACGACCGCGACTTCTTCCGCCTGGTGCGCCGGCTGCGCGCGCTGGCGCTGGACCGCGCGGCGGTGGCGGTGCTGTTCAAGATGGAGGGGGTCGACCTGGGCTACGGGCGCGTCGAGGAGCTGCGCGAGCTGATCGGCGCGCTGCGGGCGCGCGGCAAGCGGACGGCCGCCTACGTCACCTTCCCATCGACGCGCGACTACTACCTGGCGGCGGCCTGCGACGCGGTCCTCATCCACCCGGCCGGATCGCTGGCGCTGACCGGCATCTCGCAGAGCGTGATGTTCTACAAGGGCGCGATGGATCGGCTGGGCGTGCAGCTGGAGCTGGTGCGCGTGGGCGCCTACAAGGGCGCCATGGAGCCGTTCATCATGACCGAGCAGTCGCCGGCCGTGCGCGCCAACCGGAACCAGCTGCTGGACGACGTGTATGGCCGGGTGACCGAGACCATCGCGGTCGATCGCACGCGCGCCGGGCACGCCATGAGCGGCGCCGTGGTGCGGACGCTGGTCGATCGCGGCGTGTTCGTCCCCGGCGCGGCGGTGCTGGCCGGTCTGGTCGACGGCATCGCTGCCGAGGGCGATCTGGAGGGCGCGATGGCGGCGCTGCTGCGGCGGCCGGTGCCGCTCCGCGACGCGGACGCCTCGCCCGAGCGGCCGATCGCCTGGCCGGGGCGGCGCGTGGCGGTGCTGTTCGTCGACGGCACGATGGTGGACGGCCCCAGCGCCGAGCTGCCGTTCGGCATGGGCGGCTTCGCCGGATCGGACACGCTGTCCGCCGCGCTGGAGCGGTGCCGGCGCGATCCCAGCGTGGGCGCCGTCGTCCTGCGGGTGAACAGCCCGGGCGGCTCGGCCTTCGCGTCGGACGTGCTGGCGCGCGAGATCAAGCAGGTGCGCGCGGCGGGCAAACCGATCGTCGTGTCGATGGGTGACATGGCCGCGTCCGGGGGCTACTACATCGCGGCGCCCGCCGACGTGATCTACGCCGAGCCGTCCACGCTCAGCGGATCGATCGGCGTGTTCGGGTACAAGGTCGACGCTCAAAAGTTGATCGGCAGTCTGGGGCTGAACGTCGAGACCTACCGGCGCGGCGCCCACGCCGACCTGCTGTCGTCATACCGGCCCTGGACCGAGGCGGAGCGCGCGCTGGCAGAGGACGAGATTCACCACCTTTACGGGTTGTTCCTACAGACCGTTGCCGACGGTCGGAAGCGCCAGGGGCTGACCGTCGCGCGCGTCAACGCGATCGGGGAAGGGCACGTCTGGACCGGCGCGCTGGCGATGCCGCTGGGCCTGGTCGATCGGATGGGCGGGCTCTCGACGGCGATCGACGAGGCCGCGCGCCTGGGCGGCGTGCCGCTGGCCAATGATGAGATGCCCGATCTGTTGTTGCTTCCGCCCGAGGAAAAAGGGCTCTTGCACCAGGTCGCGCGCGCGACGTCGGCGATCGCGGAGGCGGCCGACGAAGAGCCGGCACCGCCGGCCCCCGGACCGGCGCGGCTGTTGAACGGCGACCTGAAGGCGGCTGCCCGCCTGCTGGCCCCGTTCCTGTTGCAGCCTGGCGACAGCGGCTACCAGGCCCGGCTCCCCTACGAGCTCGAGTTGCGCTAGCGCGCCCGAAAACGGCGGTATCATGCCCGCGGCGCGCCGGCGGTGAGGGCGCGCGACCCAGACAAGGAGACGATCATGACGTTGATTCGCGCCTGCTTCCTGCTGTTGGCCATCACCCTGCCGGCTTCGTGGACGATCGCCCGCGCCGCCGACGAACCGCCGGCTGGCGACAGCGGCGGCGACATGAAGAAGAGCAGCAAGAAGAAGAGCAAGAAGAAGGACAAGGGAGCCGACAGCGGCGGCGACATGGACAAGAAGTAACGGCCGCCCCGACGCGCAGCCCGCGATGGGTGTCACCAACCGCCGCCATCACCTCGTCGTGCGCATCACCCATTGGGTGAACGCGCTGGCGTTGTTCATCATGATCGGCAGCGGGCTGCGCATCTTCAACAGCTACCCCGCCTTTGCGCGCAAGGGCGAGACCTTCTGCTGCTACCCGTTCGCGGGCCACAAGATCCCCGAGTGGCTGACCTTCGGCGGCTGGCTGGCCGGCGCGCGTCGCTGGCACTTCGCCGCCATGTGGCTGCTGGTCGTGAACGGCCTCTGCTACCTGGGGTTCATCTACCTGCACGGCGAGTGGCGCGATCTGGTCCCGCGCCGCGGAACATTCAGTGACGCATTCCAGATGGTGAAGTTCTACCTGGCGCTGCGGCGCGACCATCCGCGCCAGGGGAAGCACAACTCGCTTCAGAGGAGCGCCTACTTCGCGATGCCGCTGTTTGGCGTGGCCGCCGTGATCTCGGGGCTGGCGATCTGGAAGCCCGTGCAGCTGGCGCCGCTGACGCACCTGCTGGGCGGGTTCGTGTGGGCGCGCTACTGGCACTTCCTGGCGATGCTGGCGCTGGTCGTGCTGACCGCCGGGCACGTCTTCATGGTGTTCGCCGTCGATCCGTACTCGCTGCGGGCGATCGTGACCGGCCGCTACAACCCGCGGCGATCGCCCGAGGCGCGCAACGCCCGACCGTTCGTGCACCTGTTCGCGGCGGGCGCGCCCGCGCACGAGGAGGCGCCGCCACCGCCCGCGACCCCGCCGCCGCCGCCCGAGTTGGCGCCGCCCGAACCGCCCCCGGAGTCACACGAGCCGTGAGCAAGCTCTGGTTGCCTGGGCCTCGCCTCCGCCACGCCGCCGAGAAGCTGGGGATGGATCGGCGCGCCTTTCTGGCCGGAGGCGCGGGCGGTCTGGCTGCGCTGGCGCTGGCCGCCTGCAACTCCGAGGGGCCCAAGTCGGCGCAGTCGGTCCTGTCGGCGGCGACGCGCTGGAACGAGCGGGTGGAGCGCGCGTTGTTCCGGCACCGAGCGATGAACGACGCGCCGGCGGGCGCGCGTCTGGCCGGGGCAAAGTTCCCGTCATACTTCGTGTCGGACGAGGTGCCCGTCTGGAACCCGGCCGAGCATGGGGTCTGGCGGCTGGAGATCGGCGGCCTGGTCAAGAACCCCGTGCAGCTCACCCTGGCGGAGCTGACGGCGCTGCCGCGCGCCGAGCTGCGGCTGGAGCATTTCTGCGTCGAGGGCTGGTCGGCCGTGTCGGTCCGGACGGGCGTGCGGCTGAGCGAGCTCGCGCGGCGGGCCGAGCTGCTCCCCGACGCGCGTTACGTCGACTTCCAGTCGTTCGACGACGACTATCACGAGAGCTGGGACCTGGAGAGCGCCCTGCACCCGCAGACCCTGGTCGTGTACGGCCAGGATGGCGCGCCGCTGAGCCCCGCGTTCGGCGCGCCGGCCCGCGTCTATTCGCCCGTCAAGCTCGGCTACAAGAACACCAAGTACCTGACACGCATCCTGTTCCTGCCCGAGCGCAACGGTGGCTACTGGAGCGACCAGGGCTACGAGTGGTACGCCGGAACGTAACCAATCGGACGCTTCCGCGTATCGAATACATGGGAGGTTCCACCATGACGCGCTTCGCCCGACTGCTGATGGTTCCCGCCGCCGCCCTGGCCATCGGCCTGGCCACCAGCTGCGCGCTCGCCCGCGACCGAGGCCCGACCGCGCTGCCCGCGCCGGCGTCGGATTTGCCCAGAGCCGCCAAGCCCAGCAAGGAGACCGTCGTGTTCGCCGGCGGCTGCTTCTGGGGCATCCAGGCCGTGTTCCAGCACGTGAACGGCGTGATCGACGCGACGTCCGGGTACTCGGGCGGCGACGGCAAGACCGCCCAGTACGAGCTGGTGAGCACCGGCGACACCGGCCACGCCGAATCCGTGCGCGTGACCTACGACCCTTCGAAGGTGACGTACGGCCAGCTCCTGCAGGTGTTCTTCTCGGTGGCGCACGACCCCACTCAGCTCAATCGCCAGGGCCCCGACGAGGGGACCCAGTACCGTTCCGTGGTCTTCTACGCGACCCCCGACCAGAAGCGCGTCACCGACGCCTACATCGCCCAACTCACCCAGGCCAAGGCATTCCCCACCCGCATCGTCACCCAGGTGGTGCCCCTGCAGGCCTTCTACCCCGCGGAGGCCTACCACCAGAACTACGCCGCCCGCCACCCCCACGACCCTTACATCGCCTTCAACGACGCCCCCAAGGTGGACCACCTGCACGACCTTTTCCCCTCGCTCTACCGCACCCCCTGACCCCCGTCGTGTATATTCCCCTCTCGACGGGGCGTGGCGCAGCCTGGTAGCGCGTCTGCTTTGGGAGCAGAATGTCGGAGGTTCGAATCCTCTCGCCCCGACCGAGCTAAGTGCGCGCGGATCCTTTCCAACGGCTACACGCCGGACCGACGGTGCGCGGCCCTTTCTGGGGGTGGGTAGCAACCGGGTAACAAACGGAGCCGCTGCGCGCGCGTCGGCGCGCGTGTGGGCGGGCAGCGGCGGCTCCGGGGCACCGCCCGCCACGAGCGACAAACGGGGCTCCTGCGCCGGCTGTGGCGGCGACGTGGCGGGTTCCCCGAGGGGCGGGCCGAAGGAGAGGCGCTCGATCTCCTTTTTCAGGTAGTGCGCCGCCAAGTGGCCGTAGAACTCGGTCGTCGTCCGCGGGTCCTGGTGGCGCATGATCCGCTGGACCGCCGCCAGGTCGGCGCCGCTCATGAGCAGCAGGGAGGCCGTCGTGTGGCGGAGGTGGTGGAAGCGGATCGGGCGAACCTGGCCGATGGCCGAGAGCTTGAACTTGCACTTGGGGCACCGGCGGGGGTTCTGGTCGGCGGTCGGCTCTTGGTAGCCGCAGCCCTTGCGCCGGCACTTGTGGACATAGCCGGTGACGAGGTTCGCCTTGCGCATCGCCCGCCGGAGCACGAGCTCGAGCTGCGTCCGCTTGTGGAACATCTTGCCGTCTCGACCGGGGAAGACGAGCTCAGATGGCGAGGCGGTGATCGCCCAGCGGAGGTACTGCTCGAGTTCTGTGCTGATCGGGATCGCCTCGGCGCGGTTCCCCTTCGTGGTATCGCGGTCGTGCGAGTGGGCGACGGTGATCATCCCTGAGGCGAAGTCCACGTCGGACTTCCGTAGCCCGAACAGCTCGCCTTTCCGCATGCCCGTGTAGATCGCGGTCGCGAAGAGGGCCCGATACTTCGGGGCGAGCACCGCCAGAAGCGGCGGCACTTCCTGCGTTCGCAGATAGTCCGGTAGCCGTTTCGGCACCTTTCGCTTGGGGACGTCCACGACCGGGTTCGGCCGCGGGAACTTCTCCATCCGGCGCGCCAGGTTGAACGCGCGTCGCAAGAACCCCCGCAGGTGGTTCACGCTCTGAGGGCTGAGCACGCGCTCCTTCTCGGTCAGGAACAGATCGATCTTGCCCGGCGAGACCTCCGCCAGCCCCAACCGCCCCAGCTTCGACTCGACGATGTGCTTCCGGATTGTCGAGATCGAGCTTTCGAACGAGGGCTTGTGACGGAGGAACGTGTCGATCCACCAGGCCATGAGCTGTGCGACCGTCCCCGAGCCTTCATCGAGGCTCGCCGGTTCCAGCCCCATCCTCTGCCGCTCGAAGTGGCGTTCGAGTTCGGCCGCCAGTCGCCGCGCTTCGGTCTTGGTCGTGGCCTTCGACGCCTGAGAGACCCACCGGCCGGAGCCGTCGCGGACCCTCAGGTACCACGTCTGCCGCTTGAGGTAGATGGACGCCACGGCTACCTGCTCCCCGCTGCGCCGATCAGGTCTTGGGCTCCGAGCCCGATCACGCCCATCAGCATCGCTCTATCCCGCGCACAGTCAACCGCTCTTTCTCGACGGGCAAGCAGAGAAAGGAAGAACTTTGGATGACCCTCGCTCGCCCCGTGCAAACGCCCGGACTACCTCCGGATCGAAGCGGATCAAGCCGCCGACGCGGAGACACGCGATCGTGCCTGACTCCGCCCGCTGGTACACCCACGACCGGCTCACTTTCAGGAACTGAGCGACGTCGTTTGCGTCCCAAAGTCCTTCTTGGTGCTCGGTCGAGGGAGCCTTCTCATTCGCCATTGCTACCTCCCTAGAGAACAGGCGCACAGGCATCACCATGTGACATCGAGCCGATCCGGGTCCTTGAGCCGAGCCGGGGCCTTGTGGCCACACGTGTCCTCGGTGTACTCTCGTCGCTGACGGCGCTTCTGTACTCATTTCGAAGCGTGCTTGGAACGGTCTGGAACGCACGGAGGTCTCGGTGCGGCCGCGCACCGACGAGGGGACGATGACGACGAAGACTTACGACGGGATAGCGTATCGACAGGCCACAGACCCCGGTTCCCCCTGGATCGTTTCCTTCGTGGCGCCAGCCGAAGAGATCTTGGAGTGGGCGGGAATTCCGCGCCGTTCGTCGGACGCAGAGATGATGGGATTTCAGCGGACGTGGGACGACAAACGGGTTGAGAAGGCGAAGCGCTTCTTCGAGGTCCCGTTGAACCAGTCTCCGACAGCGATAGTGGTTGGTGTGCATCCCCAACCGAACGGGAACGCTTCCCGGCCTAAGTTGACCTTCACGAGCGGAGCCGAAGGCGACACCATTCGGCACTGCAAGCTCAGCGTGCCTTCCCCGGCTGAGATGGACGACGAAGCGATCGTCTCAACGATCCGCACTCAAATCAAACATCGACTAGCAAGATCGCCGGGAATCGATGAGTCCGCAGAAGATCCGGTCCCGGAAGACGTCGCCGTCGACCCCGAAAACGATGATGATGTGGTCGTGCCGTCGGCCCACCAGATTGAGCTAGGCCGGTCGTTGCTCATG
Organism: Polyangia bacterium; assembly: GCA_035578045.1. Taxonomy (GTDB): domain Bacteria; phylum Myxococcota_A; class Polyangia; order Fen-1088; family Fen-1088; genus JADGRB01. The sequence goes on along the minus strand of DATJWP010000197.1, from coordinate 12,963 downwards.
AAGCTGGACGCTCGGCTCGACGATCCGACCTGGCGGGCCGCAAATCGGGACGCTCTGCGTGACCTCGCGAAGCCAGCCACAGTAATCGATGGCCAGCACCGCCTGAAGGGCGCCGAACGCTGCGAACGCGGGGTTCCATTTGCGGTGTGCGCGCTGTTCGACTGCGAGTGGGCCGAGCAAGTATTCCAGTTTACGGTCGTGAACTACACGCAGGAAGGTATCGAAGATCAGTTCATAACGAACAACGCTGCGCTCTCCTTAACTCAAAAGGAACTCGGGGATCTGCAGGACCGGCTCGTGCAGGCGGGAGTGAACGTTGTCGAGTACGAGCTCATGAAGGTTGTTCATTTTCACGACGAGAGTCCATTCAAGGACCTCGTCAACCTGACAGAGAAGAAAGACAGGTCGAAGATCGGGTACAAGACGATGGTTCGCTTGGCCCAAGGTTGGTTCGACGCTCACCATCAAGTCTTTCGTCAGATACTTCCCAACCTCTATCCCGACATCCCCAAGAAGCGAGATCACAAGCTTCGCGTCGAGCGATGGAAGAATCAGGATTGGGGTCTTTTCTTCCTAGACTTCTGGAAGACGGTCCACGACGCGTATCGGGACAAGGCATCCGATGTGCCGGGCCATTTCCTCTGGGAGGTCGGTCACTCGAACCTGATGGTCGCTATCGTCCTGTTCGAATTGCAGTCCGCCTTTTTTGACCACGTGAATGGACAGGATGAGGAGTTCTTCCAGGCTCGAAGTGCGGAACCCGAAGCAGTCCGGCGTGAACTGCGTGACAAGCTTCAAAGGCGCGCTAAGAAATTTGTCGAGTGGTTCCCTCCCGAGTTCTTCGGCACAACGTGGGCGTCCAAATCCCTCAGCATCGGTCCTGGGCGGAAGGCTCTCCAGGACTGCTTTACCAAACTCATAACGTCCAAGGGCAACTACGGGTATGGTAAGTCAGGCCTTGTCACCGGACAGACTGCGGGATAAGGACGCGATTGCTCTGCTTGTTCGGGTGTTTGACCGCACTCCCGCAAGACAACAGAAGCTTCTGGCGACGACGGAATACGAGAGACTCCGGGTCGTACCACTAGTGTTCGGCTTGATGCCGATCTTGGCGCTCGCTCGACGGCGGCCCGACGACCGAATCAAGCCAATCATTCGGACACATCTCTCTGAGTTGGGGGTAGCGCTGGACGAAAGACTCGTCGGCGTTTTGAAGCAACTCGCAGATCAGTACTACGATTCGGTCCTGCGAGAACCGTACGCGCGACAGCGAAAGATGGGGATTGAGGGTGTTCGGGCGCTGAGGCGAGGCACCTATCGTGCGCTGCTTGAGAGGCAAGCAAATCGCTGTGCCGTTTGCGGTGTCCCGTTCGCGGGAGGAGCGGATGAAACGCTGGACCACATCCTTCCGTGGTGTCTCGCGGGCGACCCGTACGACGGATCGAATTGGCAGATCCTCTGCCCGCCCTGTAACCGTGGGAAGCGGGAGTGGCTGTCGGCCTGGCAGTCCCCTCAGTCACTGAATTGGTTTTACGGCACCACAGACACACTGCCGACGGAGGTGCCTAGCGCGGAAGTACGCTATCTAGCGCTAGCGCTGGCAGGTCGCTGTCAATCAAAGGGTTGCACGAGCGGCCCCACTACGTCGGAACTCGTTCTGGTTCGCCGGGTCGATTCAGGGCTCGCCATCTTGGACAACCTGATCGTCCTGTGTCGGAAAGACGCGGCCCAGAACCGTGAAGCACTCGAAGTTGAGGCACGACCTCACGTTCCCGCCCCAGTAGAAGCAAGCGAACCGCGAGTAGTCACTGAAACGATAGTGGCGGAGCGAGATCACGAATCTCCTGACTCGAAGCCGATCGGACAATTTGGTCAGTACTCTCTCGTGAAGACCGTGCAGAACGCCGGCATGGCGCAGGCCTTCGTCGCGATCTCGGAGGATACGGGAGAAAAGGTCTTCGTGAAGCGAACCGTGGAGGAGTCACCCCAGGGGCGTGCTTTGCAGAGGGAAGCGGAGATCTACCAAAAGCTTTACCGGAAGAATGCTCTGCATGTTCCGCAGGTGATCGAAGTTGTGCGGGAGGGCAACGAGATCGCCCTTATCCTTGAATGCGCGGAAGGCGACCTCGAGGAATACGTTCATCAGCGAGGTGGTCACCTGCCCACCAATGACGCAAAGGCGATCGCCCTCGAACTCGCGGAGGCTCTCCAAGAGCTCCACGGCGCAAACATCGTTCATCGAGATCTGAAACCTCGGAACGTCCTGCGATGTGGGGAGCGGTGGGTTCTAGCCGATTTCGGGATCTCAAAGGACACTCTGACGGTCTCTCCTGGAGCGACCTTCCGGTTGCGTGGAACCTCTGGCTATGCCGCACCGGAGCAGGTTCTAACGGGCGTCGAGGCGCTGCCGTCAGCCGATGTCTATGCATTTGGGAAGGTCCTCGTTTTCCTCCTGACTGGAACGACTGACATCGATAACGTCCAGTTCCGAAGCTGGAGAAGGTTGATCCGACAATGTACAGAGGATCAAGAGGACGCCCGTCCCGCTATTGCTGAGATTCTACGTGGTCTTCAGGCGATCGACGAATGAGCCCACAGCGCCGACCAATTCCGTTCTGTATTGCAGGCCTCAGCTGAAGAGCAACGATGGCCAGGCGTACGCTCTCTTCGGCAGAATTCTTCGAACTTGCGGATGACATCCTGGTCGAAGCAGGGCGCAGTGGGCTCGGGCAGCGACAGCGTGACATCGTCGGCGTTCGAGACGACGACAGGGTGCTTCAAATACTCGCGGGGCCAGGATCGGGAAAGACGGAGATGCTGGTCTGGCGGGTTCTCTACGAGTGCTTGGTTCGGGGGACGGAGTCGAACGAACTCATAGTCACGACATTCACTCGTAAGGCGGCGACGGAACTGCAGGTGCGCTTGGTCGAGCGATGTGATGCCCTGTTGGAAAAGGCCCAGTCGTCCGGACTTATCGTGGACGATCCTCGCGTTCACGATCTTCGTGTCGGCACAATCCACAGCCTATGCGACTCGCTGTTGGCGGAATTCGACATACGCTACATGGAGGCCGGAACGCGTCTAATCGATGAGACAGAGGCGCGACTTCGTATCGCGAGGACCTATAGATACTCGCTGGGCAAGGACACCGTCGACCGCTTGCTCAGTCGGGAGCCTCTCGTGGCGCTCTTTAGGAGTGGCTGGGATGACGGGTCGTGGCCGCGATTGCTCATGGATCGTGTCGAGTTCCTTCAGAGCGTCCTCGCCCATCACTCTGAAACCTGGATACCCCGTTGCGACGCGAGTGGTCTCAAGAACGGCGTCGAACAGGTCCATCGGATCCGGGGACTTACGAAGGACTTAGTAGAGCTCCATAAGAAGTGGCTCGAGTACCTCGACGATCAACATATCGTCGACTTCACTACCCTACAGTATCGGTTCTTCGAACGGCAAAGCGCCCTCAGTGGGAAGTTCGCTCACGTATTCGTGGATGAGTTTCAAGACACCAACCCGATCCAGTTTGCCATCCACACTCGTTGGCTCACGAGCCCAGCTACCCGTCTGACGGTCGTCGGAGACGATGACCAGTCGCTGTATCGCTTTCGCGGTTCCGACTTCGAGTGCTTCGTGCAACTCGAACCGTTTTGCTCAGGGAACGGTATCCCGTTTCGGCGCGAAAAGTTGGAACAGAACTGGCGAAGTTCGCGTGCGATCGTCGCTTTTTCGCAAGCGTATAAAGGAAAGAGCGTTCTTGCGAAGGTATCCATGCCCAAGCGGATCACAGCTGGTGATGGAGTGAGCCTGGGAGAACGGGTCCGGTTGCTTCGGGGCGACTGGGCAAGTGTGTCATCTAAAGTGGCTGCAGAGGTGTCCCGCGTTCCACAGGCGCAATCCGTCGCCGTGCTCATGTTCAGCACCAGCGAGAAGGGGGGCAAGAAGGGGCCAACGCCGGCCAGTGAGCTGAAGGTGGCAATCGAGAGCGCGGGTCGCCGCGTCTACAACCCGAGGAGCAAGACAGCGGCGATACGTGGGACACCGGTTGCAGAACTGTTCGGCCTTCTGTCCTATCTCGTGGACCCTGTGATCAAAGCTCCGGTCGGTAAGAAGGGGCGAGCGGTTGAAGTGTGGGCGTCGTGTAACGAACCAGCGAAGGCCGCGGCGTCCCGGGTCTGTGCACCTTCGTTGTACGTATCCCCGGCACACGCCGGCTTCCAGAAGAGGTTTCGCAAGATCGGTCGCGGTGACCTCGATCAAGGTATTTCCGATGAGTACCGGGAACTTCTCGCCTACGTCGATGCGATGCGGGTTCGTCTTGCAGACGACCAAGCGAAGGGCGAAAAGATTCGACTGACTCTGGCGGGGCTCGTCGCTCGGCTTCTGACGTTTCCTCGATTTCGTGAGTCGGGCTTTACGGTCGATCTCTTTCGGCAGGCGATGTTCACGGGTCTGCTCGAGGCAAACATTGCTCCGACCAGGCTGACGAAAGGATCGCTAGATATGCCCATCATAGTGCTGCGTAAAGACCGCAAGCTCGTATGGGCGGATGAGATCTGGCGCTTCCTCAACTACTTTGGTGCCTTCCTCGAAGATTCTCCGCTCGACGACGAGGAGGTGGAGGCCTTCGAGGATGGCGCCGTAGCGATGATGACGTTTCACCAGGCTAAGGGATTGGAGTTCGACCACGTCTATGTGGCTGCGACCGGGCGCGAAGTAAATCCGCACTCCGTCCTGCGAACGATGCTCTTCAGCGGCCGTCCGATTCGCTATAAGGTGACAGGCGGCCAGGTAAAGACTAGAGATCGGAGCATCCTTCCCCTTGCGGAGGCCGATCGCGCGCGAGAGGTCTATGTGGCGATGACGCGGGCGAAGAGTCGACTAACGATTCTTCATGCCCCGGACGATGACCGGCGATTGATGGCGCTGGATCCGGCGATAGAGACGCTGATGCGTTCGGCCCGGCAGGTGAAATCGAAGGCCTCCGGGGGAGTTGAGACCTGGGAGTTCAAGCATGGCTGACGTCATCGAAGTGTCGTACACAGGCGATCTACTCGCTCATCGGCGTTGCGCCCGCGCCTGGGCATATGGGAAGCAGGCTGGCTTCTACCCATATGAACAGGTCCAGGCCATGGAGGGCCGACTCGTGCACCACGCGATGGAGTGGCTGACGCGTCAATATGTCGAGGTTCACCAGCGAAAACGGCACGCAACCCCGACTGAGCTCGAGGAACAGTTGTTGAGATACTTTAGGGTCCTTTGGGCGCGCGGGATTCGGACCTCTTTTGAGAGCAAAGAAGACGTCCTGAAACGTGTCAAGAACAACCTGTTTCCATCTAGTCGTATGAACGCCGTGGTCAAGGTAGCCATCGAGGGAGCGATGCATACGGAGTACGAGCTTCGCTCCGTCCGAAAACTGATGGGAACCTTGCCTGGAATGAAGGAAAAGCTACTGCTCACCGGGATCCTCGACCTCGTAGTTCAGCAGAAGAGCCCGCTTACCTACGAACGCCTCTGGTCCTGGACCGATCGTGCGAGTCTGGAAGGGAAGGTGAACGTCGCTAAGCTTCCAGCCAGTCCCGGAGACGTCGAGATCTGGGACTACAAGGCGACCCGGGCCAGTACGACTCTGGTCGCTGACTACGTCCGGCAGCTCCTTACCTACGCGTACCTCTATCGCGAACGAACCGGCACCCGGCCGAGCCGCTGCGTTCTCTTCTTTATCAACGAACCAGATCCGAGCGAAAAGCTTCTGGCGGTCGAGCTGTCAGACGATTTGCTCGTCGATGCGTGTCAATGGACGCTCGAACAGGTCAAAGTCCTTCAGCAAACGATTACCAACTTCCAAAAGGACCCTCGAGCGGTCAGAGGCGGTGAGCCCGGCACCAAGAATGCCGCGATAACGCAGGAGTTGCAGAAGCAGTGCACCGCGTGTGGCCTTCGCTTCGACTGCAATGAATACCGAACGTCGCTCAAGCTACGCGGGAATACGCACCCGGACATCGACATCTATAACACCGGAAAGAATTAGGACTGTCCAAGTCTGGACTGTCCTCATTTTCGAGGTTGAGCTGTCTGCCGGCTGGTCTGCTTAGGCGGCTCTGGCGAGTTCCTCCAGACGAGCGCCTTGTACTGGACCAGAAGGTAGTTTGCTAGCAGCTGAATATCCTTGGAGGTGTTCTGAATTTCATTCCACTTGCGCTGCTGGCCCGGGCCGAAGTCCCAGAAGCCATCGGTCCATCGGCATACGTCCTTCAGCGGGCGAAGGTCGCGCTCGAACTGTTGTTGGCTCGGAAGACCTGTGCGCCTGTGCCGATCAGAGATCGCATCCATAATGAATCCAAGCGCTACGATGCCGGCTCCGTGCATTAGACGTGACTTCTTGGGCGGCAGTCCCCATTCCGCACCGAAGACTTCGCGAACTGCCGACCAGAAGGCACTGAGAACGCTGACCATCGCTTCAGGGTCGTCCTTGCCGGATCGCGGATCTCGCAACCGATAAAGGACACCATCGGTCAGGCTGTTCTCGAGCATCCGAAGGATGGAGTTGTCCTTGATGAGGCCCTGCGGCGTTGTGGGGGTACTGATTAGTTTGTGGAAGGGCGAGCCTTCCCGGTGGTTTAGGCATTCCAACAGGAGAGCTGGAAACCTTCTGCGCTCCAAGAGCGTGGGTAGTGTGGCATCGGTACTGGGAAGCAGTTCGTAGATGAGTCCCTTTGGCAGAGGCTTGGTCGAGTTGACGAGAATGAACTGCTCTGTCTGTTCCCGCACCGACGCAGTCAAGAACGCCGTCACGCAAATCGGAAAACTCGGGACTGCTGCATCGCGGATCGCGGCGAGGCGTTGCTGTCCGTCCACGACGAATCCCGGCTTATCGGAGTCTGCGGCCGCATCGTCCACCGGAATGATCAGAGTGCCGGTACGCGAGTAGGCAGAGGAGGGACCGTCAGCCGGCTCAAAGCGGACGCGCGGATCGAGGGCCAATACGATAGCGTTTGGGACCATCGGAGAGCGGCTCTCTAGGTAGCTGCGAATCTCATCGATATGTGCGAGGACTTCAGGGCGCTGGTATCCCTTCACCGAACCGTTGCGGTGAATTCGAGAGACCGCGGCGAAGGAGGGGATCAGCTTCCCGTCGATCGCGAATGAGTAGAGGGTTCGATCCTGCCCCTGCGATACTTCGATCGCCGGCACACGCAGTTCCCGCACAAACGACATCTGGCGCCTCGCTTCCTTTGTCATGGATAGACTTCCCCGGAGAGTAGAGCCTCTCCTCTGGTTCTCCGATGCGGGACTCGCCCCTCGGCCGACGGAATCGAAAGGCCGAGCTCCCGCCGCAGACGCCGGTAGAAAACCCAGAGGTTGTGAAAGCCTCGGCGGCGATTGCGCTCCGCTCCCCGAAACAGGATGACGTGGTAGCCAAGCGTCTTGCACACGTCACAATCGCACGAGGCCCACGGCCGGTCGCTTAGAACCTCTCGGTATGCACTACTGTGATCGTGTCCGGGGTCGTAGAGGTGTTCGTACGCTTGGAGCGAACTGATGACCTCTTCGAGGCTACATTCGCCAGCGGCGTACGCCTTCAACTGATCGAGACATCGCCTCTCGTGCCCCCTCGCGAGAGGCTGCGCTACCTGACCGGCTTTGATCCGCTTCTGCAGGCCGGGATTCCCCTCGACTTGTGGAACACGGACCGCGGTATAGGCCCGGTCCATCGTATAGAAATTGTCGCGCTCGTCTTTGAATGCCTGCCGTAGGGGCGAGGTGCTGTCGAAGCTCGTCACGCCAAAGTCTCGGAACTGCACAACGTTGTCGCTGCGAGTGACTCCCAGGAGGTGCAACTGAGTCTTGGGCTTTCGTACCTTCGAGATTGCTTCGAGGCTGGCGAGGATCTCAGGCGTCTTGAGCGGCACCATCCCACCGACCGCGATTCGCGCGTATCCGAGTTTCTGAAGGCGTTCGACAGCTCGAGCGTAGGAACGCGGACTCCACCCTTGGGCTACCCCGAGCGGCTGGAATCGCATCCTCCGAGCCCTGTGTTTCTGGAGAAACTCGCCGGCGAGCTCGAGAGTGAGTTCTTGCCGCTCCTTAAGGTCGGTTGGAATCTGGTCGGCGTGCTCGGGGGTATCCCAATTCGCCTGATACGCCAGAATGACGTGATCCAAGCTGACGCCGAGGTCGAAGCGGCACTCTTGGTAGAAATCCAAGACCTCATCGACCGAGTAAGGCGGCACCTTTTCACGGACATACGTGAAGGCTCCGCAATCACCCATGATCTCCAGTGGGTGTCCGGCCGTGTCCTGCAGCCTAAAGAATTCGCGCGCGCCCACTCGCAGTAGGCGATGCCGTTGCGCGAGCGTGTACTTGCCGCTGCCGACCCCTCCGACTCCGTCGACGATTCCCTTCGACACCAAAAGGCCGTCGTACACGCGCTCGGAGAATACTTGGTGCGCGTAGACGTCGTCCCTGTGACGCAGGCGTTCTCGTGAACGTCGCTCACTGATGAAGTCGAAACTAGGATCGACGAGGTCCTGGCTGTCGGGGAAGAAGAACTTCATGCGGCATCCGCCTGCAGGTAAGACCGAACGAGGTAGTCGGAAATCATGCGAACTTGTGACGGCACGTTCTGGAAGTCACACCACCGCAGGCGTCCAAGGTCCGTCCATTCACCCGAGGTCCACCGGCAGAGAGGCGCAACCTTTTGCAGTTCCTGTTTCACTCGCCGGCTGGCACCGGCCGATCTGGGATCGATCGACATCATGATGCGGTCCATCAACCGCCCCATCGCCGACAAGCCACCGCTGTGCATGAGTCGGCTGTGGATCGGAGAGCGGCCCCATGCGGAAGGAAAGACGCCTCTCACCGCGTTCCAGTAGGTCAGCAGCAAAAGACGCGCCCCCTCGATGTCTGTGTCTCCGGTTGAGAGGTTCCGGTAGGAGAAGAGACAGCCAGAGGGGCTTGCGAAGCTGCTCCGGAGCATACGGATTAGGCTCGTATCCGCGATGACTGCCGTTCGTCGCTGCTCCGCTGTGGAGGACGCTCGTCGGATCAAGCCGCGGAAGGGCGATTCTCGATCGGTATTGAGGATCTCACAGAGAACCGACGGTATACGCTGGGCGGCGAGGTCCGGTGGTAGCGTGCCCTGCACCTCTGGCAGAAGTTCCGTGATCAGTCCACGTGGGAGAGGCTTGGTGCTGTTGACCCGGAGAAACTGCTCGCGTTGAATATAGAGATCTTCGGCTACGAACGCGCTCACCGGTACCGGGAAATCCTTCCGACGAGACTGCGCGAGCGCCGCCGCACGCTGCTGGCCATCGACGATAAGCGCCCGACCGCTGGCTTTGGACGATACGCGCATCTCCAGAACCCCGGGCGTGGAATGGCGGTCTCGAGAGCGCGCGCCTCGTAGCGGTCGGAAGCGTGTGCCCTTGGGTAAAGCGAGGACCAGTGAACTCGGAAACAGCGGACGCTCGCTGTCGAGATAATCGACAATGTTTCTGATGTGTCGGCGGACCTGGGCTCTCTGATAGCCGATCAACTTCCCCTTGCGATCCCTCCCGATCCTCGAGGTGCCAGCAATCGCCTCGAGATCGCTGGTCGTGAGAGTGAGGAGGTACAACGGAAGGTCCGTATTCTGATGCACCCGCAGCGCCGAACGAACCACCACCTCACGCCGCATGAAGCACCGCGGTTTCGAAAAGTGTGCGAAAGCGAGATTGCTCGCAGGCGTAGCCGCTGTCGCGTAGCTCTCGCAGCAAGCGAGTGTGTGTCAGGCGAGGCTCGTGCTTGAGTGAGGAGTTGATATAGCGTCGCACCTGCGCGTCTGACATCGCGAGCCTGTTGTGGCGAGGGAGTTCGGGAGTCTTCCGGACGAGCGCTTCATACTTCTTACGGAGGTGGTCAGCGCTCAATGAGCTACTGCGGAGTCCGGTCAGAATCCTCCGTGCCACCCGCGCATGGAGGGATGGCAGTGCTCCGCCGACGAGGTGTCGAAGCCGTCCCTCGGAAGGGACGGCATTCTGTTGCAGTTCGGTGGGCAGCGACGGCCGAGAAGTTACGATGATGAACCGATCCGGGTCGGCCATCGCTCTCGTCGCTTTGGTGAGGTCATCCGCGATAGCGTGTACGTACGTGGGTGAGCAAACGAGGAGAAAGTAGCTGCGGGGTGCCGATCGTACGAGGTTCTCAATCGTTCTGACCTCGCCTCGTGACGGGCCTCTTTGGCCTGCCAAGAGCGACCACCACTTCTGAAGACCCGCACGACCCTCGCCCGCTCTAGCAACCGCGTCCCGTTGCCCCATCGAAAAGGTGGCTGAGTAGGGCCGCAGGGGGGCATCGGCCGGGATGAGGCCGTATCCCGCCGACGCAATCCAGAGCCTAGCCTGAAGTCCGCGCTCGGCTGCGACGCTGGGAAGCGAGCGGCAAACCTGCCAGTGGTCGCCGATATAGAGTTCGTGTGCCGGGATCCGCTGGTCGACGTCACGACTGAGACGCTCCCACCAACGCTCAAATCGCTTCTCAAGCGTCATCCCCGCAACGGCCCGCGCTCGAAGCCCCGCAGGAACCGACAGACGCTTGCGATCGGTGCAGCTGACGATGATGTTGACGGTTGGCGCCATCCGCCTAGGTCTCGGCTCCTGCGGAAATGCGGAATGTCGGCGCCGCCTGTGACACGCGTGCTGCAGCCTGTCGCGAGCGCAGAAGGTCTTGTGCTTGGACCTCGGGCACGGGCCATTCGATCCGTGCAAAGGCACTGTGATTGTGAATGCTCTCGTGATTCACCGCGTGGACGCGGAACCACGCCACGCGATCGTCTTCCTGAAGGACGACCGCGACGGAGCGCACCATGTCCTCGACAAATACCGGATTGTCGAAGGCTTGCATCGTCACGTACCGCTCGTCTGCTCGTTTCAACAGCGGATACACCGGAGCCGATGCGGAGCGTTCCGCGAGTGCGATGAGTTCTTCGATCCAGATGATCTCAGGTCCACCGGTCGGGCTCTGATTCGTGCGCACGTCGATCGTGATGATTCCGCGTTGGTTGTGCGCACCGTAGTCGCTAATGGCCTTGCTGCACGGACATAGACTGGTCACGGGAACCTTCACTCGGAGAAGGAAGTCCTCGTAGGTTCCGTTACTCTCTCCGACGAAGGCACACTCGTAGTCCATCAGGGCAGCGGCGTTGGAGACTGGAGCGCGCCGCTCGAGGAAATAGGGGAAGCACACCTCCATCCGGGCACTCTTCGCCTCTAGCCGCGCTTTGAGCTCCGCGAGGATCGACGGAAGAGTTCGAAGCGTGACCTCTCCCCGATGGCCACTGAGGACCTCGATGAAGCGGCTCATATGCGTACCCTTGAAGTGATCCGGTAGGCTGACGGACATCGCTATCGTTGCGACTGTCGACTGCTCCTGATGGTCACGATCGAGGACTTTGATCGGGTGCCGTATGTCGCTGACACCCGCCTGATCGAGCGGCAGTTGTCTGTCATCGCGCCGGTTCTGGACGTCCTCAAGAGTCATGTCGTCTCTCCGTGGTAACGGCATCCCGAGGTACACGTTTCGCGAACAACCAACTCAGTAAGGCCCGGAAGGCGCGGGATCAGTCGCTGCCAGATCCAGCGGGCCAAGTTCTCGCTCGTCGGGTTGCTCAGGCCTTCGATCTCGTTCAAGTAGTGGTGATCGAGTTCGTCATGAATTGGCTTGAATGCTTCCTTGACGTCAGCGAAGTCGACCACCCAGCCCAGATGGGGATCGACCGACCCGGACACAGCGACCTCGACCCGAAATGAGTGGCCATGCAAACGACCGCATTTGTGCCCCGGTGGAACGTGAGGCAATCGATGTGCCGACTCGAAGGTGAACTCTTTGAATATCTGCACGGGCTACGTCCTACGGGATTCCCAAGAGCTTGTGGGTTTGAAGGCTGAGTCGCCATTTCGGGTGAGTGAGGCAGTAGTGGATAGCTTCGACCGTGTTTGCGTCGCGATGTGGGCCATCCATGGGCTGGAGGAAGAAGTGTTCAAAGGCGAGATGCTCGTAAAGCTCCGGGCGAGCGCCGTCTTGCGGGAAGACGAGCTTGAGTTCTTGTCCCGTTCGGAGCATCAGCTCCGCTCCCGCTTTCGGACTTACGCAGACCCAGTCGAGATCCGCGGGCGCTGGTTTCGTGCCGTTCGTCTCGACTGCGACCTCAAATCCTTCTGCATGGAATGCGGAAACCAACGTCTCGTCGAGTTGCAATAAAGGTTCGCCGCCAGTGCACACGACAAGCTTCCGGGCGCCCCCTGGTGCTTGTCGCGGCCACTGCGCATCGACGGCAGCAGCCAGAGTTTCGGGAGACGAGAAGCGACCGCCTCCGGTGCCATCCGTTCCGACGAAATCTGTGTCGCAGAAGCGACAGATGGCCTTCGAGCGGTCGACCTCGCGGCCCGACCAGAGATTGCATCCAGCGAAGCGGCAGAAAACAGCCGGACGACCGCTGTTCGCTCCCTCTCCTTGAAGCGTGTAGAAAATCTCTTTAACGACGTAACTCAAGGGCTTCCGGCGATGTGCTGGTAGGGAGCGGGATCTGAGAGACCGGCTTCTGCGAATCCCTTGAGTCGCAGTTGGCAGGCATCGCAGCGGCCGCAGGCGACACCACTTGGACTCGGGTCGTAGCAGGTCGACGTCTCGCCGAACTCAACCCCGAGGGAGGTGCCGAGGGCGACGATCTCGGCCTTAGTCAGGCTGATGAGCGGTGTGTGAATGGTTAAGTGACTGCCTTCGACGCCAGCCTTCGTGGCGAGGTTAGCCATCCGCTCGTACGCGGCGATGTACTCGGGGCGGCAGTCGGGATATCCGCTGTAGTCGAGCGCGTTGACGCCCAAATAGACGTCCGAGGCACCGATCACTTCGGCGAAGGCGAGTGCGTAGGACAGAAAGATGGTGTTCCTGGCTGGGACGTAGGTGACCGGAATGCCTTCCGACATAGTG
>DATJWP010000196.1:0-2643 GCA_035578045.1 Polyangia bacterium | reverse complement strand
GCCGAAGCCGGTGTCGATCACCAGCGTGGCGCGCGCTCCGACGACGATCCCGATGTTCGGCACCAACGGGGTGTGGTCCGAGTCCGGGATCACCCAGACGCCATCGGTGATCTGCGTGATCGCACTGGTGTCGATGACCGGTGCCGTGGGCTGGGTGGTCTGGATGCTCATCGCTCTCCTCGCTCGTTGTCGCCGGGCGGCAGATGGGTCGCCGCCGCCGCCTTGCCCATCGCGTCCCGCGCCTCGTCCACGCTGAGCAGGACCGTGGTCTGGAGCCGGGACACCTCGCCGGTACCGCCGATGGCCATGGCGACCGAGGCGGCGGTGCTGGCGTCGGGTGCCTCGAGCAGGACCACCCCGTCGAACTCGCCGAAGGCGTACCAGTAGCCGTGCAGCTTTCCGCCCACCGACGCCACCATCTTCGCCGCCTGCCCGGCGTGGTCCACGTCCGGCTTATCGACCAGGCCCCTGATCGAGCGCGACACGTAGCTGAATTGCACGAGGTAGTGGGTCATGAGGCCACCGCGCCTGGATTGGGCACGCCTTGCGCCTTCGTGACCGGGCCGGCCGTCGCCGCTTTCGCCGCCGTCAGGCGGCCAGCGCGCTGGCTGTGCCAGCCCAGGCCGAGCAGGAGGAGGACGGGAACGCCGATCCACAATCCCAGCAGCACCCAGAGGTTCTGGGCCTGCGAGGCTTGCGGGAAGAAGATCCCGTTGATGTTGCCGTTCGTCGCGGCGCCGAACGGATCGAACGGTCCGAGGATCCGGTAGGCGGTAGGCTGCCAGTTCCACGGACTGGGCATCGGCGCGCTGGGGACGCCGAAGAACAGGATGGGCAGCGCGCTCAGGAGCGCGCCGAAGATGCCGAAAGCCGCGATGAAGGCCACCGTGCTCACCATGGCCGCCGCGGAAAGCAGCGTGCTGAAGGCCCATACCGTGAGCATGTGCGTCCCGCCGTAACCGAGGATGCCGTCGGCGACAGCGGCGATGAGCAGAGCCTGGAGACCGGAGAAGACGGCGATCAGCAGCGTCCGGCTGCCCGCGTCGGCGAGCGACGCCGGCCGGCGGGGTTTGAGGAGGAGGGCGAAGGCGACTCCGGCGGGAATGCCGCCGAGAACGCTGGCCAGCGAGATGAACATCAGTCCGAGCCCGGTCGGGTCGCCCGGTGCGAGCGGTTTGATGTCGGTTGTCCGCAGGTGCAGTGAGGCGAGCGCCTGCGGAAGGGCTATCGCGGTCAGCGGGGAGGCGGCCTGAGCCGTCTGAAGCTGGCGGGTGCCGAGGTTGATGATCGCGTCAGCCTTCCGGGTCTGGACGAGATCGACGGCCTGGGCCTCGGCCGGCGTGGCGATCACATGGAAGCCGCCGCGCTGCAGCCCCGCGGCCAGCTGGCCGACCGCTGGCCCAGGTCCGACCGCCGCGACCGGGACGTTGTGCGGCGTCTGCGGGGCGGCGGACCCCGCGGCGACAAGCCACAGGAAGAAGAGCGTGAGCACGAGTCCGCCGATGAGCCCGATGAGGATCTGCGGCGCGAAGGATCGGGTGAGATATTTCATGGCTGTACCTCAGGTGTCTGGCGAGCATGACGGCGGCATCGGCGTTAGGCCAGCTGATGCCCGCGTGGAGGACCCACTGCCCGGGTCCTCCACGCGCGGGCACTACTGACTGCCGTTGGCATCGCCGGGGACGGCGTGCTCGGACTGGACGCTCGCCATGATCCCAGGCGAGGCGAAGGAGATGATCTCGAAATACGCCTGGGCCGTGTCGCCCATCGACCAGTCGTACTGGAGCTCGGTGGCCAGGGAGAGCCAGCTGAGCGGCACGACTCCCGCCTGCACCATCCGCAGGACCGCGAGCTCGTGCGTCTCGCGCGTCTCGCCTGCCGTCGCGTCCGCGACGAGGCCGACCGTGTAGCCGCGCCGGAGCGCGCCGAACGCCGTCTCGATGACGCAGCCGTCGGTCGAGATCCCGCCGATCACGAGGCGGGGTCGGCCGGCGTCTTCGACCGCCTTCAGGACGTCGGCGTTCTCCAGCGCGTTGTACTCGCCGCCCCGGTAGATGACCGGGTGGTCGCCCAGCGCCTGGACGAGCTGCGGGTACGGCGTCTGCCCGCTGCCGAGGTTGACCACGAACCCGCTGTGGAAGCCGAGGCCCACCTGAGCCAGGGCGACCGTGGCCTGGAGGTGGTCGGTGACGGTGTGCGAGCGGAACGAGTTCAGGAATCCGACCGAGTAGTCCACCATCAAGATGGTGGTGTTCTGCGGTGTGAACCGTTCAAGCACTGGGTCAGGCATGAATGTCCTACTTTCTTGACGTTGGAGCCGTTGCACCTACAGATACTGGTGTTCGCCCAGGTGAACCGGCGTCGCACGATCGGGATGATTCCGCCCGGCGCGATGCGGGCATCCCTTCGGGGACGATTAGCCTGAATCGTGCGATGGCAGCCACGGATCCTCGTCGCCCGGCGTCTTTAGGCGCGGGGATCTGCGCGGGGCTGCCGCGCAAGGCCACGCCGAGCCACAGGACGCCGAGCCCGATAGAGATGACGGGGTCGGCGGTGGTGACGATGGCCTGGACCGGCGCCAGGAGCTTGCCTTGCTGGAAGGCGTTCTGGTTGAGGATGAAGCCGGCCGGGCCCACCACGGCC
>DATJWP010000195.1:0-17965 GCA_035578045.1 Polyangia bacterium | reverse complement strand
GCCTTCTTGTCGTGCAGGATCTTCTTCAGCGTGTGGAACACCTCGGCGCCGGCGCGCAGAGCTTCGGAGAAGCGCGGCAGCCCCTTGGGGACGATCATGAACTCCTGGAAGTCGAGCGAGTTGTCGGCGTGCGCGCCGCCGTTGATGATGTTCATCAGCGGCACGGGGAGCACGCGGGCCGCCGGCCCACCCAGGTACTTGTAGAGCGGAACGTCCAGCTCGGCGGCCGCGGCCCGAGCGGCCGCCATCGACACGCCCAGGATCGCGTTCGCGCCGGCCTTGCCCTTGTTGGGCGTGCCGTCGACCGCCAGCATCGCGGCGTCCAGGCCGGCCTGGTCGAAGACGTCGAGCCCGATCACCGCCGGGCCGAGCAGCTTCACCACGTTCTCGCAGGCCTTCTTGACGCCCTTGCCCAGGTAACGCTTCTTGTCGCCGTCGCGCAGCTCCAGGGCCTCGTGCTCGCCGGTGGAAGCGCCCGAGGGGACCGCCGCGGTGCCGCTGGCGCCGGAGTCGAGAACGACGTCCACCTCGATGGTGGGGTTGCCGCGCGAGTCCAGGATCTCGCGGGCGAAGACGCCTTCGATGGTGGCCTTGGTGGTGATGCTCATGCGGCCATGTCTAGCGCGGAATCCGACGTGGACGCCAGATAAAACCACGTGGATAATTCCCGTTTCCCCGATGAAGACCACGCCCCGGCCCGAGCGCCGGCCGCTGCTGACGCCGCGGCAGATCTACGCGTACCTGGATCGGTACGTCGTCGGGCAGGAGCGCGCCAAGCGGACGGTGGCCATCGCCGCCTACAACCACCTGAAACGCTGCGCGCAACCAACAACGGCAGGTAAACGACTCATCAAGAAGTCGAATCTGCTGCTCATCGGACCGACCGGATCGGGCAAGACGCACATCGCGCGCACGCTGGCCCAGTGCCTGGAGGTTCCGTTCACCGTCGCCGACGCGACCGAGTACACCGAGGCGGGCTACTACGGCAAGGACGTCGAGGTCATGGTCGGCGAGCTCCTGCACCACGCCGACCAGAACGTCGAGGTGGCCCAGCGCGGGATCGTGTTCATCGACGAGATCGACAAGATCGCGCGCCGCACGCAGGGGGCGCGGACCGGCGCGGGCGCGCGCGACATCGGCGGCGAAGGGGTGCAGCAGGCGCTGCTCAAGTTGCTCGAGGGGCGCGAGATCTTCGCGCCGCTCAACGTGACCCAGCACTGGAACAAGCACGACTTCGTGGTGCTGGACACCCAGGACATCCTGTTCATCGCGGCCGGGACGTTCTCCGACCTGCAGCTGGGCGACGGGAGTAAGTCGGTGGGCTTCGGGGCCAAGGGAGAGGCACGCCCGAATGGCGGACGCCATGTCACCGAGAAGGACCTGATCGACTACGGCCTGCTGGCCGAGTTCCTGGGCCGCCTGCCCGTGCGGGTCGAGCTGGAGGCGCTGTCCGAGGAGGACCTGTTCCTGGTGATGAGCGGGCCGCCCGACGCGGTGGTGCGCGAGTACCAGGCGCTGCTGAGGCTGGACGGCGTCGAGCTGCAGTTCACCGAGGGGGCGCTGCGTCTGGTGGCGCGGCACTGCATCCGGCGCCGCACCGGCGCGCGCAGCCTGCGCACCATCGTCGAGGGGCTCTGCCACGACGTCATGTTCGAGGCGCCCGAGCGCAAGGGCGAGACCGTGGTGCTGGACTCCGACTTCGTGGCCGAGCGCCTGGAGGGCGACCTGGCGATATGAAGATCTGCGACCTGTTCACTGATCCGCACAAGAAGGTTTTCTCGTTCGAGCTGTTCCCGCCCAAGACCGACGCCGGCCGGGTGGCGCTGGAGCGAACCATCCGGGACATGGCGGAGCTGGAGCCCGCGTTCGTGTCGGTCACCTACGGCGCGGGCGGCTCGACGCGCGCCACGACCCTGGAGCTGGTCGAATGGATCCAGCGCGAGGCGCGGCTGTGCGCGATGGCGCACCTGACCTGCGTCGGCGCGACCGAGGCCGAGATCGGCGCGGTGCTCGACACCCTGGTCGACGCCGGGATCGAGAACGTCATGGCCCTCCGCGGCGACCCGCCGGCCGGCCAGGCGCGCTTCGAGAAGACGGCGGGCGGCTTCGGCTTCGCCGCCGACCTGATCGCCTTCATCCGCAAGCGCTACGGCCGGCGCCTGTGCCTGGGCGGCGCCGGCTACCCCGAGGGGCACCCCGAGTGCCGCGACATCGATCAGGACATCAAGAACCTGAAGGCCAAGGTCGACGCCGGGCTGGACTTCGTGGTCACGCAGCTGTTCTTCGACAACCGCTTCTACTTCGACTTCGTGGCCCGCGCCCGCGCCGCCGGCATCGGCGTCCCGATCGTGCCGGGCCTGATGCCGATCCGCAGCGTCGCCGGCATCGAGCGCATGACCAAGCTCTGTGGCGCCAGCCTGCCGGGAGCGCTGGAGGCGGAGCTCCAGCGCTGCCGCGAGAACGAGGCCGCGACCCTGTCGCTGGGCATCGCCCAGACCACCGCGCAGGCCGTCGAGCTGCTGCACGGGGGCGCCCCGGGCGTCCACTTCTACACGCTGAACCAGTCCCCGGCGACCCGGATGATCTTGACCGCGCTCAAGACCGCGCGGCTGGCGTAACGAGCTAATTCGGTCGCTGGTCCCGGGGGCGGGGGAGGGGCTCGTCCAGGAGGTCCATGTGGTCGTTCCCTCCGAACAGGTCGCCGGCCAGATCAGCCTCGATGGCGCGGCGCTGGTGCCACGAGCCGACCACGTAGCCGGCCAGGGCGCAGGCCCCGCCTGCAATCACGAAGAGCGCGCTGATCAAGCCGTTGCCCATGTCGTCTCCCTCGACACCAACCATCGGCAGGGCTGGGCCGGACTTGAATGGCGCGTCAAGCGGCCGTCACGGGCCTGCGGCGGGCCGCCGCATCACCCTTTCGTGACGACCTGCAAGGTGCGACGCACCACGCGGTCGAAGACGTCGGCCTGGGCGCCGCGCTGCCGCTCGCCCTCGGGCGCGTTGCGCCGGCGGTAGGTCCCGTCGGCGTCCATGTCGTAGGCGAACGCGTTGTCCGCCAGCGCCGGCTCGATGACCTCTTGCCGGATCTGCTCGCGCAGCGGCTCGGACTCGACCGGGAACAGCAGCTCGACGCGCCGGTGCAGGTTGCGGGGCATCCAGTCCGCCGACGACAGGAAGAACTCCTCCTCGCCGGGCGGGCCGAACACGATCACCCGCTCGTGCTCCAGGAACCGCCCCAGGATCGACATGACCCGGATGTTCTCCGAGACGCCGGGGATGCCGGGCCGCAGGCAGCAGATGCCCCGGACGCAGAGGGTGATCTTCACCCCCGCCCCCGACGCCCGGTACAGCGCCCGGATCACCTCGACGTCGACCAGGGCGTTCAGCTTGGCGAAGATCGCCGCCGGCTTGAGGGCCTTGGCCCGCTCCGCCTGCGCCTCGATCTTGCCCAGGATCGCGTCGCACAGGTCGTTGGGCGCCACCGCCAGCTTGCGGTAGCGGACCTTCTTGGAAAAGCCGGAGAGCGAGTTGAAGAAGTCCGACAGGTCCTCGCCGAAATCCGGGCTCACGGTCAGAAGGCCGATGTCGGTGTACAGGCGAGCCGTGAAGTCGTTGTAGTTGCCGGTCGCCAGGTGGACGTAGCGGCGCAGGCCGTCCTTCTCGCGCCGCACCACCAGCGCCGCCTTGCCGTGCGTCTTGAGCTCGGCGTGCCCGTAGAACACGTGCGCGCCGGCCCGCTCCAGCGCGCGCGCCCAGGCGATGTTGTTCTCCTCGTCGAAGCGGGCCTTGATCTCGATCGCGACCGTCACCTGCTTGTGGTTCTCGGCCGCCCGGATCAGGTGGCGCACCACCTCGGCGTCCGAGCCGGCGCGGTAGAGGGTCATCTTGATCGCCAGCACGTCCGGGTCGTCGGCCGCCTGGCGCAGGAAGCTCAGCACGGGCCCGAACGAGTCATAGGGGTGATGCAGCAGCATGTCGCCCTTGCGGGCCACCGCGAACACGTCGAAGGTCTTGTCCTGCGCGTCGCCCGAAAGCCGCGGCACGAACGGCGGATCGCGCAGGTCCGGGCGGTGCAGCAGCGCGATGGACATCAGGGCCCGCTGGCCCAGCGGCGCCGACACCTCGTAGACGTCCTCCTCGTCGATGGACAGCTTGTCGACCAGCAGCCGCCGCACGCGCTCGGGGATGCCGCGCGTCAGCTCCAGCCGGACGCAGGCGCCGAAGCGCCGCCGCCGGATCTCGCGGTCGACGATGGACAGCAGGTCGTGCGCCTCTTCCTCGAGGATCTCGAAGTCCATGTCGCGCGTGACCCGGAACGGGTAGGCGCCCAGGATCTCCATGCCCGGGAACAGCTCGTCCAGGTTGGCGGCCAGCAGCTGCTCGAGCGGCAGGAAGTCGGCCGAGCCGTCGCTGGTGGGCTGTGTCCGGCTGGGGTCTATGGTCTCGAACGGCAGGAAGCGTGGAAGGATCTCCGGCACCTTGATGCGGGCGAACTTCCGCTCCTTGGTCTCGGGGTCGCGCGCCTCCACGGCCAGCGACAGCGACAGGTTCGACAGGAACGGGAACGGGTGCCCCGGATCGACCGCCAGCGGGGTGACGACCGGGAACACCGACCGCCGGAAGTACTTGCGGGCGGCCCGCTTGGTCTCGGCGTCCAGCGACTCCCAGTCCCGGATCCGGATCCCCCTGCCGGCCAGCGCCGGCAGCAGGTCGTTCGCCAGCAGGTGGGCCGCCGTCTCGAGCTGCGCCCGGATCACCTGACCGATCCGGGTCAGCTGCTCGCGGGCGCTGAGCCCGTCGGGGCTGGCCTCGACCAGCGCCGCGGCCTCCAGCTGCTCGTGCAGACCCGAGACCCGGATCATGAAGAACTCGTCCAGGTTGGACGCGTAGATGGCCAGGAACTTCAGGCGCTCCAGCACCGGCCAGCGCGGGTCGCGGGCCTGGTCCAGCACCCGCTCGTTGAACGCCAGCCACGACGTCTCGCGGTTGATGTAGAGCGCCGGGCTTGTCAGGTCCGGGCTGGTCGCCGTGGGCTCGGGAGCCTTCGCGGCGCCCGACGACGATTTTTCCTCCGCCTGGGCTGGATGCATGGTCCTCCGAAGGCGCGAGCGTACTCCAAGGGATAGGGGGCCAAAGTCGCGTTTGCGTGACATCCCCATGCCTTGCCGGGCCCCGGTTCCTCCCTTAGCTTCCCGCGATGACCACGTCCATCCAGTCATTCCACGATCTGACCGCCCAGACGATCGATCACCAGGAGCAGCCGCTGTCGGCCTACGCCGGCAAGGTCCTGCTGGTCGTCAACACCGCCTCGGAGTGCGGGTTCACACCCCAGTACGCCGGCCTGGAGCGGCTCTGGCGTGAGCTCCAGGGGCGCGGCTTCGCGATCCTGGGCTTCCCCTCGAACCAGTTCGGTGCTCAGGAGCCGGGCTCGGACGCCGAGATCAAGACGTTCTGCGACGCCAAGTACCACGTGACCTTCCCGATGTTCGCGAAGGTCGACGTCAAGGGGCCAGGGCAGTCGCCCGTCTACCGGTTCCTGACTGCCCACCATGGAGAGCCGCGATGGAATTTTCACAAGTATCTGGTCGGCAAGGACGGCCAGGTCATCCAGTCCTACGAGTCCAAGGTCGAGCCGAACGACCGCGGGCTGCGCGCGGCCATCGACTCGGCGCTGGGCGCTTAGCCGGCCCGGCCGGCCTGTGTCTGGCCGCAATCGTCGCCGCCCTGGGCGCCGGCGGCTGCAGCAGCGACACGGCCGGTTCCCCGAGCGACGCGGGCGGCCGGCATGATGGGGGCGGCGGGGGTCAGGCCGGCGCCGGGGTCAGCGTCACGCCGCTCGTGATCTCGGCCGGCTCGACCACGCCCAGGACGACGAACTGGTCGGTCAATTACTGGATGTGGTCGCCGACGTACGGCGACGACGTGGCGGGGACGGAGACGCTGGTCGCCGATCTGAAGCCGTCGTTCATGCGTGTCGGCGGCTACAACAACGACGCCAACATTCCCGATCCGTTCGACGACGCTCAGCTCGACACCATGGTCGCTTACGCGCGGGCCATCGGCGCCGAGCCGATCCTGCAGGTCCCCGTGCTGGGCGACACGACCGGCCAGCAGCCCACCGCCGCGACCGCCGCCCAGATGGTGACCTACGCCAACGTGACCAGGGGCTACGGCATCAAGTACTTCTCGGTCGGCAACGAGCCGGACATCTACGATCAACAGGCGAGCGCCGCGGCGCCGTCGCGCCCGGGCTATACCGCGGCCGACTACTGCACCACCACGGCCGCGTTCGTCGCGGCGATGAAGGCGGTCGACCCGAGCATCCAGATCGTCGGGCCGGATCTCTCGTGGAAGTATCAGGCCGGCAACGGGACGAACGACTGGCTGACCCCGATCCTGCAGACCTGCGGCAGCTTGCTGGACGTCGTCTCGATCCACCGCTACCCGTTCGAGGCCGCGGCGGCGACCCTGCCGGCCGCCCAGGCCGACCGGACGGCCTTCCGCCAGCTGATCGCCTCGGTCCGCGGCATCATGTCGGCGACGGGGCAGGGCGGGAAGCCGCTCGCGCTGACCGAGATGAACGTCGCCTATGACGCCACGTCGTGCGTGCTGGGCGCTTCTCCCGCGACGGTCGGTGGGGCGCTGTGGATGGCCGACGCGCTCGGCTCCGCCGTCGACCTGGGGCTGTGGACGTCGGCGGTCTGGGACATCAGCGACGACGAGAGCTACGCGCTGGGCCTGATCGGCCCGATGCCCGGTCACGTGCCACGGCCTGCGTACTATGCCTACCAGCTTTACGCCGACCACTTCGGGCCCAGCCTGGCCGGCGTCTCGTCGGCGCCGTCGGGCGTCAGCGCCTACGCCACCCGCAACCAGGCCAACGACGCGACCGACGTCATCTACGTCAACTGGAACAGCGCGGACGTGGGCGTCCAGGTGCAGGTGACCGGGTTGGCGACGGCGCCCGCGTCGCCGACGTTCCGTCTGCCGGGACAATCGATGGGCGCCATCGAGGTGCCCGACTCCGGGGACGCGACCGCCTGGACCTACGGCGAGACCGAACGCGCGGCCATGGCCGGCATCCAGCCGCTGGCCCCGGGGACGGCCCCCGCGGCCTCGCTGGCCGCGGCCGGCACGGGGGCCGGCCACGTCGTCGGGTCGGGTTGTCGCTCCGATGGCGGCTTCGTCTGTTCGAGCACGCCGGTGAGCGACGTCGCGATCACCACCGCCGGCAAATCCGGGACGGATGGTCCCTCGTTCGGCTCCGGCTCCAACGCCTGGGACACCTACAGCTACGCCGCTCCGGGACAGACGCCGCCGGTCGGGACCGTCACCAGCGACGGCAGCGGGCTGCGCATCCAGGGCGGTTTCGTCCCGCCGGTCAGCGCAAGCGCGAACTACGCGGGATTCGGGCTCTACTACTCGAGCACGATGTGCCTGAACGCATCCGCGTACACCGGCGTCCAGTTCGAGCTGACGGGATCGCTGGGCGGCTGCTTGCTGGGCGTGAGCGTCGGGTTCAGCGGGGACACCTCACCCCAGAACGACGCGACGCACGGCGGTTGCCAGGCGAGCACCTGCTACGGCCCCGCCGCCGACGTGACCTCGCAGGCGCCGGGCGCCGCGGACGCCGGCGTCGCCGTCAAGGTGCCGTTCAGCAGCATGACCGGCGGAATGCCCATCGTCGGCGTGGACCCGACCACCATCGTCGACGTCCAGTGGCAGCTCAGCACCCGGCTGGGAGCAGCCGACGCCGGCGGCTGCAGCGCCGACTTCACCGTCGAGAACGTCAGCTTTTACTGACGCTGGTAGATCGTCTTGGGGTGGGCCGCGCGCGAGGCCAGCGCGGCCAGCGCGTTGGCAATGAACAGCGGGAGCACGATGGCGTAGTCGCCGGACAGCTCGAAGGCCAGCACGCTGGCCATCAGGGGAGCGTGGGTGGTCGACGCGATCATCGTGGCCATGCCGACCAGCACGAAGCCGCCCGGAGAGTGCTGGGTGTGCCAGAGCGCCTGGACGGCCGCGCCGACCAGCCCTCCCATCGCGGCACCCAGGAACAGCGACGGCGTGAAGACGCCCCCGGGGCTGCCCGAGCCGACCGACGCGGTGGTGCCGGCGGCCTTCACGACCAGCAGCAGGGCCAGCATCGGCACGCCGTAGGCCGCGTCGAGCATCGGCTGGATCACCTCGTAGCCGTTGCCGGTCACCTCCGGGAACCGCAGCGCGCAGGCGCCGACCAGCAGCCCGCCCAGCGCCCCGCGGGCCGCCGGCGGCACCGGAATCAGCCGAAAGGCGCGCCTCCCGGCGTCGAGCAACGCCATGAACGCCGGCCCCAGCAGGCCCGCGCAGAGCCCGAGCGCCGCGTAGGCGAACAGCTCGCTCCGCGCCTGCATCGAGAAGGTCCGCAGGCCGTAGAGCGGCCCGCCCCCCATCGCCCACCGGCTGACCGCGGTCGCCACCGTGGTCGTCACGATCGCTGGCAACACCAGCTCCAGCGCCGCGCTGCCGGCGATGACCTCGACCACGAACAGCACGGCGGCGAACGGGGTGTTGTAGGCGGCCGCGAAGCCGGCGGCGGTCCCGGCCACGATCAGCGGGTGGCTTCGGGCTTCGCCCGCGCGCGGCTCCAGCGCCGAGCCGGCGGCCGCCCCGAAGTGCAGCAGCGGCCCCTCGCGTCCCAGCGAGCCGCCGGTCGAGATCGCGGTGAACGTGGCCGCGGCGTTCACCAGCGTCGCGCCCATCGGCACGCGCGCGCCGGGGCTCGCGACGGCGGCGATGATCTCGCCCGTGCCGCTTCCGCGCCGGGCGCGCGCCGCCAGCCCGGCCGCGATGGCGCCCCCGGCCGCCGGGATCAGCAGTCGGGCCAGCGCCGGCAGCGCGCCGAACGCCCTGACCACGTCTGGGCGGCCGTAGGCGTGCACGAACAGCAGCTGGTCGGCGATCCGGAAGGCGATCGCGAACAGCCCCGCGGCCGCGCCGACCGCGAGCCAGGTGGCGCCAGCCCCAACGGCCGACTTGATGGCTGAGCTGCCCTTCGTCAACGACCGTAGAGTACGCCGCCGCCGCCCGCCTCGGGCCGCGCCCCCGGGTTGCCGCACCCGAACACGTCGTTTGCCCCCTGCGCCGCGGCCGGCGGTGGCAGCCGGTTCACGTCTCGTCTAACGGGACGCGACGCTCTTGTTTCCCCAGTCCTGGGCGGCCTTGCGGATCTCGACTTCCGGGAACAGCGCATCGCCCGCCTTCAGGCCCAGCTCCAGCGACTGTTCGGCGGCCTTCTGCGCATCCTTGTAGTTTCCCTTCGCGGCCAGCAGGAGCGCCTTGATCCAGGCGTTGTACCAGTCCTGCCGGAGGGCCAGCGACTGGTCGATGTAGCGCAGGCCGGCGTCGTAGTCCTTCTTCGTCTCCAGCATGTAGCGCGCGGCGTTGGCGTAGGCGCGCCAGGTGTTGTCGAGCGCGCTGATGTTGCTCAGCACCTCTTTGGTGGTGTCGACCCGGATGGGCAGCGAGACCGCCAGCCGGTCCCAGGCCAGCTCGATCGTCGCGCTGTCGTCGCTGAAGTCCGGAATGCCGATCGCCAGGTGTTCGCGGTGCGGGGCGGTGCGCGGCTTCACCAGAAGCCGGACGGCATCCTGGTCCGGCCGGTAGTCGCGCCCGCTCCCCAGCTGCTCGGCGTTCTTGTTGAGGATCACCGTCCACTGCGCCTTGCCGGGGATCGCGAACAGCGCGTAGCTGCCGGCCGGGATGGTCCGGCTGCCGATGATCACCGGGCGGCTGAAGTGGATCTTGGCGGCCTGGTACGACCCCAGCGACCAGAGCTGGTCGTACGGGACCAGGTTGCCGAAGATCTTGCGCCCGCGCACCGCCGGGCTGCCGTACTCGACCGAGATCTCCGTCAATCCCACCTGCTGCGACACCCGACCGACCGGGCTCTCTCGCGGCAGCTCCAGCTCGGAGACGATCGCCGCCGCGGGACGCGCGGCCAGCGCCAGGGTGAGCGCGGCCGCCGCCATGAACCAATGTCTTGCGCGCATGACCGCGGAGCCTACTTTCGGCCCCGCACGGCACGGTTTCGTTTCTGTTACGAATTGGTGCGAAATCGACCGTTCCGACCCGGCGCCGGTCGGATCTCGAACGGCGCGCGGCGCGAACCCGCCGGCCGGACGCGACCCGGGTAGGCACGTGGTTTGCGACGCGAATGCCCATGCCTGCCCCCCGGCGTCTGCTCCTTTCAGCCGTCTCGATCTCGCTGGCCGTTTGGCTCCTGGGAGCGGGCTGCGCGCCCGCGGTCCTGTCGATGAACGTGGGCAACCCGGCGCGGGGCGGCGACGCGGCGGGCGCCATGCAGGCCTACGAGGTGCCTCCTTACCGGGAGGATCACCGCTACGAGGTGACGCTGGGGCAGTGGACCCCTTCGTCGCTGGGCTTCCACATCCGTCTGGTGAACGCCGACCGCTGCGGCTTGCCGTCGAACTACGCGTTCGAGCTGACCGACGACCGCGGGAACCACTATGGGTTCCAGCCCAGGGGGGCCGTCCAGGAGAAGACCACCCGCGGCCACCTGGGCGCGACCATCCACGACGCGTCGATTGACGGCCAGTTCCCCGTCCCCCTGGGCGCCGACACCCGGTACCTGCTGCTGCAGATCCGTCCCGTCGGCGATCGGGACTGCAACACCGTGAATTTCCGCTGGAATTTCAGCGCCTAGCCCCTCTTCACACTTCTTCACGCGGGCGCTGCATGACCCTTAACGGGCGGCGCGCATTGTCTGTCCGCGAGGCCAAACGGGGCCCGCAAGGAGAAGAGACGATGATCGGATGCTTGATTTTCGGGGGTCTGGCGGCCATGGGCATCGCGCGGGCGCTTCACCACCGCCGGATGTGCTCGTGGGGCGGCGGCTGCCACGGCCGCTGGCACCACGGCTGGGGCGGCTGGCACGGCGGCTACCAGGGTTACCCGGGCGGCCGCGGCTGGGCGCCGATGGACGACGACGAGCGCGCCGACCTGGGCGGACCGAGCTTCTTCGGTGGCCGCTTCGGTGGCGGCTTCCCGGCCTTCGGGGGGCACATGCGGAAGCGCTTCGTGGTCCGGGCCATCCTGGAGCACGTGCGCGCCACCCCGGCGCAGGAGCGGGTGATCGCGGGGGCGTTCGACGACTTCCGCGAGGAGATGAAGCGCGCGGGCGGCGGTGAAGGGCGGCGCTCGCGCCAGGAGATCATCGACGCGCTCCGCCGGCCGACCTTCGACGGCGTGGTGCTGGGCGAGCAGTTCGCGCGGCACGACACGATGATCGAGTCGGCGCGCAAGGCGTTCGTGGGGCTGGTCGCCAAGATCCACGACGCGCTCGAGCCGGAGCAGCGCGACCGTCTGGCCGAGCTGATCGAGCGGGGACCACGCTCTTTCTTCGGCGGCCTGCGCGGCTGGTAAGATCGGGCCGTGGGGCTGCGGGTCCTTTGCATCGACGACGACGTCCGCCTCTACGAGCTGCTGGCGGCCTACCTGGGCCCGAACGGCGTGAGCTTGACGCACGCGCCGGACGGGGCCAAGGGGCTGGCGGCGCTCGCGGCGGGCGTCTTTGACGCCGTCCTGCTCGACGTCATGATGCCGGGCATGGACGGCCTCACGGTCTGCCGGCGCATTCGCGAGACGAACAGCCGGGTCCCCATCCTGATGCTCACCGCCCGCGGCGACGAGGCGGATCGGGTGGTCGGGCTCGAGCTGGGCGCCGACGACTACATCCCCAAGCCGTTCTCGCCGCGCGAGCTGCTGGCGCGGTTGCGGGCGGTGCTGCGGCGGGCGCAGCCGGCGGCCGAGGCGCGCCAGATCGTGATCGGCCGCGTCGCCATCGACGTGGACGCGCGGCAGGTTCGGGTCGGCGCGGCGGCGGCCGAATTGACCGGGCTGGAGTTCGACATCCTGCTGGCGCTGGCGCGCCGCCCGGGACGGGTCGTTCCGCGCGAAACGCTGCTGGGTGAGGCGGGCCGGCAGGACGTGACGGTGAGCGACCGGACGGTCGATGTTCACGTGTCGCACCTGCGGCGGAAGCTGGGCGACGACCCCAAGACGCCGCGCCTCATCAAGACCGTGCGCGGCGTCGGCTACGTGCTGTCGCCCGAGGTCGCCCAAGAGGGTGCATGAAGGAGGGCCCGTGAAGCACGGCTGGTGGTGGCGCCACCATCATCATCACCATCACGACGGCAAGCGGCGCCACCGCTGGCACGGACCGTGGGGCCTCTGGGGTCACATCGATCCCGAGGTGCGCGAGAAGATCCTGGCCGAGGCCAAGCGGGCCTATGCGTCCGGTTTCGCGCGCCGCCACCCGTGGGACCGGGTGTTCAGCGAGCTGGTGGGCGGGCGCCCCGGGTGGCCCCAGCGCATCCAGTGGGAGCTGCGCCTGCACTACGGCGCGCACCTGCACCGGCGCCTGTTCCTCTGGTTCGGCGCGGCCATCTTCCTGTCGGTCGTGACCACGCTGTGCGTGTCGCACTTCGGCCACCGCGATCACACGGCGCACCCGCTGCGGGCGCTGTTCCTGTTCGGCGTGCCGGGGGCGGTGCTCTGGGTGGCGTCCGGCCGGGTCGCGCGTCGCATCGCCCGGCCGCTGTATCAGTTGACGCGCGCGGCGCAGGACCTGGGCAACGGCAACCTGAAGGCCCGGGTGGCGGCCGAGGACATGGGCTTCGACGAGCTGGGCGTGTTGTCGCTGGCCTTCAACGACATGGCCGGGCGGCTGGAGCGGCAGCGCGCCGACGAGCGCGAGCTGCTGGCCGCCGTCTCGCACGAGCTGCGCACGCCGCTGGCCCGAATCCGGCTGCTGGTCGAGATCGGCCGCGAGCGCGCGGGCGCCCCCGGCACGCTGGACGAGATCGAGCGCGAGGCGATCGAGATCGACGCCCTGGTGGGCGAGCTGCTGGCCAGCGCCCGGCTCGAGTTCCAGGCGGTGACGCCGAAGCCGCTGGACGCCGTCGAGGCGGCGCGCCGCGCCCTCGAGCGGGCCGGCGCGCCCGCAGATCGGCTGGTGGCGCCGGCCGGGGCGATGCCGCTGCCCGCCGATCCCACACTCCTGGCGCGCGCGCTGGCCAACCTGATCGACAACGCCCGCAAGCACGGCGACGGGCTGGACCGCCTCACGGTCGAGGCGCGGGACGGCTGGGTTTCCTTCGCCGTCACCGACCGCGGGCGCGGGTTCGCGCCAGGCGACGAGACGCGCGTCTTCGAGCGCTTCTACCGCGGCGCGGGCGGCGGCTCCCAGGCGCATGGCTCGCTGGGGCTGGGCCTGTCGCTGGTGAAGCGGATCGCCGACGCCCACGGCGGGCGGGTGGCGGCCGCGAATCTGCCGGGCGGCGGGGCGCGGGTCGTGCTCGAGCTTCCGATCGCCGGCCCCGCCTGAGTGACGAGAGCCGCGCGCGCCCTTTTTCGCCGCGGCCGTGCTTGACGCTGCGTGTGCCTACACGAAAGGTCAGGCCATGCCCAGCAGAGCTTCTTGGATGGTTCTGGCAGTTGCGGCACTGGTCGCCGGTTGTGGATTCAAGCCGGCCGCCAAAGAGACGCTCGGGACGGGCGGGCAGGGCGGCGGCACGCTGGCGATCACCAGCGCCGGCGGCTCGCCAGGGACGGGCGGGGTCGCTCGGGACGCGGGCGCGCCGGATGCGCCGCCGCCGCCCGCGGCCTGCAACCCCTGCAGCGATTTCCCGGCCACGCCGATCCTCGACACACCGTCGGGCAAGTCGGCCCCACCCGCCAGCGTCGCCACCACCTTCGGCGCGGCCGGTACGGGCGCGGGCACCGGCGGCCCCTGCCTGACGGATCCCGATCCCGGCGCGCTGTTCCCTCGCAACTGGTTGCGTCCCCGCTTCGTCCTGCAGCCGGGCAGCGGCCAGGACGTCTTCGAGATCCGCTTGCACGCCGACAAGGAGACGAACGACCTGGTCGTCTACACGACCGCGACGACCTGGACCATGCCGGCCAACCTGTGGGACGCGCTGTCCAGCAACGTCGTCGACCTGCCGATCACCGTGTCGGTCCGCGGGCTCGATTCGGCGACCGGCCAGGTGTCGCAGGGCGTGACGGAGACGATCACCATCGCCCCCGTCGAGGCGCAGGGCACGATCGTCTACTGGACCACCTCGGGCGGTTCGGCCCTCAAGGGCTTCTCGGTCGGGCAGGAGAACACGGTGACGGTGGTGACCCCCTCGCAGACGCCCGGCAAGTGCGTCGGGTGCCACAGCTCGACCCCGGGCGGCGAGTTCATCGGGTTCTCGAACAGCAGTGACGCCACCAACGGCGATCCGGCCCACCTCGAGATCCGCTCGGGGACGGCGCCGGCGCAGATGCCGTCGTTCCTCACGCCGGACGCCCAGGCGCTGCTCCAGCGCGTGTCGCAGGAGCTGCCGGTGTTCTCGCCGGCGCACTGGTCGCCCGGCGACTACACCACCGTGTTCATGCACTCGGACTCGACCTCGGCGTCGGGGCAGAACACGCACCTGCTCTGGATCGATCTGGAGGCGGCGTCCCAGAGCCAGGGCGTCGGCTGGGGCGAGTTCGCGCGCACCGGCGATCTCAACCCGGCGGCCGCCTATCCGTTCGTCAGCCACGACGGCCAGCACATCGTCTACACCTCGGCCCCCTCGGCGAACCCGAGCGGCATCGTCACCAGCGGCGACCTCTACATGGTCGACTACGGCAACCGCGCCGGCGGCGCCGCCCAGCCGGTCTCGGGCGCGGCCACCACGGACTGGAGCGAGTTCTACCCGGCGCTGTCGTCCGACGACCTGATGATCGCCTACACCCGCCTGCCCGACGGACAGAACAGCTACGACAACCCGCAATCCGAGATCATGCTGATCCCCGCCAAGGGCGGCACGCCGCTCAGGCCGCTCGCGAACGATCCCGGGACGTGCCAGGGGACGACCAGCCCCGGCATCACCAACAGCTGGCCCAAGTGGTCGCCGGTCGCGTCGTCAGCCAGCGGGCGCACGTACTACTGGATCATCTTCTCGTCGACCCGCAGCGGAAACCCGCAGCTCTACATGGCGGGCGTGATCAAGGACGAGACCGGGCAGGTGACCACCACGCCGGCGCTCTACCTGTGGAACCAGCCGGCCACCGAGAACAACCACACGCCGGCCTGGGACACCTTCCGCATCCCGCTCGGCTAGGAACTGACTAGCGGTCCTCGTCGGTGTTGTAGACCGGCAGCTCGACGCCCAGCGAGAGCCCGATCTGCCACGGCGCCGACGTCCCGATCTCGCCGCCCAGCTGCGGGACCGAGATGGTGTGGGCCCCCGGGAAGTACTCCACGTGCAGGTCGGCGAAGGCCACCAGCCTCCGGGTGGCCAGCAGCCGCGCCTGGGCCCCGGCGCGCGGGCCCGCGTCCAGTCGCATGACCGATGTGCCAGAGAAGCCGTCTCCGACCAGTGTGAGCGGCGTGATCGAGAGACCGAGCTCGCCGAGGACCTGCAAGCGCGGTTTGATGTGCCATCGCATGGTGGCGGAGAGGCTGATGGGGAATCGCTGTTCACGAACCCAGAAGTAGCCGAGCTTGGTGTCCGTGGGGGTCAAAACGCCCGCCGTCACCAGGCCGCCGATCGACCGGCGTTCGACGCGGAACAGCGCCTCGCCGCCCAGGGCCACGCCGCGGGTCGCGTCGGCTCCCCCGCCGGCGGCCACGTTCATCCGGCCCGCCGCGCCCAACGCCAGCAGCGTCCGCGGCGGAGGAGGGGGCGGCGGTGGCGGGGGCGGCGGCACGACGATCGGAGGGGGCGGCGGTGGCGGCGGAACCAGCATGGGCGGGTTGAGCGCCAGCGCGATGAATACGGCCGCCACGCGGGCCCGTTCCGCGCAATCGCGGGCCGGGTCGTTGTAGCGCTGCGTCTGCTTGCCCGCGGTGACCTCGAAGGTGTCCCCGAGGTCGACCACCCGCACCCCCTCCGGCAGGTCGCCCGGGGCCGGCGGCTGCTCCGACGGGATCAGCACCGGCGCGAGCGCCAGCGCGACGGCATCGCGCGTCGGACAGGTTGGCGGCTGCTCTTCGCCGGACAGGGCCCAGAGCAAGGCCTGGATCAGGAGGGCGGTCTTCAAGTCAGCTTCCGGCGTCGGAATCGATGCGCGTGGCCGGGGGAATGCACGTATGGTATCGACGTTTCAAGCGACGTTGCCATGCGCATTGTTGGCCCCATGGAATTCTCGCGATGGTCGGCGCTGCTCCTCGGGGTGGCGCTGGCCGGGGTGGGGTGCAACTGGAACGCGAACCTGGGCTCGGTCGGCGACGGGTCGGTCAGCCTGCTGTGGAAGTCGACCTTCGAGGTCGGGAACCTCTCCGAGTGGACCGCCGACAACCTGGGAGGCACCGAATTCTCCAACGGCATCAGCCGTGGTCCCGGCATCTCGTCGATGGCTCATCGAGGCAACCACGGCGCAGAGGTCATCGTGTTCCCGACGCAGGGTATGGCGTCGGTCAGCTATCTCTACCGCCTGCAACCGACCCCCCCGGCCGCCTACTACAGCGCCTTTTTCTACGTGCCGGGGACCATCTATGTACCGGCGGGATCGTACCTGAGCCTGTGTCACTTTCGTAGCAGCACGACCCCCAACGGCACCGGGGTCTATGCGGCCTGGGACGTCAACCTCTACACACAGGCGAACGGGTCGCTGGTCGCCCAGATGTACGACTTCAAGACCGACATGCCGCAGTCGCCCCCCGTCACGCCGTTCCCCACCGATCAGTGGGTCCAGCTGGAGGTGCTTCTCGACAAGGCGGTCCCAACCGACGCCGGGACCCCGACGGGGCGCGTGGCGGTCTGGCAGGACGGCAAGCTGATCCTGGACCACCAGGATATCGCGACTGTCCAGAGCAGCTATCTCGAATGGGACATAGGCGGCACCTCCATCAACATTCAGCCAGATCCCATCAGCATTTACGTGGACGACGCGGCGATCAGCCTGGTCCGGCTGGGGCTGGACATCCCCTTCTGACGCGCCCGGTCGAGCTGAAGGTGAGGTGAAGGTTTTGTATCGGGGCTCCCATACTCCAGTAGGGCCGCCGATATGCCCCTCTTGAACGCCTTGCCACAGACCAGCGACGACGACCGCCCGCAGCTGTCCGTCCTGACCGGAGGGGCGCGGGGTCCCGCGTCACGGACGGCGACGGCCACGGCGCGGGCGAGTCAGAGTCGTGACGCGAAGTTTCGCGAAATTTACGAACGCTGGTTCGACGATGTGGTGGGCTGGCTCTACGCACTTGGCGCGCCCATGTCAGAGACCGAGGACCTGGCCCAGGAGATCTTCCTGGTCGTTCGCCGCAAGCTGGGGCGCTTCGACGGGGGCAACCTGGCCGGCTGGCTGTACCGGATCGCGCAGCTCACGGTGCGCGACCACCGCCGGCGGGCCTGGTTCCGGAACCTGGTGCTCCGTCGCCAGGAAGTTGATTTCAGCAAGATGCCGCACGCGGCCTCGAGCCCGGCGCGAAGCTACGAAACCGCGGAGACGCGACACAGATTTCAGATGATGGTCAGTAAGATGAGCGAGAAACTGAGAACCACCTTTGTTATGTTCGAGGTGGAGGGGTATTCGGGGGAAGAGATCGCGCGGATCCAGGACATCCCGCTGGGAACGGTCTGGACCCGGCTTCACAGAGCCCGAAAAGAGTTCTGGAAGCTGGTGACCGAACAGCGCGATCAGGAGGAGCAAGGGGCGTCGTGATGAACCGTTTACGTGAGGAAGCTGCATTCGATCCGGTGTCCGAGCGTGGGATCGAGCTGTTGCGAATCGTGCAACCGCCGCCGCCACAGCCGGAGATGAAGCGTCGGGTCTGGGCGGCGTTGCAACAGAGCACGTCGAGTGCACCAAGGGTTCGGTCCGGAATGCTGCGGGCGGTTGTTCTGGGCGCGGGCGTGATGGTCTTCGCCGCCACGGCTGCGGCAGCGATCGGCGGTCGATGGATCGTGCGACAGGTCGAGCGGATGCGCGT
>DATJWP010000194.1:0-11103 GCA_035578045.1 Polyangia bacterium | reverse complement strand
GGTGAAGCACCGCCGTGTGGACGTGCGCATCGTCGCGGCGACCACCCACGTCGACGGCCCGGGCGGCTGCGGCCCCATGCGGCGCGATCTGCTGGCGCGTCTGGGGGCCGATCCGATCGTCATCTCGCCCTTGCGCGATCGCCCCGAGGACATTCCCGGTCTGTTCGCCCACTTCGCCACGGGCGCGCTGGACCACGTCGAGCCGGCCGCCCTGCGGGCCGTTTGCCTCTACAGCTGGCCGCTCAACGCCCGGGAGCTGGAGAAGGCGACCCGCAACGCCATCGCCCTGTGCGACGACCGCGACCTGCGCATCGAACACCTCCCGGCGGCGATCCGGGGCGCCCTCGACCGTGGTCCCCCGATCACCGCCCGCCGGCGAGCCCCCCGGGCGGCGCCGGAGCGCGCCGAGCTGGAACGGCTGCTGGCCATGCACCGGGGCAACGTCGCCGAGGTCGCCCGCGCCCTGGATCGAAACTGGAACGTCGTCTGGCGCTGGATCGTCAAGCTGGGGCTCAGCCCCGAGAAGCTCCGCCACGGCAGGCCGCCGGGCGATTGACGGTCACGGGTTGTAATAGAAGGCGTTGAAGATCATGAAGCTTCGCGCGCTCGCGGATCCCCCGCCGGCCACGTAGGTCAGGTCCGTGTAGCGGAAGGTCAGCGACCAGGCCCCGCGCTGTTCCTCCGTGTCGATGATCTTGTAGAAGCCGCCCTCGCCGAACCAGCCCAGGTTCGCGTCCAGATCGGCGCTCCCGCTGCCCGCGATGCCGCTGGCCGACAGCGAGACGCCGAGCTCCTTGTCGATGCCGCCGCGAGCGAACAGGAACCAGCGCAATGAGACGCGCGGCAGGATGTGCAGGGCCAGGGTCAGCGGAAACCGGTTGATCGAGATGTCGCCGTTCGACGCGCCGACCCCCCAACCTTTGTAGCCCAACGTTCCGCTGAGGCCCACGCCCAGGTTGTCGCCGACCCAGATCGGCGTCCACATGAGCCCCAGCGAGACGGAGATCCCGTCGCCCAGGCTCAGCGTCGCCGAGCTGCCGTCGTCATATTCGACCTGGGCCACGTCTGCGCCCCCGCCGCCCATCCCCCACTCGAAGATCAACCCGAGCTCGGGCTTGCGTGGGGGCGGCTCGTCCGGCTCGTCGTGGTACACGATCCGGTGGGGTGGCGGCCGGTACGGTCGGGGCCGCCGCATCGGGGGTTCTTCAGAGTCGGGCGTCGATCGGGCCGTCCTGGGGTCGTCGTCGTCGTTGGCGCTGCGCGCGACCGCACGAGGCGGTGGCGGGGAGGGCGGCTCCTGGCTCTGGTCGGGCGTCTCGGCGCCCGAGCTCGGCGGCGGGCTGCTGGTCGGCTCCGCCGCCTCCGGGACGTCGGCTGCGGGCGAGGCGGTACGGGGCCTCGGCGCCCGCCGGTCTGCCTCGGCCTCGGCGACCACACGGGCGCAAACCTGCCCGTCGCGCCAACGGTATGTGCGCATCGTCACGTCTGCGGGGTCCGTCACCGTCACCTGGGCTCCGTCCCCCGCGACCCGGTAGCTGTGGCCCGCTCGTGCAAGGAAGCAGACGGTCGCCGCTTCGGCGCCGGGCCCGGGCTTCACCTCCATCGAATGCACGCCCGGCAACACGACGAACGCCGACCCGACCGGGGCGGCCGTCCAGTCGATGCTCTCGATCGATGCGCCGGCCTGCTGGATCAGCGCGGTCTCGGCGGCCGGGCGTTTGGGCCCCGGGTACATCGTGACCGTGCAGCCGGCCCCGGCGCTGCCGCTCGCGACGACCAGCAGGAGAGCCCAATGACCTGAACCACGCATCACCCGGTCTTCACCCATGTCCCCTCCGGCCAGATCGACCACTGGCTGGCCGCGCTTGAGCTCGTCATGGCTCAGCTCAGGAGCAACCGGCGGGCCAGCCCGCTCGAAAACCAACCGGGCCCGGGCCGTTCGCGGAAGAACCGGAAATCAGGTCGTTTGTGGGGTGCTGGTGGTCGGCCTCGGCCGCCAGGTTTGCCCTGCCGGCCGTCCAGCGAGTGAGAGTAAGATGCGAGTGAGATTCACCACCCCGATGGACGGGACGCGTAACAGAGGGGACGACCCGTCGGCAGAGAGCTTCACCGTCCGGGAACGGCCAGGGGGGGCCGGCTCCCTGGCCAGCGCGCCGCTCTTCACCCCGGGAACTGTGCTGGCCGAGCGCTACGAGCTGCGCCGGATCCTGGGCCGGGGCGGGATGGGCGTGGTCTTCGAGGCCTACGATCGGATCCTGGCGGATCTGGTCGCCATCAAGATCGTCCGCGCCGAGTATGCGGGCGACCGGGCGTGGGCCGAGCGCCTGGCCCGCGAGGTCAAGCTGGCCCGCCAGATCAACCACCCCAGCGTCTGCCGGGTGTTCGACTTTGGCCAGGCCGACGCCCACCCCTTCCTGATCATGGAGCTGGCCGGGCGCGGAACGCTGCGCGACGAGATCGTCAGAGGAGAGATCGAAAGCCGCCCGCTGGCGGAGCGGGTGTCCGACGCCCGGACGCTCGCGTCCGGACTGGCGGCCATCCACGCCGCCGGCATCGTCCACCGCGACATCGCGCCCCAGAACGCGCTCAGGATGGACGACGGCCGGCTGATGCTCTCCGACTTCGGCCTGGCGGTCGACAACTTCGACACCTCGAGCAGCCTCCACGGCGGGACCGTGGCCTACATGGCGCCCGAGCTGGTCCGCGGCGCGCGGGCGACCTTCGCCTCCGACATCTGGTCGCTGGGCATCGTCATTCACGAGGCGGTGTTCGGGGTGCGGCCTCGCTGGTCTGGAAACGCCCGGGAGATCCTCGAACCGAAGGGCCAGCGGCTGGCGGGCGCCGCGCGAGCCGTGTTCGAGGTCTGTCGTGACTGCACCGCGCCAGATCCGCTGCGGCGAAAGGCGACCGCCGCGACCGTCGCGGCGCGACTGGATCGCGTCTTCCAGTTCCGCTTCGGCGGCCGGCGGGCGAGGGACCTTTCCTTGGTGGCGGCCGTCATCGGCGCCGGGGTCCTCTTCGTTCCTCGGCTCCACCATCCGCGCGCCGCCAGTCAGTCGGTGCGGCGGGCCAGCGCCGCCGGGGACTCGTTCACCCTGGTTCCGACCGGCCAGCCAGAGGACTGGAGCGACCGCTCCCGGGTCTTGCTGGAGGTCCCCGACCGCGTCGAGTGCATGCGTGCTCTGCCGGGCGGCAAGTCGGTGAGGTTCGTCTACGGGCACCCTTCGAGAGCCGAAGACGTGAATGTCAGGACCGGACAACGTGTCCCTTCGCCGCTGGTGCCGGAGGCGTTTGCAGAGGGGTGCCCCGACGTCACGGCCGATGGCCGCCGTCTGCTGTTCGCTGGGCACACCAAGGATGCCCGCCCGTTCGTGTTCGTGTCGGAACACCCCGACGGTCGAGACGCGGTTCCGGTCGTGCCCATGGCGGAGCCGACGATGTCTTCCGAGCCTGAATGGCTGATCGACGGCGACACCTTCGTTTACGACGCCGACACGAAGCATGCGGCCGCCTACTCTCTCGCCACCAAGCAGAACGCCGTTCTGTCGACCCAGGACGACCGGTGCTTCACGTTCTTTCACAGCGTCGCGGGCCAACGCCTGGCGATCTCCAAGATCCGCAACGATCTGACCTCCGAAGTTCACATCTTCGCGTCACCTTCGCTGGAGCAGGACCTGGAGTTCTCGATCGACGTCGGGGTCCTGGACGCCCGCTCTCCAGACGGACGGACGCTCTATCTGACCAACGGTCCCGACGGACGAGCGTCACCCATCATCGTCGTGGACACCCAGACGGGCACGGCCCGGAAAGGCGGGTTCATTCCGGAGCAACTCCTCCGGCGCTTGGTCTTCCTGAGCGACTCGATCGCGTTCTGGAGCGTCAGCCATTCTTCGGTCGTGTCGTTGAAGGATGGGGGGCAGTTTCGAGTCGAAAACGGGATTGGTACCGTGGCCGCTTGCGGCCCGGAGATCCTGGCGTCTCGCTACGGCACAGAGCACCGCGACCTGGTGCGGTTCGCGCGGGATGGCCG
The DNA here is from genome assembly GCA_035578045.1 of Polyangia bacterium. Lineage (GTDB taxonomy): Bacteria > Myxococcota_A > Polyangia > Fen-1088 > Fen-1088 > JADGRB01. The sequence goes on along the minus strand of DATJWP010000194.1, from coordinate 7,073 downwards.
CCTGATCGGCAGTCTCCCCGTCGAAGGCACTGCCCATGAGCCCCGGTGCTCCGCCGACGGTTCAATCCTCTACTACATCGACCTCGCCGCAAACCGGGCCCTCCGGCGCTGTGTCCAGGGCAAGTGCGACACCCTCTCCGAGGGCGTCTACACGTACGGGATCTCGCCGCGCGGGGACCGTGTCGCGATGACGAAGCTGCGCAATGCCGGCGCCATCGTCACCTGGGTCGACGCCGACCGACCCGCGGCGGTCCATGAGGCGAACAACAACACGACCGCCTGTTCGCCCGTCTGGGACGGGCCGGAACGGTTGTGGGTGTCGGTTCGAAAGGGAGGCGGATACCTGTGGACCGAGCTGGACACGTTCTCCGGGAAGCTGACCGGGCGGTCCGTCCGCGGCGTGCATGATTGCTCGACGGGCATGGATGATCCCGCCGCTCCCGTCCGACCGGAGGTTTGGGTGGATTTCTCGATCCGATCTCAGCTGAGGCTGATGCCACGTGGCTGACTCGATCTCGGGCAAGGACAGCGTCACCGAGGTCGCCGAGGAGTCGTTTGTTCGCGAGCGGCCGCTGGAGATCCAGCGGGGAGCCGTCCTGGCCGGGCGTTACCAGGTCGAGGAGATCATCGGCAAAGGCGGGAGCGGCGTGGTCCTTCGGGTGTTCGACCGGACCGTCCAGAGCGTGGTGGCCCTCAAGGTGCTGAAGTCCGAGCTGGCGCGCGACGCCAAGTGGGACAAGCGCTTTTCGCGCGAGCTGCGCCTGGGCCGCCCCATCCAGCACCCGAACGTCTGCCGAATCTTCGACATCGGCGAGGCGGACGGCCATCGGTTCCTGACGATGGAGCTGGCAACGGGCGGCTCACTGCGCGACGAGCTGAAGCGGCGGCCGGCGCTGGAGCGCCCGCTCTCCGACAGGATAGCGGACGCCAAGGCCGCGATCGCGGGTCTGGCGGCCATTCATGAGGCTGGAGTCGTCCACCGCGACTTCAAGCCGGACAACCTGCTGCGGATGGAAGACGGGCGCCTGGTGATCTCGGACTTCGGGCTGGCCACCGATGCCGCCACGGCGGCCGGCGTGACGGTCATGATCGGGACGCCGCACTACATGGCTCCCGAGGTGCTGGCGGGCGAGCCGGCGACGACCCGGTCGGACGTCTGGGCCCTGGGTGTGGTCCTTCACGAGATCATGTTCGGCAGGAGGCCGGAGCGAAAGGCGGTCAGCTTCGAGGGGACCGCGAAGGCCAACACCGCGCCGCCGGGAAGGGTCGAGAGGGCCGTCCTGGCGCTCCTCGAACGGTGTCTCGAGGAGTCCTCCGGTATCCGGCCGGCGAACGCCACGGTTGTTTCAGCGGAGTTCGACGCCGCGCTGTCGCGGGGGTGGTCCGCGCGGCGCGGCCGCTGGCCGAGGTCAGCGGTCGGCGTCGCGGCTGCGGCGCTGCTGGCCGGGGCGCTCGTCGTGTCCGTGTCGAAGGTCCTTCGATGGAAGGCGGGCAGCGCCAGGCCTTCCGGGGAGAGGTCGAAGATTGTCGCGGCCGACCCGGGGCCGGACTGGGGCGCCTCCGCCCGACGCCTGGCCGACCTGCCTGGCCCGGTGCACTGCTTCGAGGTGCTGGACGCCCAGACGGCGCGGGTGATCTGGGGCTGGCCCAGGGTGGCGGAAGACATTCGGTGGGCGGACGGGCGCCGGAGTCCGTCGTCGCTGGATGAATCGACCTTTGCCGTGGGATGTCCGGTGCTGGCGCCCGATCGTCGGAGGCTTCTGTTCACCAGTCACTCGGCCTCGGGAACGTCGGAGATCCGGCTGTCGGATCGTCCGGATGGCCGGGAGTCGACGGTCATCACGGCGGGAGCGAACCCGCTGTGGATCAACGACGAGGAGTTCGTGCTGGACATCGATCTGGCTCACGTGGCCATGTTCTCGCTGGCCAGCCGCGAGATTGCCCTGATGGCGGCCGACAGCGTCTCCGGCGGCTTTGCGATCGGCGACAAGAGCGTCGGGCCGGACGGGAACACGATCGCGGTCTTGTATGTGCGGGGAGCGGACCGCGCGATTGCGGTGTTCGACGCGCACCGGTTGACGGACGAAGCGGTCCTCGACGTCCCGGGGGCCTCGAAGGTCCAGTTCGACCAGCGTGCCGACCAGTTGCTGGTGTCGTACCAGTCGGCCAGCGAGGTGTCCGGCGTCATCGCGCTTCGGTGGCAAGACCGGACGGCTCGCGGGCTGGGCCGGTACCGGCCCTTCGACATGTCCTTCGTGAGCCGGGTCGGATCGCACCTGTGGGCGGTGGCTCGACGGGTTCGCAGCGACGCCTGGGTCCAGGACGACCCCGCTCCACGACGGTTGACGTCCGACGGCCAGACGTACACGGTGAGCGCGCGCGCGAGCGGCGAGTTGCTGGTGAGTCGCCGCGATGACAAGGGACAGATGAACGTATGGGCGCTGTCGCCTGCCGGCGATTCACGTCGATTGACCAACGGTCCGGTCGACGTGGCTCCAGCCTTCAGCCCGATCGGCAGCCGTTGGGCGTACGCTGATTACGCGCATGGCGCGATCCTGCTTTGCGAGGATCTCAAAGGGACCCCTTGTCGAGTGATTTACCGGTCGGACGCGGTGCCAACAGGTCCGAGGTTCTCGCCCGACGGAAGCTCATTGTCGGTGGTCACGCAACTCCGCACGCCGAGGGTCGCGGTGGTATCCGTGCCCGACGGGAAGATTCGCGGCTCGTGGGATTCAGTCCGGCAATGTCCGCCCGTCTGGTCCGACGAGGGAACCATCTGGAGCCTCGAGGTCGCTTCGGCGGGACTGCGCTGGACCGAGCGCTCGATCTCGGGCGAGAGAACCGGAAGATCGGCCGCCTCGCCCGCCAACCCCTCGCCGGCGGAATGCTGGCCGAGGGGTGTTTCCGGACCGGCCAGCTTGCGACGAGCCTGGACGAGCACCCTAGAGAGCTCGTCCCTCCTCGACGTTCCCTGACGGACCTGGGTTGAGCGTTGCCGCCGTCAGCAGGGCATGCCCCAGAAGCAGAACCCCTGCGGGGTAGAGGCGGTGGGCTTGATCTCGGCCTTCGTCCGCGCGCTGGCCGCGCCCATACCGACCGCAAAGGTAATTGCAAAAAGAGCCGTCAGAGCAATCTTCTTGAGCATGGTGTCTCCTTGTGGTGTCGTGCGATGTGGTTGCGTGCGCGCTGCAACTGCAGCGGCGCCAGCCTCGGCACCAACAAGAGCAACCGCGGGACCAATGGGGAGCAGACCGGATTTCCGGGGTTTCCGGGGCTTCGGTGGGCGGTTCGCGGTTGCGGTTTTATATCCGTTTACGCAAGCGAAGTTACGCTTTATGGTTGCGGTGTTCGCGTGATTACGCCACATGAGAGCACCACCTTCGTCCCGCGCACCGAAGCGACGGACGACCCGGTCAAGGTGCCGCTCCTGCTCGTCGTCGGGGACAACAAGGGGACCGTGCCGCTCGGGCGCGCCCGGATCGCGACCTTCACTGGGTCACTTGTCGTTGGAAGACGGCAGGCCACCCAGGCCGACCCAGGTCAATCCTCTCTGGTGCTGTCGGACAAGATGGTTTCCGGACAGCACATGGCGATTAGCCCTTCGCCCGAGGATGGGGTCTATGAGCTGACCGACCTGAGCAGCACCAACGGCACGGTGGTCGACGGCGAGCCGGTCGAGACCACCGTCCGGCTGCGGGACGGCGCGATCATCTTCGTTGGCAGCTACGTGCTGGTCTTTCGGGTGGCCACCATGACCGAGGTGGCCGCCGTCGAGGCCGAGCTGGCCAAGCCTCTGGGCCCGGTTGCCACGGTGAATCCAGCGTTTGCCATGATCTGCCGGAAGCTGCGCAAGCTCTCGGCCGCCGGGGAAGAGGTGTTGCTGACCGGTGAGACCGGCGTCGGTAAGGAGGTGTACGCGGCCGCAATACATCGCGCCAGCGGGCGACCCGGGCGGTTCGTGGCAATCAACTGTGCCGCAATCCCGCGCGAGCTGGTCGAGACGGAGCTGTTCGGCTACGCGCGCGGCGCCCACTCGCAGGCGGCCATGGCCAAGCCCGGCATCATCGAGGAGGCCGAGAACGGGACGCTGTTCCTGGACGAGATCGGCGAGATGAGCCCCGAGCTGCAGACCAAGCTGCTGCGCTTCACCCAGGACCGCATGCTGGCGCCGGTGGGCGGGCTGCGCGCGCGCCGGATCGAGACGCGCATCGTGGCCGCCACCAGCCGGACCCAGGCGCCCACCCAGTCCGGCAGCCTCGGGCTGCGCGCTGATCTGGCCGCCCGGCTGGGGGCCGAGCCGATCCGCATCCCGCCGCTGCGCGAGCGCATCGAGGACCTCGGCGTGCTGGCGGCTCACCTGCTGGGTGAGCGCAACAAGGACTTCGAGCTCTCGGCCTTTCAGGCCCTCTGCCTCTACCAGTGGCCGGGCAACGTGCGCGAGCTGGGAAAGGTGGTGGCCTCGGCCGAGGCGCTGGCGCGCGACACCGACCGGATCTCGGTCGAGCACCTGCCGGCCAACGTGGTCGCGGCGCCCAAGATCCGCAGCCAGCAGGGGCGTCGCAAGTCGCGTCCACCCCCGGACGCCGCCGAGCTGGAGGCCCTGATCCGCAAGTTTCGCGGCAACATGATGCGCGTGGCGCGCGAGCTGGATCGAAAGCCGGCGCTGGTCTATCGCTGGGCCAAGCGCTTCAACCTCAACGTCGACGAATTCCGCGACAAGAACGAGGCCTGAAGCGCCGCGTCTCGGTTTCGATCAGCGGTGATGAAACCAGAACTTATGTTGTACGAAATTCGGCAGGGAAGTTTCCCGCGGATGTAGACGAATGGACGACCTTTTTCAGCTCTTGAGGCCTGCGGGCGGGGGCATCCACACGGTCAGCACCGGTCGGGCTGCCCGGGAGTCTTTGCAAAAAGCGCTCTACTCGGCGCGGGACGAGGCAGAGGTCCAGGACAAGTGGCGGCGGGCGATCGCGGGGATCCCTGACGCGCGTGTCGCGGTTCTGGGGATCCCCTCCGACTGCGGCGCCGGTCTGGTCCGTGGCGCGGCCTTCGGACCCGAGGCGGTCCGGGCAGCCGTGCTTCGGGCCGTACCGGACTTTCCGGCGCGCGCCGCGCGGGCCGGGGTGGTCGACGTGGGCGACGTCTTCTCGGTGCCTCAGCTGCTGACCGACGACATGCTGAGCGAGGAGCAGCGGCGCCGAACGCGGATCGCGCTCTACGGCGCCGCGGCCGCCAGCTCTGCGCTGCCGGTGGCGCCGCTGACGGCCGCCGAACGCGTGGTCGACCTGCTGCTGCAGCAGCGGCCCGGGTTGAAGATCTTCATGCTGGGCGGCGACCACTCGGTCGCCTGGCCGGTGGTGGCGGCGCTGGCCCGGCACACCAGCGAGCCCTGGGCCATCCTGCACGCCGACGCGCACACCGACCTCTTGCCGGAACGGCTGGGGATCCGGATCTGCTTCGCGACCTGGGCGTTTCACGCCAACGAGCTGCTGGGGCGGGGCGGGCGGCTGGTCCAGGTCGGCGTGCGCGCCTCGTCGCGCAACAAAGAGCATTGGGAATCGACGTTGGGGGTCAAGCAATTCTGGGCCGAAGAGGTCCGCAACAAGGGGGAATCGGTGATTGATGACGTCATTGCGCATCTGCAACGAACGGGCGCGCGCTCGGTTTACGTGTCGAACGACATCGACGCGACGGACGGCGCCGCGGCGCCCTCGACCGGCGCGCCCGAGCCCGAGGGACTGACGCCGGGCTTCGTCCGGGCGCTGATCCGGCGGGTCGGCGCGGCCTTCCCGCTGCTGGGGGCCGACGTCGTCGAGGTGGCGCCGCCCATCGGCAGCCCGGACGACGCCCGGGCCACCTCCGACGTGGCGGCCTCGTACATGCGCGAGTCGCTGGCGGCCCTGGCCGCCGCGCCGGAGCTGGTGGCGTAGCCATGGCCAACATCGGTGACGAGTCCGGCGATCGCGGCGGCGACGGTGAGGCCGGCTCGGAAGACCCGCGCGCCGAGTCCGCCTGGGCGGCCCTGGAGGCGGGAGACGTCGCGGCGGCGCGGCGCGAGGCGGCGGGGCTGGATCAGGGGTCGCCGGAGACGCTGCTGCTCCTGGCCGCCTGCGCGCGGGAAGAGGGGGACGCCCAGCAGGCCCTGGCCCTGACGGCGCGCGCCGGCGAGGCGGCACCCGACTGGGCGACGCCGGCGCTGTGGCAGGCGGAGCTGCTGGCGGGCGATCCCGCGCGGGTCGAGGAGGCGCTGAAGCTGGCCGCCCGAGCGGTCGACCTGGCCGACGACGAGGAGGAGTACCTGTCGGCGCTGGCGCTGAAGGCCGGGCTGGAGGTCGAGCTGGGCCAGACCGAAGAGGCGCGCCAGACGCTGGAAGACCTGCCGCCCCCCGAGGTGCGCCTGGGTGACCTGCAGGTGGGCCTGGAGATCGCCGACCTTCACCTGGCGGTCGGGGAGGTCGAGACCGCCCGGGATCGCCTGCGGGCGGTCTGCGAGGAGTTCCCGGATTCGCCCGACGCCTGGCACGCCCTGGGCGTGGCCGCGGCCGAGCTGGACGACGAAGAGGAGATGCTGGCGGCCTGGAAGCGGACCTGGGAGCTGGACTCGGCGCCCGGACAGCGTCCCGCCGACGAGCGGCTGAGCGAGGAGGAGCTGGCCGCGGTAGCCGAGTCGGCGCTGCGCGAGCTGCCCGAGCGCGCGCGCGAGCTGCTGGGCGGCATCCCCATCGTCGTCGCCGAGCTGCCGGCCGAGGCGGACGTCGAGGCGGGGCTGGATCCGCGGGCCCTGGGGCTGTTCAGCGGGACCGCGCACCCGGACGCGGCGACCAGCCTGGGCGGCCAGCCCGGCCTGACGCAGATCGTGCTGTTCCGCCGCAACCTCGAGCGTGCGGCGGCGGACGCGGACGAGCTGCGCGAGGAGGTGCGGCTGACGTTGCTGCACGAGGCCGGTCACTTCTTCGGCCTGTCCGAGCGCGAGCTGGAGGAGATGGGCCTGGGCTAAGCGCAATGCCGATCAGTTAATTTAAGGCGCCAGGACGCGCAGATCGGGCGCTCTCTGCGCCTCTCGCGCGAACGCG
>DATJWP010000193.1:0-32528 GCA_035578045.1 Polyangia bacterium | reverse complement strand
GCTCGGAGGCGCCGGCCGGGAATTCGTTGGCGGCGCTGGACGGCAGCGCGCCGGCCCGCTCGTCCAAGGAGCGCCAGACCTGGCGCGGCTCTAGGCTGGCGTTGACCTGCTGCGCGCCGCCGAAGATGGGGAGCGAGCGCTTGCTCTTGCGCTCTTCGCGCTCAGCCTGGGCCCGTTCCTGGCTCTCGTCGCAACTCATCGTCGAGTCCTTCGTGGGGTCCTCATCGGTGGCACGTCGTGCAGCTCGTCCGCGTGTGCACGTCGTTCTCCACGAGCAGCCGGTGTCCGGTCTCGGCCGGGTCCCCTTCCGGCTTCCAATCCATGTTCGTGACCTCGGAGACCGGCCGCAGGTTCTTCTCCGGATGGCGGTGGCAATCCAGGCAGAAGCCCATGGTCAGCGGCTCCGCCTTCTCCACCGCGGGCATCTGATCGACGCGCCCGTGACAGCTCACGCAACCCACGCCCTTGTTCACGTGGATCGAGTGATTGAAGTAGGCGAACTCGGAGACCTTGTTGACCCGCCGCCACTCGATCGGCTTGTTCTGGATGAAGCTCTGGCGAACCGCCTCCAGAATGGGAGCCTTGTTCCAGATCTGCGAATGGCAGTTCAAGCAGAGCTGGGTGGGCGGGATACTGGCCGACGGCGACTTGTCGACCGTGTTGTGGCAGTACCGGCAGTCGATCCCTTCGTCCCGGGTGTGGTGCCGGTGATCGAATTGGATCGGTTGCTCGATCGGTTCCTGCATCTGGCGCGCGTAAGGCGTGCGCGCATAGAGCATCAGACCCCCCGGAACTCCCACCGCCCCCGCCGCCACGACAAACAGAGAGATCTGCGCGAGCGTGTTGTGCTTAGGCCGAAAGAGGAGATTCATCCTCGTCGCGGAGCATTTAGGCCGGAGTTGGCTCCTTCGTCAAGAGAAGTATTTGCGCGTGTCGAGATCGACCGCCTCGCACGTTTCCAACGTGTTCAGAAGCCTATCCGGCGCATCACGAAACGTGGCAGCGCGCGAATCACCAGCATCACCAGCGCCCAGATTCCGGGTGCGTAGATGATCGGGCGGCCCCGGTCGATCGCCGTGACCACCTGCGCGGCGACCACGTCCGGCTCGCTCGCGAAGGGGGGCGCCTTCAGTCCGGCCGTCATGCTGGTGCGCACGAACCCCGGCTTCACGCAGATCGTCTTCAAGCCGCGGGCGCGGAACTTGTGATCGAGACCCTCCAGGTACCGTGAAAGACCGGCCTTGGCCGCGCCGTACAAGATGATCGGCTTGCGCCCGCGATCGCCGGCGACCGAGCTGAACACGCACAGCGTCCCGCCGCCGCGGGCCAGCAGGCGCCGGCGGGCCTCCTCGCAGAAGAGCACGGTGTTCGCGAAGTCGACCGTGAGCAGCCGCCGGGTCAGCTCCGCGTCCGCCTCCAGCGCGTCCTGCGTGGCGAACAGCCCGGCAGTGACGATCACCAGATCCAGCCCGTCCAGCGCCGCCTCGGCGGCGTCCAGCGCGCCGGAGAAACTTTCTGGACGCTCCAGATCGCAAGCGGCGTGACCAAAGCTTCCGCTCTCTTTCCCAGCCCGCGCTTCCAGATCGCGGGCAGTGCGCGCCAGATCCTCGGGATCGCGCCCCAGGACGAAGACCGTGTCGCCCCGCTCGGCCACCCGCCGGGCCATCGCGCGCCCCATCCCCTTGGTGGCGCCCAGAACCACGACCTTCAAGGAGCGTCACCCAGCAGACGGACCGACTGGGCGCTGCGGAAGCGGCCATCCGGGTCCCATCTCCGCCGGATCGCCTGCCACTCGGCCAGCCGCGGCTCCATCTTCTGGAAGTGCTCGCGCCGGGTGAAGGCGTCCTTGGCCAGGTAGATGCGCCCCCCTTCGCCCAGGACCAGCTCGTTCAGCTCGTCGATCAGTGGCTGGGTCCAGGAACGAACCGGCACGTCGATGGCGATCGAGATGCCGAGCTTGGGGAACGAGAGCAGCCCCTCCCCTTCCGGCCCGCAGTCCTTGATCACGCAAACCGGTGAGGCGAAGCCGCGCTTGTTCACCAGCTGGATCGCGCGCGTGATGGTCTGCAGGCCGGTGGCGTGGGGCACCACGCACTGGTATTGCGTGAACCCTGGCCGCCCGAAGAGGCGGTTCCAGTGCCGGATGCCGTCCAGCGGATAGAAGAACTCGTCCGGGTGCACGATTCCGGCGGCCTTCGTGCGCTGCGTGCGGAACCGGAACTCGTTGTAGAGGCGAGCGCTGGCCCGGTTGAGGACCCAGCTGGGCAAGAAGAACGGGATCGCGAACCCTTTCTTGTGCCGTGGCGGGCGCGGCGGCGCCTCGTCCGGGGTCGCCCAGCGGGCCCGGTACATGACCCCGCGCCCCAGGCTCTTCCCGCCCGAGATGCAGTCAATCCAGCCCTTGGTGAACGGCCAGTCGCTGGCCGAGCGGCCCAGGGAATCGAAGAACTGCCCCACGCCGTTCACGCGCTGCCGGTCGCCCCACAGCCAGGGCGACGAGATCTTCGCCATCCGGAATTCCACCTCGAGGATGTGGCCGGTCAGCCCCATCCCGCCCACCGTGGCGCGAAACAGGTCGGGTTCGACGTCCCGCGAGCACTCGAGCACGCGGCCGTCGGCCAGCTGCATGAGGAGGCGCGTGACGTGCCCGCCGAAGCAGCCGTCCCGGTGGTGATTCCCGCCGTGAACGTCGGCCGCGACCATGCCCCCGACCGTGACGAACTGGGTCCCGGGCGTCACCGGCACGAACCAGCCGCGCGCCAGGAACAGGCGGTAGATGTCGCTCAGCGACAGCCCCGCCTCGGCCCGCATCAGCCCGGTCTGCGCGTCGAACGCCAGGATCCGGTCGGCCAGCACGGTCGAGGCGACCCGATGGTCGCGCGCCGCGGGCAGGGACGAATCCCCGTACGAGCGCCCCAGGCCGCGACTCAGCGGCATTCCGCGGGTCGCGGCGGTCAGGTCCTCGGAGCGAACCTCGCTCGCGGGAACCACGGGCGCGTGCCCCCAACCGGACAGGATCGGCTCGGCGTGCACGCCTGAAACGTACTCTACCGAGCTCCCTCAAAGGAAGCCCGGAGGCGGACGCCTACTGCGAGGTGCGGGCCAGGGCCAGGTTGCGGCGGCGGAGCTTTTCGACCAGCGTGGTGCGGCCCAGCCCCAGAAGCTTGGCGGCTTCCTTCTTGTTGCTGTGCGTCTGGGCGAGCGCGGCCTTGATGTAGGCGTCCTCCAGCTCGCGCAGCAGGACGGGCAGGTCCACCGGCAGGGTGACGACGGGCGCGGGCGTGTTCATCGCGGAGTCGTCGTTTGCCGCGGTGGCGCCGTTCTGGTGATCAGGCGGGAGCTGGTCCCAGGCAGTCGCCGCCCCGGTTCGAGAGTTCATGCGCTTCAACATCGGCCATCCCCTTCGCATCTTTAGGGCCCCGCCCGTCCCGTCGATTGGAGGGCCAATGGGGGAACGACAGCGGGGCCCGGCCCAGCGGCTCGCGCCAAGGGCCGTGGTTCGGAGTGTCCGTATGCTCTCGACCGGGCGATGGCGGCCGCCTCTGGGCCCGACGCCGCTGGTCGGGCGCCGTGCCCCGCGCGTGGTGGCGATCGGCGCGGCGCTGCCCGGTGTGGGCAAGAGCATGGTGGCCTCCAACCTGGCGGCCGCCATGGCCGGGCTGGGCCGGCAGGTCCTGGTGGTGGACCTCAACCTGGCCACGCCCCGACAGCCGGCGTTGTTCGGGGTCGCCCCGCCCGATCAACAAGAGCGGCCGACCGCGATCCGCCACGTCCGGCTGGCACGCCTGGCCGGCGAGCTGGGGCCGTCCAGCCCGCCCGAGGTCTGGCGAACGGCGCTGGACCGGCTGGTGGCGATGGACGCCGACGTGGTGATCGTGGACCTGGCGTCCCATCGCCGCGAGGACCTCTGGACGTCGTTCGCGACGGCCGAGCGCTTGCTGGTCACGACCGGAGATCCCATCGCGCTGCAGGCCACCTACGAGTTCCTGTTCGAGGCGGCGGCGCGCGCCGAACGGCGACACGGCGCCGGCGCTCGAGCGGCGCTGGCCAGGTTCGCGGGCGGGCTGGTCGGCAACGTCGCCACGGCGCCGGAGGATGCCGAGCGCTTCCATGCATTCGCCCGCATGGTGCGCGAGCAGCTGGCCATCCCGATGACCTCGCTCGGCTGCGTGCGGAGGAGCAACCGCATCGCCCAGTCGTCGATGACCGGCCGGCCGCTGGTTGCCCGCCGCGGGAACGACGACGACGTGCGCTTCTTCAACCAGCTGGCCGAGCGGATCTCGATGGACCCGGTGGACGACGGCGGCTGCCCGCTGGACGGGCCCAGGCCCGAGGGGCTCCCGGCGGTGTGGCCGATCGACGTCGACCGGTATCAGCGAAAGCACGCGCGCTTCGTGGTCGACTGGGCGGCCACGCTGGTCACCGCCGAGGGGCCGAACGCGGTCCGGGTCTGTGACGTCTCGCAGAGCGGGGCGGCGATCGAGACGACCCTCAAGCTGGGCGTGGGCGACGGCGGCGTGCTCTGCTTCTATCAATTGGAAGGGCAGCCGACGGTCGAGGTCGCCGTCCGGAACGTGGTCCCCGGGATGAACCGGCTGGGCCTGGCCTTCGTCGGTGACGGCGACACCCCCGCGCGGCTGGCCCGCGCCGCACGGGCCCGCGCCAGCACGTCTTGACGGGGTGACCCGCGCGCGGGACGCTGGCCTGGACGTGACCCGGCCGACGCTCCTGCTCGCCACGCTCACGGCGCTCGCCGGCTGCCATTCGAGCAGCCCGGCCAGCCCGACCCACGACGCGGGGGCGCTGGACGCAACGCCGGGGGACGCGATCGCGGCCAACGCTCTGGACATCGCCGTCACGGGGTGCGCTTCGTTCCAGGTCGCCTCCGGCGTGGAGTCCTGTTCCGGACCCGCGCCGTTCACCGTGCGGTTCTCGCCGGTGGGAGCGCCCGACCTGACCACGTTCGTGTGGGACTTCGGTGACGGCAGCCCGGAGTCGTCCGAGGAAGCGCCCGCCCACACGTACACGCTCCCCGGGCCGTACGACGTTTCGGTGAAGGCCGGCAGCGCATCGGTCGGCACGATCCCGGCCGAGCGACCCGGGTTGATCGTGGTCCTGCCCATCGGCGCTGGCGGAGCGTGCGACGTGGAAGCCCAGTGCGCCACCGGCCTGCACTGCCTCTGCCAGAGTGGAGCTGGCTGCGGGCCCGCATTTCCGCGAGGCATCTGCTCACTTCCCTGCCCGGCCGGATTCTGTGGGTATCAATCGGTCTGCGCGACGTACTCGCTGCCGATCGGCACTGTCCCCGACGGGGGCTCTGCCGATGCGGGCAGCCCGTCCAGCCCGATCTGCCTCGCCGATTGCAGCAGCGGAACCTGCGCGCCCGGGTTCGTGTGCCAGAACTTGCACCAGGGTGGACCCGCCGCCAGCGGCTGGGTCCGCGCCTGCCTGCCCGCCGGAGCAGCCGGGGACATCGGCGCCAGCTGCCGCGAGGCGAGCGGCGCGCTGGACCCCACGCGCTGCGCGAGCGGCGCCTGCAGCACGATCGCCGCCAACGGATTCTGCACGGCCAGCTGCCAGTCGCCGCTGACCTGCCCGTCCGGGACGGCCTGCGCTCGGATGGCGGCCGGTCAGCTCTGCGTCCCCACCTGCACCACCGACCGGCCCTGCTCCGGCGATCCTTCGATCGCTTGCCAGGCCGCCACCGCCGCCGATGCCGGCGTCGACGGCGGCTTCCAGATCGTCACGGGCGATCCATCTGAGAACTACTGCGCGCCGGCGCCGCAGTAGTTCGGTTGATCGTTACTCGTCGTCCGCCTCTTCGACCGAGCGGCCCTCGCGGTGCTTGCTCAGATCGCGCTTGACCTCGGCGATCTTCTCGCGCGCCGCGCCCGCGATCCGTTCCACCAGCCCCTCACCCTGGGTCTTCTTGTCGCCAGTGGCGGCCCCGACCGCCTCCTTGGCCCGACCCTTGAGGTTCTCTTCCTTGCCCTCGATCTCTTGCTTGAGGTCCTTGTCCATTGCGGGCCCTCCTTGCCGGCGAATCTGGGCATCGGGTCCAGCGGGTCAACCGGCGGGCAACCGTAGGCGACGTTTCGTAACGCCCACCGCACCTCACGTTACGATTTCGCGGAGTTCCTACGCGCCCGCGCCCCACGAATCCGCGGGAATCCGCGGGCGCCGCCGGTGGCACGCCAGTTGAATAGTCATCGGGACAACAATCGAGAATGAAGCAGAAGGCACACCGGGACTGCGGGGAACAGCGGCGGCGAGCGGATAGCACGAAGTGTCACGGCGGAGGCAGGGGGAGGCAGGCGGCGAGAGGTCCCGTGTGCTCGAGTTGATGGTGGTGGTTGGGTGGGTAGAACGGCGGGGGTTGGGCGTGAGGTTGGGTTGGTGAGTCGGAGGCGGGGTCGGTGAGGAAGTCAGTGATGGGGCGGGACGGGGGATGCGAGCGGCTCCGGTGTTAAGCTGAAGCGCGATGCCGGAGCCGCTCCCGCCGTCGGGGCGAATCACGATCCCAGCGCCGCACGGAACGCTGGAGGCAGTGGTCCGCGCGCCGGAAGCGCCGGTCGCAGCCGCGGTGGTGTGCCACCCTCACCCGCTGGGCGGCGGCACGATGAACAACAACGTCGTCTACCGGCTGGCCAAGGCGCTGGCTGATGGCGGCGTGACCGCGTTGCGCTTCAACTTTCGTGGCGTGGGCGCATCGACCGGTCAGCACGCGCACGGCGTGGGCGAGGAAGAAGACGCACGCGCCGCGCTCGACTGGCTGTCCGCGCAGCATCCAGAGCTGCCGATCTGGATGGCGGGCTTCTCGTTCGGCGCGCGCGTCGGGCTGTCCGTGGGCGCCGGCGACCCGCGCGTGCGCAAGCTGCTGGGCGTCGGCCTGGCGCTGCGCATGTTCGACTACGGGTTCCTGTCGGCCTCTGACAAACCCAAGGCCGTGATCCAGGCAGCCGACGACGAATACGGCGGCCGCGCCGACATCGAAGCGGCCGTCGGCCGGATGGCGGAGCCAAAGCGGCTGTGGGTCGTCGACGCCGCCACGCATCTGTTTCCCGGCCGGCTCGATGCGTTCGAGACCGCGGCGCGCGAGGCCGTGAGCTATCTGCGTTCGCGGTAACCGGCCGCTTGCTGCAGAAGCGCGAGCGGCCGGTCAACCAGCATCCCGGATCTACGCCGGCTTGCCGAGCGTCTTCGAGCCGGGCTTCCACTCCACCGGGCAGCGCTCGCCGGTCTGCAGCGCCTGAACCAGCCGCAGCGTCTCGGAGACCGAGCGCCCGAGCAGGTCGGCGTTGTACGAGGCGTGCTGCACGATCCCGTTCGGATCGACGATGATCGTCGCGCGCAGCGCCACGCCGCTGGCCTCTTCGAGCGCGTCGTAGTCGCGCGCCACCGTCTTGTTGAAGTCCGCGAGCAGCGGGTGGTTCAACTTGCCGAGGCCGCCCTTGATCCAGGCCTTGTGCGAGTGCTTGGAATCCGTCGAGGCACCGAGGACCTCGCAGTTCACGGCGCGGAACTCCTCGTAGCGGCGCGAGAACTCCTGGATCTCGGTCGGGCAGATGAAGGTGAAGTCCGCCGGATAAAAGAAGAGCACGACGTACTTCCCTTTGTAGTCCGAGAGCGAAATCTTCTTGAAGTCGCCGTCGCCGACGACCGCTTCAACCGAGAAATCCGGGGCCTTCTTGTTGACCAGACTCATACGTCCTCCTTTGATGTGCGGCGAACACTAGCACAGCGCGCGAGGCGATTGCCTTCCGTCCGCATAGAGCCGAACATTCTCGCCATGAAACATCCCTTGTGGGTCGTCGTCCTCGCGTCGGTGGCCGCGTCGTGCGGCAGCAGCAGCGAGACAAAATACGAAGTCACCGGGATGCTGGGCATCCCCTCCTCCACGATCGTCGGCGCCAACCTGATCTTCGTCGACGCGGCCGTGAACGGCAGCCCCGAGCAGACGCCCTTCGGCGTCCTCATCGACAGCGGCTCCCCGGTCGTCCTGATCGATCCCGAGATGTTCGGGCTCCCGACGCCCGCCACCGCGAACGACGTGCAGAAGAACGTCGACCTGGGCTTGATCCGGGACGGATACGTCGTGGCGACCATCCAGCAGATCCCCGCCGTGCAGCTCTCGGCGGCGATGATGGACACCATCGGCTTCGGCGGCATCCTGGGCGGCAACGTCATGCGCCAGTTCTCGGTGCAGCTGGACTACGCGGCCCCATCGGGGCACGGGTTCTGCCTGGGCTGCACCAGCGGCGCGCGCGACGACGTCGAATCGCCCGGCGCCGCGGTGCCGTTCATGCTGAAGGGCGGCGCCCACGGACCGCTGGTGCTGAACTCGATGGTGATGCCGACCGTGACCACGCCGGCCACCCGGATCCCCGTGACGGTGACCATCGACGGGACCGACTACCCGTTCATCCTCGACACCGGCGCCAGTGAGGTCTCGGTGCGCGGCTCGGTCTTCGACGCGATCACCTCGGACGGGCGGGCCGTGCTGAAGGACTTCCCGATCACCACCGTGATGGGGGACTCGGGCGCCTCGGTCACGCGTACCCGCACCATCACCGTCGGTGGCGAGACGGTCATGGACGCGCCGGTGATGACGATCCCGGGCGACGACCTGCTCAACGGCATCAGCGCCGAGGTGGATCGGTCGGGCAAGACCCAGATCGACGGCCTGCTGGGCGGCAGCTATCTGCGCAACTTCCTGGTGACGGTGGACTACCCGGGCGGACAGCTTCACCTGCAGTCCTACAACACGCAGACCTGGGTCGACGAGTTCAAGCGGGTCGGCGTCGGGTTGGCGCAGACCCCCGCGACGGCCAATCACTGGTACGCGTTCGGGGTGGTCTATCCAGGGACCGACGCGTACAACCAGAACCTGAAGGTCGGCGAGGAGGTCATCTCGATCGACGGCACGCCGCTGGACGGTCTGGATCCGGTCACCGCCGACGCCCTGCTCAACGGCACCGTGGGGACGACCAAGACCATCGTCTACGCGGCGTCGGACAACGCGACGCCCGTTTCCGTCGACGTGAAGGTCGACGACCTGATCCCCAGCCCCTGACTCCCGCCTCTGTCGATCTACGCTCCGCCGTCGAGCCAGCTGCGGAGCGTCTTCACGTCGATGCCCAGCTTCTCGGCGGCACGCGCCCGGTGTCCCCCGAGCTGCGAGACCGCCCAGGCGGCGTAGCGACGCTGCAGCTCGCGGATCGGGAGGATCTCGCCACCGAACTCCAGCGGATCGGCGGCGGCGGGATCGCGCACGGCCGTCGGCAAGTCCGCCAGGCCCACCTCGGGTGAGTGCCCCAGCAGGACCACCCGCTCGAGGACGTGCGCCAGCTCGCGCACGTTGCCCGGCCAGGCGTGCCGGGCCATGGCCGCCATGGCCTCGGCACCCACCCGCTCGACCAGGCTGGCGGGGTAGCGGCCGCGCAGATCGCCCAGCAGGTGCGCGGTCAGCGCCGGAAGGTCCTCGCGGTGATCGCGCAGCGCCGGGAGCAGGATCGACACCACGTCCAGCCGGTAGAGCAGGTCCTCGCGGAAGCTGCCGTCCTTGACGGCCGCCGCCAGGTTCCGGTTGGTGGCCGCCACGATCCGCACGTCGATCGACTGCTCGCGGGTGCCGCCGACCGGACGGACGTTCCCGCTCTCGATCACGTGCAGCAGCTTGGCCTGCAGGGCCAGGGGCATGTCGCCGATCTCGTCCAGGAACAGGGTCCCGCCGCGCGCCTCGGCGAACAGCCCGCCGTGGTCGCGCGCGGCGCCCGTGAACGCGCCCCGCACGTAACCGAACAGCTCGCTCTCGAGCAGCCCCTCCGGGATCGCGGCGCAGTTGACGGAGACGAACGCCGCGCCGGCGCGCCGGCTCTCGCCGTGCAAAGCCCGGGCGACCAGCCCCTTGCCGGTGCCCGTGTCGCCCTGGATCAGCACCGGGGCCGGCGCGTCCGCCACGCGCAGGATCATGTCGCGGACCGCGCGCATCGCGGCGCTGTCGCCGATGATGGCGCGGGCCACGAAGCGCCCGCCCAGCTCTCGCTGCAGCGCCGCCGCCTCGCGCCGCAGCCGCGACTCGTCGAGCGCCCGCCCCAGGAAGATCACCAGCTCGTCCTGCTTGAACGGCTTGGTCAGGTAGTGGTGGGCGCCGCGCCGGATCGATTCGACCGCGCTGTCGATGGCCGAGAAGGCGGTCATGATGATCACCGGACGCCCCGGTTCCAGCCGGCGGGACGCGTCCAGGACGGCCAGCCCGTCCACGTTCGGCATGCGCAGGTCGCTGACGACGGCGTCGATGCCGCCCGCCTCGATGCGCGCGATGGCCTCGCTCCCCGAGCTGACTGCCACCGTGTCGTAGCCGTGGTCGCCCAGGCCGTCCGCCAGCGTCCGCGCCATCTCCGGGTTGTCGTCGACGACCAGCACCCGGAAGCGCGCGCCCGCCGCGAGATCCAGCCGCTCAGCCAAGACGCGCCTCCGCGGCGGCCGGCAGCCGCACCGTCACGATCGTTCCGCCGCGCGGCCCGGCAGCCACCGCCAGCGAGCCGCGGTGGCTGCTGGCGATCTCGCGCGCGATCGCCAGGCCCAGCCCGGTCCCCTCACCGCTCGGCTTGGTCGTGAACAGCGGCTCCATGACCCGGCTCAGATCGGCCGGAGAGATCCCGGCGCCCGTGTCTTCCACCTTGAACACCACCTCACCCGCCGCCGCCTCGGCGCGGATCCTCACGTCCCCGCCGCCCCGGCAGGCGTCGCAGGCGTTGAGGAGCAGGTTGACCAGGACGTGCTCGATCAGGCGCGCGTCGCCGCTGACCGCCGGCAACCCCGGCGCGACCTCGCGCGACAACGGCACGCTGGCCTTCACGAACCGATGCTCCACCAGCGCGACCGCCGCGTCGATCGCCTCGCCGGGCGCTACCTGCTGCCCCGCCGGCAGGTCGCCGCGCGCCAGCCCCAGCAGCCCGCGCACGACCTCGTCGATGCGGCGCACCTGGGCCTGGATGGCGTCCAGGCCGCGGCGGGTCCGGTCGTCGGCCGCGCGCGGCAGCAGCTGCTCGGCCCGCCCGGCGATCACGCCCAGTGGCGTGGCGATCTCGTGCGCCACGCCGATCGCCAGCGTGCCCAGCGCCGCCATCCGGCTGGCCCGCTGCAGCCGGTCGTCGGCGCTCTGCTGCAGCTCCGCCACCGCCAGCTCGCGTTCGAGCACCAGCTCCTTGCGCTGCTGGCGCATGGCGAAGCCGCCGAAGGCCAGGACCAGGATCCCCGCGCCGGCGACGCTTCCCACCAGCCGGCGAGACGCCGCCCGCTCGCGATCCCGCTCGCGCTGGGCGGTCGCCACCACGGCGATCTGCCAGCGCCCCGCGCCCGGCGCGTCGACCTGGACCAGCCCGCCATGAGCGGTCCGGGCCGGGAGCCCCAGCTCGGCAGCCTCGGGGCGGGTCAGCCGCACCACCTGCTCGCCGCGCCGGAACGCCTGGTCGACGGGATCCGACGTCACCGTCCCGATCCCGCCGGCGGAGAAGGCGCGCGCGCCGTCCGGGCGCACGAGCACGATCGTCCCGTCGGCCCGCGGAACCGCCTCGACCGCCGCGGCCAGCGCAGGGCCCGAAGCGCCCCCCTGGGCGGCGACCTGCAGCACCGCCCCCAGCGCGCGGGCCAGGCCGGCCTGCTCGCCGGCAAAGTCGGCGAGCGCCCGCGCGTCCTCGCGGTCGGCGTCCAGCGTGGCCAGGACCGCCACCGCGGCGACGGCGGCGCCCATCGCCGCGATCAGCGTTCCCCGTGTCAACTTCCTCATGGATGCAGCAAGGATCGCGCCGCTGGAAGGCTCGCCGCGCGTCCCATGTTCATGGCACGAAGCGCCCCGGGATGGGGGAGATTTTCCCAGCCCCGACGGGAAACCGCGCGGATTGGACAGTGCTAGACTCCCGCCCATGGCGATGAGAACTGCGTTCCGCTCCTCGAACCCGGCGCTCGGGTCGAAGTCTTTCGGCGGGTTCGTTGGCACGGCGGCGGGCCCAGGGATGTCGGCCGGGGCGCAGTCGACGGCGATGACGATCAACGGCACCGTCGACAAGACGGCCATCCTGCTGGCCGTCACGACGGTCGCCGCCATCTGGCCCTGGCGGCTGTTCTTCCGGACCGGCGATCCGGAGCTGCTGTTCCCCTGGATGGCCATCGGGAGCATCGCCGGGTTCGTGACCGCGCTCATCACCATCTTCAAGAAGAGCTGGGCCCCCGCGACCGCGCCGATCTACGCAGCCTGCGAAGGTCTGGCACTGGGCAGCCTGTCGGCGCTGTTCGAGGTGCGCTACCCGGGCATCGTGCTCCGGTCGATGGCGCTCACGTTCGCGACGCTCGGGGTGATGCTGGTCGCGTTCAGGACCAAGGCCATCCGGGCGACCGAGGGGTTCAAGCTCGGTGTCGTCGCGGCGACCGGGGCCATCGCGCTCGTCTATGTCGCCTCGATGCTGCTCGGGCTGTTTGGCGTGAACGTCGGCATCTGGCAGTCGTCCAGCCCGCTGGGCATCGGCATCAGCCTGGTCGTGGTGGTGGTCGCGGCGCTCAACCTGGTGCTCGACTTCGACGTCATCCAGCAGGGCGCCGCTCGGGGCGCGCCCAAGTACATGGAGTGGTATGGCGCCTTCGGCCTGCTCGTCACGCTGGTCTGGCTCTACCTCGAGATGCTGCGGCTGCTCTCCAAGCTGAACCAGCGCCGGTAACGGCCGCCTACTGATTGACCGGGGCGCGCCGGTGTTTACCGTCCGCCGCGTATGCCCTTCGTCAAGACGAACGCCACCCGCCCGAGGTTCTTTTCGAACTACCTCCGGACCGGCCTGCTGATGGCGGGCCTGATCGCCCTGCTCGCGCTGGGCGGTCACGCGCTGGGCGGCACGCAGGGCATGGTGCTGTTCGGCCTGTTCGGTCTGGTCACGAACTTCGTCATGTACTGGTTCTCGGACCGGATCGCGCTGATGGCCCATCGCGCCCAGCCGGTCACGCGCTCGGAGGCGCCGACGATTTACGCGATCGTCGAGCGGCTGACCCAGCGGGCCGGGATGCCGATGCCGCGCATCTTCATCATCCCGTCCTCGGCGGCCAACGCGTTCGCCACCGGGCGAAACCCCCGCCACGCGGCGGTGGCCGTGACCGACGGCATCCTGCAGATCCTGAACGAACGGCAGCTCGAGGCCGTGCTGGCGCACGAGCTCTCGCACGTGAAGAACCGGGACATTTTGATCTCCACCATCGCGGCTGCCGTGGCCGGGCTGGTCTCGACCCTGGGGTACGCGATGCGGTGGGGGCTCATGCTTGGCGGCCTGGGCGGCCGCAGCAACGACAGAGATCGCGACGGCGGCGGACTGGCGGCGCTGGCCTGGATCATCGTCGCCCCGATCATGGCGCTGCTCATCCAGCTGGCGATCAGCCGATCGCGCGAGCTGGGCGCGGACGCCTCGGGCGCGACGCTGTGCGGGCACCCGGAGGACCTGGCCAGCGCGCTGCGCCGGCTCGAGGACAGCCAGCAGGCGCGGCCGTACGAGTTCGCCGGCCCGGCCACCGCGCACCTCTTCATCGTGAACCCGTTGCGCGGCACGGCCGCGGCGTTCATGAACCTGCTGTCGACCCACCCGCCGATCGAGGAACGGATCGCCCGCCTCGAGGCGATGCGGGTCTGATTTGGCGGGCACTCTCGTCGTCTCCGCGTTCGAGCCCGAGATCGCGCCCCTGCGCCGGCTGGTGCGTGGGCTGCGGCAGGTGACGCTGGCGCCGGTCGGGATTGGCGCGGTCGACGCGGCGATCGGGGCGGCGCGCGCGATCGCCAAGGCCCGTCCTCGGCGGGTCATCTTCGTCGGAACGGCCGGCGTCTATGCCGGCGGAGGATCGGCGGGCCCGGCCGTGGGCGACGTGATCGTCTCCGCCGTGGTCCACTGCGTCTCCACCGCCGCGCTGGCGGGCGCGGGCTATCTGCCCGAGCCGCAGGTGACGCGAGCCACTCCCTCGCCGGCGCTGGGTCGAGCCCTGGCTGCGGGGAGCCTCGCTGCGGCGGCCGTGGCCTGCCCGCTGGCGATCACCCGGTCGGCGGGGCTGGCGCGCCGGATCGCGTCGTCGACGGGTGCGTCGGTCGAGAACCTGGAGGCCTTCGCCGTCGCGCGAGCCGCCGACACCGCCGGTGTCGAGTTCGCTGCCGTGCTCGGAATCGCCAACCGGGTCGGGCCCGCCGCGCACCGGGAATGGCTGGCCCACCACCAGGAGGCTTCGGCCGCGGCCGCGCGCGTGATCGCGGCCTACTTATCAAAGCGTGCTCGGCAGAAGTCCTGAATTGTTGGCTTTTCACTCAATATCAACCGGAATGACACACCTTCTTGACCCATTCCGGCATATGGTCCTGTGAAGTAAAGGAGGGAGGGCCAGTGCTGCAGGCATCGGAGGGAGGTCGCGTCTACCTGGGGAGGAGCGCGTTGGAGATAAAGCTGCGCGAGATGCCGGGACCATTCGATTCGTCAGAGCCGACGCCCGTCACGATCGGCTCGGCGCCGACCGAGCGACTGGCGCTGCCGGCTCCGACGGAGCCACCGCTGGCGCGGCTGCAAACGCTCAGCATCGATCGTCCCGAGAGGGAGGTGGTTCTCGCGCGCAGCACGCTGATCGGCATCTGCCTCACCGCGTTCGCGTGCGGCATCGTCACGACGGTCGCGCTGGATCGTCACCACGTCAGCGCCATGGAGCGCGAGATGCTGCGAGCCCACGACGAGCAGGCCGCCGTGGAGTCGCCGGCTCCGGCTCCCGCGCCCGCCGCGGAGATGGCCCCACCACAGGCCGTCGCGCCAGCGCCCGTCGCTGCCGCGCCGGCGCCCGTCGCCGAGCCCGTGGTCGTCCAGCTGGGCACCCCGGCATCGGTGGACACGCCTCCGGCCAAGCCGGTCGCTGAGCCGGCCAAGCCGGTCGCCGACGCGCCCAAGCCGGCCACGGCCCGCGCCGCGGCTGCCCGGACACCGCGGCCGCCCGCGCCCGCTCGACCCGCCGCTCACCACAAGACGGCCGCCGAAGCGACGCCGGGGACGGCTCCGCCCGCCAGCCCAGCGGCCGGCGAGTGGAAGGATCCCTTCGCCGAGTAATTTCCGCGGTGCCGATCCCTCCGGCTTCGCCGGCGGGACCCAGACTCTGGCGAGCCCGGTTCCTCCGCGCCTCTCCAGCGAAGCCGGGGAGGCCGACGAGCCGTAGGCTCGTCGGGTGGGGTCCTCTAAGGAGCCCAGTCGACGACGGCTGCGGCTGCCGGTCCCGCCAGCAGGCCGGCGGCGCGCGCTTCGCTGAACAGCCGGTCGACCGCGACGCGCGCATCGTCCGGAAGGCCGGCCGTATCACTGTTCGCGTACAGGTTTAGATATTCGTCTATGAGAGCATGATTTTTCAGGGCTTCATCGCCGCGCTCTTCGGTGGCGATGCGCGCGATGAGCTCGTCGCGATGGGCCAGTCCCCAGGCGATGCTCTCGTGAAGCACGGCCGAGACGCGCGCCACCAGCGGCGCGCCCAGACCGCGGCGGATCACGTTGACGCCCAGCGGGAGCGGCAAGCCCGTCCGTTCGCGCCAGAACACCCCCAGATCGACGGCCAGGTGGAGACCGCGGCTGGGGTACAGCAGCCGCCCTTCGTGGATGAGCAGCGCGGCGTCGACCTCGCCCGCCGCGAGGGCGTCGAAGATCCGACCAAACGGCGCGATCGGGATCTCGACGCCGATCGCCTGCGGCGCGATGAGGCGCAGGACCAGCCAGGCCGTCGTCGTGACGCCGGGAATCCCGACGCGCAGGCCGTTCAGCTGCTCCGGGCGCAGCGGGCGCGGGGCGACCACGACGGGACCATAGCCGCGCCCCACGGAAGCGCCGTGCGGCAGCAGCTGGTATCGGTCGGCGATGGCCGGGTAGACGCCCAGCGAGACGGCGACCACGTCGACGGACCCGTTCAGCGCCAGCTGGTTCAGCGCCGCCGTGTCCGCGCGCCGGTGCGAGAAGGTGAGACCGCCCGGATCGACCGCGCCCACGCGCACCGCGTGAAACATGAAGGCGTCGTCGGCGTCGACCGAATAGGCCAGCGAGACGGCACGTGTGTCGGCCAACGAGATGTCGGACATCGACGCCCATCATACGCGGTGTGCGTCGCTGGATGCGATTGCCCACGATTGACCGTCATCACGTGCTGGGCGATGCTGAAATCGCGGTGCGAGTTCTTTCCCCCGCGTTCGCGGCTCGCTTGGTGGCGATTGTTTCCGTCCTCACGGTGGCCGGGCCTCTGGTCGCGGTGGCCGAGGCGAACGTCCGGATCGAGGATGTGGAAGACTCGCTGGCGCGCGATCCCTCGTTCAAGGTCCGTGTCGAGGCGGCGCTGATCCTGGGGCGTTTGCGGCAGCCCCGATCCATCCCGGCTCTGGTGGGCGCGCTCCGCGATCCGAACGGCGGCGTACGAGCGGCGGCCGCGGACGCGCTGGGAGACCTGGCGCGGCCAGAGCCGACGCCCGCGGTGCTGACCACCGGCACCCTGCCCCGCGATGCTCTGTTCGCGGCGCTCCACGACCCCGAGCCGGGCGTGCGCCGGTCGGCGCGGGCCGCGCTGCACCGGATGGGCGTCGAGGACGACGCGCGCCCGGCCATGGCCGGCGAGGCCGAGATCCGACACCGTCACTCGGAGACGTCGTTCGAGGTGAAGGGGATGGGCGATCCGGCGCGCCACGCAGGCCCGGCCATGCAGAGCCACATGCGCGACTTCCTGATCGCCCAGCTCCGCCCCTACGGCGAGGTCGAGCCGCGCGAGGGGCACGGCACGTATGCGATCGACGGCGTCATCAAGGACCTCTCGCTGAGCACGTCGGGGCGGGACGTGGAGGTGACCTGCGCGGTCCAGCTGACCATCAGCAAGCAGCCCGGGGGCGGCGTCTTCATGCTGACCAACGGGCAGGCCACGGTGCAGAAGCCCCGCCGGCAGTTCCGCCCCCAGCTGCGGCCCAGCATGGAGCTGGAAGCGCTGGAGACGGCGGTCCGAGCGGCCAGCGAGGATCTCGTGACCCACCTCGCCCGGCGGTAATGTAATGTCGCCGGATGCAGGACGGGGAACCGGCGCGCCGACCGAAGGTTCGGGTGCTGCCGCCTGCGCTGGCCGATCAGATCGCGGCCGGTGAGGTCGTCGAGCGTCCAGCGTCCGTCGTCAAGGAGCTGGTCGAGAACGCCATCGACGCGGGCGCGCGCCGGATCGACGTCGAGATCGAGAGCGGCGGCCGCCGCTCGATCCGGGTCGTCGACGACGGTTGCGGCATGGACCCCGACGACGCGCGGCTCGCGCTGCGGCGGCACGCGACCTCGAAGATCGCCGCGGCCGACGACCTGTGGACGCTGGCCACCTTCGGGTTCCGCGGCGAGGCGCTGCCGTCGATCGCCGCGGTGGCGCGCCTGACTCTGTCCACCCGCCCAGCCGACGCGCCGGCTGGCTTTCGCCTCACGGTCGAGGCTGGCGTCGAGACCGAGGCGCGCGAGACCGGCATGCCGGCCGGGACCCAGGTCGAGGTGCGCGATCTCTTCTTCAACACGCCGGCGCGCGCCAAGTTCCTGAAGGCCGAGGCCACCGAGACGGCCAACGTGGCCGAGGCGATGCTTCGCCTGGGGCTGGCCCACCCGGCCGTCCACCTGCGCCTGCGCGTCTCCGGGCGGGTCGCGCTGGACCTGCCGGTGCACCGCGATCTGGCCGAGCGGGTTCGCGCCGCGCTGGCTCGTCGTGGGGCCAGCGCGCTGCACGAGGCGGCGGGTGAAGAGGGGGGAACCCGGGTGCGGGCGTTCCTGGCGGGCCCCGACGAGGTCTCCACCACCGCCCGCTCCACGTTCCTGTTCGTGGGGGGCCGGTTCGTGCGCGACCGCTCGCTGCTGCACGCGCTGGCGCTGGGGTACGGACCGCTGCTGGAGAAAGGCCGCTACCCGCTGGCGGCGCTGTTTCTGGACCTGCCGGGCCAGGAGGTCGACGTGAACGTCCACCCGCAGAAGCTGGAGGTCCGGTTCGCGCGCGCGCAGGAGGTCTACGCGGCCGTCCGGCACGTGGTGGGCGGCGCCATCGGGCGGGCGCCCTGGTTGCCGGCGGCGGACGGCGCCCGGCCCGTGCGCGCCTTCACCCAGCCCCCGGCGCCGCGCGCCGACTGGACGTCGCGAGGCGGTGACTTCGAAGAACGGTCCCCCGCCCTGCCGCTGCGGGCGCGAGAGGTGGACCCTCGCGACGAGCCGGCCGCGCCGGCCGCGCCGGCCGAGCCGCGCGGGTTCTTCGGCGGGCTGGAGTACATCGGCCAGGCGCACGGGACCTACCTGGTCTGCCAGGCGCCCGACGCGCTGGTGCTGGTCGATCAGCACGCCGCGCACGAGCGGGTGGTCTACGGCCGCCTGAAAGCGGCCCACGCCCGCCGGCAGATCGCGCGCCAGCGGCTGCTGTTTCCGATCCCGATCGAGGTCGGCGAGACCGCGGCGGCCGCAGCCGGCCACGAAGCTCTCGAGTCGCTGGGCTTCGAGCTGGAGCCAGCGGGCCCGGGCACCGTCCTGCTGCGTGCCGTCCCCGAGCCCCTGAAGGACGCCGACCCCAAGCCGCTGCTGCGGGAGATCCTGGGCGAGCTCAGCGAAGGTGCTCCGATGGTCGGCACCGACATCGAGCGCGTCGATCGGCTGCTGGCCACCATGGCCTGCCACAGCGTCGTGCGCGCGGGGGACGTGCTGGGGCGGCCGGCGGCGCTGGCGCTGCTGGCGCAGATGGACGAGGTCGATCTCCGCTCGCACTGCCCGCACGGCCGCCCCGTGATGCTGCGGATGCCGCTGGGCGAGCTCGAGAGGCGCTTCGGACGTGTCTGAGGCATCGCGGATCCTGGCGATTCTGGGACCGACCGCCTCGGGCAAGAGCGGCCTGGCGATGGCGGTGGCCGAGCGGCTGGGCGGCGAGATCGTCGCCTGCGACTCGCAGCAGGTCTACGTGGGAATGGACATCGGCACCGCCAAGCCGACGGCGGACGAGCGGCGCCGCGTCCCGCATCACGGCATCGATCTCTGCCAGCCCGACGAGGCGTTTCACGCCGCGCGCTGGGCGGCGGTCGCGCGCGCGGCCATCCGGGACATCGCGGGGCGCGGGCGGCTGCCCATCGTCGTGGGCGGCACGGGCCTGTATTACCGCGCGCTGACCACCGGCCTGTTCGAGGCGCCGCCGCCCGATCCCGAGCTGCGGGCCCGCCATCGCGCGGTGGCCGAGCGCGACGGCATCGAGCCGCTGCGAGCCCGGCTGGAGGCCGTCGATCCGGAGGCGGCCGCGGCCATCGGGCCGCGCGACTTCGTCCGCATCAGCCGCGCGCTGGAGGTGTTCGAGCAGACGGGCGAGACCATCACCTCGCTGCGACGGCAAGCGGTCGGGCCGTGCGACCTGGCGCCGCTCGGGCTGCTCATCGATCCGCCGCTGGACGTGCTGCGCGCCCGCATCGCCGAGCGGGCGCGCGCCATGCTGGCCGCGGGCTTCCTGGCCGAGGTGCGCGGGCTGCGCGAGGCGGGACACGGCGCGAGCTCGCGGCCGATGCAGGCGCTCGGCTACCAGCAGCTCGCGGCGGTGCTGGACGGGACGGTCACGCTGGAGGCGGCGCTGGCCGAGATCGAGCGGGTCACGCTGGCCTATGCGCGGCGCCAGCGGACCTGGTTCAAGCGCGAGCCGGTGGCTGCGCGCTTCGCCTCGCCGCCGCCGGTCGAGCGGGTGCTGGACCTCCTGGCGGGCGACGCGCTCCCCCACCCCGGCGGCGGCCCGCCAGAGGCACGCGAATGAAGACCGTCCCCGGCTGCGTGTTCTGCGAGATCGTCTCGGGCCAGCGCGCGGCGTCGCACGTGCTGCGCACCGACGGGGCGGTCGGGTTCCTGGACGCGCGGCCGCTGTTCAAGGGACACGTCCTGGTCGTCCCGCCCGACCACGTAGAGACGTTGCCCGACCTGCCCGCCGAGGCGCTGGCGCCCTTCTTCGCGGCGGTGCAGCAGGTGGCGCGCGGGGTCGAGGCGGGCCTCCAGGCCGACGGAACCTTCGTCGCGATGAACAACAAGGTGTCCCAGAGCGTCCCTCACCTGCACGTCCACGTCGTCCCGCGCCGCCGCAAGGACGGGTTGCGCGGCTTCTTCTGGCCGCGCGAGCCCTACGCCAGCGACGCCGAGCGGGACGAGATCGCCGCGCGGGTCCGAACAGCGATAGACCATGCCCGAGCTGCCTGAGGTCGAGGTCGCCGCCCGCAACCTGCGCCGCTGGGGCGTGGGCCACGGCGTGAGCGGCACGGTCGCCGACCCGCGCGCCCAGCGGATCTTCCGCCCGGCGACCGCGCGGGCGCTGGGGCGCCTGCGCGGCACGCGGCTCCAGCAGGTCCGCCGCGTCGGCAAGAACCTGCTTCTGACCTTCGGCGCGCGCGGCGCCGACCCGCTGGGTGTCTGGTCGCACCTGGGGATGACGGGCAAGTGGGTGCTCCGGCGGGCGGGTGACCCGGCGCCCGGCTCGCGACGCCTGTCGCTGGCGCTGGACGACGGAAGCCGCCTGGATTACCTCGACATGCGGATGTTCGGCCGCTTCCGCCTGATCCCGGGCGCGCGGTTCGACCAGGTGCCCGACCTGGCGGCGCTGGGGCCGGATCCGCTCACCGACGGCGTCGACCCGCACCGGCTGGGCGAGCGGCTGGCTCGAGTCGCCGCGCCCATCAAGGTCGCGCTGCTGGACCAGACGGTGCTGGCAGGCGTGGGCAACATCCAGGCGAGCGAGTCGCTGTTCCGGGCCCGGATCGATCCGCGGCGGCCGGCGCGCTCGCTCTCCCCTGCCGAGCTGAAACGGCTGGCCAAGGGGATCCGGGACTCGATCTCGTTCACGCTGAAGTCGTTCGCCAAGACCGGCGCGGACGGCGGCAAGGCGGACATCGCCTACGTCGAGGAGGACGCGCCCAACCCGTTTCTGGTCTACGGACGGGCCGGCGAACCCTGCCCAGGGCGCGAGAAGTCGGGCAAGATCGTACGAATCGTGCAGGCGCAGCGAGCCACGTTCTATTGCCCGGGGTGTCAGAAGTGAGCGGGCGTTCTCGCGCCACTCTGGCGATCCTGGTCGCCCTGGCGGGTTGTGGCGGCGGTGGCGGCAGCGGGACCAAGGCGCCCGCGTCCCACGTCATCGAGATCGACATCGACGACCACGGGCTGGCCGGGCTCTGGATGGCAAACGCGCCCAACCTGAAGGGGCTCATCGCGCGCGGCACGCTGGCCTTCACGCGCGTGCTGGTGCCCACGCACAGCAACCAGAACAACATGTCGCTGCTGACCGGCCAGTACCCGGACGGCGACAACGTCCCCGCCAACGACTGGCTGTCACGCAGCAACGGTTTCCAGTCGCCGGTCTCGGTGGGCGGCCAGCTCTCGATCGGCGACTACGCCATCTACGGAACGAACCCGCTCCTCTCGCGTGGTGACGGCGTGTACGCCGCCACTCGCCGCGCCGGCGGGCGGTCGGCTTACGTGGGCGAGCTGCCGCCGTTCGAGGCGGGCTCCGACGAGGCCCACCTGACCATCCTGGGCACGCAGTTCGAGACGCCGTTCGGCCTGCTGACCGTGGACCAGTCGACCGCCGAGAACATCCTGACCGGGACCCTGCAGTACCCGCAGTCGGTGGCCGGCGGCTATCACTACGACGGCCCGCCGGTCAGCGGCGAGACGCAGACGCAGTTCACGCTGCGCGACGCCGCCGATCTGGTTCGCGCCACCTCGCCCCAGCACCCCATGCCGGCCTTCATGTTCGTGTGGGACTTCATCGCGCTCGACGACGATCCGACCAGCATGTACGGCGCCGACGGCCCGCAGCTGGCGCAGATCATCGAAGACTACGACGGCGGCCTGGGTGAGCTGCTGGCGGCCCTGGACGACAAGGGGCTCACCGCCTCGACCAACATCCTGTTCACGCTGGATCACGGCAAGGTCGACACGCACAACCAGGTCGCGCTGGGAACCCAGGGCGGGGCCGGCGCCGACGGGCAATTGGGCGCGCTGGTCGCCGCCCAGGGCCCGGCGATGGGGATCGACACGTCCAGCTACGCGCTGCTCAACGAGGACGGCGACGCCCACATCTACGCGAACGTCCCGGGCGCCGGGACGCCGGACGGAGCGGCGGCGCAGACCGACGTGACCCACAAGCTGCTCTCGCTGATCCAGTCGGGCGCGATCGTCGGCCTGGACACGACCCGCACGATGACCGCCGACGGCGCGATGGGGACGCGAACCTTCAAGGACTTCCGCACGACCAGCCCCAACCAGGCCGACATCCTGGTCTTCCCCAAGGACGACTGGACGCTGAACCAGGTCGACTCGAGCAACACCACGCCGGGACCGTTCCAGGAGCACACGCAATATCCTTACGGACGTCACGGCGGGTTCTCGGCCGACGAGCTGTACGTCCCGCTGATCATGGCGGGGCCGGCGTTCAAGAGCGGCGCGCTGCTCCCCCACCCCGTCTTTCACCCGGACGTGGCGCCGACCGCGCTGGCCGCGCTCGCACCCGGGGCGGCCTTGCAAACGGCCGCGCGCGGGCCGATCCACGCCGCGCTGGTGGGCGACCCGGGCGAGACAATCGCGCTTCCAGACCCGCCCGACACGGCGCGGGACCTGGTCCTGGCCGGAAGCGGTTTCGGCGCCACGCCTCCCGCGCCCGCGACCCCGGCGACCAGCGCCGTCCTGATCGACGTGGCGGGGCTGTACGAGGACGAGCTGTTCAACGACCCAGCCCTGGCCGACGCGGCGGGTTCCTTCCGGACGCTGGCGGCGCTGGGGACGCGCTTCGAAGACTGCTGGACCGAGAGCCGCGACTGGGCCGTCACCGAATTCCAGTCGCTGACCGGCGGGTACCCCGTGGCGCCGTTCGTCCCGATCGCAGAGGACGACCCGACGGTCACGCTGGCGCCGGGCGCCGGGCTGTTGCAGATGCCGCTCCCCACCAACCCGATCGCGAACGCCGACGCGTTCAACGCCTGGCGGACGACGACCATCTACGCGGCCGACAGCCTGTTCGACGCCGCTCATCGGCTGGGGCTGACCACGGCGCTGGTCGGCGCGCCGGACTTCCACGGGCTGCACGTGGATCCGGCCGGCATCGACATGACCCTCCCGGCCGATACGACCTCGTCGATCGCCGTCGCGGCCGGCGTCCAGGGTCCGGCGCTGATCGTCGTCGCGATCGGCGGCACCCGGACGGCCGACCGGCACAGCGCCGCCGCCCAGACCGAGCTCCAGATGCTGGGAACGGCGGTCACCCGCCTGGTGGGCACCGCGGGCGCCATCGTCGCCATCACCAGCCGGGGGGCGACCCCCATCGACGCCCCCAAGGGCGACGGCGACTTCTACGGCCCCGACTCATCGCGTCACGTTCCGCTGATCCTGCTGGGGCCAGGGGTCCGCCCGGGGGTCGTGACCGGGCAGCCCGCGACCCCCTCGGACCTGCCGGCCACCCTGCTCTATGCCCTGGGAGCCCCCACCAGCACCGACGTGGCGCTGGGGACGTACGCGACCGGTGCCGCCGTGAGTGGAATCCCGCAACCTGCCCCCTCCGCCGCGACGCAGGGTCACGCGCTCTTGCGCGCTTTTCTCCCATAGGGGATTAAATACCCGATGGCCGAGCCCGCCCGCGCACCCCAGCCCCCCCGACCCGGTGACGCGCCGACCCTCGACTTCGAGAGGCCGGTGGTGGACCTCGAGCGGAAGATCGAAGAGCTCATCCGGGTCAGCGGCGGCGCCTCCGAGTTGCGGCCCCAGATCTCCCTTCTGGAGGCCCGCGCCCGCGAGCTGCAGCAGCGGATCTTCGCCGATCTGACCCCCTGGCAGAAGGTGCAGCTCTCGCGGCACCCGGCCCGCCCCTACACGCTGGACTACGTCGAGCGGCTGTTCGGCGACTTCATCGAGCTGCACGGCGACCGCCGCTTCGCCGACGACCCGGCGATCGTGGGTGGTTTCGGCACCTTCCAGGGGAGCCCGCTGCTGATCCTGGGCCACCAGAAGGGGCGCAGCACCAAGGAGAAGGTGCTCCGCAACTTCGGCCAGCCCAAGCCGGAGGGGTACCGCAAGGCGCTGCGGCTGATGGAGCTGGCGGCCCGCACCGGGCGGCCCATCATCTGCCTGATCGACACCCAGGGCGCCTACCCCGGCATCGACGCGGAGGAGCGCGGCCAGGCCGAGGCCATCGCCAAGAACCTGGAGATCATGGCCGGCCTGCCGGTCCCGATCGTCTGCGCCGTCATCGGCGAGGGCGGGTCCGGCGGGGCGCTGGCGCTGGGCGTCGCCAACCGGATCTTGATGCTCGAGTACGCGACCTACTCGGTCATCTCGCCCGAAGGGTGCGCGTCCATCCTCTGGCGCGACGACAACCGGAAGCCGGACGCTGCGGCCGCGATGAAGATGACCGCCACCGACCTGCAACGGCTGGGGATCGTCGACGAGGTCATCCCGGAGGCGGCCGGCGGCGCCCACCGCGACCACGACCGGACGGCCGCCAACCTGGGCGAGGCGCTGCGCCGGCACCTGACGGAGCTGTCCGCGCTGTCATCCGAGGCGCTGCGCGCCGACCGGTACCGCAAGTTCCGCCACATGGGCGCCTTCGTCGAGTCGGGCGACAAAGGGACCGCCGCCGCGACGTGAACCTGGCCGCGGAGGCGCTGCGCCTCAACGCCCGCTACGTCGAAGAGGTCGTGATCGCCTGGGATCTCTGCCCCTGGGCGGCGCAGTCGTGGCGCCGCGGGGCGGTGGCGCGGCGGGTCCTGAGGCAGGCGGATCCGGCCGAGGTCCTGCCGGTGATCGACGAGCTGGCCGCGTCGCCCGAGGTCGAGATCGGCTTGCTGATCTTCGCGCGGCTGGAGATCGAGCCGGCCGCCTTCGACCGCTTCGCCGAACGGCTCCGGCGCGCCCTCCGGCCGCCGCCCTTCCTGCTGGCGGCCTTCCACCCAGACCTGCGGGCGAGCGCCGCGGACGCCGCGTCGCTGGTGCCGTTCATCCGGCGCACGCCCGATCCCACGCTGCAGCTGGTGCGCAGCACGCTCATCGACGGGCTGGCGCGCGGCGGCCGCGACCTGTCGTCGGAGATCGCCGGCGCGAACTTCGCGACCGTGCAGGCCGGCACGCCCGCCGCCCTGGACGCCGTCATCCGCGACATCCACCGCGACCGCGACCGCGCCTACGGCGCGCGCGGAAGGTAGAGCGCGACCACCGTGCCGGCCGGGCTCGAGTCGAGCTCGATGAAGCCGCCGCAACCCTGCACGGCGCCCTGAACGACCGCCAGCCCCAGCCCGGTCCCCTCTCCTGCCGGCTTGGTCGTGAAGAACGGCTCGAAGATGTGGGCCCGCACCTCCTCAGGCATCCCTTTGCCGCTGTCGCGGACCTCGACCCGGACGTAATCGCCGGCCTGGACGGGCGCGTTCTCGGCGGAGATCACGATCGGCCCGCCGTCGGGCATCGCGTCGCGGGCGTTGACCACCAGGTTCATCAGCACCTGCTGAAGCTGTGCGGGGTCCATGAAGATCGGCCAGAGCCCGTCCCCCAGCCGCGCGTCCAGCAGGTTCGCGGGGCGCGCCAGGCGCCGGAGGATCCCCTCGGTCTGGGCCAGCGTCTCGGGAAACGACAGCCGGCGCGGGGTGGTCGGTTGCTTGCGGCTGAAGGTCAGCAGCTGGCGGGTCACCCCGGCCGCGCTGTCGACCGCCTGCAGGGCCTCGTCGAGCATGTCGGCGGCCGGGCTGCCGGAGACCAGGTCCTGCCGCGCGACGGTGACACCGCCGGAGATCACCGTCAGCAGGTTGTTGAAGTCGTGCGCCACGCCGGCGGCGACCCGCCCGATCGCCTCCAGCTTCTGCGCCTGCTGCAACTGGACGGCCAGGGCGGCCGCGCGCGCCTGGGCCTCCTGCACCTCGGTGACGTCGCGCCCCTCCGGGATGATCTGCACGACATCGCCCCGGACGTCGCGCACCGGCATCAGCGAGAAGTCGATGGCCCGCACCCTGCCGCCGGCCGCGGCGTGGGTGGTTTCGAAGCGGACGAACTCGCCGGCCGCCGCGCGCTCGATCGCCTCCCGCAGCCGCGCCCGCTGATCGGGGTCGTGCGACCACCAGCCGGTCTCCCAGAACGGCCTGCCCAGCACCGCCTCCTGCGGCTGGCCGATCATGTCCAGCGCCGCGCGGTTGGCGGCCAGCAGGTTGCCGCGGCGGTCGAGCAGGCCGATGAGCTGGAAGGTCTGGTCGAACAGCGTGCGAAACCGACCCTCGCTGACCGCCAGGTCCTCGGTTCCGCGCTGCACGCGTTCCTCCAGGAGGGTGCGGGCCTGTCGCAGCGTCGTGACGTCGCGCAGGACCAGCGTGCCGCCCAGCCAGCGCCCGCCCGGATCGCGTAGCGCGGACCAGCGGGCGTCGTACCAGCGGCGGCCGTAGGTGCTGGGCGACGGGACCTCTTCCTGCCGTGGATCTTCGCCGGTCAGCATGGCGGCCAGCTCGGACCAGTCCTCCAGCGCCACGTCGGCGCGCTGGCCGACCAGCCCCTGGGACCCGCGCTGGAACAGCGCCGCCGCCACCTGGTTCGCGTCGACGACGCGCCCCAGGCGATCGACGACCAGCACCGCGTCGGTGAGGCGGTCCAGGACCGCCTCGCGCGCGATCGGCACCAGGTCGAAGAGCCGCCAGCGAGAGAGCGCCCAGGCCATCAGCAGCGCGCCGATCGCGAAGTAGACGTGGCTGACGTCGCGCTCGCCCTCCAGCCGGAGGTCCAGGCCCAGCCAGCCGACCCCGGCGACCACCGGGAACGCCAGCGCCGCGGCCAGGGCGGCGGTCTGCGCGCGAAACGGCGACCGCTGCCGGGGGATCATCCCGACGACCATCCCGACCGCCGCGACCGCCAGCACCAGGATCTCGCTGATGTACGTGAGGTCCCACGCGGTGAAGTCGTAGACCAGCGCGCCGTAGGGCGGCTCCAGGTGCGCGCTGCCCCGCAGGCCGTGCGTGACCGGGTCTGCCAGGATGATCAGCGTCGGCACCAGCAGCGCCGTCGCGATGGCCGCCAGCAACCACCCGGGCAACCGGCGCCCCGCGTACAGCGCCGCGAAGACCAGCATGAAGAACGCGGCACCGACCGTCGGCAACGTCTCGAAGCAATCCCAGGCGACCTTGGCCGCCAGGCTGACGCTCGCCAGCTCGCCCAGGTGTCCGGCGTTCCAGACCGCCTCCGAGACGACCAGCCCGACGAACGCGATCGCGGCCGTCGAGGCGGCCCGACGCCGCCAGGCCCAGACCGCGACCCCGACCGTCGCCGTCAGGCTGATCGCGCAGATCTCGATCGCAACCAGGGCCGGGCGAAAGGCCGCCGCCGCCGTCCCACCAACGCCACCCATGGCGTCCATGGGCGGAGTCTCGCGCCGACGGGCCGCTCAGGCAAACGGGCGCGGCGAGCGGGTGGACTTTTGTCCGCCCGGGTCGTCGCGGGCGGACAGCGCCGCGTCTCGCGCGCCGGCGTGCGCCGCCGGCAGGTTGATCGCCCCCTCGACCACGTAGAGCGGGCGCCGCTTCACCTCTTCATAGATCCGGCCCACGTACTCGCCCAGGATGCCGGTCATGAGCAGCTGCGCCGAGGAGCCCAGGCCCACCAGGATCATGATGGTGGTCCAACCCTTGACCGTCCCGGTGCCGAACAGCTTCTCCCACAGCGCCCAGACGCCGCCGGCCATGGCCGTCACGCCGGCCAGCAGGCCGAACCAGATCGCCATGCGCAGCGGGATGGTCGAGAACGACGTGATCCCGTCGATCGCGAAGCGGAGCATCTTGCGGAACGGGTACTTGGTCTCGCCGGCAAACCGGGCCGGCCGCTCGTAAGTGACCGCGGTCTGGCGGAAGCCTGCCCACCAGACCAGGCCGCGAACGAAACGGTGCTGCTCGCGCAACGCGCGCAACGTCAGCACGACCGGCCGGCTCATCAGCCGGAAGTCGCCCGCGTCGATGGGGATCGAGGCGCCCCCCAGCATGACCCGCAGCAGGCGGTAATAGAGGGCGGCGGTGAGCCGCTTGAAGGCGGTCTCGCCGTGGCGGCGCGAGCGGACCGCGAACACCACGTCGAAGCCCTCGCGCCAGCCCTCGAGCATCTGGCGAACGACCTCGGGAGGGTCCTGCAGGTCCGCGTCCATCACCACGACCGCCTCGCCGTCGGCGTGGTCCAGGCCGGCGGTGATCGCCATCTGGTGCCCGAAGTTGCGCGACAGCGAGAGGACCTTGTAGCGCGGCTCCGCCGCCGCCAGCTCGCGCAACATCGCCAGCGACTGGTCCTTGGAGCCGTCGTTGACGAAGATGACCTCCCACGCGTCGCCGACACACCCACCCGCGGCTCCATCCAGGTCAGCCAGCAGCGCGCGCAGCCGGCGGTCGAGCTCCGGGATGATGGCTTGCTCGTTGTAGACGGGCAGAACGAGCGACAGGACTGGTCCCGCCATTGACCCTATATACCGGAATCGGGCCGTGCCGGGGGGATGACAACGACCCGGCGCCTCCGCATACTCCCAGCCCATTGGCCCGGAACCGGCAGTATTTCTTCCTCTTCGTCGCCATCGTCGGGTTTCTGCTGGTCCGGCTGTGGCTGCTGCCGCAGCGCGTGCTGGATCCCGACGAGCTGGAGCATGCCCATGCAGCCTGGTGCGTGTCCCGGGGCCTGCGCCTCTACCAGGACTTCTTCGAGCACCACACCCCCTGGTACTACTACCTGCTGCGCCCGTTCTTTCGGTGGTTCGCGGTCGATCAATCGTTCGACAGCGCGGTGCATTTTCTCTTTTTCGGCCGCGCGCTGTCGCTGGCGCTGACCGTCCCGTCGCTGGTCCTGGTCTGGTGGATCGGCCGCCTGTGGCGGGATGGGCGCACCGGCCTGCTGGCCGCCCTGCTGCTGGTCGGCCAGGCCTTCTTCATGCAGAAGACGATGGAGATGCGCCCCGACGTGCTGGCCCTCCCGTTCTACCTGCTGGCGCTGGGGTGTCTCCTGCGCGGCGCGCAGAGTCAGCTTCGCGAACGCTGGTTCGCCGGCGCGGGGCTGGCGCTGGGCGGCGCCGTCATGTGCACGCAGAAGATGCTGTTCGTCTTCCCGGGATTGGGGGTCGGGCTCGGGCTGTGGTGGCTGGGGGCGGATGGGCGGCGATCGAACCTGAAGGCCATCGCGGGATTCGTCCTGACGGTGCCGATCCCCGGCCTGCTGACGCTGGCGGGGTTTGCGCGGCAGGGCGCCGCCCGGGCGTTCATCAACAACAACTTCCTGCTCAACGCGCGCTGGAAGAGCATGCCGACCGACAACATCTACCGGCTGGTGGTCTCCAGCGCGCCGATCCTGGTGCTGGCGCTGATCGGCGTCCTGCGTGCCGCGGGCCGCGGCTGGCGCCACGGCCGCCGCGATCCGGGCGATCTGCTGCTCGGGTGCACGCTGATCGGCCTCTTCGCCGGGCTGCTGGCCATCCCGGTGGCGCAGCGGCAGTACTACCTGATGCCGCTGCCCTTGGCCTGCCTGTTCTCGGCCGACGCGTTGCTGGCGGGGCTGGATCGAGCCGCCGAGCGGGCGCGCCCCGCCCTGCTGGCGCTGCTGCTGGTGCCGCTGTCGATCATGCCGGTCCGCAGCCTGATCGAGGCCCACCGGCTGAACAACCAGGCCCAGCTGGCGGGGCTGCGCCAGGTGTTCGAGACGACGAAGCCGACCGACCAGGTGATGGACGGCTGGCAAGGCCTGGGCGTGTTCCGCCCGCACCCTTTCTATTACTCCTTCTTCCACGACGAGCTGAGGCAGATGCTGCCGCGGGACGAGCTCGACGGAATGATGAGCGATCTCGAGACGGGACGCGTGCGGCCCAGGCTCATCGCTCTGGACAGGAACCTCCGATCGATGGGGCCGCGCTTTCTGGCGGTCGTGCAGCAGCGCTACACCAGCCGCGACGGGTTCTTCTACTACGCGCGCGACTGAGGTTCGTCAGGGGACGTCGCGGACGCGCCAGAGCGCGACGTGCGCGTCCCGACGTATCAGCTCGAGCCCGGGCGGCGGCGCCCCGTCCCCCTGGCCCAGCAGGGCGCGAGGACGCCGGCGCAGCTCGATGTCGCTGACCACGACGTATTTCACCCGGGCCGATCGGAGCAGGCGCTCCATGGCCAGCCAGTCGTGGTAGTCGTCCACGCCCGACAGTCCGGTCTCGTCGGTCAGGTGCACGTAGCGATGCTCGAGATAGCGCTGCAGAAAGGGCGCGGTGCCGGCCAGCGCCTGGCCGGCGGGCATCTCGCGATCGAGCGGGGCCAGCGCCGCCACCTCCGCATAGGGGTGTCGGTGCACGAACGCCGGCAGCCGGGACAGCGACGTCACGGCCAGCGTGGCCGCGACCAGGGCCGCGCTGGCGGCGGTGCCCCACCTCCGGGGCAGCTCCTGGCAGGCGACGATCGCGAGCGCCGAGGCAATCGGGATCCAGATCAGCATCAGGCGAACCGAGGTGAAGAAGACGGCCGCGACGCCGAACGTGAAGAACGCCAGCGACACCAGCAACCAGAGCGCGTCGCGATCGCGGGCCCGGATGGCCACGACCACGGCGGCGACCAGCGGCGGGATGGCCCACCAGCCCATCAGGGGTGGGAGATCGCGGGCGAAGAAGCGCCCGAACTCGCCGATCGCGGATGTCACGATCGCCAGCGGCGCCCCGAGGATCAGCGCCCTGAAGCTGGAGGGCGGCGCGCGCTCGAGCAGCGACCAGTCGCCGTGCGCGTAGAGCTTCCACCAGAGGTTGCGCGAGTTGTCGTCGTAGAACGGCGTGCCGAAGAACCGCCAGCGAAGCCACCAGAGCGGCGCGAGCACCAGCACCGCCGCGCCCAGCGCCAGGATCAGATGCGCCGGCACGCGGCGACGACCAGCCGGCAGCGCGTAGGCCAAGAGCAGCGGCGGCACCAGCAGGGCCGCGTTCCCGCGGACCCAGGCGCCCAGCGCCACGGCCACCCCGGCGGCCAGCGCGGCCCCGATCGAGGGGCGGCGCAGGTACTCCAGCCCCGCCAGCAACGCCGCGGAGGCGAAGCAGGCAAACAGCATGTCGGTCGCGGCCTGCTCGCCGAAGATCCAGACGTTGGGATTGGCGATCGCCAGGGCCATCGCCCAGAGCCCGGTCCGCCGATCCCGAAGCCGCGCGCCGAACCCGAACGCCGTCAACACGAACCCGCAGGCCGCCAGGTTCGAGACGGTGCGCGCGCCCACGAAGGCCCCGCCGACCAGCGGCGCCAGGCCCGCGGCCAGCAGCACGTAGAGCGGCGGGTGAAACGGATCCCGCGGGAATTGACCGTGGAGGGCCAGCTCGGCCTTGTCGACGAACCGGTCCCGCTCGGCGCTGTCGGCCGCCTCGAGCCAGTGGTATCGGTGACCGAAGATCGCCAGCCCGACGAGGAACGCCAGGGCCAGGAAGTACTTAGGTCTCACGGGCCTGTTCGCTGGCGGTCGCGCGCGCCGGCGCGCTCTCGCGCAGGTAGTGCAGCCGCTTCATCTCGTGCCGGCCACGCGTGACGCTGTCGAGCACGAACCCGCAGGCCAGGGCCAGAAACGCCAGGATCATGATGGCGCTGGACAGGATCGCCGTCGGGAAGCGCGGCACCAGGCCGCTGCGCGAGTACTCCTCGAAGATCGGCACCGCCAGCCCGATCGACAGCCCGGCCAGTCCCACCGCGAACAGCGAGAAGAACGCCAGCGGTCGCTCTTCCTTGGCCAGCTTCAGGATGGTGCCCAGGATCCGGAAACCGTCGCGGAACGTGTGGAGCTTGCTGGCGGACCCCGCGCCGCGCTCGGTGTAGACGCTCTCGACCTCGGCGATGGCCATCCGCAGGGCCAGCGCGTGCACCGTCAGCTCGGTCTCGATCTCGAACCCGGTGGCCAGCACCGGGAACGACTTCACGAAGCGCCGCGAGAACACCCGGTAGCCCGACAGCGCATCGCCCACGTGGTCGCCGAAGATCCGGCGGATCGTCCCGCTGATCAGCGTGTTGCCCAGCCGGTGGCCCGCGCGATAGGCGTTGGCTCCCTTCGTCACGCGGACCGCGCTGACCAGATCCAGCCGGTCGTCGACCAGCCGCTGAACCATCCCGGGCGCCTGGCTGGCGTCGTACGTCCCGTCGCCGTCGACCAGGACGTAAACGTCGGCCTCGATGTCCGCGAACATCCGCCGCACGACGTTCCCCTTCCCGCGCAGCGCCTCCCGCTCGACCACCGCCCCCGCCTCCCTGGCGCGCTCGACCGTGCGATCGGTCGAGCCGTTGTCATAGACGTAGACCGTCGCCTGCGGCAGCGCCGCGCGCATCCCCCGCACGACCGAGGCCACCTCGGCTTCCTCGTTGAGGCAGGGGACGAGCACGGCGATTCGAACGAGGGACGCCGTCGGGGCGGACATCGAGCGGGCAAGAATTACCCTCGCCCCGGATCGGGTCAAGTTGGGCGCGCCCGAGGCGCGGCCCGTGCGATCAGAACCGGGTGCCGACG
>DATJWP010000192.1:0-83030 GCA_035578045.1 Polyangia bacterium | reverse complement strand
GGCATGCCGGCGATGGGCATGGCCAGCTTGAAGACGCCGCGCTGGGTGCCGGAGCCCTGGGCGGTGATGTAGAGGGTTTTGTGGTCGGAGCCGCCGAAGGCGATGTTGGTGAGCTGGCCGTTGCCGGGGACGTTGGTGATGCTGCCCAGGTGGGTGCCGGCGCCGCCGGGGTTGCTGCCGAAGCTCACGACGTCGATGTCCTTCTGGTTCACGCGGACGACGTACAGGTCGCCGGCGCAGTCGACGGCCATGCCGTCGGTGGCGTTGTTGTCCAGGGTCGAGGCGTCGACGTGGGTGGCGGTCATCCCGATCGTTCCGTCCGAGTTCACGGGGTAGGAATACACGCCGCCGCCGTGGCCGACGTACAGGGTGTGCTCGTCCAGCGACAGGGCGACGCCGTTC
This sequence comes from Polyangia bacterium, assembly GCA_035578045.1. Lineage (GTDB taxonomy): Bacteria > Myxococcota_A > Polyangia > Fen-1088 > Fen-1088 > JADGRB01. The sequence goes on along the minus strand of DATJWP010000192.1, from coordinate 82,628 downwards.
GGGTTGCTCAGCGACGAGAGGATCTGCGTCGCCGTGGACGAGCCGGGCGGAACCATGTAGACGCCGGTGACGCTCTGGGGCGCCGGGCTGGGCGCCTGGAATGACGGGTCGGTGAAGTAGATCGTCCCGTCGCTGCGCACGGTCAGATCGTTCGGAGAGTCGAAGCGCTTGCCGTTGTAGCTGCTGATGACGGGCGGCGAGATCTTGGTTTGCGTCGACACGTCGAACGCCACGATGCCACCGACGGCGTGGTTGGCGCTGAGCAGGTGGCCCTGGCGATCGACGGCCAGGCCATTCGATCCGGAGTCACCGCCCGCGCCGCTGGCTGGATAGAACATCGACACGGTGTCGCTGCTGTCGATCTTCAGGATGCGGGCGGGGGGCGGGTTCGGGTTCCCCAGCATCTCGGAGAAGTAGAGGGCATTGCCGATCCAGACGGGGCCCTCGACGTTGGTGAAGTCGTTGCCGCTGTTGTTGAACGCATCTGACGGCGGCGCGCCGGTGATCCGGGTGGCGCCGCTGCCGGCGGGCACGGACGTGGGCGCGCTCATGCCGGTGGGACAGGTGTAGGGCACGAATCCGGTCGAGCCTCCCGCGCTTCCGCCGGTGCCCACGCTTCCAGCAGCGCCGGACCCGCCGGGACCATGGCCGCCAGCGCCGCTCATGCCGCCCGCTCCGACGCTGCCACCGGTGGCAGCGCCGCCGGTGCCGGTGCCGCCGCCCGTGCTGGATCCGCCGGTGCCGGTCGTTCCGCCTGAGCTGTTGGATCCGCCGGTGCCGGTCGTCCCGCCGGTGGCCGAGCTGCCGCCGGTGCCCTGGCCGCCGGTTCCGCCGGTGCCGCCCGTCTGGGTGCTGCCGCACGCTGCGAGCAACATCCCGGGGAAGCAAAGCGTCGCAAGCGCGTGAAAAGTTAGGGGGCTCTTCATGAGGGGCAGGGTACCACGCGGCAAGTTGTGATATCACTCCCGGGTCTCACGCGGTGCCGTGGCCAAGTGGTAAGGCAAGGGTCTGCAAAACCCTCATTCCCCGGTTCAAATCCGGGCGGCACCTCCAGGCGGATCGCGTTGGGGGAGGTCGGGCTTGGCCCGACCGAGCCCATCGCGGGAGGTCGCAGGAACCCCCTCAGGGTTCCTGATTGACTAGAACGATAATTTTCCGAGGACGCGCGGGCCGGCGGCGCCGGTCACCGCGGGGACGTTGCCGGGGGCGCCGAAGAGGGTCTGGTTGGCGAGGACGGCGAAGGCGATGGCCTCCTTCGCTTCGGGGTCCACGCCCAGGGCGGCGATGCTGCGCACGGGAATCGGCGCGAGCAGATCGGCCAGGTGTTTCATCAGGGTCGGGTTCAGGGCGCCGCCGCCCGACACGAACACTTCGTCCGGCATGGCGGGCAGCATCTCGCGGTAGCTGCGGGCGATCGCTTCGGCCGAGAAGCGAGTCAGGGTGGCGAGCAGGTCGTCCTTGCGATCGTTGAAACGGACCAGCAGGGGATAGACGAACTCCTTGCCGAAATCCTCCCGGCCGGTGCTCTTGGGCACGGGGCGCGACAGGTAGGGATGGCGGTGCAGCTCGGCCAGGACCTCGACGTCGACCTGACCGCGCGCGGCTCGGACGCCGTCGCGGTCGAACGGCTCGGCGCCGCCGGACGCCGCGCGCGCCACGGTGTCGAGCGGCATGTTGCCGGGGCCGTTGTCGAACGCCACCAGCTCGGCCCGGGTGTCGCCGACCAGGGTGACGTTCGCGATGCCGCCGATGTTCTGCAGGGCGCGGCGGCGGCCGGTGCAGCGAAAAAGCAAATGGTCGACCAGCGGGACCAGCGGGGCTCCCTCGCCGCCGGCCGCGACGTCGCGCACGCGAAAATCGCTGACGACGGGGCAGCCGGTCCGCTCGGCGATCACGGCGGCCTCGCCGATCTGGAGGGTCGCGCCCAGGCGCCCGGCCGAGCGCGGGTGGTGGACCGCGGTCTGTCCGTGCGAGCCGATGAGGTCGATGTCCGCGATCGCCACGCCGGCGGCGGCGCAGGCGGCGTGGGCCGCCTCGGCAAACGCCTCGCCGAGCAACACGTCCAGATCGCACAGCTCGGACGCGTTGGCCTCGGCGACGCGGAAGATCCGCTCGCGCAACGGGCGCGGAAACGGCGTGCTCACGAACGACCGCATCGTGAGCCGGGTGGTTTCGTCGAACCCTTCGATGGCGCACAGGGCCGCGTCGGTGCCGTCGGCGCTGGTGCCGGACAGGAGCCCGATCACCAGCCGCTCGCGCCGCGCCCGCGCCCCCGCCAGGCGCTCCAGCAGCGGGGTCACGGCTCCTCTGCCGTCGCCTGAGTGGGCAGGTCGCCCACGATGGCCCGCAGCGACCCCTTGTGCTCGACCAGCAGCTCGCGCGCCCGGGCGGCCGACACGCCGGCGTGGTGCATGACCAGCGCCACCTTGGCCCGACCGCCTGCCTTCTCGATCAGCTTGCGGGCGGCGGCCTCGTCCAGCCCGGACAGCCCGCGCACGATGCGGATGGCGCGCGCCCAAAGCTTGGCGTTGGTGGGGCGCACGTCGATCATCATCCCGGCGTAGGTCTTGCCCAGCAGCACGAAGGCCGCCGTCGACATGGCGTTCAGCACCACCTTGGTCGCGGTCCCCGCCTTGAGGCGCGTGGAGCCGGCGATGACCTCGGGCCCGGTCTCCAGCGCGATGACGACGTCCGCCACGGTCTCTGCGGGTCGGCCGGCGCAGGTCACGAAGATGGTGGCCGCGCGCCGGAAGCGCGCGTACTCGAGCGCGGCCCGCACGAACGGGGTCACCCCGGAGGCGGCCACGCCGATGACGGCGTCGGCTGGTCCGACCGCCGCCCGGCGCATTCGTTGCTCGGCATCGCGCACGTTGTCCTCGGCGCCCTCCACCGACCGGGTCAGGGCGGCGGGGCCGCCGGCAACGATGGCCACCACCCGCGATGGGGGCACGCCGAAGGTGGGCACGCACTCGACCGCGTCCAGGGTCCCCAGCCTCCCCGATGTCCCGGCGCCGACGTAGACCAGCCGCCCGCCCGCGGCCAGCCGCTCGGCGCACACCCGGGCGGCTTCCCCGATCTCGGCCGACCGGGCCCGGGTCGCCTTCATGGCCTTGGCCTCTTCGGCCAGCATGAGGTCGGCGATCGCCTGCGGCCCCAGGGTGTCCAGCTTGGCGGCGCGCGGGTGCGGCGCCTCGGTGGCGAGCCGCGCGAAGTCCGTCGCTGTCCTGCGCCCGGCGGGCACGCTTTGATTCTACGCCAGGCCCAGCACGGCGCGCATGTCGTACATTCCCGACGGGCGTCCGGCCAGCCACAGGGCGGCGCGTACGGCGCCCACCGCAAACGTGTCGCGCGTGGTCGCCCGGTGGGTGATTTCCAGGCGATCGCCGTTCCCCAGGAAGTACACGGTGTGGTCGCCGATCACATCGCCCCCCCGGATCGTCTGTAGGCCGATCTCGCCAGCGGTGCGCGGCCCGATGTCGCCGTGACGCGCATAGCGAGCGGCGCTGGCCAGCTGGCGGCCGGTGGCGGCGGCGACCGACTCGGCCAGCGTCAGCGCCGTTCCGGACGGCGCGTCGCGCTTGCTTCGGTGGTGCGCCTCGACGATCTCGATGTCGTAGGCGGGGCCCAGGGCGCGGGCCGCCTCGGCCACCACGGCGCGCAGCACGTTGATGCCGACGGAGTAGTTGGTCGCGTAGACGACCGGGATCTTCTTGGCCGCCGCGTCCAGCGCCGCGCGCGCGCCTTCGCCCAGACCGGTGGTCCCGACGACCAGCGCCGCGCCCGCGGCGACGGCCGCGGCCGTCACCGCCTCGCTGACGCCGGCTGCGGTGAAGTCGATCCAGACGTCCGCGGCCCCTTTGGCCGGCAGGGCGCCGGTCACCAGCACACCGGTGGCCTCGCCGCCCGCCAGGACGCCGGCGTCCTGGCCCACGGCGTCGTGCCCCGGCCGCTCGGACGCCGCGGTCAGCTTCGCTTCGGGCCCGGCGGCCCGCGTGGCGCGGGTCAGCGCGCGCCCCATGCGCCCGTCGGCGCCCAGCACCGCGATGCGCGTCGCCATGGTCAGAGCAGGCCGATTTCGCGGAGCTGCGCGCGCAGCTTCTCGTGATACTGCGGCGCCAGCGGGTAGAGCGGCGGCCGGATCTCGTCGGCGATCCGCCCCATCATGGCCAGCGCCGCCTTGACCGGGATCGGGTTGGCCTCGACGAAGAGACCCTCGGCCAGCGGCAGCAGCCGGAAGTAGAGCTCGCGCGCCTTCTTCCAGTCGCCCGCCGCGGCGGCGTCCCACATCTGCGCCATCGGCGCGGGGGCCACGTTGCTGAGCACGGAGATGACGCCCTTGCCGCCGATCGCGAACAGCGGGACGGTGACGGCGTCGTCGCCCGAGAGGACCGCGACGCGATCGCCGACACGCGCCAGGACCTGCGCCGCGCGCGTGATCGAGCCGGTGGCCTCCTTGATGCCGACCACCTGGGGCAGCTCGGCCAGCCGCGCGAACGTGTCGGGCAGCAGGTCGGACGCGGTCCGGGTCGGGACGTTGTAGAGGATCGCGGGGAGGGGCACCGCCTCGACCACCGCCTTGAAGTGCCGGTACAGGTGCTCCTGCCCGGGGCGGTTGTAATAGGGGGTCACCAGCAGCAGACCGTCGGCGCCCACCTTGCGGGCCGCCGCCGACATCTCGATCGTCTCGCGGGTCGAGTTCGAACCGGTGCCGGCCACCACCGGCACGCGCTTCTTGGCGGCCTGGACCACGATCTCGATGACCCGGATGTGCTCCTCGACCGTGACCGTCGGCGATTCGCCGGTGGTGCCGACCGGCACCAGACCGTCGACGCCCGCCGCGATCTGCTCCTCGACCAGGCGGCGCAGGGCCTCCTCGTCGACGGCGTCGCCCCGGAAGGGCGTGACCAGCGCGGTGATGACTCCCGTGAACATCAGGTTCCTATATCACGCCGGCACCGCGCCGGCGCGGGCGTCGGCGGTCAGCCGAGCCGCTCGGGGTGCCGGACCAGGGGAACGAACGATCCTTCGTGGAGCCGCCCGGCCGCGGCGCGGACGCTGGCCACGCCCTCGGACGGGAAGGTCAGGCGCCCGTGAGCCGTGTCGAGTGACACCGTCCGGCCTTCCGGCTCGATCCCGGCGGGCCCGCGCCGCAGGAAGAGGACCTGCAGCGTGGGCGTGGTCAGCTCGGGCGGCAGTCGCCACTCGATCTCGATCTCGCCCTCGAGCTCGCGCACCCGCAGGCCCGGCGTCTCGATGGGCCGCAGCGACGGATCGCGCGCCAGCTCGGAGATGCGCGTCTGGTAGCGCAGCCGGCGGTCTGGATCGTCCGCGATCTCGGCGAGGCGGCGGAAGATGTCGATGGCCTGATCGAGCAGCCCCTGGCGGGCGCACAGCTCCGCCATCGTCTCGGTCTCGAACACGCTAGGACATTAGCGCGCGGACGCGGGCCACGTCTGCGCCAATCTGCGTGACCAGCGCCTCGACCGAGTCGAACTTCTGCTCGTCACGCAGCCGGTCGATCATCTCCAGCCGCAGCCGGCGGCCGTAGAGATCGCCCGTGAAATCCAGCAGGTGGGCCTCGACGATGACCGGGGCATCGGGTCCCGTGAAGGTCGGGTTGCGGCCCACGCTGACGGCGGCCAGATGGGCCGTCGCGTCGTCCGGCCCGTCGACCAGCCGGACGCGCGCCGCGTAAATCCCCAGCCTGGGACCCAGCTCGGTCTCGCAGGCGAGGTTGGCGGTGGGGAACCCCAGCGAGCGCCCGCGCGCCGCGCCGCGCACCACGACCCCCTCCAGCTCGAACGGGCGGCCGAGCAGGCTGGCGGCCCGCCGCATGTCACCGGCCGTCACCAGGGCGCGCACCCGGGTCGACGAGCAGGGGAGGCCGTCGACGGAGACCGGCGGGATGACGGCCACGCCCATCCCCAGCGCCGCTCCCAGCGACTCCAGACGCTGCACGTTGCCGGCGCGGCCGCGCCCGAAGCTGAAGTCGAACCCGACCACCACGTCCGCGGCGCCCAGCTCGCGGGCCAGCACCCGCCGCACGAAGTCGTCCGCCTCGACGGCGGCGAACTCGGGCGTGAAGGGCTGGATGACGACCGTGCCGGCCCCCGCCTCGGCCAGCAGGGTCAGCCGCCGCTGCAGCGGCATGATCAGCGGCGGGGCCTTGGCGGGCGCCAGCAGGCGGGCCGGGTGGGGCATGAAGGTCAGCGCCAGCGCCGACTCCGGGCTTCGGGCGCGCCGGCGCGCCTCGGCCAGCAGCGCCTGGTGGCCCAGGTGGACGCCGTCGAAGTTGCCGATGGCGACCGCGGTCGGGGGCGAGCCGCTGGTGCGGGCGGCAGCGAACGCGGCGGCGCTCTGGAAGACTCTCATGTCGGCTCGACCGCGTTCAGCATGACGCGGACCAGGTCGACCAGCGCGTCGATCTCGAAAGGTTTCTCCAGGATGCGGTCGTGCGCGACCCCCAGGGCCGCCCGCCGGTTTCGCGGCACGCCGGTCATCAGAGCCAGCGGCACGCCCGGGAACAACCCGGCCAGCTCCGCCGAGAGCTGGGCCGGCCCGCTCGAACCGGCCACCATGAGGTCGCTGAGCACGGCCCGCGGCGCGGCCGTGCCCTCGCGCCAGACGCGTGCGGCGTCGACGTCACGGACGAGCACCGGCGCGTGCCCCGCCTCGCGCAAGACCTGGGCGACCAGGCCTCCGATGTGCGCGTCGTCTTCGATCACCAGGATGACGGCGGTTCGGACGGCGCTTGGTTGTTCGTTCACGTTCAGTTCCGGTTGACTTCTCACGCTGCGAACGAAAGAATAGCGGCCCGAGTTGAAGACGACATTCTCCTCGGCGTCAAGCAGAGCGCGTCACCACCGCCTGCATTCCACGGAGGCAACGCGATGACTGCTCCTTCTCGGGCCGGCCGGCCGGCTGGCAAGCAAACCAAGTTCATCTTCGTGACCGGCGGCGTGGTCTCGTCGCTGGGCAAGGGGTTGGCCTCGGCCTCGATCGGCAGCCTGCTGGAGACACGCGGGCTGAAGGTGACGCTGCAGAAGCTGGACCCCTACCTGAATGTCGACCCCGGGACGATGAACCCGATGCAGCACGGCGAGGTGTTCGTCACCGACGACGGCGCCGAGACCGACCTGGATCTGGGCCACTACGAGCGGTTCATCTCGCAGCGGATGACCCGCCTCAACAACGCCACCAGCGGTCAGATCTACCAGACCGTCATCCAGAAGGAGCGGCGCGGCGAGTATCTGGGCGGCACCGTGCAGGTCATCCCGCACGTCACCGACGAGATCAAGACCCGCATCCTCGAGTGCGCCAAGGGTGAGGACGTCCTGATCGTCGAGGTGGGCGGCACCGTCGGCGACATCGAGTCGCTCCCTTTTCTCGAAGCCATCCGGCAGCTGCGGCTGGAGGTCGGCGCGCAGAACGCCGTCTCGGTCCACGTGACGCTGGTGCCCTACATCGGCGCCGCCGGCGAGATGAAGACCAAGCCGACGCAGCACTCGGTCATGAAGCTGCGCGAGATCGGCATCCAGCCCGAGATCCTGCTCTGTCGGTCCGAGCGGCCGATCGAAGCCGGGATGAAGAAGAAGATCGCGATGTTCACCAACGTCGCGGCCGACGCCGTGTTCTCGGCCGAGGACGTGAGCTGCATCTACGAGGTGCCGATCCGGTTCCACGCCGAGGGGGTGGACGACAAGATCGCGGAGATGCTGAACATCTGGTCGCGCGCGCCCGAGTTGACCGGCTGGGAGCGCGTGGTCCATCGCATGAAGAGCCCGCAGGCCGAGGTCGACATCGGCCTGGTCGGCAAGTACGTCGACCTGGTCGAATCGTACAAGAGCCTCAACGAGGCGCTGATCCACGGCGGCATCGGCAACGAGTGCCGCGTGAACCTGCACCACATCGACTCCGAGGAGATCGAGAAGCGGGGGCCGGACGGGCTGCTGGCCGAGATGGACGGAATCCTGGTGGCGCCCGGCTTCGGCAGCCGCGGAATCCAGGGGAAGATCGACGCCGTCCGCTACGCGCGCGAGCGACAGGTGCCGTTCTTCGGCATCTGCCTGGGCATGCAGGTGGCCGTGATCGAGTTCGCGCGCAACGTGGCGGGACTCAAGGGGGCGAACTCGACCGAGTTCGATCAGGCGGCCCCCTATCCGGTGGTCGACTTCCTGCCCGAGCAGCGGCACGTGACCGACAAGGGGGCGACCATGCGCCTGGGGGCTTACCCCTGCGTCCTGTCGGCCGGCTCCCGGTCGGCGGCCGCCTACGGGACGTCCGAGATCAGCGAACGTCACCGCCACCGCTACGAGGTCAACAACGACTTCCGGGAAGCGCTGACCAGCCGTGGGATGCTCATCTCGGGCGTCTCGCCCGACCGCCGCCTGGTCGAGATGATCGAGCTGCCGGATCATCCCTACTTCGTGGGGTGCCAGTTTCACCCCGAGTTCAAGTCCCGACCGCAGTCTCCTCACCCCCTGTTCCAGTCGTTCGTGGCGGCGGCTCTCCATGCCCGCCTCGGCGATCGACGGCGGCGGTCGGCGGAGCTGGGCGCCAGCGCCTCGCCGCAGTAGGAACCGGTCGAAACGAGAAGTAATCCGGCGGCTTACGCCGACGACGCACCGCCGGGCGCAACTGTGCGCCGGGGTATGTGCAATTCGTGGGCCACCCTCGTATTGACGCTTGTCCGTGGCGACCTATAAGTGCTACCAATAGGACGGTCGCGCCCATGTCCATCGAGATTAAACAGCACCTGAAGCTGCAGCAGCAGCTGGTGATGACGCCGCAGCTGCAGCAGGCCATCAAGCTGCTGCAGCTCTCCCGGATGGAGCTGGTGGACATGGTCCGGGACGAGATGCTCGAGAATCCGATTCTCGAGGACTCCGTCGAATCATCCACGGAGCTGGCCAAGACCACCGAGGCCACCCCGGGCCTGGACGCTCCCGGCGCCGACGTGGAGCACGTCGGCGAGACCGAGACGCCGCTGGTCGAGCTGCGGGACGACAAGATCGACACGACCGCCGAGGTGAAGGCCGATACGACCTCCAACGAGGCGGTCAGCGACTTCGACTGGGAGGGCTACCTGGACAACCAGGCGGCCGCGGCGCCCATGCCGTCCTACAAGTCGAACAACGAGGACCTGCCGTCCCTCGAGTCGACGCTGACCCGGGGCACGTCGCTGTTCGACCACCTCGAGTGGCAGCTCAAGCTCAGCCCGTTCTCGCTGGAGGAGGACGGGATCGGGATGTTGATCATCGGCAACCTGACCCCGGACGGCTACCTGGAAGAGCCGCTCGAGGATCTGGCCGAAGAAGCCGGCGTCACGATGGAGCTGGCCGAGTCGGTCCTGAAGCGGATCCAGGAGTTCGATCCGATCGGGGTCGGCGCCCGGTCGCTGGAGGAGTGCCTGCTGATCCAGGCGCGCCACATCGGGGCGGACGACGACGTGGTCGTCGGCATCATCCAGAAGCACCTCGCCAACCTCGAGAAGAAGAACTACCAGGCGATCGCCAAGGATCTGGTCCAGCCGATCGAGGAGATCTACGAAGCGGCGAAGGTCGTGAAGACTCTCGACCCCAAGCCGGGCCGCCAGTACACCTCCGAGGAGCCGACTTACATCACGCCGGACGTCTACGTCCACAAGGTCGGCGACAAGTACTTCGTCGTCGCCAACGACGACGGCCTGCCCAAGCTGAAGATCTCCGACTTCTACCGCACGGCGCTCTCCGGCGGCCCCAAGGCGCGCGAGTACATCCAGGAAAAGCTGCGCAGCGCGCAGTGGCTCATCCGATCGATCCAGCAGCGGCAGCGGACGATCACGCGCGTGACCGAGTCGATCCTGAAGTTCCAGCGCGAGTTCTTCGACAAGGGGACCGCGCACTTGAAGCCGCTCATCCTGCGGGACGTCGCCGAGGACATCGGCATGCACGAGTCGACCGTGTCGCGCGTGACGACGAACAAGTACGTCCACACGCCGCAGGGGATCTACGAGCTGAAATACTTCTTCAACTCCGGAATTTCGCGCACCGACGGCGACGACCTGGCGTCGGAGGCGGTGAAGCTGAAGATCAAGCAGATCATCCTGTCCGAGAGCCCCAAGAACCCGCACTCGGACCAGCGGATCGTGGAGCTGCTGAAGGACCAGAACATCGAGATCGCGCGGCGGACGGTGGCCAAGTACCGCGAGCAGCTTCGGATCCTGTCGAGCTCGAAACGCCGCCAGGTCTTCTGAACTTGCGATTAACTTCCTAGCCGCTCGACGGGGAAATGCGGTAAAAGGCGCAGCGACAGGAGCGCCTGATGCAGCTCTCGACCACGTTTCGCCACATGGATGGATCTCAGGCCGTGCGGGAGTACACGGCCGAGCGGCTCGACAAGATCCGGAAGTATTTCAAGGGGTCGATGACCGCCCACGCCGTGTTCTCCGTCGAGCGAGGCTTTCACCACTGCGTGGATCTGAGCATCACGCTGCCCAGCGGGCTGGTGGTCAACGCCAAGGAGACGACCGAGGACATGTACTCCTCGATCGACATGGCGGCCGCCCGCATCGAGCGGCAGGTTCGCCGCTGGAAGGACAAGATCCGCGACCACAAACCGCATGGGGGCCCGGCCGCCACGGTTCGCGAGCTGGTCATCCCGGCGGAAGAGATGGAACCCCGCCCGTCGGGGCCGCCCGAGGCCCCGGCCGCGGTCGAGCCGCCCGTTCCCAGCCCCGGCTACCGGATTATTAAAGATGAGCGCGTGACCGCCCGATCCATGACGGTCGAGGACGCCGTGATGCAGCTCAACTTGCTCGGCGATGAGATCCTGGTCTTCACGGACGCGGACAGCGGCGCGACGACGGTCCTCCACCGGCGGCGCGACGGCAACTACGGGCTGATCTCGACCACCACAGGGGGAGCGGCGGCGGGGGGCAAGCCGGCGCGCTAGGCGGCAGGGCCAGCCATGCGGGTCGTCGATTTTCTCCAGCCCGAAGCCGTGGTGGCCAACCTGGACGCCACGACCAAGCCGGCGGCCCTGGCCGAGCTGTCCCAGCGCCTGGCCAGGACGGTCCCGGGCGTCGACCCCCAGATCCTGCTGCACGTCCTGGAAGAACGGGAGCTCCTGGCCTCGACCGCCATCGGCGACGGCATCGCGATCCCGCACGGCAAGCTGGATTCGGTCGGCCACCTGGTCGGCGTGCTGGGGCGCGCCGTCAAGGGCATCGAGTTCGAGTCGATCGACGGCAAGCCGACGCACCTCGTCTTCATGCTCGTGGCCCCGGCCAGCTCGACGGGCGTGCACCTGAAGGCGCTGGCCCGGCTCTCCCGGCTGTTCCGCGACCCCGATTTCCGCCAGCGCCTGCTCGCCGCGCCCAGCAGCGAGGCGATGTACCAGGTCATCGCCGAGGAAGACGCCAAGTACTGACGCGGCGGGTGCGGTCCCGGCGTATTATCCGGGCGTGACGCCGGCGCTCACGGTTCGCTCTCTGCTCGAGGACGGCTCCGGGCTGCGCCTCACGCTGGTGGCCGGCGAGAGCGGGCTCGGCCGGCAGATCACGATTCACCGAATCCAGAAACCCGGGCTGGCGCTGGCCGGTTTCGTGCGCCAGGTCCACCCCGAGCGCGTCCAGATCCTGGGGGCGACCGAGATCGCTTACCTCGAGACGCTCTCGTCCGAGGACGCGCGCCGGTCGGTCCACTCGTTCTTCAGCCTGAACCCGGCCTGCGTGGTGGTCACCAAGGACCTCGAGCCCACGACGCTGCTGATGGAGACCGCCGACCGCCTGGGCGTGCCGCTGATGCGGACGCCGCTGGTCTCGTCGGTGGCGATCGACCAGATCCAGAAATACCTGGAGCTGCAGCTGGCGCCCACGGCCAGCATCCACGCCGTCTTGATGGACGTGCTCGGCATCGGCGTGCTGCTGCTGGGCAAGAGCGGGATCGGGAAGTCGGAGGCGGCGCTGGACCTGATCATGCGCGGGCACCGGCTGGTGGCCGACGATCTGGTCGAGGTGCGCCGCACCTCCGGAAACCTGCTGGTGGGCTGGGCCTCCGAGCTGATCAAGCACCACATGGAGGTGCGGGGCCTGGGTATCATCAACATCAAGGACATGTTCGGCGTGGCCGCGGTGCGCGACGAGAAGCGCATCGAGCTGGTGCTGGAGCTCATTCGCTGGGACCAGAGCGAGAGCCACGACCGCCTGGGCCTGGACGAGATGGTCTACCCGATCCTCGAGGTGCAGGTGCCGCTGCTGCGCATCCCGGTCAGCCCGGGCCGAAACGTCAGCTCGCTGATCGAGGTGGCGGCTCGAAACCGCCTGCTGCAGGTGCGCGGCCACCACTCGGCGCGCGAGTTCCAGGAGCGCCTGGACCGCGCGCTGGCCGACGCGCGCGAACGCCGCTGGAGGGACGACGTCGAATGAGGTTGGTGGTCGTGACGGGCGTCTCGGGCGCCGGTAAATCGACGGCGCTCCGGGCGCTGGAGGATCTGGGCTTTTACGCGGTCGACAACCTGCCGCTGCCGCTGGTGCCCCAGTTCATCGAGCTGTTCCGGGCCCGCACCGACCTGGATCGGGCGGCCCTGGGGCTGGACGCCCGCGGGGGGACCTTCCTGGCGGGGGCGGCCTCGTTGTTCGCCGACTTGCGTAAGGCCGGCCACAGTGTCGAGGTCCTGTTTCTGGAGGCGTCCGACGAGATCCTGATCCGGCGCTTCTCGGAGACGCGGCGCCGGCACCCGCTGTCGGACACCGACATCCGCGCGGGCATCGCGGCCGAACGCCAGACCCTGGCCGGGCTGCGCCAGGAGGCCGACGCCCTGGTCGACACCGGGACGCTGACCGTCCACGTGCTGCGCGCCCTGATCCAGGAGCGCTACGGCCGCGGCGAGGGCGAGCTGTCGCTGACCTTCCTGTCGTTCGGGTTCAAGCACGGCATCCCGGCCGAGTCCGACATCGTCCTGGACGTCCGCTTCCTGCCCAACCCCTTCTTCGTCCCCCACCTTTCGGCGCTTTCGGGCGAGGACGAGTCGGTGGCCCGGTTCGTCCTGGACGCGTCGGACACCAAGGCCTATCTGGGCGAGGTCGAGCAATTCCTGCGGCTCTCCATCCAGGGGTTTCTGCGGGAGGGGAAGTCCTACGCGACCGTGGCCATCGGCTGCACGGGCGGCCGGCACCGGTCGGTGACCATCGCCAAGGAGCTGGCGCGCCGGTTCTCCGGCCCCTTCACGATTTCGGTCCGCCATCGGGACATCCAGTACGGGGGGTCAGCGTGATAAGCTCGAAGGTCCGATGGCCTCCAGCGCACAAGAACCCCTGGTCGGTCTGGTCATCGTCACGCACGGTGGCAGCGGCGAGTGTCTGCTCGCCGCCGCGCAGGGGCTGGTAGGGACGATCGCCGCCTCGGTGGCGGTCTCCATCACCCTGGAAGATACGTTCGACCAGCAGGTGTCGCGCATCGAGGCCGCCTGCTCGCGCGTCGACACGGGCGCCGGCCTGGTCATCCTGGCCGACGTGCACGGCTCGTCCCCGTTCCGGGCCGCGCTGGCGATGCTGGATGGCACGCGTGCCGTCGAGATCGTCTGCGGTATAAATCTACCCATGTTGATCAAGCTGGCCACGGTTGACCGGCACGCCCTGCGCCCGGTCGAGATCGCCGAGATCGCCAAGGAAGTCGGAAAACGATCGATCCGGCTCGGCTCCGAGCTCACGGGGAAGATCACCATGTCACGGGAAGAGCGGCACTAGGTGATGTCCAAGACAGAGCGCGACGTCCTGGTGAGGAACCGGCTTGGGATGCATGCCCGAGCGGCGGTGCGGTTCGTGCAGATCGCGAACGGCTTCAAGAGCGAGGTGAAGGTGGTGAAGGACGGGCAGGAGGCCAACGGGAAGAGCATCATGGGCCTGCTCACGCTGGTGGCCGCCCATGGCGTCACGATGAAGGTCGTCTGCGAGGGTGAGGACGCGACCGAGGCGCTGACCGCCCTCGCGGATCTCGTCGCCAGCGGATTCGGCGAGGGGATCGACCCCTGATGCAGCGGCTCACCGGCGTCGGCGCGTCCCCCGGGATCGCGATCGGCGTCGCGCACGTGCTGGCCAGCCGGGTCGAGATTCACGAGCGGCGCATCGCCGCCACCGAGGTCGACGCCGAGATCGCCCGCTTCGAGCAGGCGCTGCGCGACACGGACGACCAGCTGGCCCGCATCCAGGCGCAGCTGGCGGCCAGCGAGGGGGACGACCACCAGTACCGGATCCTCGAGGCGCACCGGCTGATGCTGTCCGACGTCCACCTGGTCGAGCGCGCCCGGCGGCTGATCCGGGACGAGCAGACGGCCGCCGAGTGGGCGGTGCGCAAGGCGCTGGACCAGATCCAGGCGGTGTTCGAGAAGATCGAGGACCCGTACTTCCGCGACCGGAAGAGCGACGTGGCCCTGGTCGGCGAGCGTTTGCTGCGCACGCTGGTGGGGCGCCGCGAGCACGCCAGCGCCGAGCACGCCCCCAAGGGGTGCATCGCGGTCGGGCACGAGCTGTCCCCGGCCGACGCCGCGGCGCTGGGCCGGGCCGAGGCGGCTGGGTTCTGCACCGAGGGGGGCGGCCGCACCTCGCACACCGCGATCATCGCCCGCGCGCTGGGGCTCCCCTACGTGGTCGGCGTCGAGGGGCTGGGGCACCAGGTCTGGTCGGGGATGACGGTGGTCATCGACGGATTCAGGGGCGAGGTGATCCTGGACCCCGACGCCGAGGCCCTCCGCCGCTACCAGGCGCGGGCCGAGGTGCACAACGCGCGATCGACGCGCCTGGCGGCCATCCGCGACCTGCGGTCGCAGACGCAGGACGGCTCGGTCGTGCACCTGCACGCCAACATCGAGATGCTCGAGGAGATCCCGATCGCGGTCGATCTGGGCGCCGAGTCGGTGGGCCTGTTCCGCACCGAGTTCCTCTACCTGGAGCGGCCCGAGCTCCCGAGCGAGGACGAGCAGTACGCGCACGCGGTGGCGGCGCTCAAGAGCGCGGCCGGGCGTCCCATCACGTTCCGCACGCTGGATCTGGGGGGCGACAAGCTGCCCGTGTCGGTGCGCATCCCGCTGGGGACGAACCCGGCCATGGGGCTGCGATCGATCCGCTACTCCCTGAAGCGGACGGACATCTTCCGCACCCAGCTGCGGGCGCTCTACCGGGCGGCGGCCGTGGGGCCGACGCAGATCATGCTGCCGCTCATCTCGGGGGTGGCGGAGCTGCGCGCGACCAAGGACCTGTGCGCGGAGGTCCGCGACGAGCTGAAGCGCCAGAACATCCCCCACGCCGAGCAGGTGCCCCTGGGGGTCATGGTCGAGACCCCCAGCGCCGCCCTCATCGCCGACCTGCTGGCCATGGAGTGCGACTTCCTGAGCATCGGCACCAACGACCTGATCCAGTACGCGCTGGCCGCCGATCGCGAGGACGAGCACGTCGGGTACCTTTACCACCCGTTGCACCCGGCCATCCTGCGGGCGCTCCGCCAGATCGTCGTGGGCGCCGAGCGGATCGGCAAGCCGGTCGCGATGTGCGGCGACATGGCGGGCGACCCCACGCTGGCCTGGATCCTGATCGGCCTGGGGCTGCGCAACCTGTCCATGGCGCCGCGGCAGATTCCGGTGGTGAAGTCGATCATCCGGTCGACCGAGATCGCCGACGCCGAGCGGCTGCTGGCCCAGGCGCTGACCATGTCGACCGAGACCGAGATCGAGGAGCTGGTGTACGGCGCCATGAACCGCCGCTTCCCGCTCGAGCTGAACGACGGCGAGGGATGACCTGGGCCGGCCAGGCGGTGCTGCGGCGCGGGCGCCACGACGACTGGCCCGGCGCCGAGGCGCTGCTGCGTGAGGTCGACGACCTGCACGCCGCGCTGGCGCCCTCGTTCTTCCGTTCGGGGCCCAGGGCCGAGCTGGAGTGGCGGCGGCTGCTGTCCGACCCGAACGCGGTGGCGGTGGTGGCCGTCGAGCAGAACCCGGCCGGGCCGCTGGTCGGGATGGTGGCGGCGCGCGTTTACGACACGCCGGCCGAGCCGGCGATGCTGCCGCGCCGGCGCGCGCACGTGGAGACGCTGGTGGTCGCGGCCCGCTGCCGCCGGCGGGGCATCGGGCGCCGGCTGCTGATAGCGGCCGGCGACTGGGCCCGGGCCCGCGGCGCGGTCGAGATCGTCCTCACCGCCTGGGAAGGCAACGAGGCCGCCGACGCTTTCTACCAGCGCCTCGGCTACCGGGTGCTATCCCGCGTTCTCCACACGCCGCTCTGACGAGGGGACAGGGGCGGGGGCGGGTGGTCGCGGCCGATTTCGCGCGCGTCGGGCCCACAGCAGGTACAGCAACGGCGCGCCCAGCAGCGAGTATGAGAGGGCGTGGCCGACGGGACCATCGGGGCCGAACACTTCGGTCGCGTCGTGGAAGGCCTGGCTGCCGTTGATGACGCCGCTCTCGGCCAGTTCGTGCACGCCGTAGACCACCAGCTGCAGCAGGAACAGCCCCAGGAACAGCGCGGTCACCTTGAGGATGATTCCCAAATTCAACCGGTGGCCAAAACGAGTCCAGCTCCAGGCCGCCCCCGCCGCCCCCAGCAGACCCAGCACGGCGCCGGCGACGATCATCACCCCCTGCCCGGTGCCCCGCAGCGCCATCGCCTGCACGCCCAGGTAGAAGACGGCCTCCAGCCCTTCGCGGGTGACGAGCAGGGCGGTGACGAACGCCACCGCGACGATCGCCCGCAGCGGCGTCTGGCCGGCGTCCCCGGTGGCCCGCGCCACGCGCGCCTCGATCTGGGCGCGCATGTGGCGCCCCGAGCGGACCATCTGGATCAGCAGAAACCCGACCACCAGCGCCGAGGCGAGGGCCGCGATCCCTTCGTAGAGCGGCTGGTTCGGGACCTGCAGCCAGAGCCAGGCGCCCGCCAGGCAGGTGACGACCGAGACCGCCAGCCCGGCGCGGACACCGCGCAGGAGGCTCGCTCGTCCGGTCTTGTTCAGGTACGCGCTCACCACGCCCACGATCAGAAACGCCTCGATGCCTTCGCGGAACGTGACCAGGAGCGCCTGAAGCATGTGGAAGGTCCGAAATATAGCACCGAGGGCGCGCAATCCCCTGTTACGCTGGCCCGAGGAGGCCGTATGCGAAGGTTCCCCCACTTGATCGGCACCCTGGCGCTGGCGCTGACGACGCTCGGGGTGCGCACCGCGCGCGCCGACGAGGCGGCCGGCCACTACAACCTGGCCCTGCAGTACAAGCGCGAGGGGAAGGTCCCGGCGGCCATCGGCGAGTGCGAGCAGGCCATCAAGCTGCGGCCCGGCTATGCCGCGGCGCACTTCACGCTGGGGAACCTCTACCGCGCCCAGGGGGACTACGCCAAGGCGGCCGGCGAGTACGAGAAGACCGTCCAGCTGCAGCCCAAGGACGCGGAGGCCCACGCCAACCTGGGGGCAGCCTATGTTCGTCTGAAGAAGACCGACCAGGGGATCCGCGAGCTGGAAGACTCCCTGGAGCTGAAGCCCGACAACTACGAGGCACGCCTGTCGCTCGGGTTCGCCTACAAGCAGTCGGGCGACTACAAACACGCCATCGAGCACCTGGAGAAGGCCACCGAGCTGAAGCCGGACGACCCGCAGGGGTGGGCGAACCTGGGCGTCGCCAAGTCGAAGACCGACGACAAGGAGGGGGCCATCGTGGCCTTCCGCAAGGCGCTGGCCATCAAGCCCGACGACGCCGAGCTGCACTTCGACCTGGCGGTCGTCTACCGGCGCCAGCGCGAGACCGACAAGGCGATCGCCGAGTACCAGGTGGCGGTGCAGAAGAACCCGCGCCTGGCCAAGGCCTACTACGACCTGGGCATCATGTACTCGCAAGAGCGCCGCAACGCCGAGGCGCGCGACGCCTTCCAGAAGTACCTGGACAACGGCGCCGGCGAGGACGCGGCCTCGCGCAAGGACGCCGAGGAGCGGCTGAAGACCTTCAAGTGAGGCTTCTTTAGAACTTCACGGCCAGGTTGGCGCGCAGGATCTGGGCGGAGCTGGCGCTGGCGACGTCGTCCGGCTGCCAGATGCTGGCGGGACGGTCCAAGGCGGCCAGGGGCCAGAAGACGCCCCAGGTGAGCCCGGCGTAGAAGCCCTCGGCGGTGTTGCGGTAGCCGAGGCTCAGGTCCGTCTCGACGCCGTAGGCCAGGGCGTCGCCCGGCGTCGACACTTCGACCTGCGCCAGGCTGAAGATCGCGCCGCCGTTGACACCCAGCGCCCGCGACTTGCCCAGGTCGAACCAGTACGAGGCCGCCGGCTTGACGTAGTAGGCGTTGGTGACGGTGCCCATGATGTGGCGGAAGAAGATCTCGTCGACGTGGTAGTCGGGCGAGAAGTGGAAGTCGTTGATGGTGGTGTCCCCGCTCGGCTGCTGCACGTAGCGCCAGCGGTAGTTCAGGTACTGGCCGGGCGCGGCGGCCGAATCGCCGGTGGCGCCACCGGTCTCGAACCCCACGAAGAACGCGTCGTGGAACAGGCGCAGCTCGCCGGCGACCACCCAGCCCGCCTGGGCCAGCGTCAGCTCCTGATTGGGATTGGCGGCCAGTGGGCCGGGGTGCTGGATGCGTCCCAGGATGCCGATCCCCTCGGCCTCCAGCGTGAACGTCTTGTAATACAGCTTGAACCACAGGTCGGGGGTCACGCTGATCCCGCCAAACGGCACCGACTGGCTGTACTGGTCGGGCGCCGAGGGTTGCGCTCCAAACTGGCTGACCACCTGGGTGTCGGTCGTCTGCGGAGCCACGTCGGCGTTTCCCTGATTCCGGTAGACGACCTGCAGCCCGTAGTTGACGACCACGTCACCCCGGTCGATGCGCTCGCGCAGGGCGATCGGGTTGTCGATGCGCGTGATCGATGCCATCAGCTCGAGGACGTCGTCGTCCTGCGACAGGTCGTAGGGATAGCCGCTGGGATCGGCTCGGCCCAGGGAGAGCTGCTGGGTGGTGACGCCCTGCGCGCCCAGGTCCCACGCAAAGGCCAGCTGATGGCCGTAGAGAGTCGTCAGGGCCATGACCCGGTCGACCGTCGTCCCGACGTCGCAGTCCGCGCAGTTGCCGTCGTTGTAGAAGATGCCGCGGCCCCACTGCCAGGGCATGCGGCCGAACCGGAGCGATCCGAACTCGCTGTCGATCTCGGCCCAGGCGCGCTTGGCCCGGATGCTCGAGACGAAGCCGTTCTGCCCCACCTCGGGCGGGTCCTGCGTCGTCGACTGGAAGCCGGTGGGCGCGACGCCGGGGAGCGAGGTCGGGGAGACGGTGGAGATCGGCGAACCGGACGAATTGATCACGGACGGGGCGTTGTAGCCGTAGATGCCGGCCAGGGAGTCCGGCGTCGAGCCGAGGATTGTGTTGTCCAGCACGTCAATCTGCGTGTGCACCCGGACCTGATCGGTCACGTTCAGCGTCGGCTCCAGCCGCAGGCGCAGGTTCGCGCCACCGATGTTGTGGTTCGGGCAGTTCGAGGCCTTGTTGCCGCTCGGCAGGGGGGACGGGCAGTCGAGCGGCAGCGGGAACGGGGGAAGCCCGTAGCTGCCGGCGCCGGCCGTCGTCGACCCGCTGGGGACGTTCGAGTAGCCGAGCCCCAGGAAGAAGTCGTGCATGAAGTCGCTGCGCAGGCGGATGTAGCCGTCGAGCTCGAAGATCTGCATCTTCCGGCGGTTCTGTTCCGGGTAGCTGGTGAGCGGCTCGAGATCGGCCGGTCGGTTCTCCTCCGGCGCCTCCTCGGCGGGGCCTTCTTCTTTCTCCGCACCCTGGCTGGGCGGGGGCGGCTGCATGCCGCCCGAGCCAAAGCCGCCGGGACTCATCTGCGCGGCGACCGGACGCGCCAGCAAAGCCAGGGCGCCCGCCGCCAGGACCAAGTGCCGGCGCGTCACGCTTCCGACCTCTGACAGAGCTCGATGAGCACGCCGCCGGTGGCGGAAGGGTGCAGGAACGCGACGTGGTGGCCGCGCGATCCCAGGCGCGGCTCCTCGTCGATCAGTCGGACGCCGTCCGCCTTCAGGGCGGCCAGCGCGTCGCGCAGGTCGTCGACCTCGAAGCAGAGGTGGTGCAGGCCGGGGCCGCGGCTGGCCAGGAACCGCTCCAGCGCGGCGTTTCCGCGCGGCGCGCAGACCTCCAGCGCCGCGCCGCTGCCGTCCTTGACGGACGCTGCGGGGTGCAGGAACGCGACGTCGGTGGCCTGTGAGGCCACGTGCTCGCGGGCACCCGGCTCCAGGCCGAACAGGGCGGCGAGGCGGGCGGCGGTTTCGTCCCGGTCGTCGACGGCGATGGCGACGTGATCGATTCGCTTGACCTTGATCATCTGGGAGGTGTCGATCGCGTGGACGGAGCTGGACTTTGCCCCGCGAAGTCCATCGCGGGAGGGAGCGGGAACCCTTTGAGGGTTCCCGTTTTTAAAAGTCGCGGGACCTTATATCAGCCCCTCGAAGATTGGAAAGTGGATTGCGGGTCCCCCGGGACTAATACTCAAGTGGATGCTTACGACCGCTCAGGCGGCTGGACGGTTGCCTGCTCAGGTTGGGCAACTCCTGTCGGTGGGGTTCGACGGCCCGGCGCTCCCCGAGCAGCTGCGCGAGCGGATCGCGGCCTCGCAGGTCGGCGGGGTGATGCTGTTTCGCCCCAACATCGCCGATCCCGTACAGCTGGCCGGCCTGGTCGCCGGGCTGCGCCAGGCGGCGCCCCTCGAGGCGCCGCTGCTGGTGTCGATCGATCAAGAGGGTGGGGTGGTCCAGCGGGTGCGCGCGCCGGCGACCGTCTGGCCCCCCATGCTGGCGGTGGGGACGGCCGACGACGTCGGGCGCACGACGGCGGTGGGCCGGGCGATCGGCGAGGAGCTGGCGGC
Organism: Polyangia bacterium; assembly: GCA_035578045.1. Lineage (GTDB taxonomy): Bacteria > Myxococcota_A > Polyangia > Fen-1088 > Fen-1088 > JADGRB01. Next base: position 61,773 of record DATJWP010000192.1, on the reverse strand, counting down.
GCTGGGCGTGGGCTGGGACTTCGCGCCGGTGCTGGACGTGCATACCAACCCGGCCAACCCCGTGATCGGGGATCGCGCCTTCGGCACCACGCCCGAAGCGGTGGCCACCCACGCGCTGGCGTTCTGGCGCGGGTTGCGGGCGGCGGGCCTGGTCGGCTGCGGCAAGCACTTCCCCGGCCACGGCGACACCCGGATCGATTCGCACCTGGACCTGCCGGTCGTCGCGCACGACCTGGAGCGGCTCCGGCGCGTCGAGCTGGCGCCGTTCGCGGCGGCGGCCAAGGCGGGGATGGAGGCCTTCATGACCGCCCACGTGGTCTACCCGGCGCTCGACCCCGATCACCCGGCGACCCTCTCGCGGCGGATCGCGACCGACCTCTTGCGAGGCGAGCTGGGGTTCAAGGGCGTGCTGGTCTCGGACGACCTGGGGATGAAGGCGGTCGCCGACCGATACTCGATCGAGGATCTGGCGGTCGGCGCGATCGAGGCCGGCGTCGATCACCTGCTGGTGCGCGAGCCCGTCGCCCGCCAGGTGGCCGCGTTCGAGGCGATCCTGCGCGCCGCCGAATCGAGCGCCGGCTTCCGCGCGCGCGTCGAGGAAGCCGCCGCCCGCGTCGCCGCGCTCAAGGCAGCCTGCGCCGTCTCGGTCCCCGCGCCCGCCGCCATGCTCCCGTCGCTGCTGGGAACACCGGCCCACAGAGCGCTCGCCGGCTCGTTCCCCCCGCCGGGGATCTCGACCACCGCCTCTCCGTTCGTCGCGAACTGAGACCCCACCCTAACCCTCCCCGCTGCGCGGGGCTGCGCGGGGAGGGAAGGGAGCGGTCCGTCTCTGGAACCCTCCCCGCTGTGCGGGGAGGAAGGGAGGGGTCAGGCTCTGCCCCTCCCCGCTGCGCGGAGCTGCGCGGGGAGGGAAGGGAGGGGTCAGGCTCTGGAACCCTTCCCGCTGCGGCCGCTGCGCGGGGAGGGAAGGGAGGGGTCCGTCTCTGGAACCCTCCCCGCTGTGCGGGGAGGGAAGGGAGGGGTCAGGCTCTGATCCGGTTCCGCCGAAACCGTAGCGTCAAGATCGACTCCAACAGCACGAGCGCGATCGCGGCGGCTCCCAACCAGTGCCACAGCTCCAGCCGCCGCTGCGGCGCCGCGCCCGCTCCTGGCCGGCCGCCGGCTCGATCCGGCCGGCGATCCTCGGGCAGGCGGGCCGGGTCTGATTCGCCAGGGTCGACGTCGACGACGAACGACGCGTCGGCGCGGTCCGCGATCGAGCCGTCGGCGCGCGCCGCACGCACCCGGTAGAAGCCCGGTTCGTCGGTCTCGGTGAACACCACCGTGCGCCGGGTGTGCGCGTCGCCGCGCGCGGCGGGGAGCAGCCAGCGCGAGTCGCCGGCCGGGCGGACCACCTCGATCCGCCGCTCATCGGGCTCGAGGGCGATCTCGCGCTTGTCGCCCACCGCCACGGCGGCGGTCGCGTCCCCCGACGGCGCGCCGGCCAGATAGCGCGCGGCCTCCTGGACCAGCGGCAGGAAGCCGGCGCGGATCGGCAGGTCGGTCCACTCGCGGTCGATCGAGGTGGTCAGCAGCAGCACCCGCCCGCGGCCGACCTGGGTCTCGACCAGGGCCGGCGCGCCGCTCTCGTAGCGCAGCAGGATCCGGCGGGCCGGCGCGTCGGGCACCGGCGCCAGCAGCATGTACTCGAAGAAGCGGGCCGACGAGAGCCCCTCGCCGCGCGCCGGGAAGCCGGACAGCAGCGGGTGTCGCCGATCGAACGGCGCCAGGCGCTCGGCGGGCCGCAGGTCGACCGTCTCCCCCTCGGGGTGCGCGCCGGGGAGCGCGGCGGCGCTGCGGGCCAGCCCCAGCGGCTGCGGCAGCAGGGCGCGCATCGTCTGGTTCCAGGCGTCGGCGTCCACGTGATCGCCGACCGAGACGAACAGGCCGCCGCCGCGCCTGACGTAGCGGTCCAGCGCCTCCGCGGCCGCCGGGCTGGGGCGGCTGACGTTGGCGATGAAGATCGCGCCGTAGTCGGACAGGTCGCGATCGCCCAGCTGGTCGGGCAGCACGGTCGCCACGGAGAAGCCGCTGCCACCCGCCCGCAGGGCCGCCTCCAGGAAGAACGTCTCGTCCTCGGTGCGGACGGTTCGCGGATCGCCGTCGACGACCAGGATGCGCAACCCGCGCGCGGCCTCGACCAGGCTGGCCCGCCGGTCGTCCAGCGGGAAGTCGTCGTGATCGATCGCGACCTCGGCCTCGTGCCCGCCCGACGCGGTCAGCACGAAGCGCTTGCGGGCCCGGCCGCCGGCCGGCACGTCGACGAAGCCGCGCGCCGTCTCGGCGCCGTCGATCGACAGCGTCACCCCCAGACCGCGCGCCGGCTCGGGCGAGAAGTTCGCGATCTCGGCGATGACGGCCAGCCCCTGCGCTCCCTCCTCGGGCGCCGGTTCGGCATGGACGTCCAGCACCGCCCGGTTGGTCCAGGCGGCGCCGTCGCTGGCGTCCATCACGACGACCGCCGGCACGCCCGCCAGCGCGGCCGGGGTGACGTCCCCCCAGCCGGCCGACTGCAGATCGGTCGCCACGTAGATCAGCCGGTCGGCGCGCGTCGAGCTGGACAGGATCTGCGCCGCCCGCCGCAGCGCTGCGCCGAAGTCCGCCGCGCGCGCCGAGCAGGTCAGGGACTCGAGCGCCGCCAGCACCCGCGGCCGATCGCCCGAGAGCTCGGCGATCGGCGACGCCGTTCCCTGCGACGCGAGCACGATCGCCACCTCTGAATCCGGCGAGAGGTGCTCGATGACCGCGCGGGCGCGGTCGCGGGCCACGGCGAAGGGTGTCCCGGCAGAGCTGCGGCGCCGCATGCTGGCCGAGTCGTCCAGCACCACCACGGCGCTCTGCGAGCGCCCGGTCACCGCCGGCAGATCGGAACGCACCAGCGCGAACGGGCGCGCGAACACCAGCGGCAGCGCGGCGGCCAGCGCCGTCCGCGCGAAGAGCAGCAGCCGGTCGCGCAGCTTGCGGCGCGCCGCCACCTCGCGGTCGGCGCGCAGCAGGAGCTCCATCGCGGCGAACCGGATCGGCCGGGCCCGCCGCCGCCCGATGCGGTGGATCAGCGCCGGCAGGACGGCCGCCGCCAGGCCCAGCAGCAACGACGGCGCCAGGAAGTGCACGCTACTTTCGCCCCCGCTGCCGCGCGAACAGAAAGGCCCGCAGCACTTCGGCCGGGCGATCGGCCGTGGTCGCCAATTGGTACTCGGCGCGCGCCTCGATGCAGGCGCGCCGCCAGCGCTCGCGCAGCGCCGCCGACGCCTGCCGGAACGCCGCCGCCAGATCGCGCGGATCGACCAGCAGGCGGCGGTCGTCGCCCGGTTCCATCGCCTCGAACTCGGTCAGGTCGTCGAAGGGCAGCTCGACCTCGTCGGGATCCAGGATCTGGAACAGCGCCACGTCGTGCCCGCGCGCGCGCAGCTGGCGCAGGCGGTCGGACAGCTCGGCGGGGGCGTCCAGCAGGTCGGAGAACAGGATGATCAGGCTCCGCCGATCGGCCAGCTCGGCGACGTAAGAGAGCACCCGCGCCGGGTCGGTCGCGCCCGCCGGGTAGATCGCGTCCAGCGCGCCCAGCACGTCGCGCACGTGGCCGCCGCGGATGCGCGGCGGCAGGTACTGCCGCGTGTCGGCGTCGAACACGATCAGCCCGGCCGGGTCTCCCTGCTGCCCCAGCAGATAGGCCAGCGCCGCCGCCAGGTAGCTGGCGTAGGCCAGCTTGGTGAGGCCGCGGCGCCCGTACCCCATCGACGCCGAGGCGTCGACGAGCAGGAAGGTGCGCATCTCGGTCTCGTCCTCGAACCGCTTCAGGTAGTAGCGATCGACCCGGCCGACCGCCTTCCAGTCGATGCGCCGGATGTCGTCGCCGGGGGCGTACTCCTTGTGCTCGGAGAACTCGATCGACGCGCCGGCGTGCGGGTTCTGGTGCAGCCCGGCGAACGCCCCCTCGACGATGACGCGCGCGCGGATGCTCATCGACTCGAGGCGCGCGATGTCCAGCGGATCGAGCGCCAGCCCGGGCATCGGGCTAGGCGGGCTTGACGGCGGCGATCAGCGCGTCGACCAGCTTGTGCGCGGTCCAGCCGTCGGCTTCGGCGTGGAAGTTGGGCAGCACCCGGTGAACCAGCACCGGCCCGGCCAGCGCGCGGACATCGTCAATGGATGGCGCGTAGCGACCGTTCAGGATGGCGCGGGCCTTGGCGGCCAGCACCAGGTACTGCGAGGCGCGCGGACCGGCGCCCCAGGCCACGTACTTCTTGATCAGGTCGGGCGCGGCCGGATCGGCCGGGCGGCTGCACCGGCAGATCGCCACCGCGTGCGCGACCACGTGCGGCGCCGCCGGGACGCGCAGCACCAGCTCCTGCAGCTCGAGGATGCGCTCGGGCGAGAGCACCTTGCGCAGGGTGGGGCGGTAGGCGGTGGTCTGCTGGTTGACGATCTGGATCTCCTCGGCGGCCGAGGGGTACCCGACGTCGATCTGGAACATGAAACGGTCGAGCTGCGCCTCGGGCAGGGGGTAGGTCCCCTCCTGCTCGATCGGGTTCTGGGTGGCGAACACCAGGAACGGCTGCGGCAGCGCGTAGGTCTGGCCGCCGGCCGACACCCGCCCCTCCTGCATCGACTGCAGCAGCGCCGCCTGGGTCTTGGGCGGCGTCCGGTTCACCTCGTCGGCCAGCACGACGTGCGCGAAGATCGGGCCGCGCACGAACCGGAACACGCGGCGGCCGCTGGCGCGGTCCTCTTCCAGAACGTCGGTGCCGGTGATGTCGGCCGGCATCAGGTCGGGCGTGAACTGGATCCGGCCGAACGACAGGGCCAGCGCGTCCGCCAGGGTCTGGATCAGCAGGGTCTTGGCCAGGCCGGGGACGCCCACGAAGAGGCAGTGTCCGCGCGCGAACAGCGCCACCAGCAGGTGGTCGATGACCTGGTCCTGGCCGACGATGCGCTTGCCAATCTCGGTGACCAGGGCCCGGCGCGCGCCCGCGACCTCTCGCACCGCGTCCAGGTCGCGCTCGGTATCCGAATCGGACAGGGGGGTGGCGGCCGGATCCGACATGTCTCGGCGGCCAGAATGCCATGCGCGGTCGATAGTTGCCACGACGGCGGTCGCCTTGAGGGAGGCGGGCTACTGAAGACTTTTTCCACCGGAACCGGTTCCGACGCGGAATTTTTTACCGTTGGCGTCGCTCAGGTGTCCTCAAGTCCTGGGCTCGGCGCGGCATCCCCATTGCACAGCCACGGCTCAGATGCACCCCCACGAAAGGAACCAACCTTGAAGCTGCTGCTGGTCGACGGATCGACGATTTTCCGGATGGGCTTCCGCGCGCTCTGCGCCACGACCGAGGACCTGTCGCTGGCCGCCGAGTGCGGCGACGGCGAGCAGGCCCGCCAGCTGGCGGCCTCGGTCGTGCCGGACATCCTGGTCACCGACCTCCACCTGCCCGATCGCAACGGGCTCGCGCTGTCGCGTGAGCTGTCGCGGACGACGCCGTCCCTCCGGGTGCTGTTCCTGTCGGCGCACGCCCCGGAGGCGATCATCCACCAGGCGCTGGCCACGGGCGCGACCGGGTACGCGCTGAAGTCGCAGTCGGCCGACGACATCCTGGCCGCCATCCGGGCCACGGGACGGGGCGAGATGGTGTTGCCGCCGGGCGTCACGCCGCCGCCGCCGCGCCCGACCGGCCGCGGCGAGCGGAACCGCGCCGTCGCCCACGCCATCGAGCGGCTTTCCGAGCGCGAGCGCCAGATCTTCGATCTGGTGGTCTGGGGGAGCTCGAACAAGCAGATCGCCGGCCGGCTGGGGATCAGCATCAAGACCGTCGAGACCCACCGCGGACACATCAACGGCAAGCTGCGGGTTCACACCAGCGCGGACATCGTCCGGCTGGCGTCGCTCTGGGGCATGCTCGCGGCCCCCGCGCCGACCGAGGCGAACGGCGTCCAGGCGCTGTCGCAGTAGGCCGGTCGTTCAGTCCTCGCCGCTGCCCCCGACCTTCTTGGCGAGCGTCTGGCGGGTGATACCCAGGTGCTGCGCCGCCATCGTGCGGTTGCCGCCGCAGACCTCGAGGACCCGGCGGATGTGCGCCAGCTCGACCTCCTCCAGCGTGGGGATGGCGGCGCGCGCACCCGCGTCGGAGGGCGCGGCCGCCTGGGGCGCCGCCAGCGCCGCCGCCAGCAACTCGGCCGGAAGGTGGGCGGGGCGCAGCAGCTCGTCATCGTGCAGCAGGGCGGCGCGCGCGATCACCGCGCGCAGCTCGCGCACGTTGCCCGGCCAGCGATAGCGATCGAGAAGGCCCATCGTCTCGGGCGCCAGGCCGTGGAAGCGGTGTCCGAACTCGCGCGCCGATTCGGCCAGGAAGTGCGCGGCCAGCACGCGCACGTCGGCCACCCGATCCCGCAGCGCCGGCAGGTGGACGGTGATCGCGTTGATCCGGTAGAGCAGATCCTCACGGAAGGCGTGCGCCGCCACGGCGGCGGTCAGGTTGCGGTTGGTGGCCGCCACCACCCGGGCGTCGACCCGGCGCACCGAGGTCGCGCCAACCCGCCGGAAGGTCCGCTGCTCCAGAAAGGTGAGCAGCTTGGCCTGCGCCGCTGCGCCCAGGTCGCCGATCTCGTCGAGGAACAGCGTGCCGCCGTCGGCGATCTCCACCAGCCCCAGCTTGCGCTCGCGCGCGTCCGAGAAGGCGCCTCGCTCGTGGCCGAACAGCTCGCTCTCCACCAGGTTCTCGGGAATGGCCGAGCAGTTGAGCTCGACGAACGGTCCCGACGCGCGCGCGGACCCCTCGTGCAGCATGCGGGCGATGCCCTGCTTGCCGGTGCCGCTCTCGCCGGTGACCAGCACCATCGGCACGGGGCTCTGCGCGATGACCGAGACCTCCGCCAGCAGCCGCTCCATCTGCGGCGAAGCGTGCACGAACGGGGCGCCGCCCCCGCGCAGCCGGTCCTGCGCCGCCAGGTAGGCGACCCGCTGCTCGAGCCGGCTGGTCCGCAGCGCGTTGCGGACGGCGGCCACGATCTCCTCCAGCTCGAACGGCTTCTTGATGAAATCGTAGCCGCCCAGCTTCATGGCGGCGACCGCGCTCTCGATCGATCCATGGGCGGAGATGAGGATCACCTTGGTGTCGGGCGCCTCCTGCTTCATGCGGCGCAACAGGTCCAGCCCGTCGGCGTCGCCCAGGACCAGGTCCAGCAGCACCACGTCGGGTCGCGCCTCCTGGAAGCGGGCCCAGGCCTCGGTGCCCGAGGCGGCCTGCACGACCTCGAACCCCTCGTCGGTCAGGAGCGCGCGCAGCGACTGCCGGATCAGCCCCTCGTCGTCGGCCACCAGCACGGTCGCCGTCATCACCGCACCACCGGGATCAGGATCTCGAAGGCGGCGCCGCGCCCGTCGGCCCGGCGAGACGCGCTGATCTGCCCGCCGTGCTCGAGCACGATGTTCTGGCTGACCGCCAGCCCCAGCCCGTGCCCATCCGGCTTGGTGGTGAAGAAAGGCTTGAACAGGTTGCGCTCCTCCTCGGGCCGGAGCCCGGGCCCGCGATCCGACACGCGCAGCGCGATCTCGTCGCGCCCATGGGTCGATGACCGAACCGATTCGATCTCGATAATCTCACCGGGCGCCGCCTGGGCGGCGTTGGCGATCAGGTTCACCAGCGCCTGCGTGACGAGCTGGGGGTCGACCTCCAGCGGCGGCAGACCGGCCCCGTCGTGCCGCTGGATGCGCGCTCCGAAGCGGCCCAGCACCGGGCGCGCCGCCTCGACGGCGCTGTCGAGGAGCCCGCCGACCGTGACCAGCTCGAAGCGCGGGGCCAGCGGGCGGGCATAGCTCATGAGCCGCCGCATCAGGCCGTCGACCCGCCCGATCTCGCGGTCCAGCGCGCGCGCCGTGTCGACCACCGCCTCGCCGCCCGGGGCGGCGCTCCCCTGCCGTTCCAGCAGCTGCACGGCGGCCTTCATGCCCGCCACCGGGTTCAGCACCTCGTGCGCCAGCTTGGCGGCCAGCTCGCCGACCGCCGACAGCTTCTCGCTCTGCACCAGGCGGCGGCGATGCTCGAACAGGGCGGCGTCGGTCTCTTCGAGCCGCTCGACGATGGCGCTCACCTGATCGCCCAGCGTCTCGAGCCCGGCCCGACCGGGCGACAGGTGGATCCGCGTGCGCTCGGCCGCCGACTCGACCTGGACCTCCAGCTCGTAGATCGGCTTGGTGATCCGGCGGGCCCACATGAACCCGACCAGCAGGCTGGCCATCGCCCCGGCGATGCTGGTGCCGACCAGCACGCCGGCCAGTCTCCGGACCGACCGCTCTTCGCCCGCCAGGGCGTTCTCGGCGTCCGCCCGGGCCACCCGCCGGAACTCGGCGAACAGGTCGCGCAGCCGCTGGGCCTGAGTGTGGTTCTGCAGCAGCACCGTCTTGGCCTGTTCGAAGTTGCCGCCGTCGTACAGCGTCACCGCCTGGCGCCGGGCCCGATCGTAGGTCGCGTACTCCGCCTGGATCTGGTCCAGCAGCCGCCCGGACGCGGCGCTCCCCACCCGGCCGTGCATCCCGCGCAGCCAGGTCTCGAAGGCGGGGCGATTGCTCTCCAGCTCGGCCAGCCAGGTCCGGTTGCCGGTCAGCAGGTACTCGGCGACGAAGCCCTTCTGGTACAGGAACGCGCTGGTGGCTGCCGCGTCGTCGAGCAACGCCAGCTGCCGGCTGACCGCCACGCGCGCCACGGCCGAGGCGTTCCCCAGCGAGAACAGCCCCACGGCGCAGACCACGCCCACGGCGAGCGCGGTGCCCACCGAAGCGAACGCCAGGCGGACCGAGAGGCGGGCCGAGCGCGATCCGCGCATCGCCGCAGTATGACCCAGGCGACCGGCTTAGCGCAGCACCAGGTCGTCGCGGCGGTTCTTGGCGTGGGCGTCGTCGTCGTGGCCGAGGTACTTCGGGCGTTGCGAGCCGTAGCTGACGGTCTGCAGCCGCCCCTGGGGGACGCCCAGGTGCTGCAGGTAGGCCTGGGCGGCGCGCGCCCGCTCTTCGCCCAGCGCCATGTTGTATTCGATTGTCCCCAGCTCGTCGCAGTTCCCTTCGATGCGCACGCGCACGTTGTCCGAGCGGAGCGACCTGGCCACCTTCTGCAGCACGTCGTGCGACTCCGGCCGCAGCAGCGCCGAATCGAAGTCGAAGTAGATGGCCGATTCCGGCCTGGGTCGCGGCTCTTCGGTCGCGACCTCGGCCGGCGGTGCCTTGGGGGGAGCGCGGCGCACGGCCGCGACGGGTGGGGGAGCGGGGTGGGCCGGGGGCTCCTTTTGCTCGTGGGAGCAACCGAGCGCCCCGGCGCCGGCCACCAGCGCCACGATGCCGAACCAGGACCTTGAACCCTTCATGATGGACCTCCGGAGGGTGACGTCAGTGGGATCTCGACGAAAGACCAGAACTGGCTGCGCAACATCTGGAGCCGGTCGAAGGCCTCGTGCCCGCTGGCCGAGACAAGATACTGCAGCTTGGACAGAAGCGTCGCCGGTTCGCTGCGGGACAGCAGGGCCCGGGAAGGTTGCACCACCGGGCGGGCCCCCTCGCCGTCCCAGACCACGTGTCCGACGACGATGAACTCGCCGCCGGTTTTCTGTTGCGGGTGGAACCGTGCCTCCAGCACGCGCATGGCGGAGGCTGGGGCTGCAATCGATGTGCCCGCGCCGGGGCCGGTTTCGCCCCGGGTTCCCCGCGGCCAGCGGTAAAGGACTGAGCGGCCCCCCCGGCGGCCGTCGCTTTCGTTGACGATGGTATTGTATGGTCGAGGAGGATGCGCATGCGTCATGCGGGGACAGTCGCTCTGGGAGCAATGATGTTCACGGCCCTCTCGATGGCGCCTCGTTTCGCCGCCGCCGGGGGGAAGATCGTCGTCAGCGACGTCGAGTGGGGGTCCTACGGGTCGGAGAAGGAGCTGAACAGCGCCCTCAAGAGACAGGGGAAGTCGACCTTCAAGGGCGACGGCGCCTGGAACCTGAACATGATGGTCTTCCTGGGGAGCGGCGCCGGGGGCGACAAGATCAACATCGTCTACTACGACACCTCCAAGCATCCGCCCGAGCAGGTGAACTTCAGCGAGATCGGGGTCAAACCCGACCAGAAGATCGTGCAGGTGAACGGCCTCGCCATTTCCAAGGACATGGGCTTCGTGAAGGGGCACAAGTACGAGGTCCGTGCCACCCGCCTGGTCGGCGGCAAGGAAAAGGTCTACGCGAAGACCACCATCACGCTGAAGTGAACGATTCATCAGAACGGGACCCTCGAAGGGTCCCGGGCCCTCCGCGATGAGCGCCGCGCAGCGCGGCTGCGCTCCGCTGCCCGCGCTGGCGGCGTGCCTCGCGGTGGCCGCCTGCGCGCCGGCCGCCCCCGCGCGCGGGCCGGGCGGCGAGCGGTTTCGCGACCCCGGGCGCGCCGCCGCCGAGCGCGCCGCCGATCTGGTTTCGCGGATGACCCGCGACGAAAAGATCGCGCAGCTCATGACCGACGCGCCGGCCATCCCCAGGCTGGGGGTGGCCGCCTACGACTGGTGGAACGAGGCGCTGCACGGCGTGGCGCGCGCCGGGACCGCCACCGTGTTCCCGCAAGCCATCGGCCTGGCGGCGACGTTCGATGAGCCGCTGGTCCGGCGGGTCGCCCAGGCCGTCTCCGACGAGGCGCGCGCCAAGTACAACCTGGCCCAGGCGCGCGGCGAGCGCGGGCGCTATCAAGGGCTGACGTTCTTCTCGCCGAACCTGAACATCTTCCGCGACCCGCGCTGGGGGCGCGGCCAGGAGACGTTCGGCGAGGACCCGACGCTGACCGGCGCGATGGGCGTCGCCTTCATCGGCGGCATGCAGGGGGACGATCCGCGCTGGCTGAAGACGGTCGCCACCGCCAAGCACTTCGCGGTGCACAGCGGCCCGGAAGCCGACCGGCACGCCTTCGACGCGCGGGCGACCGCGCACGACCTGGCCGACACCTACCTGCCGCAGTTCGAGGCGGCGGTGCGCCGCGGGAAGGTCGCCTCGGTGATGGCGGCCTACAATCGCGTGAACGGCCAGCCGTGCGCCGCGAACCGGTGGCTGCTGGCCGACACGCTGCGGGGCGCCTGGGGCTTCGACGGCTACGTGGTCGGCGACTGCGGGGCGATCGGGGACATCTTTGGCGGCCACCACACGGCCGCGACCCGCGAACAGGCGGCGGCCGACGCGCTGCGGGCCGGGACCGACCTCGACTGCGGCCACGACTACCGCGCCCTGCGCGAGGCCCTGGCCCGCGGCCTGGTGGCCGAGGCCGACCTGGATCGGGCGCTGGTCCGGCTGTTCTCGGCGCGCATTCGGCTGGGGACGTTCGACCCGCCCGAGACCGTCCCCTGGGCCCGCCTGGGGACCGAGACCGTCGACGCGCCGGAGCACCGCCGACTGGCGCGCCAAGCGGCGGTCGAATCGATCGCGCTGCTCGAGAACCGGGGCGTCCTGCCGCTGGGGGCGGGCGTGCGCCGGCTGCTGGTGGCCGGGCCGACCGCCGACGATCGCGAGGTGCTGCTCGGCGACTATCACGGGACCCCCGCCAGCCCGGTCCTGCCGCTGGCGGGGATCCGCGCGGCGGCGCGCGCTCGCGGCGTGAGCGTGCGCTACGTGCGCGGCGCGACGCTGGCCGGGTCGGGGCGATCGACGGCGGAGGTGGCCGACGCGGTGGCGGCCGCGCGGCGCAGCGACCTGGTGATCGCCGTCGTCGGCCTGGATCCGCGGCTGGAGGCCGAGGAGGGGGACAGCGCGCTGAACCCGGCCGGCGATCGGAGCGACCTGGGCCTGCCCGGCGCGCAGGAGAAGCTGATCGAGGCGCTGATCGGCACCGGCAAGCCGGTGGTGGTGGTGCTCACGGGCGGCAGCGCGCTGGCCGTGCCCTTCGCGGCAGCCCACGCCGCCGCGCTGCTGGACGTCTGGTACCCCGGCCAGGACGGCGGCGCCGCGCTGGCCGACGTGCTGTTCGGCGACGCCAGCCCGGGCGGGCGCCTGCCGGTGACCTTCTACCGGTCGGGTGACGACCTGCCGCCGTTCGCCGACTACGGCATGCAGGGGCGGACCTACCGCTACCCGCGGCCAGATCGCCCGCCGCTCTATCCCTTCGGGTACGGGCTGAGCTATGCGCGGATCCGCTACGCGAACCTGCTGGTGGGCGCGGGCGCGACCAGCGTGTCCGTCGACGTCCAGAACGGCGGCGCGAGGGCCGGTGACGAGGTCGTGCAGGTCTACGTCATCCCGAAGAGCCCGCCCGCCTACGCGCCCCGGCGCTGGCTGGCGGCCTTCGGCCGCGTCACGCTCGCGGCCGGCGAGCGCCGCACCGTCTCGCTGCCGATCCCGCCCGAGGGTCTCACGCTGGTCGACCAGGGCGGCACCCGGCGGCCTCTGACGGGCGAGGTGGAGGTGGCGGTGGGCGGTGGCCAGCCCGACGCCGCCGGGCGGTACGCCGACGACGCCCGAGGCCTTTCGGCCTCGGTGCGTCTCGGTGACTGACGGCGACTACCGGAAGAAGTAGGTGAAGCCGAACGCGGCGACCGTGGCGCCGCCGATGCCGAAGTCGGTGTCGTGGTTGTTGTCGCCGAAGATGATCACCAGCCCGACATCCCCCATGAGCGCGAAGTTGGGCGACAGGAACAGGCGGGCCTCAGCCCCCGGGGCGATCATGAACGCGGTCCCGGAGCCGCCAGCGCCCGGACCGGACGTGTAGTCCAGGCCGACGGTGCCGCCCACGGAGAAGTCCGCCATCGAGGCGCGGGCCAGGTGATACCAGCCGCCGATCCCGAACCGGAAGTCGCCGTTCGAGGTGTTGTTCGCGTGGGATTCGTGGAAATAGCCGAGCGCCGCGACCAGGTGGAACACCGGCTGGTCGTAGACGAACAGAGCGTCGGTTCCGCTGAGGGTCGCCGGCGCGAAAGAGGCCGTCGCGCCGATGCCGATCGCGCCGCCGCCGAAGCTGGAGCCGCTGGCGGGCGGCGGCGAGCTGGGTGGTGGGCTCGAGGGCGGTGGCGGCTGGGTCTCCTCGGCGCGGGCCGGGGAGGCGACCGAGCAGAGCGCCAGGGCGCCAAGCAGCAACGACGTGGTGATCAGGGGCTTTTTCATCGGATCTCCTCGCTGCAGACGCAGCCGAGGGCCAGTATCGCCGCCCCCTCCGGGCCGTCAAAAAAGCAAATAACCGCTCAGTCGCCCGCGCCCAGCTCTTTGCAGAAACGCTGCTCGCGCGCGAGCAGGCCGGCAGGCGCGGACGGGACGCGGCTGTAGGCCTGGGCCAGCGCGCAGTGTACGCGCGGGTCGAAGGGGTTCTCGGCGATCGACGCGCGGAGCAGGTCGACGGCCCCGGCCGCGTCGCCGAGCGCCAGGTGTGCCTGACCGGCGATGAGGTGCGGCCAGGGGAGATCGGGGTAGATGGTCTGGACCGCCCCCAGCGCCTTCAGCGCCCGGTCCGGTTCGCCCAGCGCCAGGTACGTCCGCCCCAGCTTGACCGGGAAGATCCACCCGGCCGACGGATCGCCGCGCACGCCGCCGGCGACCGCCTTGGCCCCCTTCTCGTACTCGGCCGCGGCGGCGCGCGGCCGCTCGTGGGCCAGCATGATGTTCCCCAGCCGCAGGTAGCGAAAGGGCGCGCTCCCTTTCAGCGTGGACGTCAGCGCGTCCTCCTCGGCCGGCTTGCGGCCCGAGGCGATGGCGTTCGCCTTCCGGATGTGCGTGGTGGCGATGTCGATCGCCGGGAAGGTCTTGTACCGCTGCGCGATCATGAAGGCGCGCCAGCCCCGCTCGAACTGCGGCCAGGTCTGGCCGGCCGCCGCCGCCACGGCCTGGCGCGCGTCCTCGCCCGAGGCGACGCGGGCGATGGCGTCGCGCAGGGCGGCCATGCCCCCCTTGGCGTGCAGGTAGGCGACCGCGTTCTCGACCTCGGCGAAGGCCAGGGTGGCGTCCTCCGCCGACGGCAGCTTGGCCATCGAAGGGTGCATCGCCTCGAAGCTGATGAGGTGACCGGAGCGGAGCGCCTTGGCCAGCAGGTGCTCCATCGGGGGCGCGATGCGCCCGCCGGCCGGCTCGCGCCAGCGCCGCTCGAGGAACTTGGCCAGCCCTTCCTGCAGCCAGACCGGCGCCCGGTCGCCGGTCAGCGTCGAGACCGCGTAGTGGACCAGCTCGTGGTTCATGCTGTCCAGCCAGGGGTAGCCGTAGGCCAGCGCGCGGGGGGTGGTGACCATCAGGCGCGCCCACTTGCAGAGCGCGATCGTCCCGGTGCGCGACACCTCGGCGACCGACAGCGACGACACCGCGGCCAGGTCGGCCGGGCTCCGGTAGAGCTCGACCCGGATCGGCAGCGGCGGCTGGAAGCCGAGATCGTCGCGCAGCGCCGCGGCCGCCGCCTCGACGGTGTCGCGCGCGTAGGGGGCCAGCACCGCGTCCTCGGGGGCGTAGCGCACGATCGCGTGCGGCGAGCGCTCCTCGCCGAAGTCGTGCACGGCGTCGCGGGCCGCCTTGGCCAGGTCGTCCATGCCGCGGGCGTCGGGTGGGGCGTTGGGCGCTGCCGCCGCCGCGTCCAGCGAGCGGACAGCCCCCTCGTAGTCCCCGGTGAGGAATCGGTGGTAGCCGTCGACCAGCTTGGTCTCGGGCGCCTCCGGCGCGGCCTGCTTCAGCACCGCCAGCGCCGTGGCCGCCTCCTTGAAGCGCCAGGTGTCGAGCAGCATCTCGATCTCCCGGGCCGCCGCGCGCGCGTCGGGCGTCACCCCACCGGGCGCGGGCCCCGCCGCCGACGACGGACGGACGGTGGCGAGAGCGAGCAGGCAGAACAGCCCCAGGCGCTTCACTTGACCAGCTCCTCGTAGTACCGGCGCACCTCGTCGCGGTAGCGCTCGGGCGCCTTCTCCTTCATGGCGTCCAGCAGCTCCTGGCGCCAGGCGCGCGGCGCGCGCGACTCGTCGGCGCCGGGGATGCGGACCGGGTCGCGGTGCCGCTCGGACCCGCCCATGGAACGTTCCTGCATGCCGTCGCGCAACTTCGCCAGGCGATCGGCCGCGTCGCGCTCCGCGGTGGCGGCCGGCTTGGACTCGTCGCGCTTCAGCGACTCGCCGGCCTCGTGCATGCGGGTGCTGGCCCCCTTCAGATCGGAGGCCGCCTTCTCCATCCCCGGCATGTTGCCCAGCCGGCGGGCGGCTTCCTCGGCCAGCTCGTCGGTCCGCTTGCCGATGGCCGACTGCTTCTCGGCCTGGCCGCGCGCCGCCTCGCGTTGCTCGGGCGTCATCGTCTCGGCGCCCTTGGGCATCATCTTGGCCAGGTCGTCGGCGATCTCCTGGGCCAGGGCGCGCGCCTCGCCCACCGACTCGGCCCGCTTGTCGCGCTCGGGCTCGGAGCCGCGGCGCGCTCGCCGAGCGGCGGCCAGCTCGTCCAGGTGCTCGCCGGCCCGCTCCAGGCTGCTCTCGGCGCGCTCGGCCTCGGACTTGGCCTCGGCCAGGTCGCGCTCGGCCAGCAGGCGCCGCATCTGCGTCGTGCTCTCGCGCGCGCGGTCGACCTCCTCGGCCAGCGCGCTCTCTGGACTGCCGGACGGGACGCCGGCCAGGCGCTGCTTGAGCCGATCGATCTTCTCACCCTCGCGGCGGATGAGCTCGTCCAGCTTGCCCTTCATCCGGCGCTGCAGCTCGGCCTCCTGCTTCTCGGACAGCGCCTGCGTCTCTTTCTGCAGCGACCGCTCGTCCCCCTCCAGGTCGCCGATCTTCTTCATCAGGTCGGCCACCACCCGGTTCTCCTGGGGGAAGCGCTCGGCGCCGAATCCGTCCAGGTTCTGGTCCAGCATCCGCCGCATGCTCGAGAGCTGGTCGCCCAGCTCGGACAACGCCTTCTGCAGGTCAGCCTCGTTGCCGCGTTCGAGCAGGTCGTCCAGCTTGCGTGCCTGGTCCTGGATCCTCTTCATGTCGGGCATGTTCCGCCACTCTTCGGGGACCTCGTTGCGCGCCTGCACCGCCGCGATCTTCTGGGCCAGCTCGGCGATCCGCGCGCGCAGCTCGCGGGCCTCGCGCGCCAGCTGGCGGCGCAGCCCCTCGTCGTGGGTCTTCTGATAGCGGGACAGCAGGTCCTGCAGGCGCGCGTGCGCGTCGGTCAGCTCCTTGCCCAGGCTGGCCAGGTCCTCGAGTCGCTCGCGGCCGATGAGGTCGTCCAGGCGCAGGACGTCGGCCTCCAGCTCGGCCACCTGACGCGCGGCCGCCGCCTCCAGCTTCGCGCGCCCGGCGGTCCCCTTTCTCCGGGCGGCGACCAGCGCGGCCGCCTCGTCGCGCAACGCGTGCTCCAAGCGATCGGCGATGCCGGCCAGCGCGGCGCGCAGGGTCTTGCCCAGGTTCGATTCGCGCCGGTCCTCGTCCAGCAGCCGCCCCAGCAGCGCCAGGTGGGCCTCCTCGGCGGCGTGGGCCGCGCCGATCGCGGCCACGCGCCGCTGCGCCGCCTCCGCGGGCGTGCCCCCGCCGGTCTCGATCTTCGCGTCCATCTCCAGCCGGTCGCCCAGGTCGCTGATCAGCCGCTCGAGCAGGTCGTGCTGCCGCTCGATCCGATCGTCGCTGCCGTCGTG
The DNA here is from genome assembly GCA_035578045.1 of Polyangia bacterium. Classification (GTDB taxonomy): domain Bacteria; phylum Myxococcota_A; class Polyangia; order Fen-1088; family Fen-1088; genus JADGRB01. The sequence goes on along the minus strand of DATJWP010000192.1, from coordinate 45,176 downwards.
CGGGTTCTGGATGATGACGTAGAGCGTGCGGGACGACGCCACCTTGGGTCCCGAGATGGCGTCCCGGTCGCGCGCCTCGATCCGGTAGGCGATCCGGTCCGCTCCGGGCGGTCCCGCCGCGGCCGGCGGGTCCCAGAGCGTCCGCCCCTGGACCGAGGGGGCGCCGGCGCCGTCGCGCAGCGTGAGCCGTTGCTCGGGCCGGTCGCCGATCCGATACACCAGATCGACCGCCCCCAGGCCGAAGTCGTCGCTGGCCGAGTAGCCGATCTCGATCGGCCGCGGCGTGGCCAGCTCCAGCCGGTCGGCCGGGCCCTGGATGTCGACCCGCGGCGGCGCATCGGCCTCGGCGGTCAGCCGGTGGGACCGCTCTTCGCGGATGGCCCGACCGAAGGAGGGCGCCAGCCAGAAGCGGTAGATGCCGTCTTCTTCCAGCACCAGGTCGGCGGTCAGCCTGCCCCGATCCAGCGCGGCCGCGATCTCGCGCCCACCCGTCTCGCCCAGCAGCAGCGCCGCCTGACGTGCTTGCCGCAGGGGGTGCGTCTCGATGTGGACGCGCGTCCCCTTCACCGCCGCCAGGTCGCCGGTCGAGCCGTCGACGGTGCGGGGGGGCAATCCGGTGTAGGGCGGATACGTGTAGACGACCCGGACGTCGCCCACCAGCGGCGCCGTCGAGACCGCCGCGCCCTCGAATCGCGAGGGGTGGTGGACCAGCGTGCGCAGCCCGCGGGCAGCCAGCGGCCAGGCCCAGGCGGCCACCAGCAGGATCGTGGCGCCAGCGCCGGCCGCGGCGAACGCCCGCGTCGCGGGGCGCAGCGGCACCAGGCCATGCGGCGTCACCGGCCCCAGCGCCAGCGCCACCTGCCTGTGGAAGGCCTGGACCAGCATGGGCGAGGTCGCGGCGCGCGGGTCGGCCGGCTCCTCGGCCAGCTCGACCGCAGACAACAGATCGCTGGCCAGCACCGGCGCCAGCGCCCCGGTGCGCCGGGCGGCCGCGCGGTCGCCGCGCAGGGCGCGGGCGGGGATGAGCACGCCCACCGCGAGCGCCGCCAGCGCCAGCACGGCCGTGAAGCTGCCCGTGACGGCCGGCCAGAAGCTGGCCGGACCCACCGCCGTGGCGGCCAGCGCCAGCGCCAGCAATCCGACACCCAGCGCCGCCACCCCGTACCCCGCCGCCTCGAGCCCCGAACGGAGCAGCAGCCGCCGGCGGACGCCCGCCAGGAAGCTGTGGATCTGTTCGCGCTCGCGCATGCCCGCGCCAATCGTATCAAGTAAGAAGGGCTCGAGCCGCTGCATCGACGCGGAAATGGCTGGGGTTCCGGCCTCTTCTGAGTGACCCGCCGGCCTGTCGACCCTGGTAATATCCGCAAGCTTTGCGTCCGCCGCCCCTGCCGCCGGGACCCGGCCCGGCCCCGACGCCGCCCGGCACTGGCCGCCCGACGCCGCCATCGGACGACGACCGGCCGACGCCCCCGCCCGTTCCCGGTCGCTTTCCCCCGGCTCCGGGCCCGGCGCGCCGGCCGACTCCCCCGGGTCTGGGCCGGCCGGCGTTTCCGGCGACTCCCCCGGGAGGGGTGCGGCCGCTGTCACCGGTCCCGCCGCCCGGTCCCCGCCATCCGACTCCGCCGGGTGTGGGTCGGCTGCCGGTGCCGCCGCCGGCGTTACCGCCGAGCCCCGGCCCCCGACGGCCGACGCCGCCGGGCGTGAGCCGGCCGCCGTTTCCCGCGCCGGCAAAGTCTCCGCCGCCAAAGGCTCCGCCCGGCACCGGCTTCCCCTGGTCCTCGCGCCTGCCGCCGGTGCCGGCCCCGCAGACTCCGTCCTCATCGGCGCCGCCCCCCTCTTCACCGCCGCCCCCGTCTTCGCCACCCCCGCCGGCCGCGCCGCCGCGGCCGTCCCGGCCCTTCGTGCCGCTGTCGCCGGACAGCCCCACGCAGCGGGCCCGGGCCTTCCTGGCGGCGCACCCGCGGGCCAGCGCGGCGGGCGGCGTGGTGCTGGCGCTGCTGCTCATCTACCCGTTCGCCGTCGGCGCGCTGGTGGCGCACATCTTCGCCAGCCGCGCCGCGGCCAAGCTGGGGCGCGACGTCACGGTGGGGAAGGGGCGCGCCGGGCTGCTGCAGGTCGTCCTGTCGGACGTGGCGGTCGCGGGCGCCCGCGAGGGGGCGCCCCTGGCCACCATCGCGCGACTGTCGGTCCCGTTCGGCGTGGCCTTCGGGCTGCACGCGCCCATCGAGATCACGGGGTTGCGGGTCCAGGCGGTGCGGGGCGGCCCCGACGACAACGTGAGCGAGGTGCTGGCGCGCGTGCGCGGCAAGCGCCCGGCGGGGTCGAAGCAGGACGGGGCGGCGGCGCCGGTCCCCGGCCCGCAGGCAGCCGCCCCGGCCGCCGACAAGCCGGCTCGGGCCAGCCTGCCGGACGTCGCGCTGGTCAACGCCTCGATCGAGGTGCGGGACGAGGAGACGCGCCTGCGGGTGGCGATTCCCTCGCTTTCAGGCGAGCTGCACCCGGGGTCTCGCCTGGCGCTGCGGATGCGCGGGCTGCACGGCGGGCTGGCGCTGGGCGGCGACGGCGGCGGGCCGCGCTTCGGCGCCGACGAGCTGGACGTCGAGACCCCGCTGGACGGCATGAAGCCGAGCGGCATCCCGTCGGTGCGGGTGGCCGGCGGCACGGCGTCGCCGCTGCCCACGCTGTCGCTGACCGGCATCGCGGGGGTCATCTCGCGCGCGCCGGAGGGCGTGCCGGGCGCGAAGAACGGCCTCATCATCGACCTGCGGGGCAGCTACGGCGGCGCCAAGGAGGCGCTGTGGACCGCCAAGGGCGACGCCGATCCGGCGGGCGGTACCGGCAAGCTGGCCCTGCGGGCCGAGCAGTTCTCGCTGGCCCGCATCGCCGACGTGCTCCCTGCGTCGGTGCTGCGCCCGGCCGATACGCAGATCGACGCCGCCCTGGACCTGAACTGGGTGGGCGACGCCGTCCACTTCGGCGGCGACCTGGCCGTCGTGGGCCTGTCCTTGCAGAACGACGCGCTGGCCGCCGACCCGATCGACAACCTGTCGATGCGCGTGGGGATGCACGGCACCGTCTACCCGCTGGCGCGCCGGGTCGACCTGGACCGCGCCGAGGCGAGCATCCGCGACGTGACCGCGCGGCTGTCGGGGCACGTGGCCATGCCGCCCGGGACGTTCCACTTCACCAACGGCAAGACGCTGGGCGTGCTGCCGGACATCGACCTGACCTTCTCGGTGCCGCGCGTCCCTTGCTCCAAGGTGCTGGCCAGCATCCCCAGCGCGGTCGTGCCGCGGCTGCAGGGGTTCGTGCTGGCAGGGATGTTCCAGGCCGACGTGCACGCGCGCATCGACTTCGCCCACCTGGACGACCTGGCGCTGGACGGCAAGATCGGAATCGACGGCTGCAAGGTGCTGAAGGCGCCCGACGAGGTGAAGGCGCTGGCGGATCCGCAGAAGCCCACGCTGGTCCTCAGCGTCGACGTGCCCAAGCTGCCCGGCAGCCCGCCGGGCGAGACCGAGCCGATGCCGGTGGTCGTCGGCCCCGACAGCCCCGACTTCACCCCCTATGACCAGATCTCGCCGTACCTGGTCGGATCGATCATGACCACCGAGGACAACGGCTTCTTCAAGCACCACGGGTGGGTCAGCTCCCAGTTCAAGAGCGCGCTGCGCCGCAACCTGCAGGGGGGCGGATTCCGGCTGGGTGCCTCGTCGATCACCATGCAGATGACCAAGAACGTCCTGCTGACCAAGGACAAGACGCTGTCGCGCAAGTTCCAGGAACTGTTTCTGGTCTGGTACCTGGAGCAGATCCTGCCGAAGGAGCGGATCCTGGAGCTGTACTTCAACGCGATCGAGTTCGGGCCGCGCATCTACGGGATCGGCGCGGCGACCCGCCACTACTTCGGCAAGCGTCCGGCCGATCTGACGCCGCTGGAGGCGGCCTTCTTCTCGTCGATCCTGCCCAGCCCGAAGCGGCGCTACGTCCAGTACTGCCACGGCGCGCTGACGCCGCAGTGGGATCGCTACGTCCGCAAGATCCTGGCCACGGTCCACGCGCGCGGACACATCACCGACGACGAGTACGCGGCCTACTCGGCGCAGCCCTTCGTGTTCGATCGCCAGGAGGCCAGCTTCACCGAGAAGCAGTGCCTCGAGTGGGTGAAGAACATGGCGCCGCCCAAGCCCGAGCCCGAGGCGCCGCCGGACATGGACGACGCGGACGGCGGGGCGGACGCGGGCGGGTGGGCGCCCAAGCGGCTGCGCAAGCTGTTCTCGCACGCCGCTCCGCACCATGCGCCGGCAACGCCACCGCCCCCGCCCGGGAAATCGATGGCCGTGCGAACGCACTGAGGCCAAAGGTTGCTATCCTCGCGGGTCATGGGGCCTGTGGGGAGTCGAACCGTGCTGGTGGTGGGCGCGAACCGAGGGATCGGGCTGGCGCTCTGTCGTCGTTTGAAGTCGCTGGGGCGTTCGGTGATCGCGACAGCGCGTCAGCCGTCGCCCGCGCTGGATGCGCTGGACCTGCGCGTCGAGACCGGCGTCGAGGTCACCGACGACGCCAGCGTCGTCGGGCTGGCTCAGCGGCTCGAGGGGGTCGTGCTGGACGAGATGATCTGCAACGCGGGGATCTTGCGCGAGGACGACCTCGACACCCCCGGCATGGACGACGTCCGCCAGCAGCTCGAGGTCAACGCCGTCGCCCCGCTGCGGGTCGTGAAGGCGCTGCGACGCAACATCCGCCGCGGCGGCAAGCTGGCCCTCATCACCAGCCGGATGGGGTCGATCGGCGACAACGGCTCGGGCGGCTACTACGGCTATCGCATGTCCAAGGCGGCGCTCAACGCCGCCGGGATGTCGCTGGCGCGCGACCTCCGCGGCTCGGGGATCGCGGTGGCGATCCTCCACCCGGGCGCGGTGCGGACCGACATGACCGACGGCGCCGGCAACATCGAGCCGGACCAGTCGGCCAAGCAGCTGGTCGACCGGTTGGACGCGCTGTCGCTGGAGACGACGGGGACGTTCTGGCACGCGAACGGGCAAGTGTTGCCCTGGTGAGGGCTTCCGGCCTCCGGGTCGGATCAGAGGTTGACGAGGCGAGCAACCAACCACGCGAGACCCATCACGGCGATGGCCGCCGAACCGAGATGCAGGGCCCAGCGCTGGTAGCGGGCGGGGTGGTGGCGGGCGGCGGTGACGAAGACGGGGAGCGCCAGGCCGACGATGAGGAGCTGGCCCAGCTCGACGCCGAGGTTGAAGGCGACCAGCGACAGGATCAGGCCGCGGCGTGGCAGGCCGATCTCGCGCAACGCTGATGCGAAGCCCAGGCCGTGGATCAGGCCGAAGGCGAACACCAGCAGGAGGCGCCCGCGGGGGGGACGGGGCAGCAGGTTCTCGACGGCGACGAACGCGACCGAAAGGGCGATGGCCGGCTCGACCCAGCGGGTGGGGACCAGCCCGGGGCGAAGGACCTGGAGGGCCAGCGTGATCGAGTGGGCCACCGTGAACGCGCTGCAGATTCCGATCGCGCCGCGAACGGCCCGGTCGGGGCGGACGGCCGTGGCGAGCAGCAGCGCCAGCAGGAAGGCCAGGTGGTCGGCGCCGGTCAGGATGTGCGCGACGCCGAGGCGCAGGTAGAGCAGCGCGCTTCGCCACAGCGGCTCCGGCTGATGGACGTCGACGGAGATCTCGCGCTGCCGGTCCCAAAAGACAGCGGCCGCGGCCTGGGAGTCGGCGTCGTTGGCCGGCTCGCCGACGTCCAGGCGCACGTAGCTGGCGTGATAGGGATCGTGGTCGAAGAGCACGTCGTAGCGCAGGTGCAGGACGCGCGCGCCGGGGCCGCAGGTGAAGCGGGCCTGGAACAGCAGGGCGGGCTCGGGCGCGGAAGGGTCGGGGGCCAGCGTGGTCGCGGTCCGCGGGCAAGTGCGCGTCTCGTGCGCGCCGGTGGCGGTGACCCGCAGGGCCGATCCGATCAGGTCGCGCGCCTGACTGGTCGCGCTGATCCGGGCGACGTCCTCGGGGCGGAAGCGGATCCGCCAGGTCACGTCGCCGCCCTCGACGGGATACGCGATCGCCGAATAGCTGGTGGTCTGCTGGTGAGCGCCGGCGGGCGCGGTGGCGCCAAGGACGACGATCGTGGCCAGCAAGGCCACCGGCGCTTTCACGCGCGAGATACTACTCGGGATTAGCCGGCGCGCGCGACGGGGGTGGCCCGGCGGTGGCGGCGGGGCATCTGCATGACCACGATGGTGGCGTCCTCGGCGGCGCGGGCGGACGGACCGAGCAGCGCGCCGCAGATGCTCTCGGGAGCCAGCCGCGCGCGCTCCAGTCTGTCGAGCAGCCCGCGCTGCCCCAGCGGATCGCTGGGCGTCGCGAGGCGATCGGTGATGCCGTCCGTGACCAGCACCAGCGCGTCCTCGGGCGCCAGCTCGACGTTCAGCTCGTGGTAGGCCTGGCCGGGGAGGATGCCCAGCGCCAGCCCCACCGACGGCGGGATGTCCTCGGCGCCGCCGCGCGCGCGCTTGACGAACGGGCCCAGGTGGCCGGCGCTGGCGATCGCGGCCTCACCGGTGACCGGGTTCAGTCGCAGGCAGACCGCCGTCACGAATCGATCGTCGGTCTGCCGGGTCTGCTGGTCGACCAGCCAATCGTTCAGCGTCTCGAGCACCGCGCCCGGCGACTCGCCGCGGGCCATCCCCTGGCGCAGCACCCAGCGGAGGCTGGACACCGGCGCCGCTGCCGACGGTCCGTTCCCGCTGACGTCCGCCATGATGGCCGACACGCGCCCGTCGCGGTGCTGGATGACCTCGAAGAAGTCGCCGCCGTTTCCGGCGGGAGCCCACTGGCGCGCGGCGACATTCAACCGGCTCCATGTAGGCAGATGGATCAGCGAGCGAACGGCTCTGGCGCCGCGCGCCGGATGAGCTCCCGCCCGCCCGCCTCGCGGGCCCACCCCGATCCCTTTCACCGACTCGTCCATGACCGCCATTTGAAAAACGCCGAGAACGGCTGCCTTTCCCGTCGAGCCTCAAGATAGCGCGACCGGACATAAAATTGAAGGTAAAAATTGTATTTTAGCTATCAGTATTTCACGTAATAAAATCCGCCATGTGGGTCAACGTCGCCGAGAACGCGCGACCAGAAGCCCGGCCAGGACGACGGCCACCACCATAGATAGCGGCGCGATCGGCAGGCGGTGCGCGGGCGCGCGGGGTGCGCCCGGATTGCGGCGAAGGCGCAGGTCGCGGAACGCCGCCTGGACCTCGGCGGGGGTCATCGCGGCGTCCCGCACCACCAGCCGCCGCAGCTGCGTTCGCGCTTCGGCGAAACCGGACCAGGAGGGGCGCGATTCGCCGGGCGCCTCGTCGAGCACGCGCGGGATGGCGGCGGCGACGATGCGCGCCGTCTCCTTCGGTTGATCGCGCATGGCCAGCGCGATCAGCCCCGCATCCTCGATGCCCCGCCGGAGCGCCTTCAGGCGCAGCGACGGCAGCACGCCGGCCACGCCCAGACTGTGCGCCGCGAAGCGCCCGGTCTGGCGGCCGGGATACAGCAGGAGCCCGTCGCCCAGGGCCGTGTCGCCGTCCGCGTTGTGAAAGCTTTCGGCCGTGACGAACGGGTCGACGGGACCGCGCCCGCCGCGGTTGTCGTCGTCCCAGAAGGTCGATTCCCAGTAGAACCAGCGCGGAATGGCGGCCGCGGCCGCGATCCAACCGTTGGCGGTGAGGCCGCGCGGATCGGCGTCCAGCAGCAGCGTGCCGGTCGCCGGCAGGGCGCCATTGTAGATCCAGGCCCGCTTGCCGGACGCGGCGGCGTCTCGCCCCGAGTCGAAGCCGAAGGCATCGGGCGAGAGGATCGCGATGTCCGCCGCCTGACGCGAGGCCGGCCGGGCGCAGGTCTGTCCCACCGCGACGCCCTGGATGTCGGGGCGGGCCTTCAGCGCCGCGACCCAGTCCGCGGCCCGCGGGTTGTCGCACTGCTCGTCGATGGCGTACACGAACAGGTCCGGGACGTGCGGGTGCAGCAGCGCCGCGATGGCGGCCGCCCGATCCAGCGCGGGCGGAGTCGGCCCCTTCAGGGCACCGTAGGCGCCGATGGCGGCCACCGCCGGCGGCAGCCCCGCGCCGGGCCCGTCGTACCCGCGCGCCGCCGTGAACAGCGTGCCGTCGAACGCGTCGGCCAGCCGCTCGGCCTCCGTGGCGTCGGCCAGCGACGCGATCGCGTCGATCTGATGCGCGTGCAGGAGCCGCCAGAGCTGGCGCTCGACCTCCGCGGCATCGCCGATCCGCGCCGCGAGCCGGGGCGGCTCGTAATAGACGAAGACGCTGGTGGCCCGGAAGGGGAGGGGCGTGGGGGCGACGCGCGCCCGGACCAAGAACCGCGCCACGGTCGCCCCATCGGCGACGACCCGGGCCGTCGCGGTGTAGAGGGCGGCCGGCGTCGCGTCTGGAACGACGAGGTCGACCCAGAACAGCGCGACCGTGTTTGGCGGCGCGACGGGCGGCGGGTCGATCGGCGTCGCGTCCACGGCGATCGGGATGAGGGCGTCCGGGACGTCGCCCAGCATCGCCGAGTCGTCGGGGCGGGCGCCCGGCGTCCAGCCGAGCGACTCGCCCGGCCGCTGGTCGTTGTGCGACCGGCGGCTGACCGCCACCGTGTGCTCGCGAAAGCTCTCGGCGCGCGGCGCGCTCCCGTCGCCGAACGGGGAGATGGCCAGCGTCGCCGCCCCGATCGGCGCGTCGCCGGCGACCAGCGCGACCTGGAAGGCCACCGTCTCACCCCGAAAGGCGTCGACCGTGACGATCGCGCCCTCCGCCCCCAGCGGCTGGCCGGCGGAGCGGGCCAGCTGGACGTCTTGCCGCCGCAGTCGGAGCTCGTCGGGGACGGCGAACACGGCCGCCGGCTGCGCGTGGGCCACGCCGGCCGACGCCACCAGAGCCCACCCGAGCGCGACCCGCCGGAACTTCACCGCACGCTGACGGCTCCGGAGAGCTCGATCTTGCGCGACGACGAGCCGACCAGCAGGTCGAACTTCCCCGGTTGCGCCCGCCAGGCGCCGGCGGCGAGGTCGTAGAACGAGAAGGCCCGGCGATCGAGGGCGATCTGGACCCGGCGGGTCTCCCCGGGGCCCAGGTCGACCCTGGCGAATCCCTTCAGCTCCCTGGGCGGCCGCGACACCGCCGGTTTGCGTTCGCCGACGTACAGCTGCGCCACTTCGGCCCCGCGGCGTTTCCCCACGTTGGTGACGTCGAACGCGACGGTGACCGGTCCGTCTCCGGTGAGATCGGCGGGCGTGACCGAGAGGTTGGCGTAGTTGAAACGCGTGTAGCTGAGGCCGTGGCCGAACGGGAAGAGCGGTTGCTGCTTCGCCTGATCGAAGTAGCGGTAGCCCAGGAACACGCCTTCTTTGTAGAGGATCTGCTTGCCGGCGTCCGGGTAGTAACTGTCGTGGACGGCGCTGTCCTCGAACCGGCGCTCGAAGGTGACCGGCAGCTTGCCCGACGGGTTGACGTCGCCGAACAGGATCTCGGCCAGCGCGGTCCCCCCCTCCTGTCCCGGGTACCAGGTCTGGAGGATCGCGGGGACGCGGTCGACGAAGCGGGTCATGTCGACGCCGCCGCCCGAAGTGATCGCCACGACGACCCGGGGATTGGCGGCCCGGACGGCGGCGATCAGATCGTCCTGACCCAGCGGCAAGCCGAACGTCCTGTCGTACCCCTCGCTCTCGGTCATCGGTTCGAAGCCGGCCGCGATCACCACGGCGTCGGCGCGCTTGGCGATGGCCAGCGCCGCCGGGTCGACCAGCGCATCGGCGCGGCGCACCCCCAGCCCCACGCGCGCGTGGTGGTCGCCGTGCTGGTACTCGAAGCGGATCGCGTAGGCCCGGCCGGCGGTCAGGTGCAGGCGGGCCGTGTTGATCGGCTGAGGGCCGCGCGCGCGATCCAGCACCAGCTTGCCGTCCACGTACAGGCGGTACTCGTCCAGCCCGTAGCTGAACGCGGCGAAGATGTACGCGCCGGAGGCCGGGGCGACGTAGGCGCCGGTCCAGCGGGCCGACGACTCCTTGCGGTTGCCGGTCGGCCAGTAGTTGGGTTTGTCCCAGTTGAAATTCAGGTGTTCGTCGACGCGGGTCAGGGCGGGGGAGCCGGCCAGCTTCGGATCGTCGAAGTACTCGGCGCGCAGCCCCGGCTGGCCGCCGGCCGGCGCCGTCATCCAGTCGGTCGCGTCGAAGATCTCGGCCAGCGTCGGGACGCCGTGGTGGACCAGCACGGTGGCCGCGCCCCGCAGGTGATCGCTCAGCCCCTGCACGAAGCTGACGGCGGCCAGCGGCCGCACCTGCGCGCTGCCGCCGCCGACCGGGACGGCCGGGTAGGCGCCCGGGCCGATGAGCGCGATGGTCCTGGTCTTTCCGCGATCGAGCGGCAGGAATCCCTTGTCGTTCTTCAGCAGCACCATCCCGGCGCGCGCCGCGTCCAGGGCCGTGGCCCGGCCGGCCTCGTCGAACAGCGGCGCCGACGGATCGGCGGCGGGGCGATCGAGCCAGCCGAAGCGGATCGCCGTCCGCAAGATCCGGCGGACCTTGTCGTCGATCGTCGCGGCCGAGACCTTGCCGGCGCCGACGGCGGCCAGCAGCGTCTCACGCGTCATGAGCTTCGCGGACGGCATCTCCAGGTCCAGGCCGGCGTTGGCAGCCGCCACGCCGTCATAGGTAGCGTCCCAGTCGGACATCACGATGCCGTCGAAGCCCCACTCCTTCTTGAGCACGCCGGTCACCAGGTCGGCGTTCTCGGTCATGTGCAGGCCGTTGACCAGGTTGTACGAGGTCATGACGGCGCCGACGTGCGCCTCTTTCACCGCGGCTTCGAAGGCCGGCAGGTACAGCTCGCGCAGCGCGCGCGGATCGATGTCCGAGCTGGTGTGGTGGCGGTCGACCTCCGAGTTGTTGCCCAGGAAGTGCTTGATGGTGGCGCTCACCCCCTGGTCCTGCAGCCCCTGGATGTAGCCGACGGCGATGCGCGCGGTCAGGAACGGGTCCTCGCCGAAGTACTCGAAGTTCCGGCCGCACATCGGCGCGCGGTAGAGGTTCACGCCGGGGGCCAGCATCACGTGCACGCCGCGCGCGCGCGCGTCGCGGCCGATCGCGGCGCCGACGGCACGGGCCATCTCAGGGTCCCAGGTGGCGGCCAGCCCGATCCCGGCGGCGTACGCGGTCGACGGTCCCAGGTTCTTCACACCGAACGGCCCGTCGGCCATCCGGAACGCGGGCAGGCCCAGCCGCGGAACCGCGCGGACATAGAACGCGTCGGCGCCGCCGAGGTAGTCGACCTTCTCCTCCAGCGTCATGCGCGCCAGGATCGCCTCGGCGCGCTTGTCGACGTCGGCGGGGGTCGGCGCCCCGGCGCGCACCGGCGAGAGCGTCAGGCCGAGCAGAGCGCCCGCGACGAGAGCTCCGCGGCGGAGCGAACCGGACATGCGCCGCGCACGGTAACACGGCCAGAGAAGACCCCAGAGATGTCAGGCCGCCGCTTTGCCCGCGCGGGTCGTTCGGGTCGCGCGCTTCTTCGTGGTTCCCTTGGCCTTCTTCGCGCGGCGGGCGTCGCGATACTTGGCGATCTGGGCCTTCGAGATGTCCTTGTGCTTGGCGCATACCATTCCGAAGACCGGCGCCGCGGGGTTCTTGCAGCCGGGGACCGGGCAGAGCTGCTTGGGACGGCGGGCGCCCGACAGCAGCTTGGTTCCTCGGCGGCCGTGGCCGCCGAGAGCCGATTCGACGACGGCGCGGGCGCGATCGATCGCGTCCTGCTCCACCAGCGAGCTGAGTTGATTCGTGAAATCTTCGATCAGCGAACGAATGTTCATCGGCGCGGAGTGTAGGCCTGTGATCCGCGCACAAACAAGCCATAACTTAGCAATTTCACGAGGGTTCCGGGCAGGTCTCTCGCGCGGCGCGGCGTTCGGTATGGCGCCCGATTGATAACCGGTTGATAATGAATATCAAAAACGGTATCGATATCCCTGGGACCTCGCTCGATGGCTCGCCCCCTGCTTCGCCGCTCCCGCTCCTGGACGCTGCTCCTGGCTGGCGCCACCAGCCTGCTCGGGCTGGCCGCCGGCTGCGGCGCGCCCGGCGCGGTCGCCGCGCGACCCGACTCGAGATCCTGGAATGCCCCTGTCGGCACGGCCGATCCCGCGCACATCGTGGCCGTGTACCAGAGCCATTGCGGCGCGTGCCACCGCCCGGTCCCGCCGGGCAGCGAGCCGCACGATCGCCTGCAGGCCGAGCTGATCCGGCACCGGAAGCGCGCCCGCCTGACCGAGCAGGAGTGGGCCGGCCTGGACGCGTTCCTGGTCCGCCGGTAAGCGTCAGCGCAACCCCGAGCGCGGATCGCGCATCTTTCTGAACGGTCCATGTCCGTTCCCCTGCCCCCGCACGCCCCCCCAGCCGCCCCGCCGCGCGTCAGCCTGCTCGAGCGGCTGCGCGCCAGCGCCACGCACTCGGCGCGCGCGTTGGGCCTGGTCTGGCGGTCGGCGCCGGCGGGTGTGACCGTCCTGGCGGTGCTGACCGTCGCGGTCGCGGCGCTGCCCCCGTTCATCGCCTACGTCGGCAAGCTGATCATCGACGCGGTGATGGCCGCGCGCGTGGCCGCGCCGGGGCCCGAGCGGGTCGCGGCGCTGGCGAGGGCTTTGCGCTACCTGGGCATCGAGCTGGGGGCCGTGCTGGCCTCGGCCGGCGCCGACCGCGTCCTCGGGCTGGTGCGCCAGCTGGTCGGCCTGCGGCTGGGGATCGACCTGAACGTCCAGATCCTGGAGAAGGCCCAGCGGCTGGAGCTGAGCCACTTCGAGGACGCCAACTTCTACGACAAGCTCACGCGCGCCCGCCGCGAGGCCTCGTCGCGCCCGCTCTCGCTCATCCAGAGCAACTTCCAGGTCGTGCGCAACGGGCTGACGCTGGCGGGGTACGCCGCGCTGCTGGTCCGCTTCTCCGGCTGGATGGCGGTGGCGGTGCTCCTGGCGACGGTCCCGGCCTTCGTCGCCGAGGCGCGGTTCTCGGGCGCCGCGTTCCGGCTGCGCAACTGGCGCTCGCCCGACTCGCGCCGCCTGACCTACCTCGAGTACGTGCTGGCCAACGACGAGCACGCCAAGGAAGTGAAGCTGTTCGGTCTGGGGCCGGTGCTGCTGGGCCGGTACAAGGAGCTCGCCGAGACGTTCTATCGCGACGACCGGCAGATCGCCGTGCGGCGCGCCGGCTGGGGGTACGCGCTGTCGCTGCTCAGCTCGGTGGTCTTCTACGCCTCGTACGCCTGGATCGTCGCGCTCACGGTGCGCGGCCCTCTGTCGCTGGGCGACATGACGCTGGCCCTGGTGGCGTTCCGCCAGGGCCAGCAGAGCTTCCAGGCCGTGCTCTCGGCGCTGGGGGGCATGTACGAGGACACGCTGTACATGGCCAACCTGTTCGACTACTTCGCCATCCCCACGGAGGCGAAGCGTCCCGGTCCGGTCGCCATGGTGCGCGCCGAGCAGGGGATCCGTTTCATCGACGTCGGCTTCCGCTATCCGGGCGGCGAGGGCGAGGGCAAGTGGGCGCTCCGCCACGTCGACCTGTTCATCCCCAAGGGGGAGAGCCTGGCGCTGGTCGGCGCGAACGGCGCCGGCAAGACCACCTTCATCAAGCTGCTGGCCAACCTGTACCGCCCGACGGAGGGGAACATCCTGCTGGATGGACGCGATCTGGCGACCTGGGATCCGGAAGCGATCCGCCGCCGGATCGGCGTCATCTTCCAGGACTTCAACGAGTACCAGCTGGCCATGCGCGAGAACGTGGCCTTCGGCAGCGTCGAGCACGCCGGCGACGATCTGCGGGTGGGGCGCGCCGTCGATCGGGGCGGCGCGCGCGAGCTGGTGTCGGGGCTGGGGGCCGGGCTGGACACCCAGCTGGGGCGGTGGTTCAGCGGCGGCGTCGAGCTGTCGGGCGGCCAGTGGCAGAAGGTGGCGCTGGCGCGGTCATTCATGCGCGAGGAGGCCGACATCCTGATCCTCGATGAGCCGACCGCGGCGCTGGACGCCGAGGCCGAGCACGCCGTCTTCCAGCGCTTCCGCGCGCTGGCCGCCGGACGGACCACGATCCTGATCTCGCACCGGTTCCCGACGGTGCGCATGGCGGATCGGATCCTGGTGCTCGAGGCGGGGAGCGTGGTCGAGGACGGCACGCACGCCGAGCTGGTGGCCGCCGGGCGCCGTTACGCGCGCATGTTCAAGCTGCAGGCCGCCGGCTACGCCTGACGGGCGGCCTTGGCGGCCAGGAAGCTGCCGCGGTCGACGATCCGGCGGCACAGGGCCGCCGCGTAATCCTCGGGGACGGTCTGGGTCACCGAGGGGCGCGCGGCGATGGCGCGGGCCAGCGCGTCCATGCGCGGCCAGCGCCGGGCGTCCAGGACCTGCAGGCGCAGCCCCTGCTCGACGATCGAGAACCGCAGCAGCGACGGCGCCAGGTAGACGTGCACGCGCTCGAAGCGCTCGGGCGCGACGACCCCGGCGGCGATCGCCTGCTCGACGCGGTCGGCGATCGCCGCGAACCCGACGGCGGTCCGGTCCAGCTCGGGGGCGCTCGGGGCGATCAGCAGGTTCCAGAGCGCCTGGCTCAGCTCGGTGGCGCCCTCGGCCCAGGCGCGCTGATGCGCCCGCGCGAACGGATCGTCCGGCAGCGACGAGGGCGGGTGCGTCTCGTCCAGGAACTCGCAGATCGCCGACGATTCGAACAGCGCGACCCCGTCCGCCAGAAGCACGGGGACCTTGCCATGGGGCGAGAGCTTCACGAACCAGTCCGGCTTGTTCTTGAGGTCGATCTCGCGGCGTGTGAACGGGACGCCCTTTTCGTGGAGCAGGATCGCGGCGCGATGGACGTACGGGCAGAGCTTGTGGCTGATCAACTCCAGCGTCATCTGCGGGGAGTATGGCTTATCGTGTGCCGGCCGCATGCTCGGAACCCGGGTGATCTGCTTCGCCCTCGCGCTTTCGATGTTTGGCTGCCCGTCGCGCCGCCGCGGCGCCGGCGTGCTTCGCCCCGAGATGTTCCAGCGCGGGCTGTTCGGGCCGCTCTATGACCGGAAGGTTGACGGGGGGATCGTCGCGCAGCCGCTGTTCGTCGGGCAGGTGGCGACGGCCGGGCACGGCCGCCACGACCTGATGCTGGTGGCGACCGAGAACAACTGGGTGTACGCCTTCGCTCTCGACGACGAGCGGCCGGACCCGGCGACGCCGCCCCTGGCCGCCCGGCAGGTCGAGCCCAGCGGGCGCATCAGGCCGGCCATCTGCGACGAGACGCCGTCGCAGCGGGTCGGGATCACCGCCACGCCGGTCGTCGACCCGGCCACCCAGATCGCCTACCTGGTCGCGCGGAACGCCGACGACCACCAGTACTACCTGCACGCGCTGGACCTGCGCGCCGACCTGGCCGATGCGCGCCCGCCGGCGCGCATCGGGGCGCGGGGACCGAGCGGCGTGGCGTTCCAGGCCGAGTGCCAGCGCAACCGCCCGGCGCTGTTGCTGCAGGGGGGCGTGGTCTACGCCGCGTTCGGCAGCCTGGGGTGCGATCGCGACTGCGGCGAGGGCGATCCGTATCGCGGCTGGGTGCTGGGGTTTCGCGCCTCCGACCTGACGCCGGCCGCCGTCTTCTGCACCAGCCCCGAGCGGGCGGGCCACGCCGGGATCTGGCAGGCGGGCAGCGGCCTCGTCGGCGACGGCCAGCGCATCTACTTCCAGACCGGCAACGGGCCCGGCCCGCTGGGCGACGCCTTCGTGGCGCTGCGCCCGACCGCCGCGCCGCCGGGGCTGGAGCTGGTCGCGGCGCACCGGCCGGCCAACCACGCCGCGCTCGATCGCGCCGACGTGGATCTGGGATCGGGTGGCCCGATCTGGCTGCCGCCGGGGATGCTGCTGGGGGCCGGCAAGGAGGGGCGGTTCACCCTGCTGGACGCGCGCACGATGACCGCCGTGCAGGAGTTCCAGGCCTTCGCCAACAGCTATCACGCGGATGCCGGCGCGCCCGCCTGCGGGGTGCTGGCGCGCTCGGCGTTCCCGACCAACTGCGACACGGCCGCGCCCGGCTGCTACATCGATCCGGCCCGCTACCAGGACGGCGAAGACTGCGGGCCGAACGTCAACGGCGCTCCGCTCTTCTGGTCCGGGGCCGGCGCCGGCTTCGGCCTGGTCTATCAGATGGCGGGGCGCGACTATCTGAAGGCCTTCCGCTACGACCTGCAGGCGTGCCGGCTGGACCAGCGGCCGTTCGCCGTCTCGCCGGTTCGCGCGGTCGAGGGGATGGCGGGTGGCTTCGCGGCGCGCTCGGGTGAGGCCGGCGCGGGGACCATCCTCTGGCTGTCGTACCCGCTGGGCGATCCGCAGTGGCAGAACGTCCCGGGGCGGCTGGCGGCGTTCGATCCGCTGACGCTGCAAGAGCTCTGGCACGACGACGGCGGCTATCTGTTCGCCAAGTTCACCCCGCCCACCATCGCCGGCGGCCGGGTCATCCGCCCGACGCTGTCGGGGCGGGTGGTCGTGTACGGCGCCCGCGAGCAGCCCCTGCGCGAGGCGCCAGGCCGGACGCGGGCCGCCGCCGTCGACGAGAAGTACCGGCTGATGGGCGGCGAGGCCGGCTACCTGGGCGCGCCGTCGTTCGACGCGCGCCCGGTTCAGGATCGCGCGGGCGGCTGGTACCGCGACTTCCATGGGGTGGTCGTGGGATCGGTGCCGGCCACCATCTCTGCCCGCCGCCTGCCGCCCGGGACGCCGCCGGCCCCGGGGCACCGGCCATGGTCCGGGCTGGGGACGCCGTTCGTGTCGTCGATCTACTGGTCGGTGGCCACGGGCGCGCACGTGCTGACCGCGGAGATCCGCGACGCCTGGCTGGCGAACGGCGGCCCGGCGGGCCCGCTCGGCTACCCGATCACCGACGAGGCTCCGGAGGCCGGCGGGCGCCGCTTCGTCGAGTTCCAGCACGGTCGCATCTGGTGGAGCACCGGCGCCGGCGCACGGGTCGACGTCGCGGCCCGCTGACTCAGACGTCCTCGGACAGCATCGCCTCGATCAGCTCGACGACCCCGTCGCCGGCGCCGCCGCGGGTCACCAGGTCCGCCGCCTCGGCCAGGCTGGGGACGGCATCCGCCACGGCGACCGAGAGCTGGCAGTGGGCCAGGAAGGCGTGATCGTTCTCGCCGTCGCCGACCCCGACCACCTCGTGCGCCGACAGGCCCAGGTCGGTCAGAGCGTCTTCGAGTCCGCTGGCCTTGTTCACCCCCGGGGGGAGCACCATGACCGCGCCCTTGTTGAAGATGATCTGCAGCTCCAGCCCCAGCTCGCGGATGGCTTCCACGACCTCGACCTCGAAGGGCTGGACGGTCGCGACGATCACGGCGCCCCGGACCAGCGGCGTCACCCCGCGCGCGCGCAGGCGTTCCAGCAGCGCGGGCGGCGGCTCGGGGCCGAGCAGCTTCGGCTGGCCGCGACCGGGGTGAACGGAGAGCGCGCCGTTCTCCGCCACCACCACGTCGAAGATCGACAGATCCGGGCAGACCCGCTGGAGGTCGTCGAGGCGGCGGCCGGTCACCAGCAGCAGGCGCCGCCCGGAGGCGCGCAACCGCATCAACGCCTCGCGGGTGGCGGGCGCCAGGATCCCGTCGCGCGCGAGCGTGCCGTCGTAGTCGCAAGCGAGAGCCTGGAACTTCACGAGCTGGTTTGCGCGCGCGCGGGCGCCGTCCATCAGGCCAGCGGCGGCAGCGCCTGCTCGTTGGGTGACTGGACCCCGGACAGCTCCTCCATTTCGCCCAGCTCCTCGATCAGCTTGGCCGAGAACGCCTCCAGGTCGTCCGGCTTGCGGCTGGTGATCCAGTTGCCGTCGACCACCACCTGCTCGTCGACCACCCGCGCGCCGGCCTGCCGCAGGTCCCCCTGGATCGTCTTCCAGGCGGTCAGCCTGCGTCCCCGGGTCAGCTCGGCCGTGAGCAGCAGCTGCGGTCCATGGCAGACCGCGGCCAGCGGGCGCCCGGTCGCGTCGAACGCCTTCACGAACTGGACGAAGCGGTCGTCGGCCCGCAGCTTGTCCGGCGAGTATCCGCCGGGGATCAGCAGCGCCATGTAGTCATCGACCTCGGCGTCGTCGATCGACAGGTCGACCTGGGCCGTCTCCTTGCCTTTTTCCCCCACCAGCTTGTCACCGGCCTGGGTACCGATGACCTCCACCTGATAGCCAGCCTGGCGCAGCCGATTCGTGGGGATCCGAAACTCCGAATCCTCGAACCCCGACGTCAGGAGGCAGGCGACTCTTCCTCGTGGCTTTGAACCGTTTCCGCCCATGGCTGCGCTCCTTCCGCTACCAACGTGGCTTCGGCCACCGCGAAGGCAATCTCGCCGCTCACGATTTCGCCGGTCCTCGCGTGCTAGCTTTGGGGCATGTCGATCGTCGAGAAGCTGGTCAAGGTGGTCGACCCGGCCCAGGCGCGCCGCCGCGAAGAAGAGCGGCAGAAGGATCGCGAGCAGCCGCAGCGAAGCGACGCCGGCGCGCCGCCGGACGAATACGAATGCCGCGTCTGCGGCCGGCGCGATCGCCAGGGCGGCTACTGCCCGTCCTGCCTCGCGGACACCATGCAGAAGGCGCGCTGATCAAGCCGATCCGCTGAAAACGCCGCGGAGCCGCCACCCTTTTGGAGTGGCGGCTCCGCTCCCCCTCCCGCCGCCGAGCTCTCGCCTTCCACCGTCCCCCGACACCGCGTCGAGCTCATTTCCCCTGCGTGTCTCGGGTGAGAGAACTGCGAGCGGCGTGCCAGCGTAGAGCCCGGAAATCGCGCCGAAAAGTCAGTCCTGGACGTCGAACCGGTAACATCTCTTGCCGTCGAGGTGACGCGAATCGCGCTCATCGCGCGCGGTGCAGGACCACCGCGCCTCCGGCGTTCGACGATCCTGCGACCCAGATCTGTGTCCGCGTCACCCACAGGCCCGGGAAAGAGCCGGCGGGAACGCCGGTCATCGTCTCGATCGGCCCGCGGGCCGTCGCGTGGATCACCGTCTGCCCCGCCGCGTACATGTCCGCACCGGCCGCCATCACGTTGACCAGGCCTTGCGCGCTCCCTCCCGGTGGACGGCGCTGTGTCCAGTGGCCCGCGGCGCGTCGCAGGACCTGCTCGCCTTCGCCGACCGCCCAGGTCGCCGCGCCGCTGGACCAGATCCCGAACAGCCCGAACGCGGTGTCGGGGGACGGGTGCGCGATCGTCCAGGCCGCGCCATCGAAGTGCGCGACGCTGCCGCGCGCGTTGAAGCCCTGGGCCACCCAGACGTCGCCGGGCGACACCGCCCAGATGTCGCCCAGGAACTCCTCGCGCGCGCTCAGCACCAGCCGCGGATCGCGCGTCCACGCTCGGCCGTCCCAGTGATACAGGCCGGCGCGCCCGATGGCCCAGACGTCGCCGCCGCCGCTGCCCGACAGGCGGTTCAGCGTGGACGTGGCGCCGGTCGGGACGGAGCTCCAGGCGGCGCCGGTCCAGTGCAGCGCGACGCCGCCGGCGCCCACGGCCCAGACGTCGCGCGGCCCGGCGCCCCAGAGGTCATTCAGGCCAGCCGCGGCCGGCAGCGGCGCCGGCGTCCAGGCGCGCCCGTCCCAGTGGAACGCCAGCGCTTCACCATCCCCGTCGCCGCGGGCGCCGGCCGCCCAGACGTCGTCGGGGCCCGCCGACCAGATCGCGGTGAAGCGCGGGTGGCCGGCGGGGCCGGGCACCAGGGTGTCGACGCACCACCCGTCGGGAGCGCAGGCCCCCGCCGCGCTCGCGCCGCCTGCCTGGTAGACCAGCCAGGCGAGCAGCACGCATGCAAGCAGTCGCACGCGAACAACGTGCGGCCGCTGGCCGCCTGGCGCTATCCCCCCAGCGCGGGCGCCAGCTCGGCCGCCGCCAGCACCGCGGCCTGGCGCGGGAACAGCTTCTCGGTCAGCACCCGGTGGACTTCGTCGTCGGCATCGGCGCAAGCATCCTTGACGACGAACAGCCGGTGGTCGCTGTCCGCCGCCGCCCGCACCGTCGACAGCACCACGCCGCTGGTCGCCAGCCCGGTCAAGATCAGCGTGTCGATCCCCTTGGCGCGCAAGATCATCTCCAGGTCGGTTCCGGCGAACGCGCTGACCCGGTGCTTGACCACCACCACCTCGCCGTCCGCCGGCCGCATCGGTGGCGCGATCTCCGCGCCCGACACGCCGGTCACGAACCGGCCCGTCCCCGCGATGGTCGAGAAGGCGACGTTGCGGGGGCTCACCTCCGGGTAGCCGGGGCGAAACCCGACGACGACGTGAATCACCTCGACGCCCGCCCGCCGGGCAGCGGCGATCAGCGCGGCCGCCCGCTCGACGGCGGCGGCTGCCGTCTGGCCCAGCCGCGCGACGATCTCGGTCTGGAAGTCCATGGCCAGCAGGGCGGTGCGCTTGGGTTCGATGGCGATCACGGCGTGAGAGCTTAGCCGGGTTTCAGCGACAATTCGCCGTGTGACAACCGTCACGCTCAGGATGGACCAGATTCCACGGCCCGCGAAGTTGGGTCACCAGGACTGTGAGCTGGGCGGGGCGCCCTTTCTGGTCTCGAGCCGGAACAGGTAGCGCACGCCGGCCGCCAGGTTGAGGTCGACCAGTCGGGGACCGGCCAGCTGGGTCCCGAGCCGCATGAACAGGCCCACCCGCCCGATCACCAGGCTCCCGGCTTCCGCCATGCCGTAGAGGCGTCCTGTCGCCCCGCCCGGGAAGTCGACGGTGGTCTGAAGGTCGATCTTGAGCCAGTTGAACTGGCGACCGAACAGGATGCTCCCGGCGTCGGCCATCAGCTGGTTCACGTCGGGGCGGCCGTTGGCGCTGCCGACCGAGAGCTGCTCCTGGGCCACGCCGTAGGCCAGCCACCACGGATACGGTTTGTAGGCGGCGCCGGCGCCGGCCATCACCTGGGTCCGGCCCTCGCCCAGCTTCGGTTCCGTCGCGCTGTTCAGCACGGCGCCGCCCAGCAGGGCCGCCACGAAACGGGGCGTGGATCCCAGCACGGCGACCAGCCCGATCTGGATGTCGCCGATGCCCGACACCTGCCCCGCCGGCGACTCCATCAGCCGCGCCGGCAGCTGGTATCGAAGCATGATCCGCTTCAGGAACTCGATGTCCATCTCGACGATCGTGTCGTGCACCGACACGCCGCCTGGCGCTCGGGTGTAGACTTGGCGCAGCTCCAGCCGCGGGATCAGCTCGACCGGGCTGACGCCGGTCCCGCCGGCAGGTTCTCGAGCGCGCTCGGCGTCGTCCGGCTCATCCGGCGTGGCCGGGTCCTTCGGCGTCGAGGCGCCCGCCAGCAGGGCGGCGCACAGAAGGGTCGCGGCGAGCGGCACGGGTGGCCTTCATCGTGAGCCGGCCCGCCCGCCGCGGAAGCGGCGCCGCCAGAATCAGGCAACCATCGACTGCACCACCCGGCGTTCGCGCAGCCGCCAGATGCGGCCGTCGAGCAGGAAGTGGTGCAGGTTCACGAAGCTCATGATGGCGGCGCTGGCCACCAGCGTGTCCCCGGCCAGACCGTAGTGGCCGGCCAGCAGGAACACCCCGGGGTTGATCGCCAGGCCCAGCAACAAGATGACCACCGCGTAGCGGGCGAACAGCTTGGGGCCGGCCGGTTGCCCGTGGCAGGCGTGCCAGCTGGTCAGCGCCACGTACTGCAGCGAGTGGAACACCGGCACCAGCGTGATGGCGAACAGCGGCTCGAACAGGCCGACCGTGAACCAGGTGACCTGCGCCGACAGCACGGCGTAGGTGGGCCAGGGGAGCGGCGTGCCGCGCAGGCGCCGCTCGCGCGCGACCCTGGCGACTCCCAGGAAGCTGGCGGCCAGGGCAGCTAGGCCCGCCCCGATCAGCCAGGTCGGGACCGAGGCGCCGGCGCTGGTGTAGGCCCGTCGCACCAGCTCGTGGGCGGCGCTGCGGGCCGGCATGCTCAAGCGAAAGAAGCCGATCAACGACAGGATCCAGGAGACGTAGAGCGGCAGCTTCAGCAGGCGCTTTTCGCGCGGGTCCAGCCGCGCCCCCTGGCGCAGCGGGTACAGCATGGCCAGCCCGATCGATTGCCCCGAGTAGTGGTAGCCGGACCAGCAGACGTAGACCGCGAAGAACGCCACCCCGATCGTGGTCGGGCGCAGCATGGCGCCGGCGGCGACCACCAGCAGCGCCAGCGGGGCCGCGATCGTCACCCAGGGATGATCGCGGATGACGTCCGTGGAGGTGTAGGCGCGCCGGTACGTCGCGGCATAGTGGGGACCCACGCAGAGGAATATCAGGCCCACCATGATCGGCTCGGCGACCGCCCAGGAGGCGCCGCCGGCCCGCTTGGACAGCAGCAGCGGCAGGCCCAGAAGCAGGGTGGCCCCCGGTCCCAGCAGGAAGGCGTCGGCCGCCGGACCGAGCAAGAACCGATTGAATTGCCGCGCGTTATTGATGTCGACCTTATCGGCCGATTGCGCGACGAACTCAAACCTGACGCGCCACGAACCTCTGTCAGAACAGCGATGGTCCGTGGCGGATTTCTCGTGACTCTATTCTTAGGCTAATGGTAGTCAAACCTCTGATAATGGGCGCGCTGGCGACGCCCGGGACGGTCATCCCGCGACGGCGGCCCCCGCTGTCCGACCGCCGAGTTCCTGTCTCCCTTGCCTAGGAGCACCCCATGAAAGCACCGGGAATCATTCGCTTGAGCACCTGCCTCGGGGCGCTGTTCTTGCTCAGCAACTGTTCGTCGCCCGCGGGCGGCGGCACCGGGGGAACGGGCGGGGGGACGTCAACGGGTGGTAGCTCCGCGACCGGCGGCAACGGCACCGGCGGCAGCAGCAGCACGGGCGGCACCACGGGCACGGGCGGCAGCACCGGCACCGGCGGCAGCGTGAGCACCGGCGGAAGCACCGGCACCGGCGGCAGCCACACGGGCGGTTCGACCGGCACCGGCGGCGGCGCGACCGGCGGCTCGAACGCCACGGGCGGCGCCGGCGGCAGCGGAAGCGGGACGGGCGGAACGCCCGGCGTCGACATGGGCGGTCAGGCCCTGGCGAAGAAGGGCGACAGCACCAGTGTCTCCAAGGCGTACCTGAATCTCGGCGACATGCGCCTCCTCAACAACCGGTGGGGCTCCGACTCCCTGTCGGGCTGCTCATCGATGCAGACCGTCATGGTGAACACCGATGGCTCGCTGGGGTGGACCTTCAACCGCGGGGGTTGCGGCGAGCAGAACCACGCCAAGCCGGATTTCCCCGAGGTCGAGTTCGGCGTGGCGCCGTTCGGAAGGAAGGATTCGAACCTCACGTCGCCGGCCTACTCGTCGACGACGCTGCTGCCGATCATGCTGTCGGACCTGAAGAGCGCGAGCGTCACGATCGACACGTTCCAGACCAACAACATCGGGGGCTCGTCGCCCTATTGGGACGCCAACATCGAGTTCTGGATCAGCGCGAAGGACCCGACGATGAACGACGAGGCCGGCGTCTACGCCGAGATCATCACGTTCGTCGGCTGGAACCCCACGCGGCAGAGCGGGTCCACCACCAGCTACGCCTGCATGATCAGCGGGAAGACCGTCCCCAACAGCAACTTCTCGCTGTGCCACCAGAGTGACAACTGGGCCAGCGGCTGGCGCTTCTTCAACTTCCTGGCCGGCAGCGGGACCAGCAACTACAGCGGCAAGATGGACATCAAGGCCATCCTCGACTACGTCCGCAGCCAGTACGCCAGCGGCGGTCCCAGCCCCGGGTCGTTCCAGGACAGCATGTACCTGACCCGAATCGAGATCGGCACCGAGATCGACGACAACACGTCCGGCTCCGCCAAGGTGGGCATGGGCGTGACGTTCGAGATCAACGGCACGTCGAAGATGATCCAGCTCGCTCAATAGCTGGATCAGGGGGCCTGGAGACCTGCAGGTCTGTTGCGCGTTGCAGAGCGGGCCGGCCGCGCACGCGCAGGTGGCAGGCGGCTCGCGCAGATCATTCGCGCAACGGCTTGGCGCTCTTGTCCAGCCGCCGCTCGATCGCCTTGCGGTGAACGCCCAGGAGGCGCGCCACCGCGCTCTTGTTTCCGCCGCACACGCCCATGGCGTGCGCGATCAGCGCGTCGGCCACGGCCTCGAGCTTGTTGTCGACGGAGAGGCGCAGGACGGCATCGAGCAGGGTGTCGATGCCGTCGTTCTTCTCGTGCTTGGGCTCTGGCGGCGCGTCGAGCGCCAGCAAGCGGCACAGGAGATCGGGCGTGACGACGTCGCCGTCGGCGAAGACGGCGAGCCGGTCGATCACGTTCCGCAGCTGGCGGACGTTGCCCGGCCAGCGCGCGCCGCAAAGGACGTCGATCGCGTCGGGCGGCAGGCGCAGCGGGCGCGCCTGCTGCCGGCAGAAGTGATCGACCAGCGCGGGGATGTCGTCGACGCGCTCGTCGAGGCCCGGGACCACGACCCTGAGCACGTTCAACCGATACAGCAGATCCTCGCGAAAGCGATGGGTGGCCGCCCGTTCTTCCAGCGCCGCGTGGGTGGCCGCCACCACCCGGCCCGCGAAGTGCTTGACCAGTGACGAACCGACGGGCGCGAACCGCCGGGACTCGAGCACGCGCAGCAGCTTGGGCTGCAAGGTCAGGGGAAGCTCGGCGATCTCGTCCAGGAACAGGGTTCCCCGGCCGGCCACGCTGAGCGACCCCTCCTGGCGACGGGTGGCGCCGGTGAAGGCGCCGCGCTCGTGCCCGAACAGGAACGACTCCATCAGCGGCTCCGGGATCGCGCCGCAGTTGACGTCGACCAGCGGCGCGTCGGCGTGAGCGCCCTGCGCGTGGATGGCGCGCACCACCAGCTCCTTGCCCGAACCCGTCGGGCCGATCACCAGCACGGGGCGGTCGGAGCGCGCGACCAGCCGGATCGTCTCGCGCAGTCGCTCGATCGCGCGCGAGGTCCCGACCAGCCCCAGGCTTGCAGGCGGCGCGAGCACCCGGAAATCAAGAAAGCGCGGACCTATCTCGCTGGTGACGGAACTCTCTCCCATTCGGACCTCACTCCCCCCTGGGCCGTAGCGACGATGATTCAACCGACGCGGGGTGACAAGTTCCAAATCTGGCACAGTCGAATGCAATCAAACCGAGTCGGCGCCAGCAAGACTCCGCCGACGACGGAGTACACTGCGCCCCCCAGCCCATGACGAAGCTGTCCGTCAACGTGAACAAGATCGCCACCCTGCGCAACACCCGGAACAACGGCATTCCGGATCTGGTCCGCCTGTCGGGGATCGCACTGGCGGCGGGCGCGCACGGGATCACGGTGCACCCGCGCCCCGATCAGCGGCACATCCGCTTCGAGGACGTGGGGCAGCTCGCCGCGCTGGTCGCGCAGCATCCCGGCGCGGAATACAACATCGAAGGCAACCCGTTCCACGGCCTGATCGAGCATTGCGAGCGTGCGCGGCCGGCGCAGGCCACGCTGGTTCCAGACGCGCGCGAGGCCTTCACCAGCAATCACGGCTGGAATCTGGTCGAGCTGGGCAAGACCGAGCGGACCGCGCTCGCGCGCGCCATCGAGTCGCTGCACGCCTGTGGTTGTCGCGTGAGCCTGTTCGTCGACCCGGTCGCCGGCATCATGGCGCTGGCGCGCGAGCTGGGCGCGGATCGCGTCGAGCTGTACACCGAGCCCTACGCCACGGCCATCGCCGACGGGCGCCAGGAGGCGGCGCTGCTGCTCTACGCGCAGGCCGCCCGCGCGGCGGTCGACTGCGGGCTGGGCGTCAACGCCGGGCACGATCTCAGCCTGACGAACCTGGGAGCCTTCGTTCGGTTCGTGGGGCTCGTCGACGAAGTCTCGATCGGGCACGCGCTGATCGCGGACGCCCTCGAGCTGGGGTTGGCCGAGGCCGTGCGGCGATACCGCGCGCTCTGCGCCTGACGATGGGACGGGGCAGCGCGCACTTACGAGCGTGCTTCATCGTGATCTGACCTGTCGGACCGCGCTCCTGTTCGGGCTCCTGCTCTGGGCGTCCGCCTGCTCGTCGGAAGGAAGTGCTGACGGCTACCTCGCCCCGGTCGATCCAGGGCCGGGCGGCATCCTCTTCACGGCCTCCGGTCAGATCCCGTCCATCGCCGGTTATGCGTTTCCCCCGGCCAGCAGCGGCGATCCGGCTTTCGTCGACGGCTGGCAGATCGCCTTCTCGCGCATCCTGGTCACGTTCGACGAGATCACGCTGTCGGAGATGCCCGACCTGGCGGCAGGCGACCAGTCGCAGACCGGCAAGCTCGTCGCCGAGGTGGACGGTCCCTGGGCGGTCGACCTGGCGCACCGCGACTCGACGGACGTCGAGGGCGAAGGGCCACCGGGCGAGGTCGGGGTCCCGATCACGGCGCTCAATGGCCAGAACCTGAACGGCAACCGGCCATTTGCCACGGACGGGACCCGCTATGCCTTCGGGTTCCAGGTCGTGGCCGCCAGCGCCACCGCGTCCGCGGTCAACCTGGATGCGGCTGCGGCAACCGACTATCAGCAGATGACGCAGGACGGGTGCTCGGTGCTCTATGTCGGGACCGCCACCTTCAAGGGCGGGAGCGTGGCCGGTTACACGAGCTGCAACGCGGGGCACGACGGGTGGCCGGGCACGGTGAGCTTCCATCTCTGCTTCAAGTCACCCGCCAGCTTTGCGAACTGCCAGAACCCGGAGAACGATCCGGCGGCGCCGCTGGCCGGCGAGGACTCGCAGCGGGGCATCGCCTTTCTCGACAGCGACTCGGTCACGGGGCAGATCACGATGCTGCCCGACCAGCCGTTCTGGGACAGCGTGCTGCCCGGCTCGCCGGCGCACTTCGACCAGTTCGCCGCGCGCGTGGTCGGTCAAGCCGGCCAGCAGACCCCGACGGTGACGCTGGAGATGACCGAGGGCGTCGACTTCGCCGCGTACACCGACGCGCAGGGCAACCCGATCTCCTGGCGCGACTGTATGCCGCCGCCGACCGATGCGCATGACGCCTTCTCGGGACCGATGGCGTTCGACGCCGAGTACGTGCCACGGGCGACCAACGGCGACCCGGCGACCGGGTTGCGCGATTACTATGATTTCGCCACGTACAACCAGAGCACGCAGTGGTACCTGAACGAGGACGGGCTCTGCGCGGTCGCGCGCAACTACCCGTCGCCTCCTTGAACCTCCGAAGATTCTTCGATGAAGGTGCGGTGGCGCTTCGTCTAATCGGCAGGTCCGATGCAGATGAAGGTTCCCGGTCTGCTGTTGATCGGCGTCACGTGGCTGGTGAGTCTTCCGGCGTCGGGTGACGTCGGCTCGGGCCGGCACGCGCGCGGGATCCGTGCGAACTCCCCCTGGCTGTCCTTCTATGGATCGGCTCGACAGGCGGGTGATCTGGATCGCCTGGCGGCCACCTTCCGTCTGATCAACATCGACGCCGATCCGGACAGCGGCAACTTCACGCCAGCGCAGATCCGGACGCTGAAGGCGGGCGGCCGGAACACCGTCCTCAGCTACCTGAACGTCGGGTCGTGCGAGCGGAGCCGGCGATACTTTCACCGGGCGCCCGCCGGCCTGGTCCCGTGCGGGCGCAACAAGACCGCGCAGCTGGGACCGTATCCTGGCTTCCCCGACGAGGTCTGGATGAATCCGGGCAACCCGGACTACCAGCGCCTGCTGCTGGAGCATGTGGCACCGCGCCTGGCCGCCACCGGCGTCGACGGCTTCTTCCTGGACAACCTCGAGATCGTCGAGCACGGGGCCCACGGCAAGGGGGCGTGCGATCGCGCCTGCGTGGCCGGGGCGCTGGCGCTGGTGGCGCGCCTGCGACGCGAGTTCCCGGATCTGGTGCTGGTCATGCAGAACGCCACCGGCCCGACGACCCGCGACGCGGTCGTGGCCGGCGTCCCTTTCCCGCGCCTCATCGACGGCATCTCGCACGAGGAGGTGTACGCGCCCAGGTACGATCGCGACGCCGAGTCCGAGCTCCTCGCGTGGAAGCGGCTGGGGCTGTCGATCGACGGCAGCCCCTTCTCGATCACCACGCTCGACTACGTCGGGAGCTGTCGCGATCGCCGCCGCGCGCTGGTCGCGTACGAGCGCAGCCGCGCGAACGGGTTCTCCCCCTACGCCACGATCTCCAGCGCCAATCAAGACCGGGTCTGCGACTGGCAGCTCTGAGGCGACGACCCCGATGAAGATGGTCACGGCTCTGGTTCTGGCTCTGCTCGCCCTGTCGGCGCCGGCGCGCGGCGCCGCGCCGGACCTGGGCGACCTGGCGTTCTACGACGGGGCCGACAGCAACCTGGTCGACGCGCTGGCCTGCTACTCGACGGTGGTGCTGAGCCCGGCGCGCGCCACGCCCGACCTCGTCGCCGCGCTTGGTCGCGCCGGGAGCCGCGCGCTCGGCCGGCTGTCGTGGTCCGCGGGGAGCAGCGCGGACGAGCTGCTGGCGCAGGCGCGGCGGCTGGCCGTCGCCGGGTATCAGGGCGCGTTGCTGGAGGTTGCGCCGGGCCTCACGCCGCGCGCGGTGGCCGATGCCATGGCCGCCTTGCGTGGCGTCTGGCCGCAGGGGCCGCTGCTGCTGGGCGCCGATCCGGCGCTGGCGGCGCTGGCCGCGCCCGACCTCTCTGGCCTGGTGGTGAGCCACGCGGTCGATCGGGGCGCGCAGCTCGCGGCGTTCGCTCGCGCGCAGCTGGCGGCGGGGCGCGCCGCGCCGGTTCCGATCATCGACGTCGAGGTGGTCCGGGCGGGGCGCGAGGAGGCGCGGCGCCTGGTCGAGCAGATTCACCGCGCGGGCCTGATCCCGTGGGTGACGATCGGCGACGGCGAGCGGCTGGGGGTGGGGGCGATCGAGCCCGTCCCGCGGCGGGTCCTGGTGGTGCAGGACCGCGCCGAGGAGCCGAACCTGGCCACCAGCGTGGCCCACCGCCTGCTGGCGCTGCCGCTCGAGTACCTGGGCTACGCCGTCGACTACGCCGACGCGCGCTCGCCGCTCCCCTCGGGTGACCTGCGGGCCCGCTACGCGGGCATCGTCACCTGGTTCACCGACGACGATCTCTCGGGGAGCGACCGGTTCGAGGCGTGGCTGCGGCGGCAGCTCGACGACGGGCTCAGGATCGCCATCTTGGATCACCTCGGCTTCGCCCCGTCGGCCGCCTTCCTGGCCCGGCTGGGGCTGGTGGCTCCCAGCGCGCCCGCCCGCCCGCCGCTGCACATCGCCGCCAGCGATGATTGGGTCGGCTTCGAGGCGCCCGCCGCGGCCCGCACGCGCGAGCGCCCGCCCTGGGACGCCCCGCGGCTGACCCGCCACCTGGAGATCGCGGACGGCGACGGTCATCGCCTGGCCCCCATCGCCAGCGGCGACTGGGGCGGCTTCGCGCTGGCCCCCTACGTGACCGCCGAGGGGGTCGAGGGGCGCAGCCGCTGGATCGTCGATCCGTTTCGCTTTCTGGCCGGCGCGCTGGCGCTGCCGCCCATCCCCGTCCCCGACCCGACCACCGTGAACGGCCGCCGGATGATGGAGATTCACGTCGACGGCGACGGCTTCGTCAGCGTCGCCGAGCTGCCCGACCGCCCCTTCGCCGGCGAGGTGATCCGGCGCGAGCTGCTGGCGCGCTACCAGCTGCCGACCACCGTCTCGATCATCGAGGGTGAGATCGGCGCCGAGGGACTGCACGCGGACAAGTCGACGGCGCTGGAGGAGATCGCGCGGAGGATCTTCGCGCGGCCCGAGGTCGAGATCGCGAGCCACACCTACAGCCACCCCTTCGACTGGAACCGGGCCGGATCGCTGACCACCATCGACGGAACGGTCGACGACGATCAGCGCGACGGCGACCGGCTGCCGATCCCCGGCTACGTCTTCTCCCTCGAGCGCGAGATCGACGGGTCGGTCGCCTACATCAACCGGCGGCTGGCGCCTCCGGGAAAGGCGACCCGGATACTGCTCTGGAGCGGCGACGCGCTGCCGCCCGAGGCGGCGCTCGCGCGGACCGACGCGCTGGGGCTGGAGAACGTGAACGGAGACAACGCGGAAGAACCGGGCGCGCGCCCGGCGCTGTCGCAGGTGCCTTCGTTCGTGCGGCCGGTGGGGAGCCACGTGCAGGTCTACGCTCCCGCGCAGAACGAGAACGTCTACACCAATCTGTGGCGCGGGCCGTTCTACGGCTTCCGGCGGGTGATCGACTACTTTCGTTTCACCGACTCGCCCCGGCGGCTGAAGCCGATCGGCATCTATTACCATTTCTATTCGGGGACCAAGGCGGCCGCGATCAAGGCCCTGCAAGAGGTCTACGGCTGGGCCCTGCAGCAGGAGACCTTCCCGGTCTGGACCAGCGAATACGCGGCGGCGGTGCGCGGGTTCCAGCAGGCCCGGCTGGCGAAGCGCCTGGACGGAAGCTGGGTGCTGCGCGGCTTCGGCGCGCTGGCCACCGTTCGCCTGCCGGCGGCGCTGGGATGGCCGGACCTCGACAGGTCGTCGGGCATCGTCGGCGTGCGCGACCTGCCGCAAGGGCGGTACGTGGCCCTGGCGCCCGGCGGGGCCGCCGCGCTCACGCTGGCGAATCATCCGCCGGCCGGGCCCTACCTGGCGGCGTCGAACGCCGCGGTGGTGTCGTACCGGCGGGTCGGGAGCCAGGCGCGGCTGCGGCTGCGCGGGCACCTGCCGGTCGAAGCCGAGATCGGCGGTTGCGACGGCGCGATCGCGGTCAAGAGCGTGGGGCGCGCCGCGCCCTCCGGGTTCATGCGCGCGAGCGTCGTCAAGACGCGCTCCACCGGAAGTGTGACGGTGAAGGCCCACAACTTGCGGTTCGCCGAGGCGGACACGGGAGAGATCGATGTCGTCTGTCGCTGAGTCACACCCTCGAGCCGGGATGATTCGCCGGCCCCGACTCATCACGCCGCCCGGGTTGCTGGTGGTGGCCGCCACCGTGGCGGCTTCGCTGGCGCTGTTGTTCCCTGGCCTCGACTTCGGTCACCCGAAGGTCCTGGCCCATCCGGACGAGGTCTCGATCGCCTATCTGACTCAGGTGCTGCAGCAACGGCCCGAGGATCGCTCGGCCCGGCTGCTGCTGGCCCGGCAGCAGGCGGCGCTGGGGAAGTGGCCGGCGGCCGAGGCCAACCTGCGGCGACTGGTGGCCGCGCCTGCGCGCGACGCCACCTCGTGGCGGGCGCGGGTCGCGCTGCTCGAGCTGCAGCGCTCGGCCGTCGACGCGCTCCCCGCTGGAGACCCCGCGCGCCCCGGGTTGCAGGCGCAGGCGGTCAGCGCCGCGCGCGAGCTGGTCTCCGCGCCGCTGGACCGGACCGAGCTGGCCCGGGTGGCGGACCTGGCGCTGGCGCTCGGCTCGCCGGCGGACGCCGCCGCGATCTACGAGCGCCTGGCGCGCGAACAGCCGGCGCGGCGGCGCGACTGGGCCCGGCTGGCCGGTCGCTGGTACCGCGCCGCCAATCGCCTGCCCGAGAGCGCGGCGGCGTACCTGGTCGCCAGCGCCGCCGCGAGCGAGCGGCAGGACGGCGCGGCCGACGCCCTGACCGCCGTCCAGGTCCTGCGCGCTCTGGACGACGGGCCGCGGGCGCTGGAGGTCACCGATCGGGCGCTGGCCCGCTGGCCCGCCGACCGCAGGCTGCTGGACCAGGGGGTCACGGTCGCGCTGGCCCAGCAGGACCTCGACCGCGCCAAGAGCTGGGGCGCGCGCCTGGTCGCGATCGACGGGCGCGACCAGGCGATCCTGCGGCGGCAGCTCGACGTCGATCTCGCGGCGGGCGATCCGCCCGCGGCGCTGGCCATCGGGCTGGCGCTGGTCGACCAGCACCCGGACGACGTGGGGCTCCGCCAGCGCGTCGCGGAGATCGCGACCTGGTCCGAGCAACCCCGAGTCGCCCTGGCGGCCTACGTCTGGCTGGCGGCCCAGGGCGCGGCCGGCGCTCGGGAGAAGGCGCTGGACCTGGGCCGGGCGCTGTTCGACCACCCGACCGTGATCGCGCTGCTGCAGACGGCGGCGCGCCGCCGCGAGCTGAAGCTGGACGAGCTGCTGGAGCTGGCCGACGCGCTGGAGTCCCAGGGCAACCCCGAGGGGGCGCGCGCGGCGCTGCGGCGGTTCGAGCCGCGGTTCGCCGACGACCAGCGGTACTGGAGCGAGCGGGCCACCGTCGACGAGCACGTCGGCGACCTGGAAGGGGCGCTCTACAGCGTGCGCGAGATCAGCCGCAAGTTCGCCAGCTCGGCCGAGCCGGCCCGCGAAGCCGAGCTCCTCTGGTCGCTGGACCGGCCGCAAGAGGCGCTGGCGGTGGCGCGCCTGCGGGCCCGGACCGCGCCGGCCTCGGCGGCGTCGTTCTGGAAGCTGTACGGCGACCTGGCCTGGTCCATGGACGAGGACGCCGACGCCGAGAACGCCTACCAGCACGCCTGGAACGCGGGAACCGCCGACGCCGAGATCGCCGATCGCCTGGACACCCTGCTGATCGGCCAGGGGCGCATCGACGACGTGGCGCGCGTCGCGGCCGAGGCCTACCAGAAGACGGGCGCGTCGTCGGTGCTGCTGATCGCCATGGAGGCCGCGACCGAGGCGGAGCGCTGGGAGCCCGCGCAGCGGCTGCTCAGCATCGCCGCGCCTCACCACGCGGACTTCGAGGACGACGCGGGCTACTGGTCCGTGCTCGGCCGTCTGGCCTCGCACGACGGCAAGGCCAGCGAGGCTGCCGGCGCGTACGCCCGGGCCGTCGCGCTCGCGCCCACCGACAGCGGCCTGGCCGGCGATCTGCACGAAGCGCGCGTCCAGGCGGGGCTGGAGACCGACCCCGACGAGGCGGATGACGCGCGGGCGCAGGCCGTCGACGACGCGAGCAACCGGTTGAGCGCCGCCATCGATCGCCACGATCGCAACGCGGTGCGCGCCATTCTCTCGGCCGACGGCGGGCTCTTGACCGTGAGCGAGAAGATCGACGCCGAGCGCGAGCTGGGTCGTGAGGATCGCGCCTGGGCGCTGCTGGCGCAGGCGCCGCTGCACACCGGCGATCCCGACGAGGACGCCAGCCTGGCCCTGCACCGGTTCGAGATGTCGGAGGATCGCCTGAGCGGGGCTTACGCGGCGGCCGGCTACGAGGAGCTGTCGACGCTGGGGATGGTGGGCGAGTCGGCGCGGGCGGAGCTCCGGCATGGCCAGCTCTCGCTCGAGGCGCTGGCGGGTCATGACCGGCTGGACAGCCCGACCGGTCCGGTCGTCGGGGCCATCCACGCCGACGAAGCCAAGGCCGGCCTGGCGATGTCGCTGCTCGAGGCGGTGGGCGACACGCGGATCGAGGCGGGGGCGTACGAGTTCTCGACCGGCACCGTGCCGTACGCGTCGGCGGTGCAGCGCTTCGAGCCGGTGCATGGCCTGACCGTCGACCTGGAGGGCCTCTACCACGAGCGGCCCACCGACACGGCGGCGCTGCGGGTGGCGGCGCTGAAGGACAGCGCCGAGGCCGAGATCAGCTGGCGGTTCGCCGAGCGCTTCCGGATCGCGGCGGGCGGCGGCGCCACCCACTACGCCGATCGAGACGGGGCCTTCCTGGCCAGCGGCGGCGTGGGGCGGCTCGAGCTGTCGGCGTTGCTGCGGAAAGCCTCGCCGCTGATCCGGCTGCGCGCCGACGGGTTCATCGAGGCGAACCGGCTGGCGATGGTGATCCCGGGCGGGCTGGCGGCGGTGGTGCCGCCGGGAACGCCCACCGGCGACGTCGTGCCCGAGACCTATGGCACCGCCGGCATCGGCCTGACGATCCTGGGCGTCTCGGACGACGAAGACGACCTGGCCTCCGGGCGCGCGTCGCGGTCCTGTTGGCGCTGCCTCCGCCCGCTGGCGGACCTGTGGGCCGGCTGGCTGATGCCCGCGCAGACGCTGACCTACAGCTTCGACGGCGGCCTGGGCTACCTGTTCGCCCACCACCAGGAGCTGGCGGCGACCGGCTTCTACCGCAACGACCAGGGGGGCGAGGTCGGGCAGCGGTACATGGGTCTGTCGCTGCGCTACGCGCTCCGGTGGAACTGAACTTGAAACCACGACTGCTGTCACGCCTCCCGGTCGCCCGGCGACCGGCCGCCGTATGGATCGAGACCGCGCTGCTGGTGCTGCTGGTTCCGGCGCTCGGGCTCTGGCTGAACCCGGGCGATCCCCTGTTCGCGCGCACCGGGTTCCCCTGGGCGGTGCTGGCCCCGCTGGTGGCCGGCCTGCGCTATGGCTTCGGGCCGGGGTTCGGAGCCGCCGTCGCCCTGGGCTTCGCCACCGTGGGCGCCTGGAAGGGGATCCTGCCGCTGCACTTCCCGGCGGGCGAGCTGTCCGCGGAGCGGACGGTCGGCCTGCTGCTGTGCGGGATGATCACGGGCGAGTTCAGCGGCCTGTGGCGGCGCCGGATCGAGGCGATCGAGAGCCAGCACGCGCACCAGCGGATCCGGTTCGAGACCTTCGTGCGGTCCTACCAGGCCCTGCGGATCTCGCACGACCTGCTCGAGAGCCGGCTGGGCGGCGCGGCCCCCACGTTGCGCGACGCCTTGCGCGCCCTGGGCGACCTGCCGGCCGGCCGGGAGGCGGGCCCGGCGGTGGACGCCGGGCGCATCCTCGATCTGTTCGCGACCTTCGCGCAGGTCCGCCAGGGGGCCATCTTCCTGTCGGCCGAGCCCGACGGACCGCTGTCGGACCGGCCGGCCGCACATCTGGGTCCGCCGCCCGAGCTGGACGATCCGCTGATTGGCGAGGCGCTGCGGCGCCACGAGGTGGTCGGTTTCGACTCGGCTCTGGGCGCGACCACCGCGGCCGGGGCGGTGGTGCTGGCGGCGCCGCTGGAGGACGTCGAGGGGCGCCTGTGGGGCGTGCTGGCGGTGACCGATCTGCCGTTCTCGAGCTACGACGCGGAGGCGCCTGGCCGGTTCGCCGCGCTGGCCGGACACGTGGCCGACCGGCTGGCGTTCCACGCGCCCGAGCGAGCGGGCGACGACCGCCGCGAGGAGGACGTCCAGGCGTTCGTCCGCCGCCTGCGGCGCGCGGCGCACGATCGCCGCGCGCACGGGCTGGCGAGCGGCGTGGTGCAGCTGGCGGTCGAGGGGAAGCGCGCCGCGGAGATCGCCGAGACCATCGCGCGCCAGCGCCGCGTGACGGATCAGGTGCTGACCTACCGGCGGCGCGACGGGCGGGCGACGGTGACGCTGCTGCTCCCCATGACCGACGACATGGGCGTGGCCCGCTACCTGGGGCGGGTCGAGGCCGCGGTGCGCGCGGCGACCGGCACCTCGCTGGCGGAGGCCGGCGTCCGGGTCGTGCAGCACACGGCGATCGACGACCGTGATCGGATGGCGGTGCTCGAGCTGGACGGCGAGACGCTGGTGAAGGACGAAGACGGTGATCCAGAACCCCGAGAAGCGGCTCGCCGCTAGCGCGCTGGCGCTGGAGGTCGCGGCGGTGGCGCTCCTCTCCGGAGCGCCGGCCAGGGCGGGGGTGTGCGTGGTTCTGGCCCTGGTCGCGCATGCCCTGGGCGCGGCCTGCGCCGCGGCTTTTCTGGCCCGGCGGGCGGACCGGCTGGCGCTGGACGGCGGCGACGGCCGCGGCGCGCGGTTGCTGTTCGCCGCCGCGTCGGTCGCGCTGCCGGTCGTCGGACCGGCGGCGCTGGTCGTGCTGTTCGCGCGAGTCGCCCGCCGTCACGCGCACCCGGCGGCCCCGCTGGTGCGGACCCCGCTGAGCGGGGTGGCCGCCGGGGCGCCGCTGCCCGCCGAGATCGCCACCGAGATCGGCCTGGGGAGCCTGGAGGCCCGGCTGCGCTTCGATCCCGCGCCGGCCAGCCGGATCGCCGCGGTGCTGGCGACGCGCCGGCTGCACGACGCGGCCGACGCCACGCGGCTGCTCAGGCTGGCGCTCCGCGACCGTCACGAGGATGTCCGCCTGCTGGCGCACGCGCTGCTGGAAGATCGCGATCGACAGGCGTTCCACCGCATCGAGCAGCTGGAGCGCGCCCTGGTGGCGGCCTCCGGCGCGGCCGCCGGCGAGCGTGCCGGCGAGCGTGGCGGATCAATCGCCTGCCTGCTGGCCGAGGCGCTGTGCGATCTGTGCGAGTTCGGTCTGGTCAGCGGCGAGCTGGAGACCTTCACGTTGCGGCGCGCCCGCGGGCTGCTCGAGCAGTTGCCGGCGCCCGGGACCGCCGGCGCGGCGCTGCTCATGGCGCGGGTGTTGCTGCGCCAGGGTGACGCTGGCGGGGCGCGCGTGGCTCTGCAGGAGAGCGGTCGGCTGGGCGCCCCGGCCGCGCTGCTGGCGCCGTTGCTCGCGGAAGCCGGCTTCAGGGCGCGCCAGCTGCGTGGGGTCGGCGCGTGACCCGCCTCCCCAGGCTCGGTCGCGGAGAGAGCGCCGACATCGGTCTGCTGCTGGAGGGAACCTATCCCTACGTGAGCGGCGGCGTCTCGGCCTGGGTCCACGAGATCATCACCGGGTTCCCGGACCTGACGTTCGGGATCTGCTTTCTGGGCGCCACGCCCGACATGTACGGGGACATCAAGTACCGGCTGCCCGACAACGTCGTCCACGTCGAGGTCCACCACCTCATGGCCGGCGTCGGCCCGACCCGCCCGCGCCGGGGCCGCGCCCGCGAGGTCGCGCAGCCGCTGGCGGCGCTGGCCGCCCTGCACGAGGCGATGCGAAGCGGCGCGACGCCGGGGCCGGCGGTGGTCGACGGGCTGGCCGCCCTGGACGGCGACGCGGGCCTGTCGCTGCACGAGTTCCTGCACGACGATCGCAGCTTCCTGCAGCTCTGCGCCGAGTACGACGCCCACCACGAGGAGGAGTCGTTCCTGGACTTCTTCTGGACGCTGCGGACGATGCACCTGCCGCTGTTCAAGCTGGCCGCCATCGGGCGCGACCTGCCGCGCTTCGGGGCGCTGCACGCGGTGTCGACCGGCTACGCCGGCGCGCTGGGGGCGCTGGTCCGGCGCCGCACCGGCGTCCCGTTCGTGCTGACCGAGCACGGCATCTACACCAAGGAGCGCACCATCGATCTGGCGCACGCGAGCTGGATCAAGGACGCGCCCGCCGTGGCCGGACGGCGCGCGCTGGGCGGGCTGCGGCGGCTCTGGATCCAGTTCTTCGAGGCGCTGGGCCGGATGGCCTACGCCGCCGCCGATCCGATCGTGTCGCTCTACGAAGGGAACCGCGCCCGCCAGATCGCGGACGGCGCCGCGGCGGGCCGGACGCGCGTCGTCCCGAACGGCATCGACCTGGACCGTTTCGCGGCCGTGCGGCGCGATGATCGGCAGGGACCGCCGCCGGTGGTGGGGCTGATCGGGCGGGTGGTCCCCATCAAGGACATCAAGACCTTCATCCGCGCGATGCGCGAGGTCGTGGGGGCGATCCCGGAGGCGCAAGCCTGGATCGTCGGCCCCGAGGACGAGGACCGCCGTTACGCCGACGAGTGCCGGGCTCTGGCGCGCACGCTGGGCCTGGACGGCGGCGCGCTGCGCTTTCTCGGGTTCCGGCGGGCCGAAGAGGTCCTGCCGGAGCTGGGGGTGGCGGTGCTCACGTCGATCAGCGAGGCGCTGCCGCTGTTCGTGCTGGAGGCCTTCGCCGCTGGTGTTCCGGTGGTTGCCAGCGACGTCGGCTGCTGCCGCGAGCTGATCGAAGGGCGGGGCGCCCTGGCGGGAGACTCGCCGGGGACCGCCGGCGCGATCACCGGGATCGCCTCACCGGCGGAGACGGCGCGCGCCGTCGTCCAGCTGCTCCAGGATCCGGACGCCTGGCGGCGGGCGCGGCGCGCCGCGGCCGCCCGGGTGCATGCGCTCTACGGGCGGGCGCGCATGCTGGCGGCGTACCGGGAGATCTACGACGGCGCTCTCGAGGAGACGCATGGCGGGAATCGGCTTCGAGCTTCGTAAGCTGCTCGATCGACAGAGCCTGTGGGGGCTGGTCAAGGCCTACGCCTACGCGGGCGTCATCAGCTCGGGCCCGTGGGTGCTGTCGATCGTCGGCGTCATGGGGATCGGGCTCCTCAGCGTCGGTCGCGTGGCGGCCGGCGAGGTCCGGCAGTTCCTGGTGACGATCACCTATCTGATGGCCGCCTCGCTGATCGCGACCGGCGGCCTGCAGCTGATGTTCGCGCGCTTCATCGCCGACTGCGTCTATCGCCGCGAGGAGCAGCGCGTGCTGCCCAATCTGCTGGGCGCCCTGACCGTCACCGGGCTAGGCGCCAGCGCGCTGGCGGTGCCGCTGATGTTCGTGCTGGCCGGACCGCTGACGGTCCGCCTGCTGACCGTGGTGGCCCTGGTGGTCCTGTCGGCTTCGTGGATCGCGGTGGTGCTGCTCTCGAGCCTGCGCGACTACCGCGCCGTCGTGACCAGCTTCCTGGTCGGCTACCTCATCTCGGTGGCCTGCGCCTTGCTGTTGCGGCCGCTCGGGCTGGTCGGCCTGCTGGCGGGCTTTCTGGTCGGGCAGGTGGTGCTGCTGATCGCGATGGTCGGCCTGGTCGCGGGGCGCTTCCCCAGCGGCACCCTGGTCGCGTTCGAGTTTCTCGATCGGAAGCGCGCGTACCTCAGCCTGGCGGCGACCGGGCTGCTCTACAACCTGGGCATCTGGATCGACAAGCTGATCTTCTGGTTCACGCCGTCGACGTCGGAGGTCGTGCTGGGGCCGCTGCGCGCGTCGATCATCTACGACATCCCGATCTTCCTGGCCTATCTGTCGATCGTGCCCGGCATGGCCGTGTTTCTGGTCAGGGTCGAGACCGCGTTCGCCGAAGAGTACGAGGGCTTCTTCGCGGCGGTGCGCGACGGCGAGACGCTGGCCGACATCCGGCGGCGCCACGACCGCCTGACCATCGCCGTCGGAAACGGCATCTCGGACATCTTCAAGGTGCAGGGGACCACCGTCCTGGTGCTGCTGCTGGCCGGCCCGCGCCTGCTCAAGGCGGTGGGGATCTCGGGGCTCTACCTGCAGCTGTTCTCGGTCGACGTGGCCGGCGTCGCGATGCAGGTGCTGATGCTGGCCGTGTTCAACGTGCTGTTCTATCTGGACCAGCGACGCGCCACCCTGGCGCTGAGCGCGACCTTCTGCGGCCTGAACGCCGTCCTGACCGTGGCCACCCAGCACGCCGGCCCGCCCTTCTACGGCTACGGCTTCGCCATCTCGACCGCCATCACCAGCCTGGTCGGCCTGCTCGTCGCCTCCCGCAAGCTCGACCGCCTGGAGGCCGACACCTTCATGCGCGTGGGTTAGTTCCGCGCCTCTCCCGCGAGAGCCCGCTTGGCGGGCGAGGTGCGGACTTGGCCACGGCGACGCACCGCTAACCTGAATCAGTCTGGCGGCGCCGCGGCTTGCGCACGGCGCGGACGCGGCCGGTGGCGCCGCCGCCGGCGTACAGCAGGTCGGCCTGATCCGATTCGAGGCCGCTCACGACCACGCCGTCAGGCAGCGTGAGGCGGGTCAGGACTTCGCCGGTGGCGGGGTCGACGCGGCGGATGTCGGAGTCCTGGCCTTCCCAGGTTCCGTGCCACAGCTCGCCGTCGGTCCAGGTGACGCCGGTGACGAAGCGGTTCGACGAGATCGTGCGCAAGATGGCGCCGGTCCCGGGATCGATCTGGTGGATCTGGCGGTCGCGGTACTGCCCGACCCACAGCGTCCCCTCGGCCCAGGTCAATCCGGAATCGCGGCCGCCGCCGGGGGCGGGGATCGTCGACAGCACCTGGCCGGTCGCCGGGTCGATCTTCTGGATGCGGTCGCCGGCGATCTGGAACAGGTGCCGGCCGTCGAAGGCGGTGCCGGCGTGGGCGCGGACGTCCAGCGCGCGCACCGGGGCGCCGGTCGCCGGGTCGAACGCCTGCAGGCGCTCGCCGCCGGCGAACCAGACCAGGCGGCCGTCGAAGCTGACCCCGCCGACCTGCGGGTTGCCGGGGAACGGGCCGTACTCGCGGACTATTTCGGCCGGTTGCTCCGCGGCTGGCTCGCTGTCGCTCGGCTTGCCCATGCCGATCCTCTACCCGAATCCGTCGGAGACCGGGAGTAACAACGTGGTCGCGAATCCGGTCAGGGGCGCCGACAACCACCGGCGCGAACGTCCCCGGCCCAGCGCCCGCGCCTGACCCGCCGCCTCCAGCGCGACCAGGGCGCGCTGCACGGTCCGCTGGCTGGAGCCGAGCGCCAACCCCAGGGCCGAGGTCGACCAGGGCTCACCGTCGGCCAGCAGCGCGAGCACCGCGGCGTCGGGGCTCTCGATCGGCGGCAGCAGGAGCCGCACCTGCGCCGCTCCTCGGGCGGTCAGGGTAAAGCCGCCGGGCGTGGCGCGGATCTCCCCGAGCGGCCGCAGCTCGTGGCGCAGGCGGCCCATCTCGACGCGCAGCCGCGCGCGGTGCGACGGGTTGGGCCGTCGCGCGCCGAACGCGCGCCCGATCAGCTCGTCACGCGCCGCCTCGCCCGGCCACGCCTCGGCCAGCGCCTGCAACAGCGCGAACAGCACCGGTCGCCGCGAGAGGCTGACCAGCCGCTCGCCGCGGCGGGCCACCCGCCGGCAGCCGTCGACGACCAGGTCCGGCGAGGCCAGCACGGCCTGCACCTGGGCCAGCGCCAGCGGCCGCGGCCCGCCCGGCGTCACCAGGCGCGCGGCCGGCAGCACGATCGTGCGGCCCGCCTGCTCGACCTCGGCGGTCAGCGCCGGGATCGCCGCGCGCGCCGCCGCCGCGCGCGCACGCGAGAGGGCCGCGCGCGCGGGCTCGGGCCGATTGCGGCGCAGCGCGATCTCGAACGCGACCAGCGCGGTGACCGCCTCGAGTCGGGCGGACTGGCCGGCGGCATTCAAAGTCGCGCAGGCGCCCTCGGCCTCGGCGACCCGGCCCAGCAGCAGCAGGCGCCGGATCTGGAGCAGCCGGGCGTGGGTCGCGTTCTCGCGATCTCCGTGGGCCGCGAAGGCGCGCAGCGCCTCGGCCAGCGCCCGCGCCGGCCAGGTGAGATCGCGGGAGGCCAGCGCCACCTCCGCCTCCGCCGTCTGGCAGCGCGCCCGTTCCAGCGCGTCCCGTGGTCCGAAGCCGCGCGCCGCCCGCCGCAGCAGCCGGCGCGCGCGCGGCAGCTCGCCCAGCTGCGCCATCGCGATCCCCCGCAGCGCGAGGCCGGCCGGATCCTCCCGCAGCGCGACCAGATTGAGAGCGCCCAGCGGATCGCCGGCGCGCAGCGCCTGCCCGGCCGCGGTGATCCCCGAATCCATGAGCGTCGATCCTAACCCCGTCGCCTTTGTTACTCCCGCTCGGCTGCGCCGGCGGTCCATCTTGAGGGCGAAAGGAGCGACGACATGATCGAGCACAAGACGGGGACGCGCGAGGAATGGCTGGGGGCCCGGCTGGAGCTGTTGAAGGCCGAGAAGGAGCACACGCACCGCAGCGACGAGCTGGCGCGGCGGCGGCAGGAGCTCCCCTGGGTCCGGGTCGACAAGGCGTACCGGTTCGACACCGAATCAGGCGGCGCCTCACTGGCCGATCTCTTCCAGGGGCGCTCGCAGCTCATCATCTATCACTTCATGTTCGGCCCCGACTACAAGGCCGGGTGTC
Source organism: Polyangia bacterium (assembly GCA_035578045.1). Lineage (GTDB taxonomy): Bacteria > Myxococcota_A > Polyangia > Fen-1088 > Fen-1088 > JADGRB01. Next base: position 3,620 of record DATJWP010000192.1, on the reverse strand, counting down.
CGTCCTGCTCGTCGATCGCCGACGGGTTCGACGGTTTCGCCGTCCACCTGGCGAACCACGACGTCATGCTGGCCGCGGTGTCGCGCGCGCCGATCGCGAAGCTGCAGGCGTTCAAGCAGCGAATGGGGTGGCGCTTCCCCTGGGCGTCGTCGTTCAGCACCGACTTCAACGACGACTTCAACGTCCGCATCACCGAGGAACAGCAGCGCGCCGGCGGGGCCGAGTACAACTACCGGCGCGAGGAGGCCTGGGTGTGGCGGGGCGCCGACGGCCCGGTCACCCGGTTCGCCGCGATGGCCGGCACCGACCCGGCCACCTACATCCGCGAGCGGCCCGGCCTGAGCGCGTTCGTGCGTGACGGCGAAACCGTCTATCACACCTACTCGACCTACGCGCGCGGACTGGACGGGCTGTGGGGGATGTACCAGTGGCTGGACCGCGCGCCGCTCGGGCGCAACGAGACGAGCCTGTGGTGGCGCCACCATGACGACTACGGCAAGCGCTGAGCCGCATCCGGCGTTCTGGGCGGTGTCGGCCGCGCTGTTCGTCGTCAGCGCGGCCGTCACCATCGTCTGGTGCGCCTCCATGTCGGGGATGCCCGCCATGCCGATGCCCGGCGGGTGGGGGATGTCGATGACCTGGATGCGCATGCCCGGTCAGAGCTGGCCCGGGGCGGCGGCGTCGTTCCTGGGCATGTGGACCGTGATGATGCTGGCCATGATGCTGCCGTCGCTGGTCCCGACGCTCCGGCGCCGCGTGAAGGGGCCGCGGGCCGTGCTGGCGGGCGCGGGCTACTTCCTGGTCTGGAGCGGTCTGGGCGCGGCGGTGTTCCCCGTCGGGATCGCGCTCGCCGAGGCCGAGATGCGGCGGCCGGGGCTGGCCCGTGGCGTTCCGATCGCGGTCGGTCTGGTCGTGGTCGCGGCGGGCGCCCTGCAGCTCACCGGCTGGAAGGCGCGCCAGCTCGACTGCTGCCGGGCCGGCGGATGCTGCGGGGCGCTGGCGCCGAGGGCGTGGGCCGCCTGGCGATACGGCGTGCGGCTCGGGCTCCGCTGCGTCGCGTGTTGCGCGGGTCCGACCGCCGTCCTGCTGGTCCTGGGCGTGATGGACCTGCGGGCCATGGCGGTGGTGACGGCGGCCATCACGATCGAGCGCCTGGCGCCCGCCGGCCTGCGCGCCGCGCGCGTGATGGGCGTCGTGGCGATCGCGATCGGGGTCGTGATGCTAGCTTCCAGCTCGATGAACCTGGTGGCGCCGACGGCGTTCAAGGGGACCATGAGCCCGCTGGCGGCGGCCCGGCACCTGGCGGCGCCGGGCGATCGGCTGCTCCCCCTCAGCGACGGCGGTGACGGCTTCCTCGAATGCCTGCAGCACGGCCTGGGCGGGGCGCTCGAAGAGGTCGCGGCGCCCGATCCCTTCGGGCGTGTCCGTCCAGTCCCGGTCCTGCGGCTTCCCGGCGGCGGCGTGGCGATCGAGTGCGCCAAGGTGATCGGCCTGGCCGGGCTCGACCGGCTGGATCCGGTGGCGGCGTCCAGCCGCGGGCTGGGCGAAGTGCTCGGGCGCTTCCAGCAGCAGCCGCGCATCTGGGTCGGCCTGGGCGGCAGCGCGACCGTCGACGGCGGGCGCGACTGGCCGCAGCTGCGGCTGCCGCCCACGACGGTGTTCTGCGACGTGCGGACCGATCTGGCCGACGCCGCGCGCGTCTTCGCACCCCAGAAGGGCGCGCGGCCCGAGGACATCCCGGTCCTGGCCCGGCGCCTGGCTGGCCTCGGTCTCCCTGGGGGACGGCACACCGGCGCGGCGGGCGGGCTGGGCGCCAAGCTGCTCGCGCTGGGCGCCGGCCTGGTCGACGGGGCCGAGCGCATGCTCGACGTGCTCGGCTTCGACGCCGCCTGCCGCGACGTCGCGGCGGTGGTGACCGGGGAGGGGCGCCTGGACGCCTCGTCGCTGGAAGGCAAGCTGCCGGTGGTGGTCGCCCGCCGCGCGCACGCGCTGGGCCGGCGGGTGATCGGCCGGTTCGGTCGTCGCGGCGAGGGCTGGGAGCAGGCGGCCGCGCTGTTCGACGAGGTCAGTTTCCAGCTCGGCTGAGGCGAGCGCGTGTCATAGTGACGAGGTGGGCCTCCACGCACGCTGGCTGGCGAGCGCGCTCATCGCCTGCCTGCTCGGATGTGGCGGTGGTGGCAGTGAGAGCGGCGTTCCGGCCGGGCGCGAGTCGGGGCCCTGCTACTCCGACAAGACCTGCAACGCAGGCCTCGCCTGCGTTGCGAACGTCTGCGTGCTGAAACAGGTCGTCGACTCCGGTCGAGTCCCGGTGGATGCGGGCACCACGACGCCGACCGATGCTGCATTCCAGCCCGCGCCTCACCCGGCCTTGCCCCAGGTCGCCGATCTGGGAGGCACGGTCATCGCGTCGCCCAGGGTGCAGCCGGTCGTTTTCGCGGCCGACACGTCGGCGCAGGCGACCACCACGTTCTTGAGTCAAATGGCCCAGAGCAGTTACTGGCAAGCCGCGACCGCGGAATATGGCGTCGGGACGCTGGAGGTCTTGCCGGCGATCACGCTCTCTTCGCAGCCGCCCGCGACCATCACGGACCAGCTCATTCAGTCGACGATCAGCGACAACACCAGCGGATCCAACCCCGCCTGGGGGCCGGCCGATCCGAGCACCATCTATCTCATGGTCCTCCCATCGGGAACGATCGGCAGCCTGCCGGACGGCTCCACCTGCTGCCACGACTTCGGCGGCTATCACGGCCAGGCTCCCGTCGACACGTCCAACGTCCCCTACGCCGTGAGTTGCTCCTGCGCGGGGGCGGTGGCCGGCCAGGGCCTGACCTCCCTTCAGCAACGGACGATGGCGATCAGCCACGAGCTGATCGAGGCTTCGACCGATCCCTTCCCGGGGAGCAACCCCGCCTACGCCGGGACCGAGAATGCCGACCTCATCTGGACGGTCATCACCGGTGGCGAGGTCGCCGACATGTGCGCGTTCAACCCCGACCTGGTCTACACGCTGCCGGGGACCAGCTACGCCGTTCAGCGCAGCTGGTCGAACCTGGCGGCCAAGGCCACCACCAACCCCTGTGTGCCGGCGCCGTCCGGTCCTTACTTCAACAGCTTCCCGGCTCTGACGTCGATCACGGTCTCTGCAGGGGGGATGACCTTTCCGACGCAGGGCCTGGTCATCCCGCTGGGCCAGAGCAAGACCGTCGACGTCACCCTGTTCAGCACCGCCCCGATCGGAGACTGGACGGTGAACGCCTACACGCTCGAGGAAGTCTTGGGTGAGACCAACACCAACCTCGCGCTGTCGCTGGACAAGGGCGCGGGGACGAACGGCGACGTGCTGCACCTGACGCTCGCGCCCAAGAGCGCCAACGCCAGCCTGGGCGGCGAGGGGTTCGTGCTGATTTCGCAGTATGGGCAGCCCGGCAGCGCCCAGTTTCAGACGAACCTCTCGATGGGCCTGATCGTCAACTAGTTACAGCGTGTCGGGAAATTCGCATGGGTAACGGGCGGCCTTCCGGTCCCCTCGCCCCGCGAAGCGGGGAGAGGGTTAGGGAGAGGGGTCGGCGACGGAGAGCGCGCGCCCGATGGCATCGAGGAGGGCGGGCAGCTCCGTA
>DATJWP010000191.1:0-114194 GCA_035578045.1 Polyangia bacterium | reverse complement strand
CGAGGAGTACGAGGACCTGGTCAAGGCCGGCGTCATCGACCCGACCAAGGTCGTGCGCGCGGCGCTGCAGAACGCGGCGTCGGTCGCCTCGCTGATGCTGACCACCGAGGCCCTGGTGGCCGAGCGCCCGAAGAAGAAGGCCCCCGCGGCCGGCGGCGGCCACGGCGGTGGCGGCGGCGGGATGGGCGGCATGGGCGGGATGGGCGGCGACGACGACTTCTAGGCCGTTCTTCCCGTCCTGAGAACCTCCCCGCCCGGCGGGGAGGGAGGGATCTGAAGGGGGAGGGGCCGCTGGCCTCTCCCCTTTTTTGTCTCGAGGGAGATCAAGACTGCGTGAGCGGGTGTATCCGGGACGTGGCCCTGTCCGCGGCCCCCGCCGCCCCGTCCAGCTCCGGCAGTGTTAGGTTTGATCGCGTCGTGGACGTGGCGAACGACGGGGCCCTGATGGCGGCGGTGGTCGAGCGTGCCGACCGTGGGGCGTTCGCCCAGATTTTTCGCCGGTACGCCCCGCGGGTGAAGGCTTATCTGATGGCGCGCGGCGCGACCTCGGGGGTGGCGGACGAGCTCACGCAAGAGGCGATGCTGCTCGTCTGGCGGAAGGCGTCGCTGTTCGATCCCGCCAAGGGGAACCTGGCGACCTGGTTGTTCACGATCAGCCGGAACTGCCTCGTCAACCATGTCCGGCGGGCTGGCCGACCCATCCCCGAAGACGACCTGGTCCCGGATCAGGTCGCGGGCGGCCAGGCGACCCCGGACGTCGAGCAGCAGATGATCGGGGCCGAAGCCGCGCGCCTCATGATCGGCTCCATCGAGCGGCTTCCCGCCGAGCAACGTGAGATCCTGGTGGGGGCCTACTGGAATGGAAAGACGCTGCAGGAGTGCGCCGACCAGGCCAGGATCCCGGTGGGCACCGCCAAGACTCGCCTCCGCCTGGCGCTCGTTCGGCTTCGCGAGATGATTCACGCGAGGAGCAAGGAATGATCCGGCATCACGTCCCCGACGACGAGCTCTTGGCGCACGCGGCCGGGACGGCCTCCGATGCGGCGTCGCTGGCCATCGCCTGCCACGCCGCTCTGTGCGCCGAATGCGCCGCCCGGACCGGCGAGCTGGAGGCGCTGGGGGGGGCGTTGCTGTCGGAAGGTGGCCAGGCTGACCTGAGCCCCGACGCGCTGGCCGCGGTGTTGTCGCGGATCGATGGTCCGTCCGAGCCCAGGGAGCGGGCGGCAGCCGCGCCGGAGGTGCCCGAGCTGCTGCGTCCCTACGGTCTTCCGCGGCCGCTCCATCGGCTGCTGGCGGGCGCGTCGTCGCCGGTCCGGTGGCGGTTCGTGATTCCCGGCGTGCGGGCCATCGACCTGGAGGTGGGGTCCCGGTCCGACGCGGTCCGCCTGATCGCCTTCAAGGGCGGCGTCTCGATCCCCCTGCACGACCACGGCGGTCCCGAGCACATCGTGGTGTTCAGCGGCGCGCTGGAGGAGGACGGCGCGCGTTTCGGGCGCGGCGACATCTCCGTCCGCGAGCCGGGCGAGCGCCACGAGCAGCGGATCGCCCCGGGCGAGCCCTGCATCGCGCTGGTCGTGAACGAGGGGAAGCTTCAGCCGCTGACGTTGCGCGGGCGCCTGTTGCTGGCGCTTTCGCGCGACTAGAGATCCGATCCGCGTCTCGCCGTGTAGCACCGGGTGGACTGACCACTCGGAGAGCGGAGGATGAGATGAAGAGATCGGGCGCGATGTACGGGGCGATGGCGATGCTCATGGCGGCCGGCGCGATGCTGGGGGCCTGCAGCAGCGACAGCAACGGCGCGGCGGGAACTGGCGGGAAAGGCGGGGGAACGGCCGGCGCTACCGGCGGTGCGGCGGGCTCGGGCACCGGCGGGGGCGCGGCGGGCGCCGCCGGGGGGGCGGCGGGCGCCGGTGGCCAGCCCACGCTCTACGACGAGTACGGGGCGGCCATCCCCAAGGTCGTCGACGACGCGGTGGCCGGTGTGCTGGCCGACTGCGAGATCGCGCCCTACTTCGCGGTCGTCGGCACCAGCGGGCACGACTCGGTGGCCCGTCTCAAGAGCTGCCTGCGGCTGCAGTTCACCGCGCTGTTCGGCGGCCCGGCAACCTACCCGGGCGTGAACGACCAGGGGGACACCTGCGTCGACATGGCCGCCATCCATGCGGGGTTGGGCATCCCGGGGCCGGTCTTCGACAAGTTCGTGATGGACTTCGGCGGCGTGCTGAAAGCCGACGGCGTGGCTGACGCGGACATCGCGACCATCGCCACCGCGGTCACCGGCCTCAAGACTCAGATCGTGTCGGCGTCGCCCGTCCAGAAGACGGCCTGCGACGGTGGCGCGGGGCAGTGAGGGCCATGCGTTGGGTCGCGCTCTCGGCCGTCGTCGTGACGGCGGGGATCGGGCTGCTGCACACGCCGCTCGGGCGTCCGCTGATGATGCGCGTGGGAATGGGGTGCCCGGCGCGGAAGGTCTCGCCGGAGGCCGCCGAGGCTTTGCGGATGCGCGGCGTCCGCGGGCTGCGGGGACCGGCACCGGCTCCCGCCCGTCCGGCTCTGGGCCTGGCGCTGGACGGCGCCCGCCAGTCCGACGCGCAGGCCTGGGCGGCGGCGCGCGGAGGCACCTGCGCCGTACGGGAACGCCCGTCGTCGTTGCTGACCTGTCATCACCTGGCCGCCTACGACGAGGTGACGTTCGGGTTCGCGCCCGACGGCCGGCTGGTGTCGGTCGCGACCCTGCGTGAGCGGCTGCCGGGCGCTGCTGCGGCCGGCGCGTTCGAGGACATCCACCGCCAGCTGGCTGCGCGGCTGGCCACCGACGGCGAGCTGGCCGGCGATCCGGCGCCGGCCCGGCTGGAGGCCGGACCGCTCCGGGTCGCACGCCTGCAGTACCGCTTCGCCGACTACCTGGCCACCGTGACCGCGATGAACCTGCCGGAGGGCATCGCGCTGCGCGAGCAGTATCAGTCGGCCCGCGACTGAACGGATCAGATCTGCAGCCCCAGCAGCAGGCCCGGGTAGACGCGGACGGTCGTTTCGCCGCTGCGCTGGACGCTCTGGGGAAGCAGGCTGAGGTCGGCGTCCTGTCCGCTGGTGCCCACGCCCACGTTCACGCCGGCGCCCGCCAGGAGGGTCAGGTCCTTCACCAGGCGAATGCCCGCGTGCAGGCCCAGCGAGCTGACGAACGGCGGGTTGTTGGTCTGGCTCCAGCCGGTGGTGACCGTCACCTGGTCGGCCTCGAGCTCGAGGTAGGCCAGCGGCCCCTTCTCGACGGAGAAGCGCCACCCGAACCCGGCCTCGAGGCCTTGCCGCCGGGTGCCGCGCGTGAACTGCGTCGATCCGGCCGCCAGGTCGTCGCCGGGCTGGTAGCCGACGCCGAGCATCGTGTACAGGTGCCGCCCGCCGAACTTGACGGCGACGTTCGCGGCCAGCACGTCGGTGGCGAAGACCGTGGCCTCGTGGATGCCGTTGCCGATCAGGTTGATGAGGGCCAGCGACTCGCCGTCCTCCTGGCGCGAAGCGACGTTGATGACGCCCAGCTGGAACCCGTGGACCTCCTTGGCCACGTTGACGACACCGATGCGCGCGCCCTCTGCCCGGCCGGCGCCGTTGATGACGCCGATCTGCGCGCCACGGGCGTCCTCGGCGATGTTGATGGGCCCGATCTGGGCGCCGTTCACCTCGCGGGCCAGGTTCAGACCGCCCGTGAGCTGGGCGCCCCGCAGGCGGTCCGCCACGTTGAGGCCGGCCGAGACCTGGGCGCCCCGGAACGCGCCGGCGATGGCCGCGTTGACGCCGGCGGTCACCTGCGCGCCGCCCCCGTCGCCGTAGAGCACGTTGGCGCCGGCCGAGAGCTGCAGTCCATGGCCGCCGCCCGTCGCGAGGTTGAGGCCGGTCGCGAGCTGCGCCCCGTGGTAAGGGCCGCCGGCCAGGTTGGCCCCCACCGAGAGCTGCCAGCCGCGCATGCTCTGATCGACCTGCGCGTACGCCAGCGAGAGCTGGAATCCGTGCAGGCGGCGCACGCGGTCGGCGATGAACCCGAATGAGAAACCGTCGACGTCGACCTCGCCGTCGGACGCGGTGGGGAACAGGATCAGCTTCAACGGTTTGGGCGGCGCCAGGGCGGGGGCCGCGGCCTCCAGGGTGGGCGGCGCGGGTTCAGCCGCGGCGGGTCCCCCGCCGCGCGCCACGGTCATCTCGCGCGGCGGGCCGGCATGGAACAGGGAGGGGCGGATGGCGGTGTGCTGGCCGGCGGCCAGCGCCAGCTCGGTCTGCACCACCGTCGGGGCGCCTTCCATGGCGACGACGTACTCGCCCGGCTCGACCCCCAGCTCCAGCGTGCTGCCGGCGGCCTTGTGCAGCTCGGCGATCAGCGTGCCGTCCTTCTGGCGGACGATGATCCGGCCGCTCAGCTCGGGCGCCAGCACCAGTCCGGACTGCGTGCCGCGCACGTCGGTCACCACCATGTCGCCGGTCCCCGTCAGATCGAACTCGTAGGCGGCGTGCTGCGGGCCGCTCTGGGTGCGCTCGGTGCGCGCCAGCGTCTCCTGCGCCGCGAACTGGTAGGCCTCCTGCAGCGTGACCCGCCGGTCCTGATTGACGTCGGCGGCGCCGCGCAGCCCGGACACCAGGTAGTACGTGAAGAACGAGGCGGCGATCCGATCCGACTCCTGCGCCTGCTCGTCGGCCGAGGTGGAGGTCAGGAACGCGTGCCCGCGCATGTCGATCGAGCTGTCGAGCAGGAACGGCGGGCGCTTGATCCCGCCCTTGTGGCGCGTGAAGGCGCCCGAGGCGCACGAGTCGAGGATCACCACCCGCAGATCGGCCGGCGCGCGCTGCACGCGGGCGCGCAGCTCGTCGTAGGCGTAGCGGTCGCGTCCCAGGAGCAGCCCGTCCTCGTCGGAGTGGCCGGAGTAATAGATCAGCAGCTCGCGGCGGACGCCGCTGGCCTGCTCGGCGCGAAGGCGCGCTTCGATCGCCGCGAAACCGGCGTCGACGGCGGCGCGGGTCGGCTCGGAGACGAAGATCGCGTCGGGCGGCGCGACCCCTCCCATGTTTTCGAGCACCCTCCCCATCGAGCGCGCGTCGCTGGACGCGTAGCGCAGCACGGGGCGGGAGGGGCCCCCGTCGGCCACCCCGATCAGCAGGGCGTACCGGTGCAGCCTGGGGCCCTCGGCGGGCGCGGCCACCGCCGGGCCTGGCAGCCCGAGCGCGAGCAGCAGCGCGAAGCCGCAGGCGGATGTCGTCGACCGGGTCATGGCGATTCCTTTCGGGCGGCGCTCGGCTTGTCGAGCGCGATGGAAGTCTGTTCGAAGGTCGTGGGCAGGGGCAGGGGCGAAGTCCGCGCTTCCCGCGGGCGGGCGGCCAGCGTGCGGGCCGCGTCGACCACGGTCGCGACCGGGAACGGTTGCCGTGCCGTCACCAGGAAGAAGCGCTCGAAGTTGGGTGCGTCGTCCAGCTGGTAAGCGGACGGAAGTTGCGCCTCGCCGGAAGTCTCTAGCGGCGCGGCGCCGGTGGACGGTCTGTCCGGCCAGTGCAGGGTGACCTTCCCGGCCCCGTCGATCGACAGCAGCAGGCCGAACCCGGCGCGCTTCTCTCGGTAGGCGAGCTGGAGCAGGTCCCCCTCGGCCGCCGCCGCGCCGTCGGCCAGCGGCCGATCGCCGCCGCGCTCGTGCCGGTAGACGACCAGGTGGGATGGCTCCGGGCCCTTGACCGTGTTCACCTCCAGCGGCTCGGTCGCGGGGTGGTCGCCGGCCGGGCGCACCAGCAGCACCAGGGCCAGCGCGCCCGCCAGCGCGATCGGCGCCACGAGCCAGACCCGTGCGCGCCGCGGGCGTGGCGCTGGTCGCGCCCGGCGGCGGATGGCCTCGACCAGGCGGGCCGGCGGGTGCTGGGCCAGCAGCTCGGCGTTCGACGCCGCCAGCTCGGCCAGCGCCGCGTCCAGGTCTTCACCGGCGGCGGCCGCGCGGCGCCGGACCTCGCCGGCCGTCTTGGGGTCCAGCTCGCCCAGCGCCAGGCGCTCGAGCAACCAGCGTGGCGTCTTCGTCCGGTCGTTCATGACGAGCCCTCCTGCAGCTCTTCCAGGCGGCCGCGCAACGTGCGCAGCCGCTTGCGGACGCCCGAGACGGACAGACCCGCCTCGCGCGCCACCTCGTCCAGCGTGAGACCGTCGCAGAGGTGCATGAACGCCAGCGTCCGCGTCGAGGCAGCCAGCGGGTCGTCCGCCCGGAACAGCTTGGCCAGCAGGTTGCGGGCGACGGCGCGGCCTTCCACCGACTGGGCGCCGTCCTCGGCGGACGCGATCCGCAGCGCCAGCCCCTGGTCCGGATCGGGGTCGGGATCCTCCGGGCGGCGGCGGTCACTCCGCAGCCGGTTCAGGCAGAGGTTGGTCGCGATGCGCAGCAGGAGCGCGCCCGGCGCTTCATCGTTCAGGCGCCCCTGGTGCCGCAGCGCGGTCACGAAGACCTCCTGGGCGGCGTCCTCGGCCGCGGCCGCGTTGTGCAGCATGCCGCGGCAGCGCCGCAGCACCATCGGTCCGTACCGCAGAAACAGCCCTTCGACGTCCAGCGCCAATCTGGTTCTCCCTCCCGCATGCACCCTCAACACCGGGCGCCGCGGAAAGTGTCACCAGAACATTCGCGCGAGTTACACGAGGATGGAAGCCAGGAAGTCCAGGAACGGGCCGTTGGAGCGGTCCAGCACGACCACGAAGTCCCCGCTGGCCTGGACGCGGGCCACCCGGCCGGTGGCCACGCAGCGGTAGCCCCCGGGCACGATGAACCCGAAGGTGGCCCGCTGGTCCACGCTGACGCCGCAGGTCGAAAGGGGGCGCATCCGCGCGCCGCCCGCCGCGATGTCGATGAGCTCGACGGTCAGCGTGTCGGGGCAGTCGTCCACGTGCACCTCGACCGGCAGCCCGACCGCGACGCGTTCGTGCCGGCGGCGGTCGCTCGCCGGCTCGGCCGTGCTCGCTGTGGCCTGGGTTCGCACGACTGCCCCCTTACTTAGTCAGTGTCATGAGGGGCCCGAGCGGGCTCAGAAAAAGTTCACGCGACGTGAACTGCTAGCCGCATTTGAGCGAACAAAATCTGAAGCAATTCAGGCTACGCGATCTCGGCGGCCAGATCGTACTCGGCCGAGTGCGTGACGCGGGCGTCGACGAACGTTCCGGCCGCCGGCGGCGCGCCGTCCGGGGCGAGCGAAAGGTAGACCTGGCCGTCGATCTCGGGCGCCTGACCTTCGTGGCGCCCCATCAACAGGTACTCGGACTCGTCGGACGGGCCCTCGACCAGCACCCGCAGCGTGCGGCCGCGCATCGCGCGCAGCTTCTTCTTCGAGACCTCGCGCTGGATGCGCAGCAGCTCGCGCCGGCGGGCGTCGATCTCCTTCTGCGGGACGCGGTTGGGCAGCAGCGCCGCGACGGTCCCCTCCTCGCGCGAGAAGTTGAAGATGCCGACGTGATCCAGCTCGGCCTCGCGGACGAAGTCGCACAGGCGCTGGAAGGCCTGGTCGGTCTCGCCGGGGTGGCCCGCGATGAACGTCGTCCGGAAAGTGCCGCCCGGCACGCGCTCGCGGAAGCGCGCCACCAGGTCCCTCACCTGCCGCTCGCCGTAGCCCCGGCGCATCGCCTTGAGGACGCCGCTGTCGACGTGCTGGATCGGCACGTCCAGGTAGCTGGCCACGCGCGCCTCGCCGCCGATGACGTCCAGCAGCTCGTCGGTGCAGGCGCTGGGATAGGCGTAGTGAAGGCGCACCCAGCCCAGCCCCTCGACCCCGGCCAGCTCGCGCAGCAACGTCGCCAGCCGCGGCTGGTCGCCCTCCAGGTCCGTCCCGTACGTCGTCAGATCCTGCGCGACCAGGCAGATCTCCCGCGTCCCGCCGGCCGCCAGCTCGCGCGCCTCGCGCAGGACCGACTCGGGGGTCCGGCTGCGCTGTGGGCCGCGCAGCTTGGGGATGATGCAGAAGGCGCACGGGCGATCGCACCCCTCCGCGATCTTCACGTACGCGGTGTGCGGCGCCTGCGATCGCCGTCGCGGCGACGCGTCGTCGTACAGGTACGCCGGCGTGTCCGTGACCGAGAGGCGCTCGATCGTGCCGGCGATCGCCTTGCTGATGGCGCCGACCTCGTCGGTCCCCAGGAACTGGTCGACCTCGGGCATCTCGGCCGCCAGCTCTTTCGGGTAGCGCTGGGACAGGCACCCGGCCACCACCAGCCGCTTGCAGGTGCCGGCCTGCTTGTGGCGCGCCATCTCGAGGATGGCGTCGATCGACTCCTGCTTGGCCTCGCCGATGAAGCCGCAGGTGTTCACCACGATGACGTCAGCCGCCTCGGGCTGCGCGACCAGCTGGTGGCCCGCCTCCGCCGTGTGGCCGAGCATGACCTCGGTGTCGACGCGGTTCTTGGGGCAGCCGAGGGAGACGAAGTGGACGTTCATTTCGCGAAAGTCGCGAAGCCTAGCACGCCCCGGGCCCTGCTACGGAAAGTACAGGGTCTCCCGGTTGCCGTACTTGGCGACCAGGCCGCCGATGTAGCGCTTCACCACGTCGCGGCGCGCAATCAGGGCCCCGATCTCGGCCTGCGACAGGATCTCGTAGCCGGCGCGCGCCTCGCTGCCCAGCGCGCGTTGCAGCGTCGCCTCCGTGATGCGGTTGAGCGCCTCGTAGAGCGAGCGCGAGAAGCGCTGCGTCCGGAAGAGCACGTCCCGGTTCTTCTCTTTGCCCTGCGGCTCCAAAAAGAAAGACATGGTGTTGTCCATGTAGAAGAGCTCGGTCCCGTCGGGCGACATCTTCATGTTGCCGCCCGAGTAGCGGTCGGGGTTGCAGGTCAGGAAGTCGAAGACGATCAGGTCCGAGACCTGCCGCGCCATCGAGAGCTGATCGGGCGGGATCGTCTCGCCGCGGGTCAGCCAGGCCTGCATCTGCTTCTGCCCCTCGCCCTTGTCGAACCCCGAGTCCTTGATGACCGGGATCCAGTAGGACGCCGTGCCCAGCGACTTTCCGTCGGGGCCGAAGATCGTCTCGGCCTGGATGCGCGGCAGGAACTCGACGCTCTCGGGGTGCAGGTGCGAGAGGAGCTCGTCGCGCGACACCGCCCGCGGCGCGGCGGGCGGCACCGCGTTCAGCCCCAGCAGGCGGTTCAGGCGGTAGGCGGCCACCTCTTTGCGCGGGATGGTCTGGCTGTTCGTCTGCTGCGGCTTCCAGGCGGCGCGCGAGCCGTCCGCGAAGTCGATGCGGAACGAGATCGACGAGCCGCCGTGATTCAGCTTGAACCGCTTGATGGGCTGGGTGCGCACGCGATCCAGCAGCAGCTCGTCCGACATGCCCAGGAACGTGCCCGACGATTCCAGCGAGACGCGCAGGGCGCCCAGGCTCGACATGTCGTCGCGCGCGGCCAGCGGCTCGACCGCGGGCAGCGCGTGCGGCGCCACGACGTGGCGCAAGCGCCGGACCGCGAACGTACCTCCGGTCGCCGCCCCCGCGAGCAGAGCCGCGGCGATCGTGATCTCGGCCGCGACGTAACCAGCGAGGCGCATGCCAGGGTCGATTTTATAGCAACGATGGAATGTGTCCGTTACCTTACGGTCACCATGTCGCCGGCTCCTACCTTCGTCTGCTCCATGTGTCGCAAGCCGATACCGGTCGGCGCCAAGCTCATCAAGTGCTCCGTGAGCACCTGCAATTCGGGGCGGGTGAAGCTGGTCTTCTGCTCACCGAGCTGCTGGGACAGCCACCTGCCCAACGCCCGCCACCGCAGCGCCTACTTCACCGAGGAGAAGGCCGGCCGCCCCGAAGACTGACCAGTTCCCTGGCCTAGCTGCCGGTGGCGTCGTGGATGGCGCGCTCCAGGGTGCGCTGCGTGGTGTACCCGATGAAGCTGCTGCGGATCCGACCGTCGCGCCCGATCACCACCAGCGTCGGCAGCGCTTCGACCTTGTACTGCTCGCCCACGAAGCCGTTGTCGATGACGACCGGGTAGGGGATCTGGTGCTCACCCAGGAACGTCCGGATCTCGTCCAGCGTCGCGCCGCCCCCGTCCGAGTTGATCCCCACGAACCCGACCCCCTTGGGGGCCCAGGCGGCGTGGACGGCGTCCATCACGGGCAGCATCGCGACGCACGGCGAGCACCAGGTCGCCCAGAAGTCGAGCACCACCACCTGCCCGCGGAAAGCGTCCAGCGTCAGCTCCCCTTTCGTCCCGTCGATGCGCGGCAGGGAGAACGACGGCGCGGCCTCGCCGTGGCGGATCGGGCGGAGGGCGTCGAAGTGGCGCGCCGACCAGACCACGTTCGCGACCATCGCGGCGCCCGCCAGCGCCAGCACGGCCAGCCCCGCGCGGCGCCCGCCCGGGCCGATGGCAGGCTGGGGCGTGGTGCCCGGCCCTTCTGCCGCGCGGCCGCGCGCCTGGCGGATCGCCGGCAGCAGGACCAACAGCGCGGCGAGCATCGCGCCCGCGATCTTCACGGGTCTGGGCGGCACCACCTGCATGCCGGCGATCGCGTCGACCACGCGGGCCAAAGCGTGGAGAGCGAAGAACGGGATGTAGCAGGCGGCGCCCAGGTCCAGGTCGCGACCGGCGTCGCGCCGCTTCCCTGCGCTGGCCGTGACCACGACGGCGGCGGGCAGCACGATCCAGGCGGCCAGGCGAACCTCGTCGACGACCAGTCCGGCGACGCGCACCAGCGCGCCCGAGACCGGCCCGGCCACCATCAGGATGGCGCGCAGCAGCTCCGGGAGGCGAACCGTGACCACGCCCACCAACACCAGCCACACGGTGTCTCGCAGGCCGCCGCCCGCTTCGTCGATCCGGGCGAGCGCGGCCCGCGGCGCCACCAGCACCTGGCCGATGCGGGCCGGGAACGCCCGCAGCTTCTGGGACGGCGTGGGGGTCATCGGGCGTTGCGCTCGTACAGGATGACCAGCCCCTCGAGCGTGAGCATGTCGTCGCACTCCTGGATCGTGCGGCTCTCGCGCGCGATGAGCGGCGCCAGGCCGCCCGTGCCGACGACCCGCGGCACATAGTCGATCTCGGCCCGGATGCGTTCGACGATGGCGTCGACCAGCCCGGCGTACCCGAACACCAGCCCCGCCTGCATGCTGGCCACGGTGTTGCGCCCGATGGCGGTGGCCGGACGGACAATCTCGACGCGCGGCAGCTTGGCGGTGGCCTGGTACAGGGCGTCGGCCGACACCGCCAGGCCGGGCGCGATCACGCCGCCGGCGTACTCGCCGCGCGCCGTCACGACGTCGAAGGTGGTGGCCGTCCCGAAGTCGACCACGATGGCCCCCTGGGGCCAGCGCGCGTAGGCCGCGACGGCGTTCACGATCCGGTCGGCGCCGACCTCGCGCGGGTTCTCGTACAGGACCGGCACGCCGGTCTTGATCCCCGGGCCGACGATCAGCGGCTCGACGTTCAGGTGCTTGCGGCAGAAGCGCTCGAGCGGGGCCAGGGCCGGCGGCACCACCGACGAGATCGCCACCGCCCCGACCTGGTCCAGCTCGAGTCCGGCGCGGCGGAACAGCTCGCTCAGCAGCGCCGCGTACTCGTCGGCGCTGCGCCCGGCGCGGGTCTCCAGCCGCCAGTCGGCCCGCAGCGTGCGCTTCCTGGGCTGAACGGCGTAGAGCCCCAGCGACACGTTCGTGTTCCCGACGTCGATGGCGAGCAGAAGCTCGCCTTCGTTCGCGGACGCGGGCCCGGCCGGCATGGCTCTAAGGTAACATGCGCCCATGCCGCCGCAGGCTCAGCACGGTGTCCGACAGCGCCGCCGTTCGGTGGCGATCCTGGCGGGCCTGGCTGGCTTTGCGATCAGCGTGTTCGCCGTCTTCTGGCTGATCGACTACTTCCTGATCGACGCGGCCACCGCCCACCGCAAGGAAGGGCCGATCGGGCAGCTGTTCGACTTCGACGCCCTGACCATGCAGAACGCGCTGGGCAGCCTGTCCCAGGTCATCGCGTCGGTGCTGGGCATCGCGATCACGGTCGTGTCGATCGTCGTTCAGCTGGCCGCCACCCGCTACACGCCCA
This sequence comes from Polyangia bacterium, assembly GCA_035578045.1. Classification (GTDB taxonomy): domain Bacteria; phylum Myxococcota_A; class Polyangia; order Fen-1088; family Fen-1088; genus JADGRB01. Next base: position 102,175 of record DATJWP010000191.1, on the reverse strand, counting down.
AGGTCGCCGATCTGTTCTTCCGCGACCGCATCAACATCGGCGTGATGGGGTTCTTCGTGATCGCCTGCGTCGAGGCGGTCTGGGTCAGCTTCGTGGTGCGCAGCGACTTCGTCCCGCAGGCCACCATCACGCTGTCCGTCCTGATGTCCTCCGCCGCCTTGCTGCTGCTGGTCCCGTACTTCGCCTACGTGTTCGACTTCCTGGATCCGCAGAAGGTGATCGCGCGCATCGGCCAGCAGACGCTGGAGCGCGCCACCTCACGCGAGGGCCGCGCGGCGCGGCGCACGTTCACGGTGCGCCAGGCCCAGGCGGTCAGCGGGCTGGCCCACCTGGCCGACGTCGCCGTGAACGCGCTTGGGCAGAAGGACAAGGTCATCGCCTCCGAGGCGTCGTCGGCGCTGCGGCGCCTGCTGGTCGACTACCAGACGCGCAAGGAGACGCTGGAGCCCGAGTGGTTCTCGATCGGCGCGCCCCTGCGGACCGATCCGGACTTCGTGGCGCTGGCCGACGACTCGCTGGAGGACCTGGCCCGCAACCGCACCTGGCTGGAATGGAAGGGGTTGCGGCAGATCCGCGAGGTGTTCAGCGCCTCGCTGAACAGCATGCCCGAGATGGCGCACGTGGTGGCGATCGACACGCGCTACGTGGGCGAGGCGGCGCTGTCGGCGGCCGGGCGCGAGGTGTTCGCGCTGATCGTGAAGTTCATGAACACCTACCTGCGCGCGGCTCTGAACGCGCGCGACGTGCGCACCGCTTACAATGTCCTGAACCAGTACCGCCAGCTGGCCGAGGCGTTGCTGGCCGCGCCGGAGGACGTGGACCATTGGAGCGCCGCGGTGCTGGTCGAGATCGCCGGGCACTTCAAGTACTACGCCCGGCTGGCGCGGGGCGCCGGGATGGGCTTCGTGACCGAGACGGTGGCCTACGACCTGTGCGCCCTGTGCGAGGTGGCCAGCGTCCACCAGGACCCCAGCCAGGACCGGCTGCTCGAGATCTTCCTGCAGATCGATCACGCGCCCGAGACCGAGGCCGACGAGCGGGCGCTGCGCGGCGTCCGCAAGGCGCAGGCCAAGCTGGCGTCCTACTACCTGTCGACCGGGGAAGCCTCTCGCGCGCAGGCGATCTTCGACGACATGGCCGCCGAGGCGCCCGAGCGGCTGCGCTCGATCCGCGACGAGATGCTGGCGGTCACCACCAAGGACTTCTGGGAGATCGTCGACCGCGGCGCCAACTTCGACTACCTGCCGGAGCCGCGCAAAGAGCGCCTTCGCCAGTTCTTCGCCCAGTTTCCGGCGCTGGCAGCGGACCAGCGGCAGGCCGGCAGCCTCAGAGTAGATTGACCCGGACGGGGACCGAGCTGTTCAGCTGCGATCCGTTGCCCAGCTGGCCCAGCGGGTTGTAGCCCCAGCACTGCACGCCGCCGTTGACCAGCGCGCAGACGAACTCGTCGCCCATCGTGAGCGCGGTGACGCCGGAGTCGAGCCCTTGCACCTGGACCGGAACGGCGCTGCTGGTTGTCGTGCCGTCGCCGAGCTGGCCACGCTCGTTGAGGCCCCAGCACTGGACGCCGCCATTGACGATCGCGCAGGTCGAGAAATCGCCGGTGGCGATCGCCGTCACGCCGTCGGTCAGGCCTTGCACCTGAGCTGGCGTCGCGGTGATGTCCATCGAGCCGATTCCCACCTCGCCATAGCGGTTTTCTCCCCAGCACCAGGCGCCGCCGTTGGCGACCGCGCAGGAGTCGTAGGCGCCGGCCGAGATGGCGGTGACGCCGGAGCGGAGATCCTCGAGTTGAAACGGACCGGTGCCGGTGATCGTGAGCGCGACGCCCAGCTCGCCGTACTCGTTGCTGCCCCAGCAGTACGCGGCGCCGTCCATCACGGCGCAGGTGTGCCCGTCTCCGACGGAGATCGCGGTGACCCCGGACGCCAGGCCGCTGACGCCGACCGGAACCAGGCTGTCTGCCGGCGCGGTCCCAATCCCGAGCAGGCTGTCCTGGTTCGAGCCCCAGCACTCCGCGGCCCCCCCGAACACGGCGCACGTGAGCTCGTTGCCCGCCGAGAGCGCCGTTATCGCCCGCGGAGCTCCCATGACCGCGACCGGCGTCGCGCTGTTGGTCGTCGTTCCGTTGCCCAGCTGGCCGAATCGATTGTCGCCCCAACATTCCAAGGCGCCGCCGCCGACCGCGCAGTCGTGGAGGGTGCCGATGGCGGCGGCGCTGACGCTCGACCCCAGACCGGCGACCTGCACGGGAACCGTGCAGAAAGCAGGGGCGTTTGCGCCAAGCAGGCCGGTGGTGTTGTCCCCCCAGCACTGCAGGGCGCCGCTGACGACCGCACACCCGACGCCGCCTCCCGCCAGGATGGCGGTGACCCCGATCGGCGGGGCGCCTCCGGTGCCGCTCGGCGATCCGCCGCTCCCGCTGGCTTCCCCGACCGCGCCGGCGCCGCCGCTCGCTCCCCCGGTCGTTCCGCTGCCCCCGCTTGCCGGCGGGCCAGTCATCGCGGCGCCGCCCGCGCACCCGAGCACGACCACCACCGACAGGCTCGCTGGCAGCCCAACCCCCACCCCCATCGGCATGGGACGCGAGATTAACACGCCCCAGTCCGTCTCAGCTCGGATCGGGGACGCGGGCGGTGGCGATCTGCATGACCTCTTCCGGTTCCAGCGGGCGGTCGTAGATGGCGACGTCGTCGATCGCGCCGGTCACCGGGAACGCCGCGCCCGGCTCCTGGCGCGTCGAGTGACCGATGTCCAGCGTGGTGCTGCCGGGGATGATCGGCGCAGGCGCCGTCGTGACCATCGACTGAACCCCGTTCACGTAGAGCGTCAGGGTCTTCGCGTCTCCGTCCAGCACGGCGGCCAGGTGGACCCACCCGCTGGTCATCACGCAGGTGCAGGCTGCGGCGACCAGCGGCTGGCTGGGGCTGGTGCTGCCCGCGTACTCGAAGGAATACGTTTGAGGCGCGGCCCCGGGCCCGATGCCGAGCGTGGCGAACAGCGCCCAGCCGCCGCCCACCACCTCGGTGCTGACCAGGTTGGCGATGGGCATCCCGACCTCGCCGGGTGCAATGGAGACCCAGGCCGCCACGGTGTAGCTGGTGGTGGGGCGGGGGAACCCCGCGACGGTGATCAGGTCCGTGCCCGAAAAGTGCACGGCGCCGCCGAACCTGCCCATGACCCAGGTCAAGCCCGGTCCCTGCAGGACGCCGTTGTGTCCGTTGTTGGACGTGTCGTTGGCCATGAGGCCGGTCCCCTCGTCCAGCGGCCAGTGCGCGAGCAGCCCGTCGGTCAGCGAGCCAGGTCCGACCGTCGCCACCTCGATCGGCTGGGCCGTGCAACCGCCCAGCAGGGCGACCAGGCAAGCGAGCATGAAAGATCGGCCGACGCGCATCACACACCTCCCAGCAGCGTCAGTGTCACCAGCACGGTCGGCCGCCCCACGAGCCCGATCTCTTGCCCGAAGAACAGCAACTTCGGGTAAGGCTGGGCGAAAAGGGCGTGGGCTTCCAGCCCGATTTCGAACCGGTGGCGACGCAAAGGGACGCGCAGCCCGGCGCCCACATCACCGGCCGCGCTCCAGTGGGCGCTGGCCAGCGCCGTGTTGGGGGTCACCTCCTGCCCGTCGACGTTCAGGAGCAGCGCCCCGCCGCCCGCCGAGATCTGGGGCTGCAGCCGCCGGTCGCGGCGGAAGCGGACCACCGCCTCGGCGAGCAGCCAGGTCTCCGAGATATCGGCGGACCCGGTGTCCGTCGCTACATGGCCGGGGGGGCCCAGACCCGTGAAGGTCAGCCGCCCGCAGAACCACCGGCCGAACGCCCGCTCTAGCCGGGCGACCGCCATGAACTGGTTCCAGGGACCCTGGACGGAAATCCCGGTCGCGCCGCCGGCCTCGATCGCCCAGATCCAGTCCCGCTCTTCCAGGGGCGCGGTGGCCCAGCGCTCGACCACCGGCGCCGTCGGGAGCGGCGCGGCGGCGGCCTCGCTGGGGGGGGCGATCGCCAGCTCGAGGAAGCTCGCGCGCAGCAGCTCGACCGCACGCACGGCCAGCACCTCGGCCGCCCGCGACGGGTCCGGGCTGGCGGCGTTCACCCGTCGCACCACCGTCTTGCCGGTCACACGGTCGATGACCCACAGCTCGGCGCTTCCCGGATCGGCGCTGGCCACCACCGCCACCAGGGCCGTCGTCGAGTGGGCGTTGGCCGCCGGCGGGGACAGGCGCTCCAGCGACTCGCGGACGTCGGCGCCCAGGGGCAGCTCGAGCACTTCGGCCTCGAAGCCGGCCGCCACCAGCTCGCCGCGCAACCGAACCAGCGCCTCGGCCACCGAGGGGGGCGCCGCCTGCGGGCGAACCAGCACGACCTGCGGGATGGGCGCGGCGGTCGCCGAACGCCGGCCGGCGATCAGCACCAAAGCCAGCAGCAGCGCCACCGCCGCTGCCGCGGGGCGCGGCCGCATCACGGGGCGTGGTTCGGCTCGCCCAGCAGCACGTGGGCGGCGCCGGCGTAGCTTCCACGCGGGAAGCGGCGGACGTAGGCCTCGGCGACCGGGCGGGCAACGCCGGCGCCATAGAGCTCGCGCAGGGCGACCATCCGGCGACCGAGCGCCTCGGCTGCGTAGGAGCCGGTTGGCGCCTCATCCAGATAGCGGTCGTACCAGTGGAGCGCGCGGACCAGGCCGCCGTCCGCGTTCTCGTCCAGGCGGCCCAGGAAGAACGCGGCGTCGGCCGCCCGCGGCGACCCGTGGAACCGCTGGCGCTGCGCCTCGAGAGCGCGTCGCGCCAGCTCGTCGCGCCGCTGGTAACGAGCGGCGTCGGCCACCGCTGCCAGGTCCTCGGAGCTGGCGCTGTGCAGGACGCGCGGCAGATCTTGCTCGGCCTCGTCGATGATGGCCGCGAAGTCGCCGGCGGCCAGCGCGACGGTCCAGGAGCGGGCCGGGCGCGAAGTCCGTTCGGCCGGGCGGGCAGCCGGGGGCGGGGGCGGCATCTCCTCGGCCGGCGCCTCCGCGGGCGCGCGCGTCGCGACCATCGGCGCGGTGGCAGGCGCCGGGACCGGGTGTCGGGTGGCCGACATCGAGATCGCGTGCCGCGCGGCCGGGGCGGAGGCCACATGTCGCGCGGCCGTCACCGGGACCACCGGAGCCACGTCGGCGCTCCTGGCTGCCGGGGCCTCGTCGTCCCCAATCGGGCGGAGCAGCACGCGCGACTCGTGCAGCGCCACCGTCAAACGCTGCCCCCCGTGCATCGAGATGGCGCCGGTCGCCAGCGGCCCGTCCACGGAGATCGCGCCGCGGACCAGGCGGACGTCGAGCCGCCCGTCGGCGGCGTTCCAGGCGGCCGTGAACACGGTGCCGTGGACGTGAATCGTGAAGGGGCCCGCGTCGACCGTCCAGCGGGCCCTCGGCCGCGGGACCACGTCGACCGCGGCCGAGCCGTCGGCGATCGCGACGTGGGCGCCGCGCCCGTCCACCGACGCCAGCCGGCCCTTGCTGCCTGGCTCGAACGCGATCACGGTGCCGTCGCCGAACCGGAGCGCCGGCTTCCCGCCCGGCGCTGCCTGGATCGCGCCGTCGGCGGCCAGCGCCGCGCCGTCGACGTGCAGGGCCAGCGGCGGACCCTCGGGCTCGGCGGGCGGGGCCGCCGCGACGGGAGGCGCCGCGTTCGATCGAACCAGCAGCAGCGCCGCGGCCGTCGCCGCCGCGGCCGTCAGGCCGGCGAACCCGAACGACCAGGCCCAGCGCCGCCGCAGCAACATCCGGGCGCGAACCGCCGCCAGCCCGCGCTCGTGCGCGGGGGGCGACAGCGTGCCCAGCTCGCGGCGGGCAAGCGCCGCCAGGGCGGCTGCCCGCTGACCGAGCTCGCCGTCCGGTGCGCCGGTCCCGATCACTTGGCCGGTCCCCGTCCGACCTTCGCGTTCGGTTTGCGCAGCGCCATGTCCGAGTCGACCAGCGCGGAAAGGCGCTGGGACGCGTGCCGGAGCGATCGTTTGACCGTCGCCAGCGAGATGCCGAGCGCCTCGGCGATCTCCTCCAGAGTCATCCCCTCGACATGGCGCAGGACCAGCACCAGCCGGTCGCGCGTCGCGAGCTGATCGAGCAGCCGATACAGCCGGCGCAGGACGTACCGGGTGTCGGCCGTGACGAACAGCAGCTGGTCGTCCGGCACCTCGCCGGTCTCCGACAGCGTGAGCCAGCGGCGCGCGCGCCGCCGACGCAGCTCCCACTTCACGATCCGCAGCGCGAACGAAACCACGAAGCTGCGCAGCGCCTCGGGCTTGCGCAGCGATCGGATGCGCGTGAACAGGCGGTAGAAGATCTCCTGCGTGACGTCCTCGACCTCGGCCTCGGGACCCAGCGCGCGGCTGACGATCCGGTGCACCAGCGGCGCGTACCGGTCCCAGGCGATCTGGGCCGCGCCGGGCTCACCGGCGATCAGCGCGTGAGCCAGCTCCACGTCGGGCGTGGATTCCGGCGTTCCGGTGGCCGGCGTCACCAGCCGGAGGCGCGCATTTCCCGTGGGGTACGGCATCGGGACCAACAATCCTACCTCCCGGGTAGAGTCTCTCCAATAGAGATCGCGTCGACCGTTGACCCGGGGCGCCACAAACTAGAGGTTTTGCGGCTTCACAGAGAGTTGGTACGCTGACTCCATGCGCGCTTTCGGTCTGATGGCCGCCTGCGGGGCGGCATTCTTGTTGGCCCTCTGGTCGCCGGCGGCCCACGCTGCGCCGCCGGCGGCGACCAGAGGCAAGGCGCCGGCCACCGCACAGCAGCGCCAGGCGAGCAAGGTGACGCACCCGCCCAAGCGCGGTCATGGCAAGTCGGCGCGCTGGGTCCATCGAGACGGCGCTCGCACGGCGCCGCACGCGTCCGGCGAGATCAACGAGAACATCAAGCTGACGCCGTTCCCCAGCCAGGCGGAGGCGACCCGCCGCGCGCTGGCGCAGAATCGGCGCGACATGCTCGACGACGCGGAGAAGGCGGCGCGCGGCTCCGCGACCGATGACCGGTGGCAGACCGTGCTCTTTCATCTGCGCGAGATCGACGCGCGCAGCGACCCCGAGGGCTGCTTCTGGCGCCTGGTCGCGTACTACCGGCAGGGGCAGATCCAGCGCGCGCGGCAGGTCCGCGACACCTGCGAGCTGCCGCCGCGCGATCTGGCGTTGCTCGAGGCCGAGGACGCCGAGGCGGCGGCGATGCAGCCGTCCATGGCGCTGGCCGAGACCGATCACCCCCCGGCGCCCGTCGCCAACCCCGCGCCCTACTCGGGCGCGCCGCCGACCCGGTTCGACCGCTAGTACTTCGCCACAGAGAAGACGACGGGTTGAGCCGACGTGGTTTCTGCGCCTCTCCCCGCGAAGGCTGCGAAGGCGGGGAGAGGTGGCCAAGCCGAAGGCTTGGCCGGAGAGGGAACGGCCGCGCGAAACCGGATCCCCTCTCCTTTATCCTCGCCCCGAGGGGCGAGGACAACCGGCTTCAGCCCACCGACGGGCAACCCCCGTTCACCAATCGATCAAAACCACTGTGACGAAGGACTAGGTCGTCGCCAGCTTCGGGAAGCCGCGCTCGATGAAGTCGCGGATGGTGTCGAACAACTTCTGGAGCGGGATCGGCTTGCGCAGGAACGCGGCGGCGCCGGCCGGGCGCTCGCGCGCGACGGCGCTCATGACGACGACCGGGATGGGCGACAGCTTGGGATCGCTCTTCATCGTCGCCAGGACCTGAGATCCGTCGACGAGCGGCATCATCATGTCCAGCACGACCAGGTCGGGCAGCGACTCGGCCGGCGTTCCGGACAGGAACTCCAGCGCCTGACGGCCATGACTGGCCGGAATCACGTCGTAACCCTCGGCTTCCAGGAGATCCTGCAGGATGTCTCGAATTTCGAGATCGTCCTCGACCAGCAGAACCTTCTTTTGTGCCATTTCCCGCCTCCGCACAGGGGTGGAGAATCCACCCTGCTGGATTGCGGGAAGGAGATCAATACAGATCGCGAGACGTATGGCCCAATACGACGCTCTACGGCGTTGCCGCGCGTACCTCTGTATCCCAAGCGGGCAGATCGCGTATGCTCTTCGGCCCTCAGGCCGCAAAGGAGACGTAATGCGCAGGCTCGCAGTTTTCTTCGCCTTTCTGATCGGGGTGTCGGTGGTGGGCGGGGTCGCGCGGGCAGAGATGGTCCAGTACATGTCCCGCCACCCGTTGCCGAAGCGCGTCGGCCACGGCTTCTGCGACATCGACGTCCCCCACTTCCACGATTACCCGCCCTCGGACCCGCGCCTGTATCGCGAGGTCAACGGCCAGTACTACTTCGTCGGCGATCCCACGCCGTTCGGCTACGACGGACCGCGGTACTCGTTCTATGGCCCGCATCCCATCGCCGACGTGAACGTCCAGTTCGGCGGCCCCACCTACTGTTATCTGCGCGGCCCGCACTATCACTGGTACGCGCCGCCCCCCAGCGCGCACTTCGAGATGCGCGGCGGCGCGTACTGGTACGTGGGCTCCTTCGAGCCGGTGTTCTACGTCGATCAGCCGCGCTTCGTCGTCGTCAATGACGTCTACGCGCCGCTGGTGTACACGCGGCCGGTCATCGACGTGAGCCTGGCGCCACCCGCGTTCCACGGCGAGATCGTCGTCGGCGGGCCGGGCTGGCGCGGCGGCCCGATGGTGGGCGGCCCCGGCTGGCACGAGGGGCCGGGCTGGCACGGCGGCCCTGAGCGGCGCGAGATGGTCATGCACGAGCGCCACGAGGAGCTCCGGCGCGAGGAGCACTGGGACCGCGGCCACGGTCCCGGGTGGCACGGCGGCCCCGAACATGGCGGCCCGTGGCGCGGTCCCGAGCGCGGCCCTGAACGCGGTCCCGGGTGGCACGGTGGCCAGCCGGCCGGCGCCGGCTGGCACGCGGCGGGTGGTCCCTCGCCCGGCGCGGGGCCGCACGGCGGCCAGCCGGGCGGCTTTCATTCGGGCGGCGGTCCGGCCCCCCACGGCGGCGGCGCTCCCCACGGCAACGGGTTTCACCGCTGATGCGCGGCAGCGTCGCGATGGCGGGCGTGTTGCTCGCGCTGGTCGGCTGTCACAAGTCGCAGCCGGCGGCGCCGGCTCCGGCGCCCGCAGCGCCCGGCGCGCCAGCCGCCGCGGCGCCGCCACCCCCGGCGGCCGCCGCGCCCGACCACGTGGATGGGACGCCCCACACCGACGCGGTCCAGAACGCCTGGCGCAGCGCCGGGCTGGCGCCGGAAGGGTTCGCCCCGCTGCAGCCCGTGCCGTTCGGTGCGGCCTACTGCGAAGAGGGGCGGGTCCAGGGGCTGGACACCGTCGTCTGCGAGTACAAGGACCAGGACGCGCTGGCCAAGGGGCAGGCGAGCCTGCTGGAACAGTGGGGACGCGAGGGGGGCCATACCGGCGTGGCCTTCCACCAGAAGCTGACGGTCGTCGGCGTGGTCGACCGCGCACGCCACGATCCGAACGGCAAGGTGATTCACCAGGTCATCGATACGTTTCGAAAGATCTGATCGATGAGTAAACGCCCGGTCGGTGATGATGACGCCCGGGCTTTCGAGGAGGCGATGAGCGGCGCCCGCCCGCTGTCGGGCGGGCCGCGCCGCGTGACGGGAATGGGGCGCCCGCGCGCGCCGCGGTCGCCGGCCGCGGCCGCCGCGTCCAAGCCGCGCGCTGCGCTTGCGGCCCCGGGCGGCGATGCGTCGGGCAAGGCGGCGGACGTCAGCGCGCGCGAGCTGCGGTCCCTGCGCAGCGGCGAGCGCCGCACCGAGGCGCGCCTGGATCTCCACGGCATGACCCGCGAAGAGGCGCTGGACGCGGCCGAGCGGTTCATGGAGCGCTCGCGCGCCGGGGGGTTGCGCGCGGTGCTCGTCATCCACGGGCGGGGGCGGAACTCGGACGGGGGCGATCCGGTGCTGAAACCGGCGCTGCTCGCCTGGCTGGGCGGCGCGGCGGCGACACGCGCTGGTGTCATGGCTTACGCTCCGGCGCCGCAGCGCGCGGGCGGTTCGGGCGCGACCGTCGTATTGCTGCGGCGTTAGTCCGCCGAGTGGCTTGGCCCGGCGGCGCGGGTCATATATTGTCCGTCGAAAACGGGTTCAATTCGGAAGGACGGAGAGCAATGAGCACGCGCATCGCCATCAACGGTTTCGGTCGGATCGGTCGCCTGGTGTTCCGCGCCCTGCACGAGCAGGGCCTGTTCGGCAAAGAGGTCGAGGTGGTCGCGGTCGGCGACATCGTCCCCGCCGACAACCTGGCCTACCTGCTGAAGTACGACTCGATTCAGCGCAAGTTCGAGGGGAACGTCAGCTCGAAGAAGTCGGGCTCCGACAAGGAGGCCGACGACGTGCTGACCGTCGACGGCAAGGACGTGCTGGTGGTGAGCGCCAAGTCGCCCGCCGAGCTGCCCTGGAAGCAGCTGGGCGTCGACTACGTGATCGAGTCGACCGGTCTCTTCACCGACGGTGAGAAGGCCAAGGGGCACCTGACCGCGGGCGCCAAGAAGGTCATCATCTCGGCGCCGGCCAAGGGCGAGGACATCACCCTGGTCATGGGCGTCAACCACGAGAAGTACGACGCCAGCAAGCACAACATCGTCTCGAACGCGAGCTGCACGACGAACTGTCTGGCGCCCGTCGTTCACGTCGTCCTGAAAGAGGGCTTCGGCCTGACCGAGGGTCTGATGACGACCGTGCACAGCTACACCGCGACGCAGAAGACCGTCGACGGCCCGTCGCGCAAGGACTGGAAAGGTGGGCGCAGCGCCGCCATCAACATCATCCCGTCGTCGACCGGCGCCGCCAAGGCGGTCGCGCTGGTGCTCCCCGAGGTGAAGGGGAAGCTGACCGGCATGGCCTTCCGCGTGCCGACCCCGACGGTCTCGGTCGTCGACCTGACCTTCAAGACCGCCAAGACGACCAGCATCAAAGAGATCAACGCAGCCATGAAGGCGGCCAGCGAGAGCTACCTGAAGGGGATCCTCGGCTACACCGAGGACGAGGTCGTCTCCTCGGACTTCATCCACGACGAGCGCTCGAGCATCTACGACTCGGGCAGCTCGATCGAGCTGAACGGAAACTTCTTCAAGCTGGTCAGCTGGTACGACAACGAGTGGGGCTACAGCCACCGCTGCGTCGACCTGCTGACCTACATGATCAAGAAGGGCTGAGCGCTTCGGCCGAGGCGGGCGGGGGAGAGACCCCGCCCGCTCACTCGCAGCTGGAGACGGTCGCCTTCGCGCGGTGGGCGGTTCCGTCGAACAGGCTCACCGCGAAGCTGCCGTGGTAGTTGGTCACGGTGACCTCGGTCGCGGCGCTGTCGCTGATGACGGCGCCCTCGTTGTAGAGCTTGCTCCCGTCGGCGGTCACGTAGACGAAGCCGGCGCCGTCGCTCTCTTGCAGGGCCACGCCCACGCCCCCGGCGCCGTTCACGTCGTCGCTGATCATCTTGCCGGTGGTGGCCGTCGACGAGAAGCCGTAGGTCTTGAGCGGGGGTAGGCCGCCGTCGCCGCCGATCCTTCCGATCCCGCCGTCGACGACCACGTCGCCCGTCCCCGTCAGGGGAACGAAAGAGCCCGAGACCATGCTGTTGCCCGTGTAGAAGCCCACGAACCCCTGGGTGGTGCCGCCCACCGAGACCCAGTTGTCGATCCCGCCGTTGTTGCTCAGCTCGATGAAGGAAGAGCCCACCTGGAATCCCTCGCGGTCCAGGATGACCAGCGCTCCACTGTTGGTGTTGATCGTGGCGCTCTGGCCGTTCGGTTGGTAGGCGACGGCGTAGTACGAGCCGGACGTGGCCAGGTAGCTGTCGTCTTCCTGGGTCGGCTGGTAGTTGCTGCCCGTGCTGGTGGGGACGACGCCGATGTTGTTTCCCGCCGGGGAGCCGTCTGTCTTGTACTTCTGCACCTTCGTGAACCAGGCGTTCCCCTGGTACTTCCATGACAGCGCGAAGGCGCTGTCGCCGGCGGCCCAGATCGAGTGGGCGTCGCCGGAGTTGACGCTCTCGAGCTGCACCGTCTTCACGACCTCGAGGGCAGCCGCTCCGCCGTCGCCCGTCGTCCTGGCCAGGAAGGTCGCGTAGAGCTGGTTCTGGTAGCTGGAGCTCGAGGGGGCCGTGCCGTAGACCAGAACGATCTCGCCCGTCGGCGCGATCGATCCGTCGGCGAGCCACAGGCTGCTCCCGTCGGCGATCGGGAACAGGTTGGTGGCCGCCGTGAGCTTGTTGCCGGTCGTCGGATCGAAGGTCTGAACGAACATGGCGTTGCCCACCATCCCGCCGTCGAGCCCCCCGTCGGGCGTCGTGGCCGGACCCTGGTAGGCGGTGAAGATGAACAGCGTGTCGGCGTTGCGCACCGCCACGGCCGTCGTGAAGTGGGGATCCGCGTCGCCCAACGAGGTGTTGGCGAACTGCAGCTGCGGACCGGTGCACGATGCACCCCCGGCGCCTCCGGCGCCAGCGCCGCCCCCCGCGTGTCCACCGCCCGCCGCGCCGCCACCGCCCGCCGCGCCGCCCGAACCTGCCGCGGAGCCGCCGGCGGCGCCGGCCGCGCCGCCGTCAGGGAGACCGGTGGTGACGAGCGGGATGTCGTTGGTCCCCGGCGCCAGCTGACTCGAGAGCGCGCACACCTTGGAGTCGGTGCAAATCTGCGGCGACACGCAGTCGGCGCTGGTCTGGCATTCGTTGCGGCACATCTCGTCGCGCGCGCAGACCAGCGGGCTGCACTGGCTGTTGTAGACGCACTTGGACTCCACGGGCAGCTGGCAGACGTTGCTCATCCCGCCGCCGGCGGCGGTGGTCTTCACGCACAGCTGACCGACCGGGCAATCACCCGTGACCCGGCAGGCGGTGTGACAGAGGCCGGCCGTGCAGACGAGCCCCTGGTCGCAGTCGCTGTTCAGCACACAGCTCCTGCCGGGAGTCGGCTTGGCGGCTCCGCCCCCGCAACCCGAGAGCGCCGACACCGAGACCAGCGCCACGCAGACGACGAAAGTGAGCCTCACGCTTCTGTCCCCCCTGGGACGGGACAATATCAAGGATGGTCGCGCTTTCAATCAGGTCAGGGCACGGTCCTTCGTTTCGATCACGATCGGTGACAGCGCCAGGCCGGCGCCGATCAACGGGACGACCCCCACCCAGAACAGCGCCGACAGCGCGGTTTGCAGTGAGTTCGCGCCGCGCGCGGCGACCGTTCCCACCAGGAACGGGCCGACGGCGGCGATGAAGCGGCCGACGTTGTAACAGAAGCCGGCGCCGGTGCCGCGGAGCCGCGTCGGGAACAGCTCCGGCAGGTAGTAGGTGAAGCTGCCGAAGACGCCGAACACCGTGAGGCCGATCAGGAAGTACATGTAGAGGCGCGCGATCGGCGACAGGTCCAGGCCGAACGTCGCCAGGATCGCCGCCCCCGACAGCAGGTAATAGATCGAGAACATCCTCCGCCGGCCCATCACCTTGGCGGCCGGGATGGTCATGAGGGTGCCGATGAGGCCGCCCAGGTTGAAGACGTTGGTGGCCAGCGCCTTCCAGTGCTCCACGCGCGCGAGCGTGCCGGCGCGGTCCAGCGCCTCCGCCTTGGCGGTCGCCTGCGCCAGACCGGTCGAGACGATCGGGATGAAGGCGTTCACGCTCCACCAGGCGACGAGCGCGATGACCGCCATCGCGAACCCGGAGAGCGTCAGCGCGCGGGTGTCCCCACGGAACAGCTCGCGGATCGACGGGCGGCCGGACGCCGCCGCCGCGGTCTTCCACCGCTCCGGCTCCTTGACGAACAGCCGCACGACGGACGCGGCGGCCGCCGGGATCAGGCCGCACAGGAACACGTAGCGCCACGACGTCTCGGGCGAGCCCTTGAAGATGACGCCGGCGATCTGGAAGTTGGCGAAGGTGGCCAGGAACAGCCCGGCCGGCGCCGACGTGTACAGCAGCGCGCCCGCCTCGACCCGCCGGCGCTCGGGGACGACCTCGGCGACCATCGAGGCGCCGGCGGCCCACTCGCCGCCGATCCCCAGGCTGGCCACGATCCGGAACGCCATCAGCGCCCAGATGTTCGGCGCCGCCGCGCACAGCGAGGTTCCCACCGCGTAGACCAGCATCGTCAGCATCAGCGTGCGCGCGCGCCCGACGCGGTCGGCGATCTGGCCGAACAGGATGCCGCCCACGGCCCAGCCGATCAGCAGGAGCGACGTGAGGATGCCGCCCCAGCGCAGCGTGGCCGCCTTCGCCGCCGGCGAGCCGATGGCCAGCCCCAGCAGCGACGGCACGCAGTTGGGCGCGACGTAGTTGAACAGCAGGCCGTCGAAGACGTCGAACCCCCAGCCCAGCCAGGCGGCGAACAGCACCGTCCACTGGTAGGCGTTCATGTCCAGGACCGTCCGGCCTCCGCCGGTCGCGTGGTCGGTCGTCGTCATCGGCTACTGGGCCCGCGAGCCGCGCCCGAGCGGCGAGGTCGTCGTCGGACTGCCGTCCGTCGGGGTCACGGTCGGGGCGTTGCAGAAGTTCACCTTCCGCACGGCCGGCGGCGGGTTCTGCCGCTCGCGCGTCGCGGCACCTCGCCGCGTGTTGTACATCCGCTGCAGGTGCTCGGGCGTCTTGGCCAGGCTGGCCTGCATCTTCTTCCACGCCGCGGTGGCGTTCGTGTCGGTGGCGGGCGGCTCGGGCACCAGCGCGAGCAGGCCGATCAGATCCTCCAGGATCGCCGGCGGCGTCTTGGGGTTTCCCACCGAAGCTTCCAGGCCGGGGACCAGGACGCCGTCGCGGAATCGCGCCGTGTCGTCGTCGTCCAGCTGGCACCAGAGCAGGCGCGCGTGCAGGTGGGCGTAAGCGGGCGCCGCCTGGGTTCGCGATTCCAGCAGCAGGCGCTTGAACGCCTCGTCGTAGTCGCCGTTGGCCTGCCCGTACGAGCTGAGCATCACGTCGGCCAGCTTGCCCCGGCACTCGGCCTCGCAGGTGCCGCCCAGCAGGTACGACGCCAGCCACTGCCGGCGAACGGCGTGGAACTCATCCAGCTGGGCCGCCTCGGTCGAGCTGACCAGCTCCCCCGTGCGCGCGGTGGCCAGCACCAGCGCCGAGACCAGCCGCGCCCCCGCCGAGAAGCTCTCGAAGCTCTGGATGTCCTGCCACTGCCGCCGGTCGTACAGGTCCTGCAGGTACGGCGTGAACAGCCAGGACATCTTGGCGGGGAACGCCTGCACCTCGCGCTCCTCGCGCAGCAGCGCCAGTGGACCGGTGCCCGGCGGCGCCTTCATGGCCGCGGTCGTCTCCAGCTCGTCCTGGACGACCTGCGCGATCGTGTCGGACCGCTGGGCCAGGGCGTCGTCCTTGCAGAGGTCGGTCGCCTTCTGGACGCCGTAGCGTTGCTGGCAGGTCAGCTTGAAACCCTGGGCCAGCTGCTCGTAGTTCTTCTGCGCCGTCGCCTCCAGCACCGTGCGCATGTAGGTGGGGTTGTCCTTCCCCAGCTCCATCGCGTACGAGACCGCCAGCTCGGGATCGATGATCGACCCGCGCGTCAGCGACAGCAGCACGCCGAACTTCTGGTCGGCGCTGCCGGGGCCCTGGCCAGAGAGGATGTTCAGGTTCTTCGACAGGATCTCGGCGCGGGCGATGCGCCAGTCGTTCTCGGCCTTGGTCTTGGCGATCTCCTGCTCGGACTTGGCCTGCTGGGCGGCGATCTGCGACTGGCGGTACTGCCAGATGGAGGTGGCGAACAGCCCCGCCACGCCGATCACGAAGCTCGACAGGAAGCTGCTGTACTTCTGGATGAACAGCCCCAGCCGTGACTCTTTGGGCTTTTCAGCGGTTCCGCCTTGGTCTTCGTCGCTCACGGCCCGGAATATATTATTGTTTCGCGTTCTCGGAACATGCGATGGCTTGAGCTGCCCGCGGTGAAGTGGGCGATCCCCATTCCCCTGGCGGTGCTGCTGGCCCCGCTCCTGTGGCGTGTCTTCCGCGGCACCTGGCAGAAGCTGGATGCCGAGGCCCTGGATTGGCGGCGCTCGCTGGTCGAGAAAGGCGAGGTCGATCGCCGGCCGCTGGTGGCCTTGACGATGGTCGCGCTCATCCTGGTGATGCAGGAGTACTACGGGCGCGGCGATTTCTACGTCGAGGCCGTGCGCCCGGCGCTCGACCGCCTGGCGGTCGGGCACCCGCACGCCCAGCAACTGCTGTCCGTCTATGACGAGATGGGCCTCCGGCTCTGGTGGGGGATCACCCGCATCGCCGGCTACCTGATTCCGGTGATGCTCTGGCCGCTGTTCTTCCGCCAGGATCACCTGGCCGACTTCGGCCTGCGCGCGCGGGGCTTCCGCGACCACGCCTGGATCTACGCCGTCTGCGTGGCCGCCATGGTGCCGATCATCCTGATCGTCAGCCGCCAGAGCGACTTCATCAACTACTACCCGATGTACAAGCTGGCCGGCCGATCGTGGACCGACTTCGTCATCTGGGAATCGATCTACCTGCTGCAGTTCCTCACGCTGGAGATCTTCTTCCGCGGATTCTGGCTGCGCGCGATGCGCGGCTTCGGCGCGGGCGCCATCTGGTCGATGGTGGTCCCCTACTGCATGATCCACTTCGGCAAGCCGTACCTCGAGGCTTGCGGCGCGATGGTGGCCGGTATCGTGCTCGGCTCGCTGGCGATGTACACGCGCAGCATCTACGCCGGCTTCCTGGTGCACGCCACGGTCGCCGTGATGAACGACGGCGTGTCGCTGTACCGGGCGGGGAAGCTGCCGACGGCGCTGTCGCCGCTCTCCACCCGCCACGTCACGTTCCTCTACTGGACGAGCCTGATCTGGATCGCCTGGGCCGCCGCGCTGATCGTCGTCGGCCTCAAGCTCCGGCGCGCCTGGCAGTCCCGTCGCGTGGCCGGCACCGCCCGGGCGCCGGCCACGTTGGGTTCGGACTGACGCAGGGACGTTACTTCGTCGCGGGGGCGGGCGACGGCGCGGGGGCCTTCATCTCGGTCTTGGGCGCGTCGCTCTTGGTCGCCTTCTTGGTGCTCTTCTTGGTCTTCTTGGCCGGCTTGGCGGCGTCGCTGGGGGCGGCGCTGTCAGCCTGCGCCACGACCGGCGTCTTGGCGGCCGGGTGCTTCACCGGCGCGGCGAACGCCGAGCCAGCCGAGAGCGCGAGAACCGAGAGACCAAACAGGGTGTTGCGAATCATCTGAATCCTCCGGGGTTGGGTTGGGTCGGCTTCACTTCCGCCGACGTCCAGAGGGATTGCAGCCGCGATGCCAGCGCACTGCCCCGCGCGCGGCGCGCCCTTGCGGCCGCGCGCGCTCGGCCGTGAGGCGCTTTCGCTGTGGCGCGCCTGCATGCGCGTCTCTGAAGCGTTGTTCTGCTACCCCAGCCAGTACGCGAGCTTGAGCATGATCACGTCGTCGGAGGCGCGGCCGCGCCAGATCGGCGTCACGTCGAGCTGACCCGTCGCGCCGTTCGGCACCGTCAGCGCCGGCGTCTGTGCGCGCGAATAGACCAGGAACAGCGTCGAGCCGAGCCGGTACTCCCACCTCAGCACCAGGTTGACGTTCAGCGTCGCCTGCTCGCTGTCGGGGTTGGTGGCCGGCGCGCCCGCCGGGATCAGCGCGCCGATGTCGACGCGCTCGCGAAACCCGGCCTTTGGATAGACGAAGAAGGGACCGTAGTGGACGCTGGCCGCGAACAGCTGCGTGTAGAACTGCAGCGACAGCTCGGGGGTGAAGGTGTACGACGCGCGCACGGTCGCTCCCGCGCTGACCGCCGTCTGGAGGCCGAACCGGTAGTCCGCCGGGTCGCCGATGAGCGGCAGCGTCGCGTCGGTGCCCACGTAGCGGGGCGCGCCGCTGTCGTAACCGATGGTCGGCAGGATCGCGATCTCCACCTGCGGCAACAGGCGCAGCGAGAGCGTGCCGTGCAGATCCAGGTGCACGCCGCCGCCTCGCTTGCCGTCGAAACCAGCGTAGAGGTAGGCCGTCAGCTTCTTGCGCGGGTCGGTGCTCACGCCCAGCACCGTGCCGACGTTGCCGGGACGCTGCAGAGCCGACCCGTCTCCCATCTCGCGATCGTCGTAGTAGTCGGTGCGCCCGTGCAGCTCGAGGCTGACCGCCCAGAACCGCGGCAGCGTCCAGCTGGTGTTGAGCACCAGCTCTCGCCACAGGTTGATGCCGTCCAGCGTCTGCCGGACGTTCAGCTCCAGGTTGGTGCGCGTCTCCAGCGTGTGCCACCAGGGGCGCAGCGTCCGGTAGGTCAGCGCGAAGTAGCCCTGGTAGTCGTTCTTGCGCTCGAGGTAACCGAGGTCGTTGAAATCCAGCTCGCGCCCCGTCAGGTGCTGCCAGGCGCTCCAGAGCCAGTGGGGCCCCCCCTCCTTGCCGACGTAGAGCGAGGCGCCGCCCGCGACCTGCCCCGGCTGGACCGGGATGCCGTCGGGCTGGCTGCGCGCCGGTCCGCGTGAGAGCTCGCTGCCGATCGTCTGCCAGGCGGCGGCGTAGTCGCCCGAGCGCGATCGCCACCGGCCGTCCAGGCTCAGCACGTACGCGTCGTTGGTGCACCGCCCGCCGGCGGCAGGGGTGGCCCGCGTGACCGGACAGACCGAGCCCGCCGGCAGCGCCGGATCGAACCGGTTGGTGGCGGTCGCCAGCAGCCCGACGTCGGCGTTGGCCGCGACCAGGCGCTTGAGCCGGAGCACGTTGTAGGCGGTCGTCGGATCGGCCAGGCGCAGCGTCCGGCTGCCGTCCGGGGCCTGCACCTGCACGTCGTTCTCGCCGGTCAGCGCCGACATGAGGCCGACCGTGGTCCGGCCGCCGACCGTCCCCGAGACCTTGGCCGCCGTCCAGATCCGGCTCGGGTCGGGCTCCGCCACCAGCGCCTCGCCCGGGGCCAGCGTGGGGGCCGCCGGCTGGTTGCCGATCCGGCGCGTGTACAGCACCGGGCGGATCGTGGCGAACACGTCCAGCCCCTCCAGGAAGAAGCGCCGCTTCTCGGGGAAGAACGTCTCGAACGTCGACAGGTTCAGGATCACCGTGTCCGCCTCGACCTGCCCGAAGTCGGGGTTCACGGTCAGGTTCAGCGTCAGCTCGTTGGACAGGTGGGCCAGCGCGTCCAGGCCGACCGAGCCGTCGGAGAACCAGCCGTGCGAGACGACGCTGGTGTTGGCGCCCAGCGCGCGGTGCTCGACCTTGCCCAGCACGAACGGCGTCAACTCGAGGCGCGGGGGCGGCGGCAGACCCACCAGGTCGTCCAGCCGCCCATAGTTGGAGACCACGCCGGCCGAATGGCGCGGGAAGAAGGCCCAGTCGTCGATCTCCTGGCGGGCGTCGATGGCGCGCCGCACCTGGAATCCCCAGGACGTGACCGGACGCGCGGTGAAGCGCACCGCCGCCAGGGGGATCCGGAACTCGACGCTGTATCCGTGCCCGGTGTCGGCGACCCGCGCCTCCCAGATCGCGTCCCAGTCGGACGAGAAGTTGGTGTCGTTGTAATGGACGCCGTCCAGCAGGGCGCCGGCGGAGTTCACCTGGAAGTGGTAGGCGCTGACGCCGTCGTCGCGGCTGTCGATGTCGACCCAGACGCCGTCCGAAGGGAGGTACCCGTCGCGACGCTGCAGGCGGCGGACGATGGGCGACCGCGTCTGCCAGCAGTCGATGCCGACGTACAGGTTGTGATCGTCGTAGAGCACGCGGAAGAAGGTCTTCTCGGTCGGCGCGGCGCCCTCGTCGGGAAAGTGCTGCGTGAAGGCGTCTGCCACCGGCGCCGTTTGCCAGACCGGATCGTCGAGGTGCCCGTCGATCTTGGGGGCCTTCACCGCGCGCACGGCCCTGACGTGCGGCTGCGCCGCCGGTGGGATCACCGGCGGCGGCGCGACCAGCGAGAGGACCGGGGCGAGCCCGGCGAGGGCGACAAAGCCGGCAAAGCTCGACACGAGCGCCGCCATTGTATAACCCCCAGCCATGGCGCTCTTGGAAAGGCTCGCGGAGCTGGTGTCGTTCGACACGCAGAACCCCGACGGTGAGGAGCGTCCACTGGTCGAGCTGCTGGCGGAGCAGCTGAACAGTCTGGGCGCTCGCACGGTCGACGCGGTCGATGTGGGCGACCATGCCTACGTGTATGCGCGCTTCGGGCAGGAGCCGCCGCGGCTGCTGATCAACGTCCACCTGGACACGGTGCCCGCCAACACCGGGTACACCTCACCGCCCCACCTGCTGGTCCAGCGGGACGATCGCCTGTACGGCCTGGGCACCGCCGACACCAAGGGGGCGATCGCGGCCGTGCTCGAGGCGCTGGCCGGCGGCCCCGTCCGGCGGTCGGTCGGCGTCCTGTTCTCGGGCGACGAGGAGCACGGCGGCACCTGCATCCGCGCGTTCCTGGACAGCGACCTCGGCCGCGGGCTGGAGCAGGCGATCGTGTGCGAGCCGACCGGCTGCCGGGTGGGGGCGCGCCACCGCGGCATCGCGGCCGCGACGGCGACGCTGGTGGGCACGGGCGGGCACTCTTCGCTGGTCGACAAGCTGGTCAACCCGCTGGCGGTGCTGGCGCGCGCGGCCGTGGCGGTGGACGAGATGGGGATCGCGCTGCGCGACCAGGGGCCGGCCGGGTTCCCCGGGATCAACCTGAACGTGGCGTCGCTGCAGGGGGGGATCGCCTTCAACGTGGTGCCGACGCAGGCCACGCTGTCGTTCTCGTTCCGCCCGGCGCCCGGCGCCGACGTGGCGGCGCTGTTCACCGAGGCGGAGCGCCGGGTCCGCGCCGCGACGGCGCCGCACGCCATCGAGTGGGTCATCGCCGCCCAGAACCCGCCCTTCGCCACCCGCGATCTGGCTTCGTTCCGGACGCTGCTGGGCGATCGGGTCGATTCGGCGATCGATCTGGGCTTCTGGACCGAGGCGGCGCGCGTCGCCGAGCGGGGCATCGACGCCGTCGTGTTCGGCCCCGGCGACATCGCCCAGGCCCACGCCGCCGATGAATTCGTCACGCTGGGCGACCTGCAGCAGGCCCACGGCGTGTTCGCCTCGATGTTGCGCTGATGGAAACCGAGATCATCCAGCGCTTTCTGGAGAGCGTTGGCGCCAAGGCCGACATCGATCTCTATCTGAAGCTGTTCCGCGCGCAGCAGAAAGAGAGCTTCGCGATCCTGGTGCCCAACGCCCAGATCGTGAAGAGCGCTCTGGACCCGGTGCACTTCGACCTGCGCATCCTGGCCGATCTGGGGCTGATCCCGGTGGTGCTGCTGGGGCTGCTCGAGCCCAAGGACGCCGACGCCCAGGCTCAGCGGGTGGCCGACTGGTTGATCGAGGATGCCGTCAAGTGCGAGCTGGTCCGCGCCGATCCGGAGATGAACGCCGAGGCGATCATGACCATCCGCTCCGTCATCTCGCGCGGCGCCATCCCGCTGGTCTCGGTCGAGACCGCCGCCGCGCAAAGCGTCGACGTGCGCTTCCGCCTGCTGGCGCGGATGGCCGAGGCGCTGGAGACGCGCCGGGTCGTCTTCCTCAGCCGTCGCGCCGGGCTGGAGGTGAACGGCGGCGGGAAGCCGCCCTCGGTGGTGAGCCTGGCGACCGACGTCGAGCGCCTGCTGGCCCCGGGCGCGCTGTCCCGCGGCCAGGCGTTGCTGCTGCGCCAGGTGAAACGCCTGCTCGAGCAGGTGCACCACCGGATGAACGTCACGGTGGTGAATCCGCTGCAGCTCTTGCGCGAGCTGTTCACGGTGAACGGGGCAGGGACGCTGATCCGCCGCGGCTCGCGCATCGCCGTGCACGACGGATGGGCCAACGCCGACCACGGGCGCCTGAGCGCGCTGTTCTCGTCCGCGTTCGGGCGCACGATTCGCGAGGACTTCTTCGACCGCACGGTCGTCCGCACCTACATCGAAGAGGCCTATCTGGGCGCCGCCGTGATGGAGCCCACCACCGTGGCGCCGTACCTCAGCAAGTTCGCGGTGGAGCGAACGGCCCAGGGCGAGGGCCTGGGCGGCGAGATCTGGTCGCTGGTCACGCGCGACTTCCCCACCTTCTACTGGCGCTCCCGCCCGGAGAACCCGATCACCGCCTGGTACGGCAAGAATTGCGACGGCCTGGTGCGCTTCCCCAACTGGCACGTCTTCTGGCGGGGCCTTCCGCCCGACAACATCGCCCCCGCGATCGCGCACGCCCTCTCGCTCCCGAGCGATTTCGTCGGCTGAACGCTTCGCCAGGCGTTATCGTGAACGCCTAGCCATGCTTGGCTTCAAGGAGTGGGGCTGGTCGGCGTTGCTTCTGGCGCTTGCGGCCGCCGGCTGCGGCGGAAACGTGACGGTCGCCCACGGGCTCGGCTCGCGCGAGGTGCTCCAGCTGCGCGACGCCACGATCAGCCTGAGCTACGTCACCGACGTCGAGGGGCAAGACCCGGTGCTCGTCTACTACACCACGCAGGGGGGTGACGCGGCGGGATACGACTTCTGGACGCTGGACCTCACGACCGGCGCCCAACAGGATCTGGGCGGGCAGGGTCCCGTCGCGGGCGCTCAGACGTCCAGCGGCCGCTACACCTGCCAGCTGGTCCCTGCTTCGGACGGGACGCAGACACTGCAGGTCACCGACAGAACGACCGGCGTCTCGACCAACGTCGAGGGCTTGGCCGGCTACGCGAGCTGCCCCGGGGACGACGGGACTCTCTCGATCTTTCGGTTCGATCCGAACAACGGCCAGGACCAGGTTCTCTGGAGCGGCCCCTACCAGCAGCTCGCCATGATCCAGCTGCCGATCGAGATCCAGCGGGTCGTGATCTTCACCGCCGGTAAGGCCGCCGGGTCCGACGGCGGCGCTTCGGTCATCACGGGTGCCGTCGTGGTCGCCTCGGTGCCCGGCGCCCCCACGACGCTGGGCATCTATTCGATCAGCTTCAGTTCGTTCACGGTGACCAGCATCGTCCCCGCCACGCCGGCCAGCACCGCCTGGGCCGCCGGCGCCCCGCCGGGCGGATCGCTGGAATCGGGCAGCATCTCGCTGGACGTCGCCGTCTCCCCCTTCAACGGGCACTATGTCTACGCGCGCACGATGAGCGACGGTGGGACGACCCTGTTCGCCGGGCCCTTCACCTCGGGGCCGGCCAGCGAGCTGGCGCTGTTCCAGCTCAGCAGCGTCAGCCAGCCCCTGCTGGGACAGGGCGTCCGCGTGTCGCCGCCCGACGACTCGACCAGTCGGGTGCCGGTGCCGGCAATGGCGAGCTGGCAGCTCGACGACCAGAGCGGCCTGGCGCCCAGCCAGATGATCGTCTGGGACGACACCGACGCTCGGGTGGCCGTCTGCCCGTCGACGACGGCCGCGTTGCAAGCGGGCGTGGTCTCCCCGGACGGCACCCGTGTCCTGTTCAGCGCGGCGAGCTCGTCGAACATCCGATCCTTCGGGCCGGTTCAGCTGGTCACGATGGGACCGGACGGACCGCAGGACTGCTCCCAGCTGGTGGGTGACGAGGTCTTCTGGGCCGACTTTTCAGGGGACGGCAGCATGATCGCCTGGATCTCCAAGACCGAAGTCGGATCCGACACCAACCTCTGGATCGCCAACGGGGACGGCAGTGGGGCGCAGATGCTCTTCACCGGCACGGTGTATGGCGCCCGTTTCATCACCGGGACGAACAAGCTCGAGCTGGCTTATGGCGGCGATCTGATCTGGATCGACGTGCAAAACCCGACCCAGAAGACCTACGTGGCCGAGCAGCTGTTTGGCGACCCGACCAGCGTGGGCGGCTCCTGGTTCGTCGGCGGGTACGACTACAGCACGCAGGACTCGTCGGGCGCCCTCGGCGCGATCAGCCTGGAGACGGGGAAGAAGATCCAGATCTCGCCCTCCGTCGCGCAGTACTTGGTCGCGGCGCAGACCGTGCCGAACGACGGCGACACGATGGCCGGCACACCGGTCGCCACGACCGGCGTCTATCACGTCGCCTACCTGGTGCGTGGGCGCAACCCCTCCTCGCAAGACGGCATCTGGGTGGCCACGGTCCGGGCGGCAGACTTGCAGTGATCGCGCTGCGCACGGCGCGAACGTGGTGTCTGCTCACGGGCCTGGGGGCGATCGGATCACCGGCCCTGGCGGCGCCGGCAGACGCCGGGAGCGACGCGGGTGCGGACGCCGCCGCGCCGCAGCCCGACGCGGCGGCAGCCGACGCCGCCGCCGCCCCCGTGGACGCGGCCGCGATCGTGCTGGTGGCCCCGCCGGTGATGGTGCCCGTCGCGGGCCGCGCGCTGGAGATGGGGACGCGGAATCCGGTGGCGGCAGCGGCGATCGCGGTCGACGGAACCATCGCCCTCGAGACCGGCGCCGACGGGCGCTTCAGGCTGGCCGTCCCGACGGGCGCGCATGTCCTGAGCGTCCGGATCGGCGGGCGCGAGATCGCCCAGCGCGCGCTGGTGGCCCGGCCGGACCAACCGGTTCCCGAGCAGATCTTTCGCATCCCGCCCGCCGACGGCGGCGTCCGGTACGGAACGCTGGTCCGGGCCAGCCGCCCCGAGATCCAGTCGGTGGCGATGTCCGCCGACGAGGCCCGCCAGGCGCCCGGGACCGGCGGCGACCCCTTCCGGGTCATCGGGCTCATGCCCGGCGTCCTGCAGATCGCCTGGCCCTTCACGCTGTACGTCGTGCGCGGGGCCAACCCGGGCAACACCGGCTTCTTCCTGGACGGCGTCCGCGTCCCGGAGCTGTTCCACCTGGCTCTCCCCCGATCGGTGATCCACCCGTACCTCATCGATCAGGTCGACTTCTTCCCGGGCGGAGGGCCGGCCAACTACGGACCGTACGTCTCGGGGATCATGACCGCGCGCACCGCCGCCCCGCCGGCCGATCGGGTCCACGCGTCCGCCGACGTGACGGTCTACGACGCGGGCGGCATCGTGACGGCGCCCTGGGACGGCGGCCGCGGGACCGTGGCGGTGGCCGCGCGCTACTCGTACACGGGCGAGCTGTTCTCGGCGCTGTCGATCGATACGGTCCTGCGCTACGGCGATTACCAGGTGCGCGTCGATCACCCGCTCTGGGGCGGGCAGGCCACGGCGTTCGCGTTCGGTTCGCTCGACGACCTGGGCTGGGTCAACCCGGGCCAGCTCAAGATGGAGTACGGCGCGCTTCAGTTCCACCGCCTCGATCTGCGCTGGCGGCGTGCGGCCGGCGGCGGGCGTGTTCTGGTGGGCCTGACCCTGGGCGTCGACTGGGCCAACTCGACCCTCTACGACAGGCCGATCAAGGTGCGGGCCCTCAGCGCGTCGCCACGCCTGATCTACACGCACGCGGTCGGGGCTCGGGCCGAGGTGGAGGTCGGCGCCAACGCCGACGCGCAGTCGTTCCTGTCGGACGTCCCGATGTTTCAGCGCAACGAGAGCGATCTGGCGCGCTCGCGCAGCGCGCTGTCGCAGGCGGCCTACGCGACCTTGATCCTGCGGCCGGGCGCGCGCTGGGTGATCTCACCCGGGCTGCGCCTGGACGTGTTCTCCGAGGAAGGGGTGACCGACACCTTCGTCGAGCCGCGCCTGGACGTCCTGTTCCGCGTCTCCAACGCCTTCGCCCTGAAGGCGAACGCGGGTCGGTTCGCGCAGATGCCCAGCCTGCCGGTCAGCGTCCCGGGGTTCGAGGCGTTCGGTCTGGCGGACCTGGGAGCCCAGACGTCGCTGGGCGGTTCGCTGGGGGGCGAGGCGCAGCTGCCCGCGCACCTCACGCTGTCGGTCACCGGCTTCTACCAGAAGCTGCGGGTGACCGACGTGCGCAACATCGACGTCAACAACCCCGATCCAGCCGCCCCCGACTTTCTGGTGTCGCGGCTGGGCCGCGCCTACGGGGTCGAGGTGCTGCTCCGGCGCGCCGACATCGGCCGCATGTTCGGATGGCTGGCGTACACCCTGTCCTGGAGCGAGCGCTACGACGACCTGGGCGTGCTGGGCCGATCGGACTGGGACGAGCGGCACATCCTGAACCTGGTGTCGGGATACCGGCTGGGCCGCGCCGTCACGCTGGGGCTGGGATTTCACCTGAACACGGGTCGCTGGGCGCCGGTCATCGACAGCCCCGGTGGCGACTACCGCCAGCTGTCCCCCTACTACCAGCTCGATCTGCGCGCGGAGCGGCGGTTCGTGTTCGACCGCTTCGTGATGGACCTGTACGCCGACTTCGAGAACATCACGCTGAACAACGAGCCGGTGCAGTTCGAGGCGTTCCAGACCTACAACGGACCGCCCACGGTCGTCCAGGAGAGCTTCCGGATCATCCTTCCGACGATCGGGGTCCACGGCCAGTTCTGAGAGCCGCGCTCGGGACCGTAACGTTCGACCGGCAAAGCGACATTAGGAGTGATGGGACGCCTTTCGACGCTCACCGTGATCGCCCTGGCGGCTGCTTCGCTGTTCGGCGGGGCTTGCCGGGTCAACTCTGCCGTCGGTTCGCTGCCGCCCGACGCGTCGTTTCCTTTCGGCTCCGGCGGGCAACAATCGGGCAGCGGCGGCGCCCTCGCGACCGGCGGCGTCTCCGGCACGGGCGGCAGCCCGGCCGCGGGCGGGGCCGCCGGCGCGCCGGCGGGCCAGGGCGGCGCGGGCACAGGTGGCGGCGCGGGCGCCGGCGTGGCTGCCGCCGTATGGGACGCCACCATCGACGTCGGGACGCCGCTCTCGCAAAACCCCCAGAACGGCTCGCCCGTCTCGGCCATGTCCAGGAACGGCGACGCGTTCATCGCCTACCTGGGCCTGGACGGCGGGCTCTCGGTGTCGCGATATCTGGCTGCCAAGAGCGCGTTCGATGCGCCGTTCCTGCTCGACGCAAAAGCGCGAGGGTCCAGCGGCGTCGGGGTCGACGACGCCGGGAACGCCATTGCCGCCTACGTCGACGGGTCGCAGAACGTCGACGCCCGGCACTTCTCGACCAGCGGTGGTGGGAGCTGGGGCGCCGTCGAGATGCTGGCCAGCGCCGGCGCGCAGGGCCAGATGTTCTTCGAGAGCTTCGCCGTGACCCCCAGCGGCCACGCGGTCGCCTCGGGCGTGTACGCGACCATGAGCGGCTCGATCATCTCACGCTCGTTCGTGAAGGTCTTCGAGGCGGGCCGCGGGTGGACCACGGCGCAGAACCTGTTCCCGGGCCTGACGCCGGACACGCTTCTGGCAGGGATCTCCGAGGTCGGCTCGACGCTGAAGGTCGCTCTCGCCGCGGAGGCCATGGATCCGACCCAGCCCGGCAACGTCACCCAGGTCTACGGCCACTCGTTCACCTACGATCTGGGGACGCACAGCGGGACGGCTGGAGCCACCCTGACCGTCGACCCGTCGGTCGACAACAACAATCCTTACCTGTCTTCCATCGCGTCCGACGGCACGGGGAGCGCCTGGCTGGTCGTGAACGAGCTCGACGGCGGCGGCGTCATGAGCCAGCACCTGGCCCGGTTCACCAACGGAGCCTGGTCCACGACCACGCCGGTGGGCGATCCGCCGGTCGGCCGCGGGACGAACGTGGCGGTCGCCCGCAGCGGCGACGCGCTCGAGGCCTGGCTCCAGTGCGCCGTGACCGCCGATCCGGTGACCGGTAACCCGACCGGGTGCGCGATCGTCGCCCGAGGCTATGTCGGCGGGGCCTGGCAGGCGACCGTTCCCGTGACGCCCGGTAATCTGGGCCAGAGCAACGCTCCCTTCGCTGCCGTGGATGGCCAGGGGCACGCCGTGATCCTCTGGTATCTCTACGACGCGGGCGGGACCTCGCTGTTCGCCTCCGAGCTCGACCCGGTCGCCGGCTGGTCGACGCCTCACAGCCTCGAAACCCACACCGACGGGAGCACGAACATCACCGACCTCTCCGTCGGCTTCGGACCCGACGGCACCTGCCTCGCCACCTGGGCCACCTCCAGCACCAGCGCGTCGGGCGACCTGGTCTCGGTCGTTCGAGCGGCCTTCTGCCACTTCAACACCCCATAGGGGGCCTCGGGTTTCCGAGGGGGCCATTCGGGTCGCCCGCCGGAGCGAGCGCGGGCGGCGCGGGGGGCCAGTCGACGTGTGACGCGCTGTCCGCCCAGCCGGGCAGACCCGGCTAGAACGCGTGGGCCAGTGGCGTGAAGGCTGGGGCGGGGTAGATCGCGAACCAGCCGGCGCTGCCGGCGGCGCCGATGTCCGGGCTGGTGACGATCGTGGCGGGAAGGACGGGTCCCTGACCGGTGAGCTGGGCCGCGTCGAAACGCGCGATGCTGCCGGCGCTGTACGCCAGCCAGAGGCCCCCCGACTCGTCGAAGGCGATGCCCAGCGGGACGGCGGCCGGGTCGGTGTCCAGCTGCACGGACGGGGTCACCGTCAACGGCCCGGTGCCACCCAACACGCTGGCGGGCAGCTCGGCGATGGTCCCGTCGTAGTTGACCCACAGGTTCCCGGCGCCGTCGAAGGCCAGCCCCAGGGGCGACGCCAAGGTGTTCGTGACGACGCCGGCGCTCATCGCGGTGATCGCCAGATCGGCGCCCGAGCCCGACGACGTCAGGTGACCGGCGTCGATCCGGACCACCAGATCGTCGCCGCTCGAGGCGACCCACAGGTTCCCGGCGGCGTCGAACGCGATTCCGGCCGGACCGTGGAACCCCGACTCCTCGACGACCGGGGTCTTGCTGCCGCTGGCGGTCAGCTGCGCGGCGCTGAATTTCACGACCTCGCCGGACCAGACCACCGAGGCCCAGAGGTTCCCCTGGCCGTCGAACGCCAGGGCGTTCGCCCCAGGCCATCCGCCCGACAACGCGGGGCTGTCCAGGGTGAGATCGGGTGTCATGACGCCGGCGTGCGCGAACATCGCGGCCGGGAAGCGGGCGATGGCCGGATCACTCGTGGTGGCGCCGGCGACCCAGAGGTTTCCCTGCGGGTCGAAGGTGAATCCGTCGGCGCCTTGGGTATCGGCCGCGACCGCGGCGCCGGAGTCACCCGAGCTGGCCGCCTCGGATGGCTCGAAGCCCAGCAGCGTGGCGCTGGTCGGACCGTTGGCGAGGCCCGTCCAGACCAGACCGCTGGTCTCGATCAGCGCGTAGTCGACGTGGACGGTCGTGGTCTGACCGGCGACGACGCAGGGGGCCGGCTGGTCCACGGTGGGCGTGTAGGCCGTGCGGACCAGCGTTCCGGGGACAGCCACCAGGTAGGCCGTCACGGCGCGGGGGCCAGCGGTCAAGGCCAGCGACGTCGAGTTGTTGACCTGCTCGCCGGTGTCGAGGGTGACGGAGCCGGTCCCGCCCGGCGTGCCGGAGATCTGGAACGACAGTGTCCCGGTGCCCGTGCCGGTTGGGCAGGTGCCACCCACCGTGCCGCCCGTACCCACCGTGCCGCCCGTGGCAACGAAGCCGCCGGTGCCGGTCGAACCCCCGCCTCCACCGCCGCATCCGGCGGCGGCGAACGCCAGGGTGAGGGCGAAGCTCCGGGACAGAAGGCGCACGACTCGGCTCGTCATGCGCCCTACTTCGACCAGCTCAGGGCAAAACCTTAGGTCACAACCTCTCGTCGCACTCCGGGCGCATGACGTCGTCCACGGTCTCGCGACGTGACACCAGGGTGGTCTTGCCGTCGTCCCAGAAGACCTGCGGGACGCGGCCGATCGACACGTAGTTCGAAGACATGGCGTAGCCGTAGGCGCCGGCGTCGTGCAGGACCAGCAGATCGCCGACCTCGGGGCGGGGGAGCGGGCGCGGGTCCAGCAGCTCCTTGTCGTCGCGCGTGAAGACGTCGCCGCTCTCGCACAGGGGGCCGGCCACGACCTGGGGCTCCTCGGGGCGGCCCGCGCCCTTCCCCAGGATCGAGATGTGGTGGTACGAGCCGTACATGGCCGGGCGGATCAGGTCGTTGAAGCCGGCGTCGACCATGATGAACTTGTGGCCGGGACCCTTGGCGTTCGATTGGGTCTCTTTCAGATCTTTCACGCGGCAGACCAGCAGGCCGGCGGCGGCGATCGGGTAGCGGCCGGGCTCGATCTCGACCCGGATCGGGCGACCGGCGTCGCGCGCGAGCTTGGCGGCGGCCTCGACCAGCAGCTTGCGGAAGCCGCCGAAGTCGTACTTCGGGGCGCCCGGGCGATACGGGTGCGGGATACCGCCCCCCAGGTTCACCGCCTGGACGTCGGGGAACTCGGCCAGCATCGGCGCCACCATGCCGACGAACCGGCGCAGGTTCTCGTCGAACTCCTCGATGCGCGGGCCGGTCCCCAGGTGCGCGTGCAGCGAGGCGATCGGCAGCTTGGCGGCGGTGGCGCGCGCGCGCAGGGCGACCAGCCCCTCGTACCAGATGCCGTGCTTCGACGACGGGCCACCGGTGTCGCACGACTGCACGTGTCCGTGCCCGAAGCCGGGGTTCACCCGCACGGCGATGGGGCCCGCGTACCCGGCGCCGTTCAGCTCGTCGATCATCCCGGCCGAGCCGATGTTCGGCAGCACGCCGTGCTCCAGCACCACCGTCAGCGCGTTGTCGCGCAGGACGTCGGCGGTCAGCATGACCACCGGCGGCTTGGCGCCCATCGCGAACCCGGCCCGCCGCGCCCGCAGCACCTCGTTGCCGCTCACGGCGTCGATCCAGAGCCCGGCGGCCCGCACGGCGTCCAGCACCTTCCAGTTCGAGTTCGCCTTCATGGCGTAGCGCGCCTGCAGGTGCTCGCCCTCGGTCAGGGCGGTCAGGTCGCCCAGGCGGCGGCGCAACTCGGCGGCGTCGTAGAGGTAGAAGGGCGTCCCGACCTGATCGGCCAGGCGTTCCAGGGAGTATCGGGGCAGGTCCAGCGACGGCATCGCCGCGAACTATCCCAGATGGTGCCCCCGGGTCAACGGCGCGGGGGCTTGATCGTGCTCTGCGAGAAAGGGGTGACCATGGGCAGCCGGATCTGCTGCGCGGCGTTGGCCTGGGGCGAGCGGCGCGGCAGGCTGACGGTGAAGGCCGCCCCCGCGCCCAGCGCGCTGGCCACGGTGATCTGCCCACCCATGGCCCTGCACAGCTCGCTGCTGATCCACAGCCCCAGCCCCAGCCCGGGGTGCTGGCGCTGGCCGCTGGCGCGCTCGAAGCGTTGGAAGATCCGCTGCTGGTCGGCCGCCGAGATGCCGATCCCGTGGTCGCGCACGACGATGCGCACGGTGTCCGCGTCGCTGCGCCCCTCGATCTCGATGGCGCCGCCGGCGCCGTACTTGACCGCGTTGCCCAGCAGGTTGGTCAGCACCTGGTCCAGGCGAGCTTCGTCCCAGGTTCCGACCAGGGCTTCGGGCAGGTCGATCCGCATGGTGCACTTCGACGCCGCCGCGTCGGCACGGAACCGCTGCGCGACGTCGCGCACCAGCACCGCCAGGTCGACCCGCTCGAACACCAGCTCCAGGCGGCCCGCGGTCAGGCGGGTGACGTCGAGCATGCCGTCGATCAACCCGGACAGCCGCCGCGCCTGCCGCCCCAGCCCCACGATCCCGATGCGGTCGCTGACCGGACCGCTGCCGGTGGTCAGGCTCCGCTCCATCGCCTCGATCTGCAGCAGCAGCGAGGTCAGCGGGGTGCGCAGCTCGTGCGCCGCGATGGCCAGGAACTCGTCGCGCGCGGCGATGGCCGCCTCGGACGCGCGGGCCCGGGCGACGGCCTCGGCGCCGGCCCGGCGCAGCGACGCCTCGCGCGCGTGCAGCCTGCCGTAGCTGGCCGACGCGTAGGCGGCCACCAGCGTGAACACCACCGCCTGGCCGCCCCACTGCGTGATGTCGTGCAGGCTGGCGCCCGAGGCGATCAGGATGCCGGCGCCGCCCCCCAGCAGGGTGACGCCCGAGGCGACGGTGGCGCCCGGCTGGTCCTGGATGACTAGCGCCACGACGACCGGCAGCGCCAGCATGACGTGAAACAGCGAGCTGGCGATCCCCCCGGTCAGCGCCGCCAGCGCCGTGCACAGCGCCGACGACAGCACGGCCAGCGCCAGCATCATGTCGCGGACGCGCTTGGGATCGGCCCCGCGCAGCGACCCGGCCGTGATGGCGATGAACAGGGCCCAGGCCACGCGGACGGCCAGGGGCCGCCAGGAGAAATGACCCAGCGCCAGCGGGTCGGCCGGCGCCAGCACCAGCACCGCGCCGGCACAGAGCAGGAGGACGCGCTGCCGCTCGCGCGTGCCGTCCCCTGACCGCTGGGCCTCCTCACCCATGACCCACCAGTTTAACGCGCAAGCTTGCTGATCTGCCGGTGGACTTCTTTTGACTTCCTGGCGGGGCGATCCTTAGGATCGGGCTGGTGCCCAGAGCGTTCGTGGTGGCAGTCGTGGCCGTGCTCGTGTCGGGGGCCCCTGCCGCGCGGGCGGCGGCCCCTGACCCGCGCACCGAAGCCGCCCGCGAGCACTCCCGCCAGGGCGACTCGTACTACAAGCTCGAGAAGTACACGAACGCGATCGGCGAGTACGAGCAGGCCTACCTGGCCAAGCCGGACCCGAGCTTCCTGTTCAACATCGCCCAGTGCCACCGCCAGCTGGGGCATGGCACCGAAGCCATCAAGTTCTACCGGCAGTTCCTGAAGGACGCGCCGCCCAACACACCCAGCCGCGGCGTGGCCGAGAAGCACATCCGTGACCTGGAAGATGCCGCCAAGGACGCAGCCAGGACCGCGACTCAACCGCCGCCGCCCCCGGTCACGCCGCTGCCGCCCGCGGTGCCGCCCCCCGCTGCGCCGCCGCCCAGTGGCGCCGGCGCGACCACTCCCATCGCGCTCGAGCCTGCCAATCCGACATCTCCCACCTCTGCGACCACGACGCCACTCGTCGAAAGCGGTAGCGCACCCGCCGCCGCCGAGTCGCATCCGTTTTACACTCGTTGGTGGTTCTGGACGGCGGTGGGCGTGGTGGCGGTAACCGGAATCATCATCGGCGTCGCGGCGTCGAGGCACGATCCTTCGTGCCCCGGAGGTTTCACATGTCCCCCTTAGTCAAGCTCGTCAAGCGGGCCAGGCTTTTCCTGGTCGGCGCGGGTCTGATCGGCGCGGCGCTCGCGTCGTGCGGCGAGCGATCGCTGGTCCTGTTGCAGGTCGAGTCGGCGGCGTCCTTCGCCAACGACACCCTGGTGATCACGGCCAACCACCAGCAGACCACCACTTTCCTGAACGTCTCGATCGATCCGAACGCCCCGTACAAGGCCGGGGTGTACCTGTCCAGCGACGTCAGTGGGCAGGTCGCCCTGCATGCCGACGTCGACGACCCGCAACGAAACTGCATCGTCGGTCAGGGGTCGGTCACGGTCGACGGCGTGAGCGGCGGCCAGACGACGGCCATCACGATGTTGACGATCACCCAGGTCGAGCCCTGCATCCCGATCGGGGGCGGCACGGGCGGCAGCGCGGCGGGCGGGCGCGGCGGAAGCAGCGCAACCGGCGGCAGCTCCGCGACGGGCGGCACCGCGGGCTCCGGCCACGCGGGGGCCACGGGGAGCGGCGGCTCGGCCACCGGCGGTGGACCGGGCACGGGCGGCGTCGTCGGCTCCGGCGGCACGACGGGCGCGGGCGGCAGTGCCGGCGCCGGCGGCGTGAAGGGCACGGGCGGCGTCGCCGGGGGCGGCGGTGCGACCGGCGCGGGCGGCATCATTGGCACGGCCGGCAGCGTTGGCTCCGGCGGGGCCGGCGGGACGACCGGGACCGGCGGTGTGAAGAACACCGGCGGCACGACGGGGAGCGGCGGCACGATGGGGAGCGGCGGCAACATGGGGAGCGGCGGCAGCGTGGGCAGCGGCGGCAGCAACATGGGCAGCGGCGGCAGCAACATGGGCAGCGGCGGCACCTCCAGCTGCGGCTGCACGATCCCCAACGGCGTCTGCGACCCGAACGGTTCCTGCGTCTGCAGCCAGAGCGACAGCGATGCCTGCTCGGCGGCCGGCGTCGGCTGCGGCAGCGCCGTGAACATCTGCAACCAGAAGGTCCAGTGCGTCTGCCCGGCCAACTCGACCTGCGACAGCGCCACCGGCACCTGCAAGCTGATCTGCATCGGCGGCACGGGGGGCAGCATCCTGGCGGCCTCGCCCGACCAGATCTGCCCGCTCGCGACCCAACAGTTGCCCTAGACTGCGGTGGCGATGCCCAGCCGGCTGTTCGCCACCAAATCGATCGACACTTTGCGCGCCGACGCCGCCGGCGAGCACGGCCTGAAGCGTGCCCTGGGCGCCGTCGACCTGGTGCTGCTGGGCATCGGGGCCATCATCGGCACCGGGATCTTCGTGCTGACGGGGCAGGCGGCCGCCGACAACGCCGGGCCGGCGGTGGTGCTGTCGTTCGTCGTCGCCGGCATCGCCTCGGGGTTCGCGGGGCTCTGCTACGCCGAGATGGCGTCGATGATCCCGATCGCCGGCAGCGCCTACACCTATTCCTACGCGACGATGGGCGAGCTCATCGCCTGGATCATCGGCTGGGACCTGATCCTCGAGTACCTGGTTGCCTCGGCGGCGGTCAGCGTCGGCTGGTCCGGGTACGCGGTCGCTTTCGTGCACGACGTCCTGGGCGTGACCCTCGCGAAGACCTGGACCAGCGCCCCCTTCGTCTACGACGAGGCGGCCCGCCAGTTCCACGCGACCGGCGCCGTCCTGAACATCCCCGCGATGCTCATCACCGCCATCGTGACCGTCATCCTGGTCATCGGGATCAAGGAGTCGGCGCGCTTCAACTCGGTCATCGTCACCGTGAAGATCGTGGTGGTGCTGATGTTCATCGCCTTCTGCGCGCGCTACGTGCACCCGCAGTACTGGCACCCGTTCATCCCGCCCCAGGAGGCCCCGGGGCGGTTCGGCATGTCGGGCGTGATGCGGGGCGCGGCGCGCGTCTTCTTCGCCTACATCGGGTTCGACGCGGTCTCGACGGCGGCCCAGGAGACCCGCAACCCGCAGCGCGACCTGCCCCGGGGCATCCTGGGATCGCTGGCGGTCTGC
Source organism: Polyangia bacterium (assembly GCA_035578045.1). Taxonomy (GTDB): domain Bacteria; phylum Myxococcota_A; class Polyangia; order Fen-1088; family Fen-1088; genus JADGRB01. The sequence goes on along the minus strand of DATJWP010000191.1, from coordinate 67,346 downwards.
ACCGTGCTCTACGTGGCGGTGTCGCTGATCCTGACCGGCCTGGTCCCGTACCAGCAGCTCGGCGTGCCGCACCCGATCGCGCTGGGGGTCGAGGCGACCGGGCAGATCTGGCTGGCCACCTTCGTCGAGGTGGGGGCGATCGCCGGCCTGTCGTCGGTGATGCTGGTGATGATGATGGGGCAGCCGCGCATCTTCTTTTCGATGGCGCACGACGGGCTGCTGCCGCCCGGGGCGGCGCGCGTGCACCCGCGCTTCGGAACGCCCTGGGTCACGACGATCATCACCGGCGTGGCGGTCGCCATCGCTGGCGGCGTGCTGCCGGTTGGCGTGCTCGCCCAGCTCACGTCGGTCGGGACCCTGTTCGCCTTCGTGCTGGTGAGCATCGGCGTGCTCATCCTGCGCCGCAGCCGCCCCGACATCCCGCGTGGCTTCCGCGTCCCCGGCGGCACGTACCTGGTCCCGCTGTGCGGCGCGGCCACCTCGCTCTACCTGATGCTGCAGGAGACGACCGGCACGTTGATCCGGCTGTTCGGCTGGATGGCCATCGGCCTGGCGGTCTACTTCCTCTACAGCCGCAAGCACTCCAAGCTGGCGGTGCCCTCTCAGTCGCCGGTGGCCGCGTCGAGCACCGCGCAAGGGAACGGGCCGCTGTAGCAGGGATCGCAGACGACCGACGCGCAGGTCGAGGACGGGAACTGCCCGGCGCGCTCGGTGTCGGACTCCATGGTCGAGTCGGCGGGGCAGGTGTAGGCCGACAGGTCGCTGTGGGCGACCCGGCCCACCAGGTTGCCCGAGGCGTCGTAGACGCTGGGGATCTGGTCACCCGAGGCGGTGATCGTGGTGATCACCGTGAGCCCGCAGGCCGGGTAGTCCAGCCGCACCCGCGAGGCGCAGTCGGACGGCACCGAGAGGGACGCCGAGCAGTTCGCGAACGACTGGCTGCAGAAGCAGGACCAGAAGAGGTCCAGCGTCCCCTCCGCGTCGATCGAGCAGCCGCACAGCGCCGGGTCGCTCTGCCAGATCGAAGCTTCGGCGCGCGGCGCGTCCCGGACGACCGCCGCGTCGATCGTGGCGCGCGCGCCGCCCCCCGAGCACCCCACGGCGGCGAGGAGCAGCAGAAGGGCGGCCAGCGTGCGGTTCACTGCGAGACGGTGTTGAGCAACATCAGCTGCTTGCGGAACAACCGGATGTCGCTGATCAGATCGACGCGATACTCCAGCACCTGGTCGACCAGCGCGAAGGTCGTCTGGGCGGCGTTGAGCGTGTCCTGGTCGGCGGCGGCGGCGACCGCCGCCTTGGCCGTGTACCAGTCGGGCAGGGCGCTGCCGTCGGTGTTGACGCCGTACTTGGTCGGGATCGTTCCGGGCGTGCCCTGCGTGCCGGTGATCGAGATCAGCTCGCTCAGGATCTGCGCGCCGATGTTGCGCGGCGTGCTGTTGTCGGGCGCCCGGTAGATCACGCCGGTCTCGGGGTGCGTGTACTCGACGACCGGCGTGGTGGCCGACACGGTGAAGTCGTCGTCCGACCCCTTGACCGACACCGCCATGAAGTTCTGGAAGTCGAGCGTCGCGTCCCAGGTGCTCCCCAGGCGCCCCATCGACAGCAGCAGCGCCCAGTAACGGATGGTCAGGTTGACGGGGGTATCCAGGCGCGGCACGCCGGGCTGGGCGTACGCGGGCGTGGTGGGGTTCAGGACGCCGTAGGTGGCGGTGTCGACCACCGGCGTCGACTGCACGACGTTGCCTTCACCCAGGGTGGCGCCATAGCTGGAGGGGTCGTTGCGGATGACGCCCGAGAGCAGGTTGATCACCTGGTCGCGGAAGATTTGATAGAAGTTCACCGAGTATCGGTTGGCGTCCGCGAAGGTGTCGACCTTGAAGAAGGTGGCCTCGGTGGTGGTGAGCGTGAACAGCGCCTCCAGCTTCTCGTACAGCGAGCCGGTGCGCAGGATCGTGTAGTAGAAGTCGTTCGAGAACTCGATGTAGTAGGGCTTGGCGTCCGGCAGGTTGAGCGTCGAGGTCGGGTTGCTGCCGCAATCGGTCGTGGCGATGGGCGGCGTGAGCACGTTCGGGCTGTACGGCGTCAAGCAGTGCAGCCCGGGCTCGGGCGTCTCCAGGATCGCGCCCAGCGCGTTGAGCGCGTCGATCGAGGCCAGCATCAGGTCGTCCCCGAAGTCGGTCCCGGCCAGCTGGTCGCCGAAGTAATAGAAGAACTGGAACGCCTCCGTGTACTTGTTGAAGTAGTGCGACTCCAGCCGGTTCAGGTAGGTGTCGATCTGCCAGGTGGTTCGACCGCGCTTGTAGGCGTTGAAGACGTAGTAGTTGCGGAAGCTGTCGGTGACGTCGCCGACCACCTCCTGCTGGTTCGCGCCGCGGTCCCAGGTCTTGCAGTCGTAGTTCCCCTCGAACTCGTCGGAGCAGAACTTGTACGGCCGCTCGGCGTACGCGCCGCCCGTCCTCAGCAGACTGTTGATCTCGTCCTTGTACGAGGCGACGAAGGTGGCTGAGGTGCCGATGGCCGAGATGTCGTTGGGATCTCCGCTCTGGCTGGTCTCGGCCGGCAGCTTCTTGTAGTCGTTGAAGAAGATGTCGGAGGTCAGCCCGTTCCACAGGTTCTCCTTGGACTGCGGGATCAGATCGATCAGCTGCCCGTAGCCGAACCGGATGGCCGCCATGTCGTACTTGCCCAGGCCCGAGATGTCGGTGCTGAAGCGCGCGCCGTAGTCCATGACCGACGCGTACTCGTAGTTGGCCTCGTTGACCTCTTTCTGGGTGTCGGTCGTGGTCGGATCGACGGCCGCCTGCCAGTACTGGTCGCCGTAGTTCAGCGCGTCGGTCGAGGCCGAGAAGTTGTGGCGCAGGCCCATGGTGTGGCCCATCTCGTGGTCGGCCAAGCCGCGGAAGATCGCGATCCGCAGCGCCTTGAACATGTCCTCGGGACCCAGCTTCATCTGGTCGTACTGCAGCGCCGTGCTCAGGATGGCGTCGTCGGCGAACTCGCCCATGTAGAGGCAGCCGTTCATCGCCAGCGTCTGCAGCCTGGCCTTGCGCGCCTCGCGCGCCTGCGACGAGAACCACTCCTCGCCCATCGCGGTGTTGACCACGTCGGGCGGGGGGGTGCCGCCCGGCTTGTAGCCGGGCAGGATCCCGGGCAGCACGTCGTCGTTGAACAGCAGGCTCTGCAGCTGCGTCCCCGCGACCGACGAGACGGTGCGGTCGTCGGCGCCGGCGCCCACCTTGACCAGCCGGTCGGCCTGCGACCCCAGCGACTTGAAGCGCGCGTAGGCGGCGGAGCGGTTGGCGTCGGACAGCGTCTCGTGCTTGCGAAGCTGCTGCATGCCGGCCGTCTCGGCCAGCACGTCGCTGATGGTCTTGCCGGACAGCAGGTCGTCGGGGTCCAGGTTCCCGTTGGCCAGGTTGATGCTGTCGACGGCGAACTGCGCGTAGGTGTCCAGCGAGGCGCCATAGATGTAGGCCGACGCCGAGACGATCTCGCCGGTCTCCGGGTCCGCCGACGGCGGGCCGTAGCCCAGCGGGCCGTCCGGCTGGGGCCGGTCGACCCAGTAGATGAACGAGTAGCGCAGGTCGCCGTTGCGCTCCCAGTCGAAGTGGCGCGCATCGCCGGCGGGCAGCGAGGCGGTCACCGAGTAGAGCGCGCTGCAGGCCTTCTCGAGGTCGGCGGTATCGGTGCCGTCGACGACGCTGTCGATGTCCAGCGTGCCGGTGGACACCTGCTGCTTCACCATGTCGAGCACGTCGGGGTGAGCGCTCACGAAGTTCTGCACGTTCCCCAGCTCGCAGTCGTTGTGCTTGAGCACGATGATGTCGGGCACGTTCTGCGCGGCCGTCGTCAGGTCGGCCATCGCCAGGGCGCGGCCCGGGTTCTTCTCGGCCCACTGCGCGCCGGCCACGGTCATCTTCATGGCCTGGTTCCAGTCCTGCACCACCGCGTTGGCCTCGTCCCAGACGTCCGGCGGGAACTCGGGGTTGGTGTAGTAGGTGATGACCCGGGTCTTGCGCTCCGAGTAGGGCAGCCGCACCGGGTTCCCGTTGTTGTCCAGGATCGGGCTGCCGGAGGCGTCGCGCTGGATGGTGTTCTGCCAGATGTTCCAGCGATTGATCAGGTACTCACGCGCCTGGGTGGTCGAGCCGACCTGGGCGTTGTAGTTCTGCCGGACGGAGCGGAAGAACCCGAACTTCGAGAACTGCCCGACCGTCAGCGACTGGCAGTCGGCGCCCGACAGACCGGCGGCGGCCAGCGCGTCCGGCGTGCAGTCGACCTGGTTGCCGTAGGGGTCGAACGCCGCCTGGACCGGCGTGCCGTCGGGGTTGTAGAGGGTTTGATTGTCCGGGTACGAGAGCGGCTCGTACTCGTTGTCCCCCACCGGCAGCAGCGAGTTGCGATAGGTGATCTGCGCCGGGCCGCAGCCCCAGGGGCCGCTGTCGTCGTAGGTGTCGAACAGCTGCATACAGGCGTTGTAGTCGGGGGTGCGGATCTCGACCGTCGTGAAGTCGACGTAGTCGTGGGTCATGATCGGCTGGTTCTGGTCGACCAGCGCCTGATCGCCCTGGCCGACCGAGAAGCCCACGGGGATGGTCTGGGCCGGGAAGAATGGATTGGTCGGATCGACGGTCTCGCTGTCGGGCGTGGTCGGATCGGCCAGGTTCTGCGACCAGTTGACCCGCATGTACTGGCGCTCGTTCCAGGGGCGGTCGGTCGTGTTCTCGGAGATGACGTTGGTCTGCTCGCCGGTGGCGGGGTTGTACTCGCGCTTCACGTCGAACTGCGACGTGATGGGGAACATCAAGAACGGCGTGTCCATGTTGTTCGCGCCGCTCGTGAACTGCCCCTCGGACCCGGGCGCGTAGTCGTAGGCGCGGTATCCCAGCAGGTACTGCTCCTGGATCTCGAAGCGCACCTTGAGCAGCGAGCCCTGGATGCCCTCGTAGGCGTAGGCGCTGGTCGGCGGCACCCCGGTGGTGGTCTTCCGGTAGTAAAAGGTCCGCGCGGTCCCGTCGGCGTTGACGAAGATCGACTTGTCGACCTTGTCGGGCTGCGTGCGATCGATGTCGCCTTGACCAGCGCAGCCGGCGGCCGCCGCTGCGACCAGGGTGACGAGCGCGATCGATGAGAGTCGTCGGATGCCGGCCATGGCTGAGTCCTCCTACAGGGTTCCGTTCAGGCTCACGAAGAGCTGCGTGAAGTTGTTGGCGTTGGCGCCGCCGGAGAGATCGAAGAACGGGAAGCGCGGGTTCTGGTAACGGGAGTCCAGCGCGGGCTGCTGGCTGGAGACCCCCACCGACAGGCCGACGCGCGGCCGAATCTGATAGCCGATGGCGACGATCCCCCAGGTTGTGTCGGTGCGCCCGCGCGCCACGGCGTACTGGGACGAGTAGGAATCGAGCGGGACCGCGTAGGAGAACGTGTTGACCAGGAGCAGCGAGACGTTGAGCGACCACTTGCCGCGGGCCAGCAGCGCGATGATCCCGTTCTGGAAGCTGAAGTCCGGGTTGGCCGGGCCGCCGCAGCGATCGCTGGCAGAGGCGGCAGGCTCGCCTCCCGCGGTGGTGGCGCCGCCCAGCGCCGCGCTGTCCGGGGCGCGGCAGCCCGAGGTGTCGTTCGGTCCGGTGCCGCGGAAGTCGCTGGTGTGGAAGTACTTGTAGGCCAGCGAAACGTACGACAGGGCCAGCGTCCATTGCCGGTCCTTGACGGGCGCGTGACCCAGCTCGAACAGGCGGTTGAAGTTCAGCCCGCCGCCCAGGCCGAAGATCAGGTGCTGGTACCGGCTCTCGTAGGAGAGGGGAAAGATCGTGCGAAACGTCGCCCCGATCCGGATCTTCGAGCGCGCAAAGGTGTGCAGGTTCGAAGCGGAGAGCCAGAGCCACGGATCGTATGGATAGAAATGCCGCCCCTCGGGGTTGTCGGGCTGGGTCATCTCGGCCTCGACATAGATGCGCGCGCTCAACGAGAGCTTGAAGCGGGTGCCCACGTCGTACGTTGGCCGCGCGAACAGCGCGAAGGACACGTAGGGGTCGTGATAGCCGCTGTCGTAGAAGGTCCCCGAGCCGACGTACGACGACAGCTCCAGCGCGCTGCCCGCGAACTTCTGCGCGAGGCCGTTGCTGGCGTGGCCGCCCGCGCTGGCCGGCGTCCGCACCACGTCGGGCAGGGCGACATCGGCCTGCGCGGCGTCCGCGCAGATCAATCCACCAACGACTACCAGGACGGCCGCGGCAAACCGAGCGCGCCTCACTGCCGGGCGAGGATAATCCCGCTGCGCCCGCGTAGCGCATAAATTCGTTCCGCCCGATCCGGCCATGGTTTTTCTTCCTCTTCCAAATGGCGGATCGAAGGGATTCCCATTTGCAATAACTGAACGGTGGTGTCCGGAGGGCGAACCGGGGTAATTTCGCAAAAACGTTCACCGCGCTTACGGAGGGGCCGCATGCACAGCCGGAACAGAGGATTCTTGGGAGGTTTGTTGCTGGCTGGCCTGCTCGCCGCCGGATGCGGAAGCAGCTCGAGCGGAAATTCAGACGGCGTGGCCGAAGCCTTCATGGGGGTCTGGGACATCGAGGGATCGACCACCTCGTTCACGGTCACTTGCCAAACGGCGGGCACGGGCTCGTTCGCGATCTGGCAGGAACTTGATCTGGATCACGGTGTCCTGGCCGATCTGACGGACGTTTCGGGCGCGTGCGTCCCGCCCGGAATGAGCTTCGACGTCGACAAGACCGGAGTGACCGCGTCGTTGGTCAACCCCGATCCGTACACGGGCAGCGCGCCGCTATGCCGCTACGTCCTGGGGACGGACTCGAACGGGAACCCGGCCTTCATCGACTTCACCTTCTCTGATCTCTCGTTCACCAAGCTGCAGGCCAGCAGCACCAGCAAGGCTCCCCGGCTGCTTCTGGCGGGCGACGGCAGCGGCCCGTTCATGCAGGACGACGGGACGAACATGGGCAACTACGTGCAGGTCGACACCTGCACGATCAGCGGCAACGGCGACATCTTCCACCGCACGACTCAACCCTGATCGGATGTCAGTGGTGGCGGTGGTGCAGGTGGTGTGACGCTTCGGCGGTCGCCAGCGTCGGGGGAATCGTGAAGTTCGTGCGGACGACCAGGCCAGGGCGCGCGATCGACAGGCGCCAGCCGCGGATCGTCTGAACGACGCAGTCGCCCGCGTCCTCGTCCAGCGCGGCGGCCCCCGCCAGGCCCACCGAGCCCGGCAGCCCGTTGGGTTCGATGTAGACGATCGCGTTCACGTCCTCGTCAGCGATGCGCCCGCAGGCGGCCAGCTGCGGCATCAGCGTCGCGACGTCGTGCTCGGCCTTGGTGTGGTCGATGTCCAGCACGGCGACCCCCGTCGACGAGCGGAACTCGACCGGGTACTCGAACGTGGTGGCCTTGTTGCCGGCCGGGGCGTTGAAGTGAATCCGGCGGCCGACCTCGACCAGGCAGCGCTCGACGTCGTAGTTCCCCAGCGACGATTCGAGCACCCAGACGTCCTGGGCGGCGCCGTCGCCGGCGATCAAGAACCGCAGCAGGACCTTGCCCTCCGCGTACTTCTGGGCCTTGCCGGCGCGCGCGTAGCAGCCGCGCACTTCGTCGAAGTGGTCCTGGATGGTCGCCTCGACGTCCGCGCTGTCGACCACGCCGACCTCGCTGGACAGGCTCATCGCGGCGTAGGGGTCTGCAGGCCTCGGGGGTGGGGTCTTGCGTCTCATGGCGAATTCGGGACCGCCTTCACCACGACGGGCGCCCTTGTCTCCTCCGCAAGCGGAGCCGAGAGCAGCCATGAGCAAGACCAGGGGAACGAACTTCATCCGGGCGTTAGGGCCTGGGAAATCAGGCGTCCTTCAGACAATCGGCGGCCGAGAAAGTTCCTGCAGTTCCGACCTGCCCGCCGATGGTTTCGACAACTTGCTGCGCCATTCGGCTGGCGCAACCGCCGGTAGTTAGCAAATCCTGCGTGGGGCTTCAGGCCCCAGGGGGACGATCAGGTCGCGCGCCGCGCCACCAGGTACTGCGAGGAGCACAGCCGGCGGCCCAGCGCCTCGGGCAGCGTGGCCGGAGGCGTGAGCAGCTTGTGGCGCGCGCTGTAATAGAGCCGGTGGAGGTGGCGCGTCTTGGCGTGCCCCTCCAGCCACGCCGGCAGGAAGAACCCGTGCCGCTCGATGCGCAGCCCGACGGAGCGGACCAGCGTGATCAGCTCATCGCGGGTGTAGAGGAACCGATGGGCGTCGCCGTCGGAGCTGTTCGCCTCGCTGTCGTCGATCGTACTCTGCCGCGCTCCGCCGTAGGTCGGGAGCCGGGAGAACATGTACTCGCCGTTCGGCGTCGTCAGGCAGAGCGCGCCGCCCGGCCTGACCTTGCCGGCCAGCTGACGCAGCAGCTCCGAAGGAGCCGGCACGTGCTCGAGCACTTCCGTGCAGACCACCACGTCGAAGTCGCGCTCGGGCGGGCAGTCCTCGCCGAGCAGGCCGACGTGAAAGCGGACCGCGCCGTGCTCGTACCGCGCCTGCGCATAAGCGATGTTCTGGGAGCGCAGGTCCAGGAGGTCGACCTGGAACCCGCGCTCGGCCAGCATCAAGCCCAGCGTCCCCTGCGCGCAGCCGACGTCCAGCACGTGCCCGGCGGGCCCGCTCGCCTCACCGACCAGACCGGCCAGCAGCGACATGCGGGCCCGGTACGACGCGGCGACGTGCGGCGCGATCGAGTCGTCCCACAGCTCCTGCTGATCGTGCTCGCGCAGCAGCGACCAACCCGGGTCCGGACGGGCCTCCGGGAGCTTCACGCGGACACCGTCAATACGCCGGTTCGAAGCGGTAGACGTACTGCATGGTGCCGGCCTGGCCGATCTGCGGGTACTCGAACTCGTTCAGCTTCGAGACCAGGCAGTCGTTGACGTCCTTGTTGTTCAGCGTCCCGCCGATCACCTTGGCCGTCCCCTTCGAGCTCCCGCCGGCAGGCTCCAGCGAGAGCAGGACGATGACCGTCCCCTTGAAGGCGCGATCGTGCTTCTCGTCGAGGACGTCCTGGTAGCAGCGCAGCGTCGACGGATCGCGCTGCTGCAGCAGCAGCTGCACCTCGGCCTCCTTGTCGGGCGAGATGCCGCTGGTCTGCGAGGACTGCTCCGGCGTCTTCACGACGTGCACGGTCTGGTTGTTCCCGGCGTCGGTCTCGGCGCAGCCGAGCGCCACCGACGAGAGAAGCGCCAATCCTGCGAGGGTCTCCGTGCGGAACCTGATCGGTCTCATGAGGGCCTCCTCGACGGAGCCGACCTTATCCTCAGGTTCACTCCTTGAGCAAGGCCGAAGCGATCACGATGCGCTGGATCTCGCTGGTCCCCTCGTAGATCTCGGTGATCTTCGCGTCGCGGTAGTGGCGCTCGGCGGGGTAGTCGCGCAGGTAGCCGTAGCCGCCGAAGATCTGCACCGCCTCCTTGGCGACGCGGTTCGCGACCTCGGAGGCGAACAGCTTGGCCATCGCCGCGTCGGTGCCGTAGGCGCCGCCCGCGTCCTTCTTGACCGCCGCGCGCCACAGCATCATCCGCGCCGCGTCGATCTCCGTGCGCATGTCGGCCAGCTTGAACTGGATGGCCTGGTGCTCGGCGATCGGCTGGCCGAACGTCTTGCGCTCGCGCGCATAGGCCAGCGCGTCCTCGAACGCCGCCCGCGCGATCCCCAGCGCCTGCGCCGCGATGCCGATGCGGCCGCCGTCCAGCGCGCGCATCGCGATCTTGAAGCCGCTGCCCACCTCGCCCAGCCGGGCGTCGTCGTCCAGCGCGCAGTCGGCCAGGAAGACCTGCGCGCTGGGCGCGCCGCAGATCCCCAGCTTGTCGTCGGGCGGGCCGACCGTCACGCCCGGCGTGTTCATCGGCACCAGGAACGTCGTGATGCCGCGGCTCCCCTGCGCCGGATCGGTGGCCGCCACCACGATGGCCAGGTCGGCGACCGGGCCGTTGGTGATGAAGTTCTTGGTCCCGTTCAGGACCCAGCGGCTCCCGTTGCGCGCCGCCCGCGTCTTCTGGGCCTTGGCGTCGGACCCGGCCTCGGGCTCGGACAGCGCGAAGCAGCCGATCTTCCGGCCGGCCGCCAGGTCGGGAAGCCAGCGCGCCCGCTGCGCGTCGGTCCCTTCCTTCAGGATCGGCGCCTCGACCAGCGAGCTCTGCACTGACATCGCGACCCCGGTCGACGCGCAGGCGCGCGAGATCTCCTCCAGCGCCAGCGCGTAGGACAGGGCGTCCAGGCCCGCGCCCCCCCACTTCTCGGGGACCATGATGCCCAGCAGGCCCAGCTCGCCCAGGCGGCTGAAGATGCGCCGGGGGAACTGGTGCGAGCGGTCGATCTCGGCGGCTTTCGGCGCGATCTCGCGGGCGGCCAGGTCGCGCGCGGTGTCGCGGATCATCTTCTGTTCGGGGGTCAGCTCGAAGTTCATCGTCCTGTCCACTTGGGCGCGCGCTTCTCGATGAAGGCACGCATCCCCTCCTTTTGGTCCTCCGTGGCGAAGAGCGACGCGAACAGGTGTCGTTCCATCGACACGCCGGCATCCAGCCCCGCGTCGGCGCCTCGGCGCAGCACCTGCTTGGCCGCCGCGATCGCCAGCGGCGCGCGGGTGGCGATCTCGGCCGCGACCGCGCGGGCCCGCGGCAGCAGATCCGCGGGCTCGACCACCGCGTTCACGAACCCCAGCCGCATGGCCTCCTCGGCGTCGATCATCGCGCCGCGATAGATCAGCTCGCGCGCGCGCGGCACGCCGATGCGCCGGGCCAGCCGCTGGGTGCCGCCCATGCCCGGGATCACCCCCAGCCCCACCTCGGGGAAGCCCAGCTTGGCTCCGCGCGCCGCGAAGATGAAGTCGCAGGCCAGGGCCAGCTCCAGCCCGCCGCCCAGCGCGAAGCCGTGGACGGCCGCGATCACGGGCAGCCGGGAGGCCTCCAGTCGATCGGCCAGTCGGTGCGCGTGCCCGACCAGCACGTCGGCGGTGGCCGGATCCGCGTCGGCCATCGCCTTGATGTCGGCGCCGGCCGCGAACGCCTTGTCGCCCGCGCCCACCAGGATCGCGCAGCGGACCTGCGGATCGGCCTCGGCCTGGCCGAAGGCGGCCCCGATCGCGTCGAAGGTCTCGCCGTCCAGCGCGTTGCGCGCCTCGGCGCGGTTGATGGTGACGACCGCCACCGCCCCGTCGCGGTCCACCAGCGCGCGCGGTTTGGCCGGATCGCTCATGCGCTGTACTTGTAGAAGCCGCGTCCGGCCTTGCGTCCCAGCCAGCCGGCGGCGACGTACTGGCGCAGCAGCGGGCAGGGACGGTACTTGGGATCGCCCAGGTCCCGGTGCATCACCTCCAGGATGGACAGCGTCGTGTCCAGCCCGATCAGGTCCATCAACGCGAACGGACCCATCGGGTGGTTGAGGCCCATGTTGATGGCGGCGTCCATGTCCTCGACCGACCCGATCCCCTCGTAAAGGGCGAAGCAGGCCTCGTTCAGCATCGGCATCAGCACGCGGTTCACGATGAAGCCGGGGACGTCGCGCGACACGACGGTCTGCTTCCCCAGCCGGTCGGCCAGGGCGCGGGTCGTCTGATAGGTCTCGTCGGCGGTGGCCAGGCCGCGGATGATCTCGACCAGCTTCATCACCGGCGGCGGGTTCATGAAGTGCATCCCGATCACGCGTTCGGGGCGGGTCACCGCCGCGCCGATGGCCGTGATGCTGATCGACGAGGTGTTGGTGGCCAGCACGATGCCGCTGCGGCAGACGCGGTCCAGCGTCTGGAAGATCTCGCGCTTGGTCGACACGCTCTCGGTCGCGGCCTCGATGGCGAAGTCGGCCGCCTCCAGGTGACCGCCGTAGAGATCGGCCGGCTCGATCCGCCCCATGATCGCGCCGCGATCGTCGGCGGTCAGCTTCCCCTTCTCGACCAGCCGGTCCAGCTGCTGGCCGATGGTGGCCTTTCCGCGGGTGGCGACGTCGCGCCCGCTGTCGGCCAGGGTGACGGCGAACCCCGCGGAGGCGGCCAGCTGGGCGATCCCACGCCCCATCTGCCCGGCGCCGACCACGCCGAGGCGGGAAATGCCGTCCAAAGCCGACGCTGACATGGAGTCCGCCAAGGTAACGTCAGACGCGCTCGACCGCCAGGGCGATCCCCTCGCCGCCGCCGATGCACAGCGAGGCGACGCCACGGCGCTTGCCGGTGTCGGCCAGCGCCGCCAGCAACGTCACCAGGATCCGCGCGCCGGACGCGCCGATCGGGTGTCCCAGCGCGACGGCGCCGCCCCACACGTTCACGCGCGCCGGATCCAGCCCAAGCAGGCGGTTGTTGATGATCGAGACCACCGCGAAGGCTTCGTTGATCTCCCAGAGATCGACGTCGTCCTTCTTCCAGCCGGCGCGCTCGAGCAGCCGCTGGATGGCGCCGGTGGGCGCGGTGGTGAACCATTCGGGCGACTGCGCGTGCCCGGCGGTCGCCACGATGCGCGCCAGCGGCTTCCAGCCGCGCGCCGCCGCGACGTCGGCGCCGGCCAGCACCAGCGCCGCCGCGCCGTCGTTGATCGACGAGGCATTCCCGGCGGTGATGGTGCCGTCTTTCTGGAATGCCGGGCGAAGGGTGGGGAGCTTCTCGATGTTGCCGCGGCCCGGCTCCTCGTCGTCCGCGACCACGACCGCCGCTCCCTTCTTCTGGGATAGCTCGACGGGCACGATCTCGCCGCGGAACTTCCCCTCGGCCTGGGCCCGCAGCGCGCGCCGGTACGATTCGGCGGCGAACGCGTCCTGGTCTGCGCGCGAGATCCCTTTCTCGCGGGCGCACAGCTCGCCGCAGTCGCCCATGTGGACATTGCCGTACGGGTCCCAGAGGCCATCCGTGATCATCGAGTCGATCACCTGGGCGTGCCCGAGCCGGTACCCCTCGCGCGCCTTCGGCAGCAGGTAGGGGGCGTTGCTCATCGACTCCATGCCGCCCGCCACAACCACGTCGTGCTCGCCGGCCGCGATGGCGTTGCGCGCGAACACCACCGACTTCAGGCCGGAGCCGCAGACCTTGTTGACCGTCACCGCGCCGACGGAGGCGGGGACCCCGGCGGCGATGGAGGCCTGCCGGGCCGGCGCCTGTCCCTGGCCGGCGGGCAGCACGCATCCCATGTAGACCTCGCCGACGGCGTCGGCCGGAACCGTACCCCGATCGAGCGCCGCCTTGATGGCCACGGCCCCCAGCTTGGGTGCCGGCAGGCTGGAGAGCGCGCCTTGAAAAGAGCCGATGGGCGTCCGGGCGCCAGACACAATGAAGACGTCTCGCATTGTTTCCAATAATACCCCCCTTCAGCCCCCACTTCCCGCATCTCGCAATGATTTCAGGGCAATCCCACGGGTCTCAGGTAGCACCCACACCCACGCCGCGGTCGCCAGCGCGAGCACGCACGGTACGGCCAGTCCGCCGCTGAGGCCGCCCCGCTCGACCGCCGCGGCCACCACCAGCGGCGCCAGCAACTGCGCGGACCGCGCCAGGTTATAGGTGGCGCCCATGGCGGCGCCGCGCACCTCCGTCGGGTACAGCTCGGCCAGCAGCGCGCCGAAGCCGGCCGTGCAGCCCGAGCCGATGCCCAGGCAGAGCATGACGGTCCAGAACGCGGCGGGGTGACCCAGCAGGTCGCTCCAGCCAAGCGCCAGCGCGCCGATCGCGGCGGCCGTGAGCAACGAATAAGCCGCGAACGCCGGCCGCCGCCCCAGCCGGTCCGAGACGGCGCCGAACGTCAACATCCCGCTGAGCTGCCCGAGCTGCGCCGTCACCATCCAGGTCAGCGATCGGCCGATGCTCTGGTGCATCCCCTTGCTGAGGAACGTGGGGAGCCAGGTGTAACAGCTCCAGTAGGTCCCCAGCTTGAACACGCCCAGCAGCCAGGCCTTGACGAACCGGCCCACCAGCCCGGGCGCCCGCGCCGCCTGCCGCAGCTCGTCCAGGTAGTTCCGCCGGACAGCCGGCGTCTTTGGCAGGTGGACTGAAGCGCGCGCCGCCAGGGCCAGCAGCGCGGTCGCGCTGGAGCCGATCAGCACCGCGCGCCACCCGACGCGCGGCAAGAGCAGGTAGCCGACCAGCGCCGCCAGGGCGACGCCGAACGGTTCGCCCGACTGCAGGGCGGCGGCGGCGCGCCCGCGCAGGGCTGGCGCGACCGCCTCGGCCAGCATCCCGTGTCCGATCGCCCATTCGCCGCCGACGCCGATGCCCTGGACGATCCGCCCCGCGAAGAACACCGCGCCGGTCGGCGCCAAGCCGCAGATCAGCGAGCCCAGCGAGTAGACGGCGACGGTTCCCGACAGCACCGCGCGCTTCCCGTAGCGATCGGCCAGGGCGCCGGCCACCAGGCCGCCGATCCCCGAGGCGCCCAGCCCGACGCCCAGCAGCCAGGCCTCGGCGCCGTGCGACAGGTGCAGGTCGCGCGCGACGGCGTCCTTCAGGAACCCGAGCAGGACCAGGTCGTAGAAGTCGAACGCCCAGCCGAAGAACGCGAACAGGAAGATCGCTGTCGGGAAGCGGCGCATCCCCACGCGCACGTTAGTCCATCGGCGTCGCCGCGGCTGCGGTGGTCAAAAGTGGACAGATGTCCTACATGTCCTACGATGCGGCCATGTCGCTGCAGCTCCCCGGCGAACCTCGCATCCGCCTGCTGGAGATTCTTCTGGCCGTCGTCGCCGTGCTGGGGCTGTGCGCGCTGGGCTGCGCCACGACCAGCCAGGCGGCGCCCCACCGGGATGAAGGGGCGGTCTTCGTGGTGCGGACACTCCACGCGTCCGGGCTCCGCTTCGGAACCGACGGAAGCACGCGCGCCCTGTGGGGTTACCTGCGGACGTCGCACCGGCTGGTCTCGCCGTCGTCGGCGCGCCCCGGCGACGTGCTCTTCTTCGATACGAACGGGACGGGCGACCGGCCCGAGTGCGCCGACCACGCCGCCCTGATCGAGCACGTGTCACGCTCCGGCCGCATCGCCTTCGTCGAGGCGCGTGGCGGCCGCATCCAGCACAGCTTCGTCGATCCCGCCCGTCCGGACAGCCGGCGGGACGAGCAGGGGTTGGTGCTGAACAGCTTCCTGCGGCCGCTGCGCGCCGATGACCCGCCGGGCGCGCGCCACTTCGCCGGTCAGATGCTCTGCGCGATCGTCCGCCTATGAAGTTGGCGTTGGCATCGTTGTCAGCGTCGTTGGCGTTTTCGACGCTGAAAGACCGCAATTGCGGCCCCAACGGTTGGCGCGACCGTTGCTGTTACGGACCGCATGACTCGACACACGGTTCGAACCTCGCCTTCGTCACGCTGCTGGCGCGTGCTCCGCTGGAGCGCCCTGGTAACCGCAGTGCCTGCGTTGTGGGCCTGCACGTCGCGGACCTTCGAGTCGCCGGTCATCACCCCGACGGCGATTCTCACGACCCCCGTGACCGAAAAGATCAACAACAACATCGACATCCTCTTCATGATCGACAACTCGTCGTCGATGAAGTCGATGCAGCAGAAGCTGGAAGATGAACTGCCGCAGTTCATGAACGTGCTCGAGACGCTGCCCAACGGGCTGCCCAACGTGCACATCGCGGTCGTGTCGTCCGACATGGGCGCCCCCGGGGACTCCACCAACAACATCGCCTGCACGCCCATGGGCGACGACGGCAATTTCCAGTCCGTGCCAAGCGCCGGCGCCACATGTCTGTCGACGACGCTGGCGCAGGGCGCCACGTTCATCTCGGACGTCGACGGCCAAAAGAACTTCACCGACCCGATCGAGGACGTGTTCCAGTGCATCGCGCAGCTCGGTGACAAGGGTTGCGGTTTCGAGCACCAGCTCGCGTCGATCGACCGCGCGCTGGGAGGCGACGGCGCGCCTCCGCCGGCGGCCAACGCCAACTTTCTGCGCTCCAACGCCTTTCTGGGCATCGTTATTCTGACCAACGAGGACGACTGCTCGGCACCATCCAATACGACGATCTATTCGTTGAACGGAGGCGAGCAGGGAACCCTCAACCCGGACGGGCCGCTCCAGAACTATCGTTGCAACGGCGGTCCACGCGGCGGGCACTTCTGCAAGGACCCCAGCGGCAACATGGTCGTCCCGCCGTTGCTGCCGCCGTCGAACGCTTCCGGGAACCCGCCCATCCTGAACCTGACCGACTGCGAGGACAACACGACCGGCAGCAGCGCGCTGACTCCGGTCAGCAAGTTCGTGAGCGACATCCGGAACCTGAAGACCGATCCGGACCATCAGATCCTGGTTGGTGCCATCACAGCGCCGCCCGATCCTTACGGCGTGGTCTGGGCGCCGCCCAACCCCCCGCCCACCATCCAGCAGGCCAATGAGCTGTGGCCGAGTGTCATGCACTCGTGCGGCGCCCAGGGGGGGCCCCTCGTGAACCCGATGATCACGCAGACCACCACCGACGGCAGCTTCGGCGACCCGGGGGTCCGGATCACGGAGTTCGCCAACGCCTTCCCGAACAGCGTGGTCGCCTCGATCTGCGACGCCAGCTACCGGCAGTCGATGTTGGCCATCGCGAACGCGCTGGCCAAGCTGCTCAGGCCGACCTGCATCACCGGCACGATTCAGAAGGATGACCAGGGCCAGCCCGCCTGCGCCGTCACCAACCACCTGACCAGCGACAACCAGACGAGCATGGACGTCCTGGTGCCGAACTGCGCCGCCAACGGGAACCAGGCTCCCTGCTGGACGCTCCAGCCGGACATGAATGCCTGCCCCGGGGGTGGCCAGGCCCTGACGATCACTCAGGATTCGCAGGCCATGAGCGCCACCAGCCTCGACGCAACGGTCGAGTGCTCGGTCTGCGTACCCGGGTCGACGGCCCCGGGCTGCTGATCGCGTTGACGGAGCGGGCTCCGCCCAGCGGAGTCGTCGCGGCAAGTCCAAGGAACCCCTCCCGGGGTTCCTGTCCGATGGTTGGCGTCGCTGCCAACCGGGTTGGCGGGCGTAGAGGGGGCGGCCCCACGATCCGGCGCCTTTCGGCCCGGCCGCCCTGGCCTGGCGGTTGCTTCTCGAAGGATGGTTGAAGTGGTTCCCCCGGCTCCCTATAATCGCGCAGTTTTGCCCCCCGGGCGCCGCTGCCCCATCCCTTCAGGAGGATTCCCCATGATCGGCAAGTCTCTTCGCTCGCGTTGTTGGCGCGCGCTCCGCTGGGCGGGCCTGGCCGCTGCAGCACCGGCCCTGTGGGCCTGCACGTCGCGCACGCTCGAGGCGCCGACCATCACACCGACGGCGACCCTGACGTCGACGGTCACCCAGAAGATCAACAACAACGTCGACATCCTCTTCATGATCGACAACTCGTCGTCCATGACGTCGATGCAGCAGAAGCTGGCCATGCAGCTTCCGGCCTTCATGCAGGTGCTCGAGGGGTTGCCCAACGGCCTGCCGAACGTGCACATCGCGGTCGTGTCATCCGACATGGGCGCGCCGGGCGACTCGACCAACCAGATCGGCTGCACCCCGTCGGGCGACGGCGGCAACTTCCAGTACAACATCGGCGCGGCCGGCATGTGCAACGCGACGACCCTGGACCCGGGCGCCACGTTCATCTCGGACGTCGACGGCCAGAAGAACTTCACCGATCCGATCGAGAGCGTGTTCGAGTGCATCGCGCAGCTGGGCGCGGCGGGGTGCGGCTTCGAGCACCAGCTCGCCTCGATCGACCGCGCGCTCGGCGCCGACGGCCAGGGCGGCCCTCCCTCGGGCAACGCCAACTTCCTGCGGCCGGACGCCTACCTGGGCATCGTCCTTCTCACCAACGAGGACGACTGCTCGGCGCCGCCGAACACCACGATCTTCTCGCTGAACGGCGGCATGCAGTCGATCACGAACCCGGACGGCCCGATCGCCAACTACCGCTGCAACGGCGGCCCGCGCGGCGCCCACCTCTGCAAGGATCCCAGCGGCAACATGATCGTTCCGCCGCTCAACCCGCCGGCGAACGCCAGCGGGAGTCCGCCCATCCTCAACCTGACGGACTGCGAGGACAACGAGGCGTCGGGTAACCAGAACGCGCTGACCTCGGTCACCCAGTTCGTGAAGGACATCAAGTCGCTGAAGACCGACCCCGACAACCAGATCCTGGTCGCCGCCATCACGGCGCCGCCGGATCCCTACGGCGTCGTCTGGGTGCCGCCGTCCAGCCCACCGCCCGGCACCTCGGGCCAGGTCTGGCCGCAGGTCATGCACTCGTGCGGCGCGGAGGGCGGCGACGACGTGAACCCGATGGCCACGGCGCACCCGACCGACGGCAGCTTCGGCGACCCGGGCGTCCGCATCACGCAGTTCGTCCACGCATTCCCGAACAGCGTCGTCGCCTCGATCTGCGACGCCAGCTACCGGAACTCGATGACCGCCATCGCCACCAAGCTGGGCGCGCTCATCAAGCCGAACTGCATCACCGGCACCATCCAGACCGACTCGAACAACCAGCCCGCCTGCGTGGTCACGAACCACCTGACGGACGGCCAGGGGAACACGATGGACGTCGTCGTGCAGAACTGCGCCGAGAACGGCAACGCGCCGCCCTGCTGGTCGCTGGGGACCGATGCGACGGCCTGCCCGGGCGGCGGCTATGCGCTCAAGGTCAGCGCGGACTCGGCCTCGATGAACGCCGCCAGCCTGAACAGCACGGTGGAGTGCTCGCTGTGCGTCGCCGGCTCCGGCACCCCGGGCTGCCCGTAAGCGAACTGAAGAGCTGACGCGAGCCGCGGTTCCCGCTGGGGGCCGCGGCTCGTTTCATTTCTGGGGTTCTGGGCTGTCTGCTCGCAGCGCGCGCTGGCCCTCCCGCAGCAGCCGGCTCTCCAGCGTGCGGACCTGTTGCCGCGAGAGCTTCAGCTTCAGGGCGACCTGAAGCTGCGAGAGCTCGCCGCCGAAGCGCATCTCGTAGACGCTCGCCAGGTCGGACGGGAGCTGGCGCAGGTACCGATGAAGCGCGTGAAGATCCGCCGGGTCGGGGACGGGCGCGCCTCGATCGACGGCGTTCCCGGCTTCCCGGAGGTGCTTCTCGCGGGAACGCGCGACCAACCAGTCGTGAGCCGCATTGCGTGCGATGGTGGCCAGGTAACCACCGACGTTGGCCTCCTGGTCGATCCGACCGTCGCGCAACGCGCACAGGAAGCGCAGCAAGGACGTCTGGACCAGATCGTCGACGTCGTTGTCACAGCGGCGTGACCGGCGCAGCGCATGCCTGATCGCCGCTCGCACGTCCTTGACGTTCTCCTCACCGAACCACCGAAGCTCAGACATTCGACTCCCTCCGCCATCCCGGCGCCTCCCCTCGAGCGCGCGACGTTCACACAACGATTCATCAGAAAAAGCTTTCCCGGCTTCAACCAACTCGCCCGCGCCAACCGTAGTGGTTCTCGAGGGCGGGGTAGGGGAGAGTGAGTGGATCGGGCGCCGGCGACGTCTGCCGGCGCCCGATGAGTCCTGAGTCCTGGGATCCTGGTAGCCTTGTCACATGCTCCAGCTCTTTCGGGCGGGCACGGGGGACAAGTCGCCAGTCGAGATCGCCGGTGACCACCGCGCGGTGCTGTGCCTCCACGGCATCACCGGCACGCCCTGGGAGATCCGGCCGATCGCCGAGGCGTTCGGCCGGCTCGGCTGCTCCGTCGAGGCCCCGACGCTGGCCGGCCACGGCGGCACCTTGTCCGACCTGGCCCGGACCAAGTGGCCGGACTGGCTGGCCTCGGCCGAGGCCGCGCTGGGGCGCATGCAGGCTCGGGCGCACGGCGGGCGCGTCGCGATCTGCGGCTTCTCCATGGGCGGGCTGCTGGCCCTGCGCCTGGCGCGCCTGTACCCGGATCGGGTCTCGGCGCTCGCGGTGATGTCGGCGCCGCTGCGGTTGCGGCCCCTCGAGGTGATGGGGATCCGCGCGGTCGGCCGGCTGCCGATCGACTATGCCAGCCACCCGCTGGCGGCCGTGCCCAAGCTGTTCGGCTCGGACGTCTCGGATCCGGCCGTGCGCGCCGAGAACCCCGGCCTGCCCGCCTTTCCGATCGCGGCGTTGGAGGCGCTGCTGGACCTGATGGACGTCGTGCGCGCGGACCTGCCCGTGGTGCGCCACCCGACGCTGGTCATCCACGGTCGCCACGATCACACCGTGCCGATGGAGGACTCGCTGGAGCTGACGGGGAGCCTGGGGAGCGACGTGATCGAGCGGCTCTGGCTGGATCGGTCGTTCCACATCGTTGCGCACGACGTGGAACGCGCCACGGTCATCGAGGCCGTGACGCGCTTTCTGGGCGAGCACGCCGGCTGGTCGGTGGTACCGTAGCCGCGCGTGCGCGACGATCAACCGCGGGAACCCTCAGAGGGTTCCGCCCCCCTCCCGCGACGGACTCCGCTCGGCGAAGCCGAGCTTCGTCCACGCGACTTGATCGTCGCCATCGATCAGGGGACCACGGGTACGACCGTGCTGCTGGTCGACGCGTCCCGGACGGTGCGCGGCCGCGGTTATCGCGAGTTCGCGCAGATCTACCCGCGGCCGGGCGAGGTCGAGCACGACCCGGAGGCGATCTGGGCCTCGGTGCTGGCGGCGCTCGAGCAGGCGATGGCCGGCGTGGATGCCAGCCGTGTCGCCGCCATCGGGATCACCAACCAGCGCGAGACCACGCTGCTGTGGGAACGGCAGGGCGGCCGCCCGGTCGCGAACGCCATCGTCTGGCAGGACCGTCGCACGGCGCCGCTGTGCGTGGCGCTGAAGAGCTCCGGTCATGAGCCGGCGGTGCGCGAGCGGACGGGGCTGGTGCTGGACCCCTACTTCTCGGCGACCAAGATCCGGTGGCTGCTGGACAACGTCGCGGGCCTGCGCGAGCGAGCCGAGGCCGGCGCCCTGGCGTTCGGCACCGTCGACACCTTCCTGATCTGGCGGCTGAGCGGCGGGCGCACCCACGCGACCGACGCGACCAATGCCTCGCGCACCCTGCTCTACGATCTGCGCGAGGGTTCCTTCTCGGACGAGCTGTGCGCTCTTTTCGGCGTTCCGCGGGGGCTGCTGCCCGACATCGGTCCCTCGGCGGGGCGAATCGCCGAGACGCGGGGCGTGCCGGGTTTGCCGGACGGCATCCCCATCACGGGGCTGGCCGGCGATCAGCAGGCGGCGCTCTACGGCCAGGACTGCACCGAGCCGGGCGACGCCAAGTGCACCTACGGCACCGGCGCCTTCCTGCTGATGAACATCGGCCCGGAGCCGCGCCTGTCGTCGCGGGGCCTCCTGACCACCGTCGGCTGGCGGCTGGAGGCCGGCCCAGCGTCCGGCACCACCTATGCGCTGGAGGGGAGCGCGTTCGTGGCCGGCGCGCTGGTCCAGTGGCTGCGCGACGGGCTGGGGATCATCGGCAGCGCGGCCGAGATCGAGCCGCTGGCCCGCTCGGTGCCCGATTCGGGCGGCGTCACCATCGTCCCGGCCCTGACGGGGCTCGGCGCGCCGCACTGGCGTTCCGAGGCCCGCGGCCTCATCACCGGGATCACCCGGGGGACGACGCGGGCGCACCTGGCGCGCGCCGCGCTGGAGGCCATCGCGCTGCAGAACGTCGACCTGGTCACCGCCATGCAGGCCGATGCCGGGCGGGCGATCAACAACCTGCGCGTCGATGGAGGCGCCGCGGCGAACGACCTGCTGATGCAGATCCAGGCCGATCTGCTGGCGGTGCAGATCTTCCGGCCCGAGATGGTCGAATCGACCGCGCTGGGGGCCGCCAAGCTGGCGGCGCTGGGCGTCGGTCTGCCCCCGGCCGACAAGGGGGGCGAGACGGCCCGCATGCGCGTCTTCACCCCGGCCATGGCGCCGCAGGCGCGCGCGGCGCATCTGGTGCGCTGGGCCGACGCGGTGGGACGGGCCTGAGCTCGGTTCGACAATTCGCTTGATCCCGGGGCTGGCTGTTTGCGAACCTGACGGTTTCGATGTCGGCGCCGTCGCTGACCGGGGAGCCCCCGGCCCTGTTGCTCAACGCCGCGGCGCTCTCGCACCCGGGGCGACAGCGCGCCGAGAACGAGGACGCCTTCGGCAGCTTTCCGGATGCGCGGCTCTTCGTGGTGGCCGACGGCATGGGGGGACACAACGCCGGCGAGGTGGCGAGCGCCATGGCGATCGACGCCGTCGAGACCTTCTTCCGCTCGTACCACAACGAGCCCATGCAGACCTGGCCGTACCCGGTGGACCGTTCGCTCTCGCTGGCCGCCAACCTGCTGCGAAACGGGATCAAGGTCGCCAACGACAAGATCCGGGAATCGGCGGCGGCCGATCGCTCGCGAACGCGGATGGGAACCACCGCGGTGGCGATGGCGATCGGCGAGGAGCGGCTGGCCGTGGCGCATGCGGGCGACAGCCGCGCCTACCGGTTCCGGGCCGGCAGCCTCAAGCAGCTCACGCGCGATCACTCGGTGGCCGAAGAGATGCGCGCCGCCCGACCCGAGATGTCCGAAGAAGAGCTGGCCACCTTCGCGCATCGCAACGTCGTCACGCGGGCGCTGGGGAGCAAGGAAGAGGTCGAGCCGGCGATCTATGTAGGCCGCGTCCAGCCGCGCGACCTGTTCCTGCTCTGCACGGACGGCCTGTGGGGGGTGGTCCCCGACGGAAAGATCGCCACCATCCTGCGGGATGCCACGGATCTGCAGACCGGGTGCCAGCTGCTGGTCGACGCGGCCAACGAGGCCGGTGGGCCCGACAACATCACCGTCCTCCTGGTGCTGGCCGGGTGACCGCGGCCGTTCCTGCTACGCCCACGCAAGATGATCCGCGGCCTCGTCGCTGACAAACGCATCCTGGTCTGCGCCGGTCCGGGCGGCGTGGGCAAGACGACCACGGCGGCTGCGCTGGGGGCGCTGGCGGCGCGGCTGGGCAAGAAGACGCTGGTCTGCACGATCGATCCGGCGCCGCGCCTGGCGGACGCGCTGGGTGTCGGGGGGCTCGGATCCGAACCGCGCCCGGTCCCCGCCGAGGCCTGCCGGGCGCTGGGGATCCAAGACGGGCAAGACGGGCAAGACCCGCGGCTGTGGGCGGTGCGCCTGGACACCGCGCGGGCGTTCGCGCGCCTGGTCGACGAGCAGGTGGCCGACCCGGTCATGCGCCGCCGCGTCTTCGAGAACACGATCTACCGGCAGATCACCACCAGCCTGACCGGGTCGCAGGAGTACGCCGCCACGCTGGCGCTCTATGAGCTGGCGCGCGAGCGACGCTACGACCTGATCGTGCTCGACACGCCGCCCACCGCCAACGCGCTGGACTTCCTGGACGCGCCCAAGCGGATCGCGGCGGCCGTCTCCAGCCCGGCGCTCAAGTGGTTCGCGCGGCCGCCCAGCGGCGGCGGCCTGTCGTTCCAGCGGCTGCGGATGGGCGGGGCGCTGGTGCTCCGGCGTCTGGGCAAGCTGGTGGGCAGCACGTTCCTCGAGGACCTGGCGGCCTTCCTGGTCGATTTCCAGGACGTGCTGGCCGGTTTTCTGACCCGCGCCCAGGCGGTGGACGCCCTGTTGCGCAGCGCCGAAGCGGCCTTCCTGCTGGTGCTGGCCCCCGTCGGCGTGGCGGTCGAGGAGGCGCTCTACTTCCACGGGCGGCTCCAGGGGGCGGGTGTGCCGGTGGCGGGCTTCGTCGCCAACCGGGTCCAGCCCGCGCCCGGGTTGACCGACGCGACGGCGTTGCGCGACGCGCTTCGGGCCTCGGCGGCGTACGCCGAGCTGTCGGACCAGGCGGTTGCGGCGGCGGCGGCTCGCCTGGCCTCGCTGGCCCGCGAATTTCAGGCGATTCACGCCACCGAATCGCGCGCGCTCGAACGGCTGGCGGCGCGCGCGGCGGCCACGCCGGTCATTCGGATCCCCCTGCTCGACCACGACGCTGACAACCTGGCGGAGCTGAAGGTCGTGGGCGACTCCCTCCTCGCCGGCTAGGCTCGGGGCGGCGCGTTCCCAGCATCGCCGCCAGCGCCGGCTCGGAGCCCTCGGGCGCGGCGACGAGCAGCGCCACCGCATCGCCTTTGCGGGCCACGCCAAAGAGGCCGTTCGACGACGAGAAGATCGCGCCGTCGGGAAGCGCCTGCTCGGTCGGCGCCTCGGCCGCTTTTTTCTCTGCCTGACGTTCCAGCACGGGGCGGGCGGCCCGGGCGAAGTCATCCGCTTCGGCCGGGTCGTCCCAGACGGTCAGCCAGGCCAGCGCCTTGGACTCTGTGGGGGCGCCGGCGTCGGTCTCGGCGGGTGGACGGGTGTAGAGGCCGGCGCGATCGCCGCCCCAGCCGGCCGCGGCGCGGGCCGCCACCTCTGCGTTCCAGGCGCCCGACAGCCAGGCACGGATCGCCAGCTCGCCGACCGTGTCCGAGGCCGCCGCGTGCCCCAGCCCGGGGAGCGCCGGCAGCGACGACGCATCGACGGTCACCGGCGCCTCGCACGACTCATATTTCTCCGGGTGCAAGATCTGCTCGGTCGAGCCCGGGGGGTCGGTCCAGAGCGCGTCGACCGCGCTCCAGGGGCGATGCTGGCGAGTCCGCGCGACGAACAGCAGGCCGTCGACGTGCGTGAAGCCGGCCAGGGTCGCGCCCCAGCCCGGGTTGGTCTCGGGCGCGGCCGACGCCCGCAGCCGCGCCGCCAGCGCCGCCAGCTCGCGCACGCCCAGGAACGTCTCGCGCGGGTCCAGCACCTCCAGGCCGGTGAGCATGGCGTCCCCCTCGACCAGGGCCTGGCGGGCCCGCCGCGCGTCGCCGGTCAGGCGCGATCGCCCCTCGGGGCTGATGTCCATCAGGCGGCGAAGACTGAAGCGCTGATCGGCCACCGCGTGGGCCACCTCGTGCGTCAGCGCGACCCGCTGCGCATCCAGCGAGACGAAGCCCGGGACCCACAGCCGTCCGGTGACGGCGTCGAAGCGGGGGCTGGCCTCGTCGTCGTCCCACTCGGCGTCGGCGTCGGCCCTGGGCGTCGCCACCAGACCCAGCCGCCGCAGGATCTCTGCGTCGGTCTGGGCGGCGGGCTCCGCCGCGGCCAGGTCGTCCAGGTGGGCCGCCTCGCGCGCGGCCTCGGCCCGATCGACGACGCGCACGGGCAGCGTCCCGTGATAGGTGAGGTGCCGGGTCGTTGCGACGGCCGCGACCAGGCGGTCCACCTCGGTCCGCACGGCTTCGTCGGTCAGGGGGAGCGAGGCAACGGCAAGCGCGACGGCGACCACCAGCTTCGAGAGGCCAGCCACCGCGCGCAGTTTGAGGTAAATAGGCGGCCCGTTCAATGACCGGGTTCGCGCAGGCGTTGCACGAGATCCAGTCCGCTTTCGGGCGGCACCGGGCGGTCGAGCTCTATGGCGCGGCCGGCGCGCTGGGGCCGGCGTTCGCCGCCAGGCTGGCCGGGCCAGGCACGCTGCTTTACGTCGTGCCCGACGAGGAGGCCGCCGAGGCGCGTCTCCACGATCTACAGTTTTTCCTTACAGCGCGAGACGCAGGGGACGATCCTCTGGCGCCGCCGGCGGTCCTGGAGCTGCCGGCCCCCGATTCGTCCCCCTACGCCGACATGCAACCGGACCGGCGCACCACCCTGCGGCGGATGGCGGTGCTGTTCCGGCTGGCGCAGGGGTTCGCGCCGCGCGTGCTGGTCGCCTCCGCGGCCGCATTGTTCCGGCGCGTCGTGCCGCGGGCCCCCTTCGACGCGCTCTGCGAGGTGATTCAGTCGGGGGTCACGCTGGATCGCGAGGCGACCATCGCCGCCCTGGTGCGGGCGGGGTTCTCGCGCGCGCCCGTGGTCGAGGACCCGGGGACCTTCGCGGTGCGCGGCGCGGTCATCGATCTCTACCCGCCGGTCTACCGCCACCCGATCCGGATCGAGCTGTTCGGCGACGAGATCGATTCGATCCGCCTTTACGACGCGGCCACGCAGCGGACCCTGCGCCCGGTGGATGCCGTCTACCTGCACCCGGTGCGCGAGACCATCCAGACCGAGGGGGCGGACCCGCGCGGACGAATCTTGGCCGCGGCCGACGCGGCCGTCTACCCGTCCACCAAGACGCGCCACCTGCTGCAGCAGATCGACGAGGGCGAGCTGTTCTTCGGGATCGAGTCGCTGGCGCCGGCTTTCCATCGCCAGATGGTGCCGCTGTTCGACTACCTGCCGGACGACGCCCTGTGCGTGGTCGAGGACCCGGGCGCCGTGCTCGACGAGGCGCGCCGGCAGGCGACCAAGCTGCGCGAGGCGGCGGCGGCGCGGCTGCTCGAGCACCGCCTGGCGCTTCCGGCCAGCGACTTCGTGCTGGGCGAAGAGGAGGCGACCGCCGCGCTGGCCGCGCGCAAGCGGCTGGAGCTGCGCATCGTCGAGGTGTCGGGGCGCGACGAAGAGGCACCCGACGAAGCGGAGGTTCCGCGCGTCCGGATCGAATCCGCTCCGCACACCTCGCTGCGGGCCGAGCTGCGGGCTGCGCGCGCGCAGCACGCGCCCGACGAGAAGGGAGACCCCGACGTGGGGCGCCCGCTGCGCGAGAAGATCCGCGGCTGGCTGGACCTGGGGCACCGCGTGCGGGTCGTCGCCCCCAGCCGCAACCACGCCGAGCGGCTGATCGCGCTGCTGCGGGCGCTCGGCCTGGCGCTGGGACCCGTGTCGGGCGCAGGGGCGCACGATCTGTTCTCCACGGGCGGCCAGCCGCTGGCGGTGCTGTCGGGTCCGCTGCGGCGGGGGTTCATCCTGCCGCCCGACCGGCTGGTCGTGGTCTCCGAGGAGGAGATCTTCGGCGCGCGGTCGGTGCGCGAGGCCCGTCCCAGCAAGACGCCCGGCCTGGGCGACCTCGGCGAGATCGCCGAAGGGGACTTCATCGTCCACGACGAGCACGGCATCGGCCGCTACCGCGGGCTGAAGAAGCTGGAGGTGCGCGGCGTCCCGCAGGACTTCCTGCAGCTGGAATACGACGGGGGCTCGGTCTACCTGCCGGTCTACCGGATCGGCCTGGTGCACCGGTACAGCGCGGGCGAGCTGGAGGCGGTCCGGCTGGACAAGCTGGGCGCGCGGACCTGGCAGGAGAAGCGCAAGCGCGTCTCGGCCGAGGCGCGCAAGATCGCCGAGGAGCTGATGCAGCTGTACGCGCAGCGGGCCGCGCTGGCGGGCCACGCCTTCCCGGCCCCGGACGCCACCTTCAGCGCGTTCGAAGAGACGTTCCCGTTCGAGGAGACGCCCGACCAGCAGAAGGCGATCGACGCCGTGCTCTCCGACATGCAGAACGGCGTGCCGATGGACCGGCTCATCTGCGGCGACGTCGGGTACGGCAAGACCGAGGTGGCGCTGCGCGCGACGCTGATGGCGGTGCTGGGGGGCAAGCAGGTGGCGGTGCTGGCGCCCACCACGGTGCTGGCCGAGCAGCACTTCGTCACGTTCTCGGACCGGTTCAGCGACTTTCCGGTGCGGGTGGCGGCGATGTCGCGCTTTCGCACCAAGGCCGAGCAGCAGGCGACCCTGCAGGCCCTGATCGAAGGGAAGGCCGACGTGGTGATCGGCACGCACCGGCTGCTGTCGCGCGACGTGCGGTGGAAGGACCTGGGCCTGCTGGTCGTCGACGAGGAGCAGCGGTTCGGCGTCACCCACAAGGAGCGCCTGAAAGAGCTGCGCACGCAGGTCGACGTGCTGACGCTGACCGCCACCCCCATCCCGCGCACGCTGCAGATGGCCATGGGCGGGCTGCGCGAGATCTCGATCATCGCCACGCCGCCCGCCGATCGGCTGGCCATCCGCACCTTCGTCTGCCGGTGGGATCGCGAGCTGCTGAGCGAGGCGGTCCGGCGCGAGCTGGGGCGCGGCGGCCAGATCTTCTTCGTCCACAACCGGATCGAGGACCTGCCCAAGTGGGTGACGAAGGTCCGCGAGCTGGTGCCCGAGGGGACGCGCGTCGCCATGGCGCACGGCCAGATGGCCGAGGGTGAGCTGGAGAAGGTGATGGTCGACTTCGTCGACGGCAAGTTCGACATCCTCTGCTGCACCACCATCATCGAGTCGGGCCTGGACATCCCGCGCGCCAACACGATGATCGTCAATCAGGCCGATCGGTTCGGGCTGGCCCAGCTCTATCAGCTGCGCGGGCGCATCGGCCGCTCGCGCGAGCGCGCCTTCTGCTACCTGGTCGTCCCCGAAGAGACCAGGATGACGCCCGAGGCGAAGCAGCGGCTGGCGGTCCTGCAGCGCTTCACGGAGCTGGGGGCAGGCTTTCAGGTCGCGACGCACGACCTGGAGATCCGCGGCGCCGGCGAGCTGCTGGGTGAGCGGCAGCACGGCGCCGTCGCCGCCGTGGGGTTCGAGACCTACGCGCGCATCCTGGAAGAGGCTGTGGCGGAGCTGCGCGGACAGCCGATCAAGCCGGAGCACGATCCGGAGATCTCGGTCGACGTGCCGGCGTTCCTGCCCGACGACTACGTGCCCGACGCGGGGCAGCGGCTGGACTTCTATCGCCGCCTGGCGCAGGCCCGCGACGAGGATGACGTGCGCGCCACGCTGGAGGAGCTGCAGGACCGTTACGGCGCGCTGCCCGAGGAGGCGCTGCTGCTGGGCGAGGTCGTGATCGACAAGACGCTGGTCCGGTCGCTGGGCGCGCTCGGCTACGAGCTGGGCCCGGCCCGGATGGTGGTGTCGCTGGGGAGCGACACGCCGCTGGATCCGGCGCGCGTGCTGAAGCTGGTTCAGGGCAAGGGGAGCCGGTTCAAGCTCACGCCGGACATGCGGCTGGCTTACACGTTCGACGAGCTAGAAAAGCAGGACCGGATGGCCGCGGCGCGTAAGCGCCTGCTGCAGCTGGTGGCCCTGCGCAAGCCTGGAAGTTGAGCTACGCTTTGCCCATGTACACGATCCTCCACCTCGCGGCGCTCACGGCGACGGTGCTCCTGCTGGCGCGGATCTTTCCGTCCGTGCATGTCCGCAGCGTCGGCTCCGCGGTGGTCGTGGCGATCGTCTTCTCGCTTTTGAACTTCTTCCTGGGCTGGGCGGTCCGGTTGCTGCTGGTGGTTCCGGCCATCCTGACCCTGGGCCTGCTCTTCCTGATCTTTCCATTCGTCGTCAACACGGTCCTGCTCTGGCTGACCGACAAGCTGTTGCGGTCGTTCGAGATCGAGACGCTGGGCGGACTGCTGGCGTCATCGGCGATCATCACGCTGGTGAACGGCGTCCTGCAGGTGGGGCTGCACGCCCACCGGATGGGCCTGTATCACAACCCCGGCCCGGTCCGCTGGATCTAGGCGCAAGACCATGTAATGTCTGGCGGATGGCCTCGACCCTCCGCCCCTATTTCTGCCTCCCTGCGCTGATCGGCGCGCTCGCGCTGCCGGCGTGCAAGCACGCCGCCAAGACCGGCGCCCACGAGAACGTCGACCCGTCGCAGGTCGTCGCCAAGGTCGACGACACGGTGATCACCGTCGAGGACGTGCAGGACCGGATCAACAAGCAGTCGCCCTTCGTGCGCGCGCGGTTCACCAACCCCGATCGCAAGAGGGAGTTCGTCGACGGCATGGTGCGCTTCGAGGTGCTGGCCGCCGAGGCCGCGCGGCGCGGCTATGACAAGGACCCGGACGTCCAGCGGGTGATGAAGCAGCAGATGATCTCGAAGCTGATGCAGAAGGACTTCGAGTCCAAGCTGAAGGTCGAGGACGTCCCCGACGCCGACGTCGAGAAGTACTACAACGAGCACCCGACCGAGTTTCATCAGAAGGACGAGGTGCGGGTCAGCCAGATCCTGGTCAAGGACAAGGCCAAGGCCGACAAGGTCTACAAAGAGGCCCAGGCGCTGCCCAAGACGCCGCCGACGGACCAGAAGGGCTTCCACGACCTGGTCACCAAGTACTCCGAGGACGAGGAATCGAAGCCGCGCGGCGGGGACCTGTCCTTCTTTGCGGCGGATTCGGCCGCCTATCCCAAGCCGCTGGTCGAGGCCGCCTTTAAACTGAAGGACGTGGGCGACATCTCGCCACCGGTGAAGATCGAGCGCGGCTGGGTCGTGCTGAAGCTGACCCAGAAGCGGCCGGGCTTCAACCGCTCGCTCCCCGAGGTGAAGCACCAGATCCAGCAGCGGTTGTTCCGTGACCTGCGGTCCAAGGCGCAGGACCAGTTCGTCGAGGACCTGAAGAAGAAGACGACCATCGAGGTCAACGACGCCAACCTGGCCAAGGTCGTGGTCGAGGCCGGACCGGGCGGAAGCGCGCCGTCCGGTGCGGTCGGGCTGCCGGGAATGTCGCCGGCCGGGATCGGCGCGCCGCCGCCGGGCACGCCCGCGGCGACCCGGATGCAACCCGCCGGCTCCCCGCCGGCTCCAACCCGTCCGTGAAGAGCTGCAACAAACAGGCGGCCGGGGCCCTGGCGCTGGTCTTGACGCTGCTGGGTGTGCCGCTGGCCGCCGGGGCCCGCGTGGTCGAGCGCGTGGCCGCGGTCGTCGGCGACTCGGTGGTGCTGGCCAGCGAGGTCGAGGAGCGGGTCGCGCCGCTGCTGGCCGACGTCAACCGGATCCCCGATCCCGACAAGCGCGCCGCGCGGGCGGCGGCGCTGCGGCGCGAGGTGCTGGATCGGCTCATCGACGACGAGCTGATCCTGCAGCAGGCGACCGAGCTCAAGCTCTCGATCACCAACGACCAGGTCGACGCGTCGATCGAGGAGATCAAGCGCCAGAACAACCTGAACGACGACCAGCTTCGCGACGCGCTGCGCGGGCAGGGGATGACGATGTCGGCCTATCGCGCCGACCTGCGGCGCCAGCTGCTTCGATTCCGCGTGCTGAACATCTCGGTCGGGTCGCGCGTGAACATCTCGGACGACGAGGTGCGGTCCTACTACGACCGGCACATGAAGGACGGCAGCAACGTCCAGGTGCGCGCCAGCCACGTCTTCATCGCCATCCCCGAGGGGGCCGATGCGACCGTCGTGGCCGAGAAGCAGGCGCTGGCGCAGAAGATCCTCGAGCGCGCCAACGGCGGCGAGGACTTCGCCAAGCTGGCCCGCGAGGCCTCCGACGACGCCGCCACGCGCGCGGACGGCGGCGACCTGGGATACTTCGGCAAGGACATGCTGCCGAAGGCCATCGAGGAGCTGGTCTTCTCGATGAAGGTCGGCGACATCCGCGGCCCCATCCGCGCCGACCGCGGCTTCCACGTCATCAAGCTGATCGACCGCAAGCTGAAGGACCCCAAGCCCTTCGACGAGGTCAAGGAAGACATCCGCATGCAGCTGCGGCAGAAGGACATGGAGCGCCAGACGAAGATCTACCTGGCCGAGCTGCGCAAGAAGACGCTGGTCGACGTGAAGTACTGAGGCCGTGAGGGGCTGGCTCGACGCCGTCGCGTGTCTGACAGCCCTGGTGGCCGGCTGCGGAGGCGGCAGCGGGGGCGCCCGCGCGACGGGCGGCAGCGTGGACGCCGGCGCCCCCGGGCTGCCGGCGGCAACCCGTCACGGGACCGACATCGTGACGCTGGCGCTGGTGCAGACGCCACAACCAGGCCCATTGATCTCCTTCGACTCGTAGGTGATGGCGAACGTCTGCTGCGCGACCTGCGTGCCGCCGGCGTACAGACGTGGTTGCTCACGCAGCCGGCCGTCCCCACGACCAGCCACGCCAGCAGCGTGAGCCGAAGCACGGCCGTCATGCTAGATCGTTCGCCATGTCGAGGGAATCGAAGATGGTGGCCGGCGGCGGGCTGGTCGATCGGCGGAGCCCCCACACCGTCGACGAGACCGTCGGGCGCCTGACCGAGCTCCTGCGCGAGAAGGGGATCACCCTGTTCGCGCTGGTCGACCACAGCGGCGAGGCCGCCCGCGTCGGTCTGGTCATGCGGCCGACCAAGCTGTTGATCTTCGGCAACCCGCGCGCCGGCACCCCGTTGATGCAGGACGCGCCGCGCAGCGCGATCGACCTGCCGCTGAAGATCCTGGTGTGGCAGGACGGCGACGGAACGACCCGGATCACCACGAACGGCGCCGAGTACCTGCGCGAGCGGCACGGACTGGGGCCAGAGGCCGCGGCTGTGCTGGGCGCTGCCGACGCGCTCGCGGCGGCTGCCAGCGTCTAGGATTCGGTCGGGGGATTGCTGACGGCGACCGCATGGCTAGCTTCGATCCCCGAGGCGAAATCATGACGCTGGAGACCTTGTTGATCTGGATCGTGGTGGGGCTGATCGCCGGGTGGCTGGCGTCGGCGGTGGTCGGCGGCGGCTACGGACTGATCGGGGACATCGTGATTGGCGTGGTCGGGTCCTTCCTGGGCAGCCTGATCTTCAGGAGTCTCCACATCCACAGCCCGTTCAGCGGCCTGGCGGGAACGATCCTGGTGGCGTTCGTCGGCGCGGTGGTCCTGGTGCTGGTGCTGCGGCTGATCCGGATGGCGTCCGCCCGCCGCCTCTGAGGGGCAGCGTCAGGCGAGCGGCCTCAGCCGCGGAGCTGCGCCAGCAGGCCGGCGGTGTCCTGCTCGCCCCAGTGCTCGACGAAGCGGTCGCCGGCGATGCGAAAGATGGAGATCCCCGTGGCGGTGATGGTGCGGCCGGTGGCGGCGATGCCGAAGAAGGGGCCCGAGTGGCGGGCTCGCATCGTCCACCGCCAGACGACCCGATCGCCCTCGGCGATGAGATCGTCGATCGAGAAGCTCTGCTCCGTGAACGCCTCCCACAGCCCCTTGAAGAACGCCTTCAGCCCCTCCCGACCCGGAGTGGCGTGCTTCGAGTGCTGGACGTAATCGTCCGCGATGTAGCGCTCGAGCGCGTCCAGGTCGTGGTTGATCCAGACGTCCTTCACGTAGGCCCGAACCAGAGCCTTGTTCGCGTCCCCGCTCATGCGCGAAACCTAAGGCCCGTCCCCCCCTGCGGGGCCATAAAACAAGACCCAGGTGGCGAAGTCGTCCGGGAAGTCTTCGAAGCGGTGAAGCTGCCCCGCCGGGACGAACAGGAATGCGCCGGCTTCCACCCGGGTGCGGGTCGCGCCGTCGAAGAACCAGGCTTGGCCGCGGGCCACCAGATAGACCTCGTCGCGATCGTGGGGGGTCTGCGGGTCGATCTGTCTGGGCGTGTACATCTCGACGACGATCGATTCGCGGGTGAAGATCGGAACGGCCAGGTTGCCCGCCGGCGGCGGCCCCTTCGCCAGAGCGTCGAGCAGGCTAACGTGAAGCGCGCCAGTCTTCATGTGTGATGGCCCATCCTTCGTGGTCACGCCACCGGCCACCGATCTTCAGGTAGCGCGGCGACAAGCCCTCCGTGCGGAAACCTAGACGTCGAACCAGCCGGCGCGAGGCGGTGTTGCCCGGCTGGAGGTTCGCCTCCAGCCGCTGCAGCCGGTGAACCGTGAACGCCCGACGCAAGACCTGCCGCAGCCCGGCGGTCATCAGCCCGCGACGCGAGCTCGCCGCGCGGGTCTCGTCGGCTCGTTCGATCAGCGGGCGCGGCGTCATTCGGGGCTATTCTTCGACACACTCGGGGGTGGCGTCGACGCAGCTCCCCTGGTCGCAGGCGACCGCGGTCGCGCGCCGGCATTCGTGGGTGCACGAGAAACCCTGGGCCTTGTAGCGGTCCTTCAGCTCCTTCAGCTTGGCCTCGACCTCGTCGGCACGCGAGGCGGTGACCGGGATGTCGCACCGGAAGACGCAGGGGCTGAACAGCAGGGCGCAGTCGGCGTCCGCCGCGCAGCCCTGCCGCGCCGCCACGAACCCGCGCAGCTCTTCGTCCAGATTGCAGGCCAGCCGCCGCTCGTTCATCAGGCGCTGCCACGACTCCTCCGACTCCGACGGCTGCGCGGGCGGCTCCAGGATCGCCGCGCAGCTCTCGGGGCGCTCCCATCTCTGGCGCGACACCCGCGCCGGCCGCGGGGGACAGCCCCCCGGCAGCTTCCTCAGGACCGAGTCGGTCGGGTGGGTCGGCGCGGCCGACTGATGGGCGGGCGAGCAGGCAGCGACCAGACCGCAGAGCCAGAGTGCCGCCGCCCCTCGTGTCATCCCGGCGGCCAGGCCATGTGCCGGCCGCCCAGGACGTGCAGGTGGACGTGGTGGACCGACTGGCCGGCGTCGGGGCCGGCGTTCATGACGACGCGGAACCCGTTGGGCGCCAGGCCGCTCTCCTTGGCGCGCTGGGAGGCGACGACCATCAGGTGGCCGAACAGCTCGACGTCGGCGGGGGTCGCGTCGGCCAGCGAGGCGATGTGGCGGATGGGGATCACCAGCTCGTGCAACGGGGCCTTGGGGCCGATGTCCTTGAACGCGATCGAGCGGTCGTCGCGGTAGGTGACGGCGGCCGGGATCTCGCCGCCCACGATCTTGCAGAACAGGCAGTCGCTCATGTTGGCTCCTTGAACGTCATCATGACACCGACACAAGCTGTGTGAGGCGGGCTCGGGTCTCCTCGAATGGCGCGTGCTCGTCGGTCCGCTGGCGCAGGAAGGACTCGACCGCGGGCAGGCGCGCGATCGCCTCGTCCGTCGTCGGGTCGGCGCCGGGCTGATAGGCGCCCAGCGCGATCAGGTCCCGGTGTCGATCGTAGGCGGCCAGCAGCTCGCGCAGCCGCCCGGCAGCCAGCCGGTGCGGCGGCTCCGCGATCGCCTCCATCAGGCGCGAGAGCGACTGCAGCACGTCGACGGCGGGCCAGTGGTGGCGGGCGGCGATGTCGCGCGACAGGACGACGTGCCCGTCCAGGATCCCCCGCACCTCGTCGGCGATCGGCTCGTCCATGTCACCGCCGGCCACCAGCACCGTGTAGAGGGCCGTGATCGAGCCGCGCGCGTCGTTGCCGGTCCGTTCCAGGAGGCGCGGCAGCAGCGCGAAGACGCTGGGCGGGTAACCCTGCCGCGCGGGCGGCTCGCCGGCGGCCAGGCCGACCTCGCGCTGGGCGCGCGCGACGCGGGTCACCGAATCGAGCATGAACAGCACGCGACGCCCCTCGGCGCGAAAGTACTCGGCGATGGCCGTGGCGACGAAGGCCGCCTTCAGGCGCACCAGGCTGGACGCGTCGCTGGTGGCGCAGACGACCACCGAGCGCGCGCGCCCCGACGGGCCCAGCGCGGTCTCGATGAAGTCCAGCACCTCGCGCCCGCGCTCGCCGACCAGCGCGATCACGTTCACGTCGGCCTCGGTCTGACGCGCGATCTGCCCCATCAGCGTCGACTTGCCCACGCCGGAGCCGGCGAACAGCCCGATGCGCTGCCCCTCGCCGACGGTGCAGAGGCCGTCCAGCGCACGGATCCCCAGCGCCAGCGGGCGGGTCACGCGGCGCCGGGTCAGCGGGTCGGGAGCCGGACGGTCGACGGCCCAGGGCTGGCCGTCCGGAACCGGGCCGCCTCCATCCATCGGCCGGCCCAGACCGTCCAGGATCCGGCCGGTGAGCGCCGGCGACACGGTCACGGCCAGCGGCCGGCCGGTCGGCGTGACCAGCGCGTCGGGCCCGATACCCGTCGGCTCGCCCAGCGGCATCAGCACCGCCTCGTCGCCGCGGAACCCGACGATCTCGGCGGCCAGCTCGCCCTTGCCGGACTTGTCGCCCTGTCCGATCCGGACCACGTCGCCGACGCGGGTGCCGGGCACCGTGGCGCGAATGACCAGGCCGGTCACCTCGGTCACCCGGCCAGCCTCGCGGCGTGGCGAGGCTGCCTCCAGACGGGACAATGCCTGTCCGAGATCGAGGACGCCGCCGGCTTCAGCCATCGCGCTCGTGACCCCGGACCGCGTCTTCCAGCGCCGCCAGCTGCGACGTCAGCCGGCCGTCGATCCGCCCGCGGGCCGTGTCGATCACGCACCCGTACCGGCCGACCGCCTCGTCGGATGCCAGCTCGATCCGAACCCCGATCGCGCGCGCGGCGAGCCATTCCCGCCGCTCCTCGACGGCGGCCAGGTCGTCGGGGTGGACGCGAACCCGGACGGTCGCTTCGCCCGGCCGGCAACCGGCCAGCGCCTCGGCGACGACCTCGGCCACCACGCCCGGCTCCAGCGCCACCGCGCGGCCGACGATCTTTTCCGCCATCTTGGTTGCCAGGGCCAGGGCGGCTTCGCCCGCAGCTTCCAGGGCGCGATCGGCTTCCGCCTCTGCGTCGGCCACCAGGCCCGCCGCGCGCGCGACGGCGTCCGCGTGACCGGCGGCGAAGCCCTCGCGCCGCGCATCGGCCAGCGCGGCCTCGACATCCGCTCGCGCGGTCGCGGCTGGCGGCTCCGACGGCGAGGCCGCCGGGGGTGCCGGCGGCGCGACGACCGGAGCGGGCGCCTTCCAGTTCTTGATGACCGTGCCCATGCGATTCTCAGCCCCAGGGGGCGGCGGCGAGCGCGATCAGGCGGCGCCCCAGCGCGGGCGGCAACCGCTGCGCGACGGCGGCGGCCGCGTCCCCGCCCTCGGCATTCAAGGCGACCGCAAGCGCTCGCAGCCCCAGCCGCATCGCCAGGGGGGCCCAGTCCTCGCCGGCCGCCGCCGAGACCAGCACCCGGGCGCGGTCCCGCTCGCCCGGCTGCTCGCTCGGGTCGGTCGGGCGCGCCGCCTCGAGCAGCGCGCGCCCGAGGCGGCCGCCCATGCCGGCGGCCGCCTGAGCCAGGACCGGCGCCGGCGCCCCACGCAACGAGGCGCCCATCGTGGCGGCGCCGCGCATCTCGATCGCCTCCTCGACCGCCGCGAACGACAGCTCCATGAGCGCCCGCGCCTCCGGTCCCGGCGGCCCGGCCGACCCGGCCAGCGGGACCAGATCGGCGAACACGGCGCGCCTGAGCTCGATGACCCGGCCCGGCGGGTGGGCCAGGGGCGGCGCGCCGCCAGGCTCGCCGCGCGAGACCAGGATCTCCGTCGCGATCCGGCGAACCTCGACGGGGAGCTCGTCCGTGATGGCCCGTAGGACGGGGGTCGGTTCGGGGTCGAGCCGCTCGCGCAGCCACCCCGGATGGACCCGCTCGATACCGGCCGGAACGGGCGCCCTCAGCAGAGCGATCAGGTCGGCCAGGGTCGCGGCCCTCAGGCTGCGCGGCTGGGCTGCCAGCGCGGTCAACGCAGCTTGGCAAGAGGGCCCGCCGACCAGCCCGGCCGGGGCCGGCGCGCCCCCGGCGAGCAGCGTCCCGAGCACGAAGCCCCGCTCTTCCATCGACAGCGCCGCCACC
The DNA here is from genome assembly GCA_035578045.1 of Polyangia bacterium. Lineage (GTDB taxonomy): Bacteria > Myxococcota_A > Polyangia > Fen-1088 > Fen-1088 > JADGRB01. The sequence goes on along the minus strand of DATJWP010000191.1, from coordinate 30,303 downwards.
GCTGGATGCACCGCTGCATCATCGGGCGCCCGGCCCCTTTGTTGCAAGGTCCTAACGGCAAGAAGCTTGCGCCGGGGCCGCCGGGCGGGTACACCTGCGCCCCAAATGTCCGCTTCCGCAGCACCCCCGATCCCGACCGACGGCGCCGAGCCGCAGTCCAAGGCCGTCCGCAGCGACGTCCGCAACATCGCCATCATCGCGCACGTCGATCACGGCAAGACGACGCTGGTGGATGGATTCCTGCGCCAGGCGGGGCAGTTCCGGACCGGCGAGGTGATCGCCGACTGCGCGATGGACTCGAACGACCTCGAGCGCGAGCGTGGCATCACCATCCTGTCGAAGTTCACCGCGATCACCTGGAAGGGGACGCGCATCAACATCGTCGACACCCCCGGCCACGCCGACTTTGGCGGCGAGGTCGAGCGCGTGCTGAAGATGGTCGACTCGGTCTGCCTGCTGGTCGACGCGTTCGAGGGGCCGATGCCCCAGACCCGCTTCGTGACCCGCAAGGCCCTGGCGCTGGGGCTGCGGCCGATCCTGGTCGTGAACAAGGTCGACCGTCCGGGCTGCGATCCAGAGGGCGCGGTCGACGAGACGTTCGACCTGTTCTGCGCGCTGGGCGCCTCGGACGCGCAGCTCGACTTCCCGATCGTCTACGCCTCGGGGCGCGAAGGCTGGGCGGTCAAGGACCTGAAGGATCAGCGCACCGACCTGGGGCCGCTGCTCGACATGATCGTCGAGACCGTGCCGCCGCCGGCCGCCGACGTGGAGGCGCCGCTGGCCATGCACGTCACCACGCTGGACTACGACGACTACCTGGGCTACGTGGCCATCGGGCGCATCCAGTCGGGGCGGATCAAGCCCGGCGACCGGGTGATGTGCGTGCACCGCGACGGCGCCAAGGAAGAGTTCCGCATCGCCAAGCTGCTCGGCTACCAGTCGCTCAAGCGGTTCGAGCTGGGCGAGGCGGCGGCCGGCGACATCTGCGCGGTGACCGGCATGCAGGACCTGACCGTCGGTGAGACGATCACCGAGATCGCGCGGCCCGTGGTGCTGCCGCTGCTGGAGATCGAAGAGCCCACGGTCAAGATGCAGTTCATGTCGAACAACGGCCCGTTCTCGGGGCAGGAGGGGAAATACGTCACCTCCCGCAACCTGCGCGACCGTCTGCTCAAGGAGACGAAGTCCAACGTCGCGCTGCGCGTGGTCGAGACGCCCTCGCCCGACACCTACGACGTCCTCGGCCGCGGCGAGCTGCACCTGTCGGTGCTGATCGAGACCATGCGGCGCGAAGGCTACGAGCTGATGGTTTCGCAGCCGCAGGTCATCTTCAAGACCGGCGAGAACGGCGAGCGGCTCGAGCCGTACGAAGAGGTGGTCATCGACCTGGAAGAGGCCTACTCGGGCGCGGTCATCGAAGAGATGGGGCGCCGCGGGGGCCGCATGCAGGAGATGGGGCCGGCCGGCGAGGGGCGCATGCGCCTGGAGTATCTCTGCCCGGCGCGCGGCCTGATCGGCTACCGGTCGCAGTTCCTGACCGACACGCGCGGCACCGGGATCATGCACCACAACTTCAAGGACTACGGCCCGCACGCGGGCTCGCTGCGCTCGCGCCCGAACGGCGTGCTGATCTCCCAGGACAACGGCGAGACCAACACCTACGGCCTGTTCTACCTGCAAGAGCGCGGGCAGCTGTTCCTGGGCCCGGGCGTGAAGGTCTACGGCGGCCAGATCATCGGCCTGCACTCGCGCGACAACGACCTGATCGTCAACCCGTCCAAGGCCAAGAAGCTGACCAACATCCGCACCACGGCCGCCGACGAGAAGCTGTTCCTGACCCCCCCTCGAGAGTTCTCGCTGGAGGCGGCGCTGGAGTTCATCAACGACGACGAGCTGGTCGAGGTGACGCCGGCGGCGCTGCGCCTGCGCAAGCGCTTCCTGGACCACAACGAGCGCAAGCGCATCGAGAAGGCCCAGAACGCCGGCTGAACGCGGGCCGGCGGCAGGGCGAGCCACCCTTCTCCCCTGTGAGCCGCGTCACAGGCTGAAGACGAAGCGCGCGCCGAACTGCAGCCACTCGTGAAGCGCGGGGTTCGAGACATCCGGCGAGGCGGTCAGGTTGCCGAGCGAGCCCGAAATGGAGCCGTAGCGGGCGATCGAGAAGCCGATGAACGGCCCCACCGCCATCCCCTGCTGCAGCGGGAAGTCGCCGCCCACCTGAAGATTCACGAACTCCCACCCGCTGGCGTTGCCGGAGAACCCGACGTTGCCGATGGTCCCGCTGTAACTGGTCCACTCGTAGCCCAGACCCAGCCCGAACCACGGCACGATGACCGAGGCCACGTCCAGGTGGTACAAGCCCTGGACGCCGGCGCGAACGATCCAGCCGGAGCAGTCACTGTTGTTGCCGCAGCCGGTGTTCGTGTTGTCCTTCACCTGGGCGAACGCGAACTGGAAGTAGGGTCCGACCGTCACATGCTGGTCGAATCGGTAGCCGGCCTCGATGAGCACCGGCACGGCGCCCGACACCCAGCCGGCCAAGCTGCCGCGACTGCCGTCCAGGTCACCGAAGGGGACGGCGTAGCCGATGCGGACGCCCATGTCGACCCCCGTCCGGTTCGGCGCGGCCTGCGCGACAGAGGCCGAGAACAGCAGCAACCCCGTGAGTCCCAGCGCTCTCATGGCCGATGACCACACCACAGGCGGCCGCCGGCGGCAATCTTCGCCACGCGGCGCCTTCAGATCCCCAGAGTGACCCGTAACCCGACCTGGAGCCAGTAGTGCAGGCCGGGCCCGCTGAGGTCGTAGTCGCTGCCGCCCGTCGTCGACACGGTGCCGAAGTCGGCGATAGCGGCGCTGCCGAAGGGCCCCAGCAGCAGGCTCTGCCCCAATGCCACGTCGCCGCCGACCTGCAGCTCGGCGTACTGCCACCCGCGGTACGACGTGGTGCCGACGTGCAGGACCTCGTACCCGATCGCCAGGGCCTGCCAGGGCGTCACCCGGCCGATCGGGCTGTTCCGGTAGGAGAGGTCTATCCCGAACAGGTAGTCCGCAGCCGCGCAGCTGTCCGCGACGAGACAGCCGGCATCCTGGTGTGTCAAGCCATGGCCGTACTGCAAGAACAGCCCCAGCGCGCGGTGGCTGTCGAACAGGTAGCGCCCCTCCAGCCGCACGGGAATCATTCCGTACAGCAGGCTGTTCGGGATGCCGCTGATGAAGGCGTAGCCCGAGCGGAGGCTGAGGTCGAGCCCGCTCTCTTCGGGCGCGTCCGCTTCCTGGGCCAGGGCGGGGTGGCCGGCCGCGAGGCCCCAGACCAGAAACGCCAGCATCGAGAGGCGCCAATTCACGGACTTGTTGCGATTTTGCCATCGTTGCGCGCTTAATGTGAACGGGGCATGCGTATCGCCGCGCTGGATGTCGGCTCGAACTCGTTCCACCTGATTGTCGCGGAGGTCGAGACGGGGGGCCGGATCAACGTCCTCGATCGGGCCAAGGAGATGGTGCGGCTGGGCGACTCGACGCTGCACAAGGGGGTCATCGCCCCGGAGGTCTTCCGGCGCGGCCTGGACGCGCTGAAGGCGCTGCGTCGGATCGCCGACCGCCACAAGGTCGACGCGCTGGTGGCCGTGGCGACCAGCGCGGTGCGCGAGGCCCAGAACGGCGGCGAGTTCGTCCGTGCGGCCCGAGACGAGGCTGGCATCGACATCCGTGTGATCCGCGGCGACGAGGAGGCGCGGCTCATCTATCTGGGGGCGCGCGGCTCGCTGGACCTGGGCAAGCGGCGCGTCGCGCTGTTCGACCTGGGCGGCGGCTCGCTCGAGATCGTCCTGGCCGACGCTCAGGAGCTGTACTACACGTCGTCCCTGAAGCTGGGGGTCATCCGCCTGACCGAGAGCTTTCCCTGCTCGGACCCGCCGACCGCCCGCGAGCGACAGCACCTGGCCGAGCGGGTGCGCGCCGTGCTGGACCCGGTGGTGTCGCGCGTGCGCGCCATGGGGTTCGACGACGTGGCGTTCACGTCGGGAACCGCCTCGGCCCTGGCGGGCCTGCTGCGGGCCGAGAACGGCGGCAACCGCTCGACCATCGCGCTGGCCGATCTGGCGGCGCTGGAGCAGAAGCTGGGGACCATGACCATCGCGGCGCGCGCCAAGATGCCGGGCGTCGACACGCGCCGCGCCGACACGATCTACGCCGGCGCGGTGGTGTTCCGGACCGCGCTCGAGCTGGCGGGCGCCGAGGAGGCCACGCTCTGCGAGACGGCGCTCCGCGAGGGGATCATCGCCGACTACGTCGCCTCGAACCGGCCGGGGATCCTGCTGGTCGAGGAGTTCCCCGACCTGCGGAGGCGCAGCGTGATGGAGCTGGCGCGGCGCTGCCAGTTCCGCGAGGAGCACGGCACGCACGTGGCGCGCCTGGCGCTGTCGCTGTTCCACCAGACGCGCCGCCTGCACAAGCTGCCCGAGGCGGACGCCGAGCTGCTCGAGTACGCGGCCCTGCTGCACGACATCGGCTTCTACATCTCGCCGCACCGGCACCACCGGCACACCGAGTACCTGATCAAGAGCCACGCGATGACCGGCTTCTCGAAGTCCGAGGTCCAGATCATCGCGCTGACGGCCCGCTACCACCGCAAGGCCGAGCCGCGCTTCGGGCATGGGCCGATGAAGTCGCTGTCGCGGAACGACACCCGCCGCGTTCGCTACCTGGCGGGAATCCTGCGCGTGGCCGACGCGCTCGACCGCACGCACGCGCGCCTGGTGCGGGCGGTGCGCTGCTCGGTCGCGCCGCGCACCGTCGAGGTCCGGGTCGACGCTGACGGCGATCCCGAGCTGGAGCTCTGGGCCGCCCGCCGCAAGGGCGATCTGTTCGAGGACCTGGCTGGCCGCAAGCTCCGCTTCGCGGTGGATGGAATCCGCGATCGCGAGGACACGCCGGCGCTGCCGGCTGCCGTCTCCACGGTCTCATCTCCGGCAGCGGTCGCTCCGCTGCGGGTGGTGAAAAGTAGCGCCTAGGCCTAGAGGGAGAGCGCGAACCGGAAGAGGACCTCGTGCTCGAGGCGGCCGGCGGCGATGAGCGCCAGGATCGTCTCCGAGGTGCCGCTCCAGTAGTTGAGGACGTAGTTGGCCGAAAGCCGCACCAGCCGCCCGCGCCAGTAGTTGAGGCCGGCGGTGCCCGAGACCACCCGTGTCGTCGCCACGCCCGGGTCGCCCAGCGACGTGGTGTCGGTGCCGAGGTCCTCCTTCAGGACCTCGCCGCGCAACGCCAGCATCAGCGCCGGCTCCAGCGGGGGGCCCGGCGTCCAGCCTGGACGCACCGGCATCTCGTACCCGGCGGCGGGGCGCAGGCGCTGATCTCCCAGCAACCAGAACCAGACCTCGCCGTAGGCGGCGATCCCGTCCAGGGTGGCCGCGCCGATCGGGTTCAGCCCGCTCGGCAGCACGGTCGCCTCGACCAGTTGCTGCTTCTTCCAGACCAGCTCGCCGCGCACCCCGAACCGCGAGCCGATGGGGAAGCTCACCTCGCCCGCGAACGCCTGGATGGTCCCCTGCTCGTGCAGCGCAAACGTCGGCGACCCGAAGCTGCCGGTCCACTCCGGCTGGAAGAAGACGACGCCGCCGGGCGTGGCTTGCACGGGCGCCTCCGGCCCCAGGACGTGGTTGCCCCGCCAGGCCGACCCTCCCACGGAGACGCCGCTCAGGGGACCGTCGCTGCCGGCCAGCGGCGTGACCACGACGCGGCCGATGGCGTCAGCCTGGTTGTCGAGGTTGCGGAAGCCCGCGCCCTCGCCGTTGAACAGGCCCACCGAATAGTAGACGCGGCGGCGCCAGAGCAGCCCGTGGACCATCCCGCCGACGTCCTTGTTGCGGGGGGCGCCCAGCGAGCGCGCCACCATCGAGCGCTCGATGAAGTCGGTCTCGGTGTCGGAGGTGCGGTTGTCGAGCGTGAACGGGACGTCGAACTGTCCCGCCTGCACCACCAGGGCGTCGCCGAAGGGGGCGTAGGCCAGGAAGTTGTCGGCGGCCGGCAGGACGCTGGGGGCCACCTGGGTGCCGGGCGGCGGCACTGGCGCGAAGTCTCCCCCGAAGTCGAAGTAGAACGTGTGCCCCACCCACCCGCGCAGCTCGACGATCGACCGGCGGAGATAGAGGCCGCTCTTCGGCGTCTGGCGCGAGAAGAACGCGCCGTCGACCTGCAGGCGCCCGCCCGGCATCAACATCAGCTCGCCACCGGCGGTTTGCCACACCAGGCCGTCGGGGGTCAGCGTGGGCGCGCCGGGCGGCGCGCTGTCCTGGCCCCGGGCGCTCGCGCCCAGGCAGAGCGACGTGGCGGCGAGACCGACGAGGGCGAGGCGTGCGGCGGTCATCGCGAGCAGGGGCATTGTACCCGTGGCGGCGCGCGGCTGCGAAATGAGAGACTGGCGCCCTTGCCGGACTCACCGACGCTGCCCCGCGCCCGACTGGAGGCTCTGGCCCGCAAGTACGCGGCCCTGGTGGCGCTGCGGAGCCGGCGCGACGGAGACGGGCCGGCCGCGACGCGGGCCGAGCTGCGCGCCCTGGCGGCGGAGTTCCCCGGCGCGCTGCGCGAGCTGGACACGCTGGGGGCGGCGGAGCTGGCGCGCCGGGCGGACGCCTGCGCGGCCGCCCTGGCGGGCGAGATCCAGGAGCCCTGGATGGCCTGGATCGACGCCTTCCACACCCTGATGCGGGGGGCGCTGGAGCGGCGGGGGAACGGCGCGGTGCGAAACTCGCCGGGCGGACGGACGTTGCCGGTCGTCGTGCGGCAGGTCGCGGTCACGTTTGCGGCTTCGCCCCAGCAGGTCGCGGCGACCCTGTTTCCCTCGCGCCGTCGCGGGTGAGCGGGAATGACCCGGCCGGGCCGCCGGTTCAGCCGGCATGGGTGAAGAAGCCGGGGACGGGCGTCGCCGGCGGCGCCGGGTGTCGAAGCGAATCGGGTTGGTGGTGGCGATGGCGCTGGCGGGGTGGGCGGCCCTGGTCGTCCACCCGCAGCCGCTGTTCGCGTACACGGCGCAGGAGGCGAACATCGTCCTGCACGCGCGGCGGCCCTTCCCGGCCGAGTCGAAGCCGTTGCTGGACGACGTGCTCCGGCGCGTGTCGCGCTCGCCGCTCTATGACCCGGACCGCGTGCACCACGTGTTCCTGTGCGACACGCCGGCGCTGTACGCGTTCCTGGCGCTCAACGCCTGGAAGTCGGGCGGGGTCACGCAGACCATTCTGAACGGCCACGTCTTCATCCGACCCCACGACATCGAGCACGGGACGGTGTTCGGGCGCAGCGGCGAGGTGAAGAAGGGCGGACGCAGCCTGGCCTACTTCATCGCCCACGAGGTGACGCACGCGATGACGGCGGATCACATCGGGCGCTGGCGCTTTCACGAGCTGGCGAAGTTCCAGACCGACGGGTACGCCGACTACGTCGCCTTCGCCCGACACCTGGATCTGCGCGCCGAGCGCCAGGCGCTGGTCGAGGACGCGCCCCAGATGAGCCCACAGCGCTCGGGCCTCTACCGGCGCTACGAGCTGCTGGTCGACTACCTGCTGGATCGCCGCGGCCTGAGCGTCGACGAGCTGCTGGCCCAGCACATGGATCAGCAGCAGCTCGAGGCGGAGCTGCTGGCCGATCCTCGAATCTGATCAGCGCCTGCCTGCCTCACCTTGCGCCTCGATCGCCAGGACCCAGATCGCGGGGCCAGCCACTCCGTCTATCAGTCGCGCCCCAAGGAAGCGGCCGCCGTCATCGAGGAAGCCGCTCGGACAGCCTCGCGTCAGGGCGCCGCCAGGCGCTCGACCAGCGCGGGCGCGTCGCGGGCGGGCAGCTCGCAGCGGCCGTGCACGCAGACGTAGGCGGTGGGGCGGCCGTCCAGCGCCGGCTTCTCGGCCAGCCACGGGACCAGGGGGGCCAGGGCCGCCGCCGCGTCCTCGTCGGCGGTGACCAGCACGCGGTACGGGACGAACGCGGCGCGCAGCACCTGCAGCAGCGGCGTGGCCAGCGCCTCGGTCCCGGGTCGCCAGACGACGGCGATCTCCTTGGGCCGGGCCGCGCTGTACTCGACCGCCAGCAGCGCCTCGGCCAGCGCCAGCGGGTTGTCACTCAGCGCCCCTGCCAGGCTGGCGAACGCGCGCTCCGCAACGCCGCGCCAGCGGTCGTCGGTGGTCAGCGTGTGCAGGCGCAGCGTCGAGAGCAGCGCGACCGACGTCCCCGACGGCTCGGCGCCGTCGTAGGCCGGCTTCTCTCGCGCGATCAGCCGCTCGTGGTCACCGGCGGTCATGAACCAGGCGCCGCCGGCGTCGCCGAACAGACGCTCGGTCTCGCTCGCCAGCTCCAGCGCGGCGTCGAGCCAGCGGCGCTCGGCCGTGGCCTCGAACAGGTCCAGCAGGCCGGCGGTGACGAAGGTGTAGTCTTCCAGGAAGCCCGGCGCCCCCGCGCGCTGGTCCTTCCAGCTCCGCGCCAGGCGGCCCTGCGGCCGCAGCGGGCCCAGCACGAACGCCGCGGCGCGCGCGGCCGCCGCGACGTAGCGCGGCTGGTCCAGCACGCGCCCGGCGACCGCCAGCCCCGAGATCGCCAGGCCGTTCCAGGCGGCCAGGATCTTCTCGTCCCGCAGCGGCGGCGGCCGGCGGGACCGGACCGCGTACAGCGCCGCGCGCGCCTCGGCCAGCGCGGCCCACTCTTTCTCGCTGGGCTGGGCGACGTGCAGGATGTTCCCGCCCTCGAAGTTCCCCTGGGCGGTGACGCCGTAGTGCGCGATGAAGCGCGCCGTCTCGTCGGCGCCGCGCGCCGCCAGCACCTCCTCGATCTCGCGCTTCGACCAGACGAAGAACGCCCCCTCTTCCTGGTGGCCCGTGGTCGAGTCGGCGTCCGTCGCCGAGTCGGCGTCGGTCGCCGAGTAGAACGCCCCCTCGGGTGAGGCCATCTCACGCAACAGGTAGTCGGCCGTCTCGCGCGTCACGCGCGCGAAGTCGGCGCGCCCCGTGGCCTGGAACGCCTCGGCGTAGGCCACCATCAGCAGTGCGTTGTCGTAGAGCATCTTCTCGAAGTGGGGCACCAGCCAGACCGCGTCGGTGGAGTAGCGGTGGAACCCGCCCCCGAGCTGGTCGTACATGCCGCCCGCCGCCATCTTTTCGAGCGTCAGCGTCGCCATCCGCAACAGCGCCGGATCGCCGAGCCGCTGGTGCGCGCGCAGGAGCAGCCGGACCGGCACGTTCGACGGAAACTTGGGGGCGCGGCGGAGGCCGCCGTTGGTGTCGTCGAACAGCCGCCGGTAAACCCCCATCGCTTGATCGACCAGCGCCGTGCCCGGCCGCCCCGCGGCGCTGGGTGACGTCGCTTCGACGGCCGGTTCCATCTGCGCCTTCACCGCCCGCACCAGCGCCTCGGCCGCCCGCCCGACCCGCTCGCCGTCGGCCAGATAGGTCGCCTGGATGTCGCGCAGGATCTCCAGGAAACCGAGGTGTGCCCCGCGCGCCCCGGCACGCGGCGGGAAGTAGGTGCCGCCGTAGAACGGTTCGCGGTCCGGCGTCAGCCAGACACTCATCGGCCAGCCCCCCGACTGCGTGAGCGCCTGCACCGCCGCCATGTAGACCGCGTCGACGTCCGGGCGCTCCTCGCGATCGACCTTGATCGCGATGTAGTGCCCGTTGAGAAAGGCCGCGATCTCCTCGTCCTCGAACGACTCGCCCTCCATCACGTGGCACCAGTGGCAGGTCGCGTAACCGACCGACAGGAACACCGGCCGTCCCAGTCGCCGCGCCTCCTCGAAGGCCTCGTCGCCCCACGGCCGCCAGTCGACCGGGTTGTGCGCGTGCTGCAGCAGGTAAGGGCTGGATTCCACGATCAGACGATTCGTGTACTTCGGCTCGTCACCCACCAGATGGTGCGTGCGCGGGCGATAGCCTCCCGGCGCGGCTCGCCGCCCCTCCAGGGCGGCGGCAAGCCGCGCGGAAAGCTCGGGGGAATAGGACGGGGCTTCGGGTGGGGTGGCGGCGCCGGTCGTCACGCGTCACAACCTAGCACCGCCCCGGCCCTCTGACGCTGGCGGCCCATCTGGTCACGCACTGACGTAGAATCGTGGCCCGGCGGGTGCGAAGGTGGCCTGGACCTGCCCCCATAACTTACGGGAGCGTGCAAAATGCGCCGACTGCCTAGGTCGATTGTCTTGGTCGGGGTCGTGGCGGCTGGGTCGATCGGCTGCGGCGGCACCAAGCCGCTGGACGGCACCACCAGCAAGACCGGTGGCGTACCCACCACCGGCACCGGAAACCGCGGCTCCGGCGGCCAGGGCGTGAATGGATCGGGCGGCGCGGGACCCGGATTGGGGAGTGGCGGCGCGATCGCGTCCGGCGGTACCCCTGGCAGCGGCCTGGGACCGGGATCGAGCGGAGGTCAGCCGGGCTCCGGCGGCTCCGAGCTGTCGGGCGTCGCCGGCATCTCGGGGGGACCGGCCGGCGCGCCGGGCATCGCCGGACGACCGGGCCGTGGAGGTGCCGGGGGTGCCGCGGGTTTCTTCGGCGGCGTCGGCGGCATCGGGTCCTTTGCCGGTGCTGGCGGCCAGATGAGCCCGGGCGGGGCCGGCGGCGGCCCCGGGGGTCAGGACGGCGGGCCTCCGACGGCCGCGGACTGCGCTGCGGCGGTCACCTGGAACGGCGGGCTCACGGCGACCGTTCAGCAGACCCTGGACACGCTCCCCTTGATCTCCGAGGTCACGGGGAGCGTGTTCATCAACTACGGCGTCAGCGACCTCACCCGCCTGGGCTGCTTGCGGACCATCGATGGCTCGCTGCAGATCAACGACAATTACAGCCTCAGCTCGCTGAACGGGCTCCAGAGCCTGCAGACCGTCGGCGGCGATCTGAGCATCAACGGCAACTACAGCTTGCCCAACCTGGTCGGACTCGGCGCGCTGCGGTCTGTCGGCAACTCGCTGACGATCATGGGGGGCGCGCTGGCCTCGCTGCGCGGGCTCGACTCCCTGGCATCGGTGGGCAGCGAGCTCATCATCGAGAACAACCAGCAGCTCCAGAGCCTCGACGGGCTCACGGTTCTGAAGACCGCCGGCAACGTCACGATCTACGCCAACCCGCTCATCAAGGACCTGACGGGCCTGGGCGATCTGGCGCAGGCCACGGGCCTCAGCGTGATGAGCAACGCGAGCCTGACCACGCTGAACGGCATCTCGTCGCTCCAGTCCGTCACGGGGGGCGTCGTGATCTCCGGGAACGCGTCGCTCGGCAGCGTGGCGGCGCTGGGCAGCATCACGAACGCGTACAACCTGGACATCGAGCAGAACTACACGCTGGGCAACGTGGCGATCAAGGGGACGGGCATCGCCCTGGGCGACGTCACGATCGCGAGCAACCTGAGCCTGGTCAGCGTGGATGCGCTCCCCGCCACGACCATCGGCAACCTGACCATCGACAGCAACCCAGCCCTCACGGGGCTCGAGGGGCTGGCCGGCGTCACGACGGCCGTCCAGGTCACGGTGAACAACAGCATCGCGCTCCAGGACCTGGAGGGGCTGCGCAGCCTGGAGAAGGTGCAGCTGGTGAGCATTCAGTCATCTCCGATCACGACCCTGGACGGCCTGCGCAGTCTGGCCCACGTCACCGGCATCGAGATCTTTCAGACGCGCATATCGGATCTTCACGGGCTGGGGATGGCCGCGACGGGACCGCTGGTCTTCGACGACTCGGGGTGGTTCATGCTTTCGACGAACCCTTTGCTGACGACCGCGGCCGATCTCGACGCACAGGCGAGCACCTTCACCCAGCTGATGGTGTTCGAGAATTCACGGCTGGTGGACATGCCGGCCTTCGCGGGGCTGACCAACGCCGGAACGGTGGACATCGAGAACAACAACCGGCTCGCTTCGCTCAAGGGGCTGGCGGGCCTGATGGGGGCCGACAGCATCGCCATCAACAACAACCCGAGACTGACGGACCTGACCGGGCTCGACCAGCTGACTGACTCGGGTTACCTCCTGGCCGTCGAGACCGACGCCAGCCTGGTGTCTCTGCACGGGCTCGAGAACCTGGTGTCCGTCGAGTCAATCCAACTTCAGAACAACCCGGAGCTCGACGACATCACCATGCTCACGAGCCTGACCAACCTCATCGGAGAGATCTCCGCGTTCGGTAACGCGCTGCTCCCCACCTGCCAGGTCGCCGCGCTCGCCGACCAGACGGGCCGCCCCTACTACGCCAGCGGCAACGACGACCTCACCGTTTGTCAATGATCTCAGCGAGATCTAGCCCACGTCTCGTGAAATCCGGTCCCCTCCCCGCGGAGCGGGGAGGGTCAGGGAGGGGTCTCCAGCCCCAGAACGTCCTGGACGTTCGAGTCTCCAGGTAGGTAGAAGGAGGTGTGAGAACCACCTGGATTGCTCTGGGCACCCTGGTCGTCGTGGGCGCTGTTGGCTGCACCCCGGACCTCAGCACGATCTGCCCGAGCAAGCCCATCACGCAGGGCGTGTTCGGCGAGGTCGTCGACGCGAGCGGAACCCTCGAAGAGAACGTCCAGGTCGACTTCTACACCGAGATCAACGGACAGCAGGATTCGCTGGTCGTCAGCCGGCAAACGACCCGCGGCGGCTACCAGATCGACGTCAACCCATCGACGTACATCATCTGCGTGAAGGCGACCGTCTGCACCATGGTCACCGTGCCCACGGGTCTGGTGGAGCTCACCGCCGTCGACACGGGTGACAGCGCCACCTGGAACGACCCGATCGCCGTCCCGCCCGCCTACACGATTGGCCCCTGCACCTGGGGCAACTAGAACCTCACCGGCTTCTGTGGCGAAGCACCAGGCTACTTCGCGAACATCTGGTCGACCGGCACGACCTTGATGGCGTCCTTGGCCACCGGGACGGGGAACTTCTCGATGATCTTGTCCTCGGCCAGGATGTCGGGGGGCGTGCCGGCGGTGTCGTAGGTGATGGGCGTCGGGGCGTCGCTGGCCAGCTTGTCGGCCAGCTCCTGCCCGTGATCCGCGACGATGGCGATGCAAAGGCCGGTCAGGCTCAGGTGCTTGCGCACGGCCTTGTCGACGTCGGCCTTGGTCATCCTGGGCAGGCGCGCCTGCAGCTCTTTCACCAGGTCCTTGCCGGTGATCACGCCGTCGATGGCGTAGCCGAGGCGCCGTGACACGTCCTGGGTCCAGAGGTTGGCGTAGTTGGCCAGGAACTTCTTGGTGGCGTCGAAGCCCAGCTGCGGGATGCCGTCGCGGATCAGGCGGTCGGTCTCGAACAGGGCCGCGCGCAGCGCGAAGAGGCTGTTCTGGGGCGGGACGGGGCGCAGCCAGATCTCGAAGTGCTGCTGCCGCCGCGGGATGTTGGGCTGCGGGAAGGTCGACCAGCCGTCCTGGATGAAGTTCTCGATGTAGGCGTAGGTGCCGTAGTTCAGGCCGCGCGCGCCGCGCAGGCGGTTCATCAGCACCCCGTTGAACGTCCGGTGCTCGCCCAGGTACGACCGCGCCACCGTCAGCGGGTAGAAGTCCGGGTCCTTGCGGGTCACGTCGATCACGTGGCCGACCGAGATCGCGTTGGCGCGCGCGTCCTTCTGCACCACCAGCAGCTGGTTCTCGCGATAGGCCGGCGGCGGCGGCAGCTTGGGCAGCGGCGGCGCCTTGGCCGGCAGCGCGCTGAAGCGCTTGGCGAACGCCTCGGCGAACCCCGGCGGGTAGCCGCCGGCCACCCCCACGATCAGCCGGTTGCGCGCGAAGTGGCCCGTGTAGAACGTCTTCACGTCGTCGAGCGTGATGGCCTGCAGGCCGGCCGCCGTCCCCTGCGTGGGCTGCCCGTACGGGTGGTCCTTGTACAGGATCGTCGCCAGCGCCTGCTTGCCCAGGTCCTCGTCGGCGTTTCCGCGCAGCGTCTTGGTGACGTAGTCGAACGCGTCCTCGCGGTTGCGCGCGAAGTCGTCCGGCGCGAAGCGGGGCGACAGCACCTGCTCGGCCAGCAGGTCGGCGAACTTCGCCAGGTTGTCGCGGTGGACCGTCCCCTCGAAGACGATGGTCTCCTTGTCGCCGGTGACCCTGATCTCCGCCGCCAGCGGGTAGAGCGCGTCCAGGAGCTCGGCGTAGGTGCGAGCCTGGCTTCCGCCCCGCCCGATCATCTGCCCGGTCAGATAGGCCAGCCCCGCTTTGCCCGCCGGATCGTCGACGGAGCCGACCTGGAACACCAGGCGGATCGCGCACAGCGGGCTGGTGGGCGACGGGATGAAGACCGTCCGGATGCCGGCGACCCTGGCCGGCGTCTTCGCCGCCGGTTGCGGCGCGGGCGCGGCCGCCGCGGCGCGCGCGGCGAACAGGACCATCGAGAGAATCATGAGCGACCTCATTTGCCGGCCTTCAGGGTGACGACCGTCCGGTTGGTCGGCTGGAAGTAGGTCGCCGCCACGCGCTTCACGTCGGCGCTGGTGACGTGATCGTAGAGCGCGAAGTAGGCGTTGATCGAATCCAGGTGCCCGGTCAGCGCCAGGAACGCCGACGCCGTGTAGGCGGTCTTGTCGGCCGTCGAGAGCTGTCCGGCAAAGGCGTACTTCACGTGCGACAGCACCTCGGCCAGCGTCTTGTCGTCCACGCCCTCGCGCGCGATGCGGGCCATCTCCTCGTGAATCGCCTGCTCGACGTAGCCCATGTCGCCCGGCTTCTTGAGGCGGGCGAACACGGTGAACAGGTTCGGATCGACGTGCGCGTCGGCCGAGCCCGACAGCGACTCGACCTTCTGCTCCTTGATGACCAGCTTCTTGTACAGCGGCGCGCGCTCGGCGAACAGCAGCTCCGCCAGCACGTCCAGGGTCGGCAGGTCGACGTTGGTCGTCGAGAAGGCGGGCGTGTGATACCCCTCGATCAGCATCGGCAGCGTCGGCCCCGGCCAGGTGAGCTCGGCCCGCTGCGGCTTCGACTGGGGCGGCTCGGCCGGGATTCGCGGGTGCGGCGCGCCCGGCTTCCAGGCGCCGTAGGCGTCCTCGACCAGCCTGAACACGTTCTCCGCGTCGGCGTCGCCCACCACCAGGATCACCACGTTCTCGGGGCGATAGTAGCGATCGAAGAACTGTCGCGAGTACGCCATCTCGTTCGGCATGTTCTCGATGTCCTTCACGAAGCCCATGGTCGTGTGCTTGTACGGGTGGGTCGTGAACGCATGGTCGTGCAGCGTCTCGACCATCTTCTCGATCGGGTTCGACGCGTTCTTGTTGTATTCGCCCAGCACGGCGCGGGCTTCCTTCTGGAAGTCGGGCTCCGCGTACTGCAGGTGCTGGAAGCGGTCGCTCTCCAGCTCGACGATCTTGGGCAGCGCGTCCTTGCCGGCCAGGATGTGGTACACGGTCAGGTCGTCGGACGTGAACGCGTTCGAGTCGGCGCCCATCTGCTTGATCGCCGCGTTGTAGGCGTCCAGCGTGTACTTCGCCGTGCCGTGGAACATCATGTGCTCGAAGAAGTGCGCGAACCCGGACTTCCCCGGCTCGACCTCGTTGCGGCTGCCGGTGCGCACGATCGAGTAGTAGGCCACCAGCCCGGGCGAGTCGTACGCGACCACGTACACGCGCAGGCCGTTGGGCAGCGTCTTCTCCTTGACCGGGAATGGGAAGGCCAGGCTGGAGCCGGGCGGCGCGCTGGTCGGGGCGAGCGGAGGCGCGCCGCCGATGGCGGCCTTGCCGGGGCGGCTGATCGCCGCCAGCAGCGGCAAGGCGAGCGCGCCGGCGACCAGCGCGGGTGTCAGGAGCAGGCGCATGCAACCTCCAGTAGGATGAGGATGGGGACGCCCGATGAAAACAGAATCGCCGCAGCCTCACAACCGATTCTCGGTGGCCGGGCGGCTGCTGCTCGACGGGCGGCTGGCCGAGGGGGCGGTCGTCGTCGACGGCGGACGGATCGTGGAAGTGCGAGAAGGGACGGCGGGCGACCTTCCAGCGCCGCGGCTCAAGGCAGCGATCGTGTCACCGGGGCTGGTCGATCTCCAGTGCAACGGCGCTTTCGGGCTGGAGGTGGGCGGCGACCCGGCGGCGCTCGCCGAGCTGGCGCGGCGGCTCCCGTCGACGGGCGTGACCACGTTCCTGCCGACGGTCATCAGCGCGGACGCCGCGGCTTACCGGGCTGCGGCCGCCGCCTGGGGCGCGGCGCGGGGGGCGGCGGGCGCGGCCATGCCCGGCCTGCACCTGGAGGGACCGCTGCTGGCTCCGACCCGGGTGGGCGCGCATGACCGGCGCGCCGTCGAGGCGGGCGACGCCACGCTGGCTGCGACGCTCGACGAGCTGCTCGCGGCGAAGGCCGTGCGCCTGGTGACGCTGGCGCCCGAGCGGCTGGGCGCGCTGGACGCCATCGCGCGACTGCGCGCCGCTGGCGTGGCCGTCAGCCTGGGCCACACCGACGCGACGTTCGCGCAGGCCGTCGCCGGCGTCGAGGCCGGGGCCAGCCTGGGGACGCACCTCTACAGCGCGATGTCCCCCTTTGCCCACCGCGCCCCCGGCGCCGTGGGCGCGCTGCTGACCGACGACCGCGTCGTCACCATGCTGATCGCCGACGGCGTGCACGCCCACCCGGCCGCGCTGAAGCTGGCGCTGCGCGCGAAGGGGGCGCACCGGATCGCGCTGGTCACCGACGCCATCGCGGCGGCCGCCGCGCCCCCGGGCCGCTACCGGCTGGCCGGCATCGAGGTCATCTCCGACGGCACCAGCGCCCGACTCCCCCAGGGCACGCTGGCCGGCTCGACGCTGACGCTGGATGCCGCCGTCCGCAACATGGTCCGCCTGGCCGGCGCCACCCCCGCCGAAGCGCTGGCAATGGCCAGCGCCGTCCCCGCCGATGCGATCGGCCTGACCGACCGGGGTCGGCTGGTCGCCGGGCAGCGCGCCGATCTGGTTCTCTGGTCAACCGACCTGTTCGTCGAGGCTGCAATCCTGGGCGGTGCCGTCGCCGCTCAGTGAATGCGGCTGGCGTGCGGCAGCGCGGCCAGGATCTCGGCTTCGCGCTGTCCGAAGTAGGCCAGCCGATCCTCGAACGCCTGGTCCGCGACCAGCGGTCGCGCGAGCTCCAGAAAGATCTCCGCGTGACGTTCCTCGGCGTCGCCCAGCGCCGCGTAGAAGGTCGCCAGCTCGCCGTCGCCGCGCGCCTCGAAGCCGCGCGCCAGCAGCGTCAACCGCTCGTGCGAGCGCGCCTCGATGAAGGCCGACACCAGCAGCGCGTCCAGCAGGCGTTCGGGCTCGCGGCCGCGCACCTCGGCCAGCAACGCGCGGGCGTAGCGGTTCGGCGTGTCGGTCCGGGGCATCCAGCCGCGCCGGGCCAGCAACGCCGCCACCTGGACCACGTGGCTGGTCTCCTCGTGCGCCAGCCGCGAGAGCTGCGCGACCGAGCTCCCCCGGTGCGGGTAACGACGCACCAGCATCAGCGAGCTCTCGGCCGCCTTGCGCTCGCAGTGCAGGTGATCGGAGAGCAGCGCCTGCAGGTCGGCAGTGCCGGCCGCGAACCAGCGCGGGTGGGTGCTCGAGCGGAGGACCATCGGCCGGCCATGATAGCGCCAGCCCGTGGCAAGATGCCGCGATGTCGTTCGCGGAGCGGGTCGTCGACGATCTGGGCGGCGCCTTCACGGTCGGGCTGGCTTACCTGGGGGACAAGCTCGGGCTTTTCACGGCGCTGGCCGCGCACGGTCCGCTCGGCAGCGCTGCGCTGGCGGAGCGGACGCGCCTCGACGAGCGCTATGTCCGTGAATGGCTGAATGCCATGGTCGCGGCGCGCTACGTCGAGCACCAGCCGGACCGCGGGACGTA
This sequence comes from Polyangia bacterium, assembly GCA_035578045.1. Taxonomy (GTDB): domain Bacteria; phylum Myxococcota_A; class Polyangia; order Fen-1088; family Fen-1088; genus JADGRB01. The sequence goes on along the minus strand of DATJWP010000191.1, from coordinate 12,523 downwards.
CGCGATGACCTCGGATCAGGCCGCCGTGCTGGCCGACGAAGGGGGACGTGCATTCGCCGCCGGCGCGTTCACGTTCGCGATCGAGTCGCTGATGCTCGCCGGCCGGCTGGCCGGCGCGTTCCAGCATGGTGGCGGCATCCCGTTCGACGAGCTGCCGTCCGCCATCCCCGCGGCGATCGATCGCATGCACCGCCCCTGGTTCGATCACCTGCTGGTGCAGGAGTGGCTCGCGGGCGTCGCCGGGCTGACCGACCGACTGGCCCGCGGCGCGCGCGTCCTGGACGTGGGCTGCGGCCTGGGCCTGTCGACGGTGGCGATGGCCCGGGCATTCCCGGCCAGCAGCTTCCTGGGGATCGATCCGCACGCGCCCAGCATCCAGCGCGCGCACCGGCGGGCCGCCGAGGCGGGCCTGCCGAACCTGACCTTCGCGGCTTCGCCCGTCGACGCGCTGGAAGCCGACGAGTTCGACCTCATCGTCGCCATCGACACCGTGCACGACATGGTCGACCCGGTCGGGGCGTTGCGCGCGATGCGCCGCCTGCTGGCGCTGGGCGGGATGCTCTTCTGGTCCGAGCCGACCGGCTCGCGCGAGCCGCTGGAGAACCGCAATCCCCAGGCCCGCCTGCGCGCCAGCCTGAGCCCCTTCCACTGCCTGACCGTCTCGATGGCGGCAGGCGGCGCGGCGCTCGGCACGATCATCGGCGAGGCGGGCGCCCGCGACCTGGCCGCCGCCGCCGGCTTCACGCGTTTCGAGAAGCTGCCCATCCCCAGCCCCGCCCAGCAGTTCTTCCTGCTGGGCGCACACAAGTGAGGTGTCCATGTCGCCGGTAGCGCCACTCGCCTTCAGCACGGCGTTCCTCGTCATCCTGAGCGGTTGTGACCCGACGCCGATTTTCAAGATCGAAAACGGACCCAACGCCGCGGGAATTCCCTTCTTCCCACTGGTCGCCGTGAACAAGGAGACGTCCGTCTACGAGCAGCAGTGGACGAAAGTCGACCTCACGGTTTCCAGCTCCCTACCCATCGATGCCAAGACGCGAAAGGCCGCCACCACCACCATGACGCTGTTCACCTGCGCCAGCGGGGTAGCGCTCGAACCGACGGACGACGCGAAGATCAGCACCCTGATCGGCGATGTCACGACTCTGAAAAGCGTCGCCGACATCATCAACAAAGCCAACGCCGAGCATGGTTTCTGTCGGACCTTCCCGGGACCGGTGGTCGGCCAATTCCCCACCAACGCGGCGGAGGCGGACAAGCTCGTGGCCGGGCTTGTCCTCGTTTCGCGCCAGATCGAGGTGACGCAAGAGGTCTCGACCGAGACAAAGTCGCTCGTCGTCATGGCGCCGTCAGGCGGCACCGCGAATGCCGACATCAAGCTGGACCCCAGGGGCACCCTGACCGAAGCGGCCGGCCAGAAGCAGGACCAGCTCCCTCAGACTGTCGCGTCGGTCATCGGGACCATCGGCGGCGCCGCCGTGACCGCCGCGGGATCCGCGTTCGCAGCCCACCTGATCCAACCCGTTCCCGGATTGCCAAAGAACGACCAGGAGCCCGGGATCACGGTTGCGTTGTCGCTCACGCCGATGCGGCGTCCCTACACCGTCGTCGTTCGCTGGATCCCGCAGTCAGGGACATCGCTTGGCGACACGATCTCGCCTTGCCGCGACCCAAAGCAGGCAGTCGCCGCGCAGTGCCACGCAGCGGTGACGACCGGGGATGTTCAGGCAGTCACTTCCGGGCCCGCGGCGAACAAGAGCTGATTCCCGACGGCGAGACGCCCGCCCGCGCCGACGAAGACTCCGCCGCGTCACCAGGTGTCGATCCAGCCGCTGCTCGCCACTGACTCGTGCGGCACGTGATCACATCGGGATCGATGCGCCACCCCGCCTGCGGCCGATGGAGCCGTGCCTCCGCGAATCGCTGCCGAGGTGGGCTTTCCCACCCGCGAGCGAGCGCTACGTGACCGAGTTCGCCATGCTCGGGTCCTGAGGTCTCGCTAACCGAGGCCGTGGCGCCTGAGCGCTTGCTGGCGGACGGCGACGTTCAGGAGGTGGTGGCGGACGACGGCGTACATGGCCGTCGCGGTGAGCGCCGAGAGCGCCAGATCGTGAAGGTGGCGGTCCTCGCGGCCGGGCGTGTGCAGCATGACCGCGAAACCGAGCAGCGGAACCCCCACGATCAAGAGCAAGAGCGGCCAGTACGTCCGTATGGTCTGCGCTCTGGGCGTGAGCCGGGTGCTGGTGGTGTCTTCCACGGCCAGGTCGCGCAGGGTCGCTTCCCGCGGGATCAGGTTGCGCTCGCCGCAGAACTCCTCGACGTTGCGCCGGTGGCGCCTCAGCAGATCGACCACGTCGATGTTCTGCACCTCGGCCCGTCGATGGCGAGTGCCGACGTCTCCCGAGAGACCGATGCCAGGGCACACCGTCTGCACCAGCCCGCCGCCCTGGAGCAGGGTCACCGCGCAGAACCGCACCGGCTCGTCGAGCACGACCCGGTGCAACGCCACGAACGTCTTCCTGTCGGCCGAGGCCAGCCACCGCTCGCCTTGCAGCGATTGCCGCTGCCAGCAGAGCGGCGTGTTGAACCAGCGGGTCTCGATCGTGGTGCCCAGCGGCCCGAAGCCGGCCGCGACCAGCTGGGTGAAGCGCAGTCGGTAAGTCGGATCGCCGCTGCCCGGCTCGACGCTGAGCGGGTCCTCGATCACGTCGACCCGGACGGGACGCCAGCCGATGGCCGCCATCAGCAACGGAACCAGCATCCAGATCAGCCCCAGCGCGGCGACCGCATAGAAGATCCAGTCGATGGCCAGGGAGGCGAGCATCGCGGCCAGGCTAGCCCGCCCGCGGTCAAGCTCTGGTTTCGGCTTTGAGCGGGCTCTGTAAACCGATCACGAGCAGCTGCCGCTCAGGCAGTGGGTTCCCGCGGCGCAGTCGGCGTCGCTGGCGCAGGTCGTCTTGCAGCTGTTGGTGCCGCAGATGAACGGGGCGCAGCTGTGCGCGGTCGGAGCCTGGCAGGTGCCGGCGCCGTCGCAGGCGGCAGAGGGCGTGAAGGTCGTCCCCGTGCAGGAGGCGGCGCCGCAGATCGTGCCGGCCGAGGCGTTGGAGCAGGTTCCGACCGCGCCGGGCACGGTGCAGGAGACGCAGGCGCCGGTGCAGGCGCTGTTGCAGCAGACACGTGTTCTTTCGCGCCCAGCGCTCGAACGTAGAAATCGATCGCGCGGGCGGCTTCTCGCACGACCAGGAGCGGGACCAGCGTGGCCTTGTTTTCCATGCGCCACAGCCTGTCGCGATCGCGAGCGCCTTGATAGCTCCCCGTTCCGGCGAAGGCGGGCGATTGCGCGGCGCTACAGCCTCAGGCCGCGACGCGGCCGGTGCTCCGGCCCGGCTGCACGGCCGCGATGAAGGTCAGGTTCGGGTTGGTCTGGATGGCGTCGCGCAGGGCCCAGTCGGTGTCGAACAGGATCAGCGGGCGGTCCTCGACGTCCAGGACGCAGGTGGTGCGGCCGGGGCGCTCGAACTTGTTGGGCTCGAACGGGGTGCCGGTCACCCAGCGGGCGTGCTTGTAGGGCAGGGGTTGCAGCTGCACGGCGACGCCGTACTCCGACTGCAGGCGGTGCTGGATGACCTCGAACTGCAGCACGCCGACGGCGCCCAGGATCGGATCGCGCGACAGGCGCAGGCGATCGAAGAACATCTGGACGGCGCCCTCCTCGGACAGCTGCTCGAGCCCGATCTTCAGCTGCTTGCGCTTCATCGGGTCCTTCAGCGCGGCGATCACGAAGTGCTCGGGCGAGAAGCGCGGGACGCCCTGGAACTCGAACGGCTTCCCCGCGACCAGCGTGTCGCCGATGCGCAGCGCGCCGCCGTCCCAGACGCCCAGGATGTCGCCGGCCCAGGCTTCCTCGACGGAGGTCCGCTCCTGACCCAGGAACTGCACGGTCCGGGTCATGGCCACCGGCTTGCCGGTGCGGGCGTGGGTGGCCTCCATCCCGCGGGTGAACTTGCCCGAGCAGACGCGCACGAACGCGATCCGGTCGCGGTGGCGCGGATCCATGTTCGCCTGGATCTTGAAGACGAAGCCCGAGAACTCCGGCGACGTCGGCTGGATGGTGCCGGTCGAGGCCACGCGCGGCGCGGGCGGGGGCGCCAGGTCGACGAACCGGTCCAGAAATGGCTCGACGCCGAAGTTGGTCATGGCGCTGCCGAAGAAGACCGGCGAGAGCTGCCCGGCCAGGAAGCGCTCGCGATCGAAGGCGTGCGTCGCTGCGTCCAGCAGCGCGACCTCTTCCTGCAGCTCGCCGAACGCGCGCTCGCCCAGGGTCTCTCGAACCTCCGGGTCCTCCAGCGTCGTCTCCGACATCGGCGCCTGCATCGTGCCCGACGGTGTCCGGTCGAACTTCAGCACGTGGCCCGTCGCGCGGTCGACCACGCCCACGAAGCTGGTCCCGGAGCCGACCGGCCAGTTGACCGGGGTGGTCGGGATTCCCAGCACGCGCTCGATCTCGTCCAGCAGCTCCAGCGGGGGGCGCCCCACGCGGTCCAGCTTGTTGATGAAGGTGACGATCGGGATCCCCCGCATCCGGCAGACCTGGAACAGCTTGATGGTCTGCGGCTCGATCCCCTTGACGCTGTCGATCAGCATGACGGCCGAGTCGGCCGCCGAGAGCGTGCGGTAGGTGTCCTCGCTGAAGTCGTTGTGGCCGGGGGTGTCCAGCAGGTTCATGCGCCGGCCGGCGTACATGAACTGAAGCACGCTGGTGGTGATCGAGATGCCGCGCTGGCGCTCCAGCTCCATCCAGTCGCTGGTGACCGCCCGCCCGGTCCTGTTCCCCTTGACCATGCCGGCCATGTGGATGGCGCCGCCGTAGAGCAGCAGCTTCTCGGTCAGCGTCGTCTTGCCCGCGTCGGGGTGCGAGATGATGGCGAACGTCCGCCGCTTGGCGATCTCAGTCTGAAGCTGGTCGGTCATCGAATGGGTCTCAGGCCCTCAGAGTAGCGCGAGCAGCGCGCTAATTCCGGCCCCGAGTGCGTAGAGCGACTCGCCGGCGATGAGGCCGCCCCCTATCAGCGACGCGGTGCTCATGTCAGCGGGCAGCTCGTCCGCCTTCTGCTCGGGCGGGGTCTTGGCGGATGCGCGGGGCGTCAGCAGCGACGTGAACACGCTGCCGGCGGCGAACCAGATGCCAGACGAGAGCTCCAGGAACGCGCCGAACGACGACGCGTAGGGGCTGGGGAGCAGGACCGCATCGACGAGCCACCCGACCACGAAGCCCAGCCGCCCACCGGTCGTGAAGGCGCGGTACGCGCGAGAGACGGCCAGCAGCTTGCGGGCGATCTCGGTCGAAAGGCCGATCCCGAGCCCCAGCCAGATCGCGTGCACCTGATAGGGCGCCATGTGGCCCAGCGTCCGGATGGCGGCCACGAACTTGAAGGTCATGGCCGACTGCCAGACACCAACGTCCGCCTTGGGGTTCGTGAAGGTGTCGATCCTCAGCACCGGGAATTGCTTCAGGAACAGCTTCGTCAGGGCGACGCACAGAACCGCGCCGGCGAAGATCCCGATGGCCTGATACCGGAACTGGATGGCGCGGCTGGACTCCAGCCTCCAGCCGGTCGACCGGTCCTGCTGCATGTCGACGCCCACCGTCGTCGACACCAGCAGGACGCTGGCCGCCATCATCGCCACGATCGGGTCGCGCAGGCCCAAAGTCGACATCAACAGCACCGACACCACGAAAGCGCTGGAGATCGGGTTCGAGTCCGAGATGCCGGCCGAGATGCCGTTCACGAAGACGAACAGGAAGACCAGGGCGACCGCGAACAGCACGTACCCGACCGGCTGGCCGAGCAGCGCCGTCGACACCACGACCAGCGCCGCGCCCCAGAACGCCACCCAGGCAAGCAGACGCCCGGTGCTGAGGCCGCCACCCCGTGACGCGGGGGGCGCGGGCCGCCGAGCGGCGACCCGGCGGATGGCCGCGCGCCCGATCACCACGATGTCGACCACCGCGGCGCCCATGATCATCGACAGCCCGACAAGAAACCCGATCTTCCGGAACGGGTCGACTTCCCCCAGGACGCCGGCTCGCCGGAGCGCCGGCGTCGCCAGCCAGCCGATCACGCCCATGACCGCCGCCGGGACACCGATCCGCGACCCCACGATCAGCCCGGCGCCCAGCGTCGACGCCGATGCCCCGATGTCCTCGAGCAGCTTGATCCGCGAGACCAGGGCCGCCACCGCGCTTCCGGCGGCGGTTCCCCCGGCCAGCTTGCCGATCGAGCGGCGCAGCAGGCGCGCGTCGGTCAGCGCGCGCAGGATGTTGGCGACCGCGTGGCCCGACGGATACTCGAGCTGCAGGCGATCGACCAGCACCGGCGTGTACAGCATGCCCACGCCGATCCCGAACATGCCGATCGAGCCGAAGTACAGCACCAGCTTCCAGGCCGGCGGCAGCGGCATCCCCAGCCAGACCATCGCCTGGATCAGCACGCCCATGCCGGCCATCGACGAGACCGACGCCGCCATGGTCTGGATGTAGTTCGCCCCGTGCTTGCCCTGGGCACCGTAGCCGTAGGTGATGGTGCTTCCCAGGATCCCGGCCAGCACCTGGCCGCCGACCACGAATCCCAGGCTGAAGCTCATGTACGCGCTGGTGATGCCGCCCAGCGGCCCCAGGATCAGCAGCGCGACGAAGCCCAGGAGCAGGTGGTACCGGACGCTGCCGGCAGGCGGAAGGATGCGGCTCGCGCGCCCGCTCACGAGGCCGCGCCTTGCCGGTGGCGTCCCAGCTCTATGGCCCGGCGGACGTAGTCGGCCAGCGCGACGATCCCCAGCACGAACGCGCAGGCGACGGGCAGGCGGAACGGCAGCCCGACGACCAGGGCCACGATCGCCAGGAACTGCGAGATGGTGGCGGCCTTGCCCAGCCGGCTGGCGCGGAAGTCGTAGTGAAGAAAGTGCCGCAGCGTCGGGAAGGCCCGGTAGACCAGCGACATCGGGAGCTGCAGCAGCTCGCGCGCGACGATCAGGGCCAGCAGGCGCAGCGGGACGCCGCGCTGGAAGTGCAACGCGCCCAGCACCGCGCCCACGAACAGCTTGTCGCACAGCGGGTCCAGCCAGGAGCCGACGCCGGCCAGATCGACCCCCGAGCGGCGAGCGGCGATGCCATCCAGCACGTCGGTCGCGGCGGCCGCGGCCAGCACCGCCAGACCGGGAAGCGCGCGTCCGGGCCTCGCGCCGAGCACGACCCAGAACAGCGCCCCCAGCGGAAGCCGCGCCAGGCTCAGCAGGTTCGGCGGCGTGAACCAGGCCGTGGAGCGGGGAGCTGCGGGCATGGCCCGGACTAGCCTAACAGGCTGTTACTGGAAAAGCGCCTCGGGGTGGCGGCGCCGTTGCTCGCTCGCCTGGCGCAGGCCGCCGCGCGCGATGACGACGTCATCCAGGATCTCGCCGTCGGTGCAGCGCACGTCATCGAGCTGCGGGTAGGTCGGACCGCAGATCGCCTCCAGCCGCAGCTCGTCGGCCGACGCCGTCACCTTCAGGAAGCCGTGGTGGATGGCGCGGTAGGCGGTGAACGCGGGCTGCTTGCAGTCGTCCCACAGGCAGCCGGTGCCCACCGCGTGTTCCAGCGCGCCGCCGCCGATGCCGACGGTGACGTGCAGGACGTGCTGCTGCGGATTGGTGCGCTCGTAGGTGTGGCTGTGCCCGTTCAGGTTGAGGACGTACTTGGGAAAGCGCTGGCCGAACCCGTCCAGGATGGCGCGCAGCCGCGGGTCGCCGCCGTGGTGGCCCGACGAGTACGCGGGGCGGTGGCCCGCGGTCACGACGAACGAGATCTTCGGATCGGCTTCGGCCGCCTGGAACAGCGGCTCGACCCGGCGCGCCCAGTCGGGCCAGGTGGTGGCGGCGTAGGGCTCCGGGTAGATGATGAAGCGAACCGGACCGAAGTCGAACCAGTACCAATCCTCGCCGCAGCAACCGGCCGCCGGCGCGCCGGGGGACGCGGCGGGGTGCGGGAGCGCGAAGCGGCCCTTGTAGTTCCTCAGATCGTCGCGCGCCGGGTCCTCCCATTCGTGGTTGCCCCAGACCGGCATGTAGGCGGCCCGGCGCGACCAGACCATCACGTCCTCGAAGTGCCGGTCGACGGCTGCCTGCGAGCCCAGGTCGGCATAGGACAGGTCGCCCAGCATCAGCACGAACGAGGGATCGGCGACGGCGATGTCCTTGTTCACGCCGGCCGACGCGGGCTGCGCGCCGGGCGTGCCCATGTCGCCGACCGCCGCGAACACGAACGTCGCCGGCTTGGCGGGTGGGGTCAGAAAGGTGGCGGGGACCGGTCGCAGCGGATGCCCGACTTCGTAGAAGTACTCCGCTCCCGGCGTCAGCCCGTCCAGCAGAGCCTCATGGAACGGGCCGGGCGACGAGATCGGCTGCGGGCTGGGGGCGTGTCCGTCGGCGGTGCGCGGCGGCTGGCCATGGGTCCAGTAGCGCACCGTCGTCGCTTCGCCGCGCCAGTCGAAGGCCACGCTGGTCGGACCGGTGTAAGTGAAATGGACTTCGTGCGCGTCGTCGGGGGGCACGGCCGGGGGAGGGCCGGTGGAGGCGTCGAACTGCAGCAGCGCGACCGCCCGCTCGCGGCAGGCGGCCCCCCCCGACAGCAGCAGCAGCAGGACCGCGCCCCGCGCAGCGCCTACCCGCACTGGCCGCGCTGCCGCAAGAAGTGATCGGCCAGCACCAGCGCGAACATCGCTTCGACGATCGGCACGGCCCGCGGCAGCACGCAGGGGTCGTGACGGCCGCGCCCCTTGATGGTGGTGTCGCGGCCGTCCTCGTCGACGGTCTCCTGCTCGCGCAGGATGGTGGCGGTGGGCTTGAACGCGACCCGCAAGGTGATCGCCTCGCCGTTCGAGATCCCGCCCTGCACGCCCCCCGACCGGTTGGTCCGCGTGCGGACGCGATCACCACCGGCATAGAAAGGATCGTTGTGCTGGCTGCCGGTCAGGAAGGTGCCGGCGAAGCCGCTGCCGATCTCGAACCCCTTGGCCGCGGGCAGCGAGAGCATCGCCTTGGCCAGCTCGGCGTCCAGCTTGTCGAACACCGGCTCGCCCCATCCCGACGGCACGCCGCGCGCCACGGCCTCGACGACGCCGCCCAGCGAGTCGCCGGCTTTGCGCGCCTCGTCGATGCGGGCGATCATCTTCTCGGCGGTGGCGGCGTCGGGGCAGCGCACGATGTTGGCGTCGACCGCCGCCTGCGTGGCGGTCAGGGGGTCGACGTCGACCTCGATGTCCTGAACGCGCTGGACCCAGGCGACGATGGCGATCGGCCCGGCGGCCGCCAGCGCCTTGCGCGCCAGCACGCCGGCGGCGACGCGGCCCACCGTCTCGCGCGCGCTGGCGCGGCCGCCCCCCTCCCAGGCGCGCACCCCGTACTTGGCCTTGTACGTGTAGTCGGCGTGCGAGGGGCGGAACTTGGTCCGCATCTCGTCGTAGTCGCCCGAGCGCTGATCGGTGTTGCGCACCATCATGGCGATCGGCGTCCCCAGCGTGTGCCCGCCGTGCACGCCCGACAGGATCTCGACGGCGTCGGCCTCGCGGCGCTGGGTGGTGATCGCGCTCTGACCCGGGCGGCGCCGATCGAGCTCGCGCTGGATCTCTTCGACGGCCACGGGCAGGCGCGGCGGGCAGCCGTCGACGATGACGCCCACCGCGGGGCCGTGCGATTCGCCGAAGGTGGTGACCCGGAACGCCGACCCGAAGCTATTTCCGGCCATCAGCGACTGCTCTCGCCCGGCGGCTTCCCTGGCAAGTGCTCGATCATGCCGCGGTGGACCGACTCGCCGGCCATCATGAACACGCGGCCGCCGCCCTCCTCGATCTGCAGCATCAGGTCGCCGGCGGCGCGATAACGCCAGAGCTGCACCGGGCCGTCCGTGCGCTCGGGGACGGTCCCGGCCATCTCGATGACGGCGCGCGCGTTCAGGCGTTCGACGTAGCTCAGGCGGTGGTAGACGATCGACGAGGGCGGGGGCACCGTCAGGTCCAGGTCGCGGACCTCGTGCAGCACCAGCAGGCGCTCGGCCGTGGCCGACTCGCCATCCAGCGGCGACTCGAACCAGGCGACCATGTCGCCGTCGACGGCACGCGCGAACACCTGCACGTGACCCGAGAACCGGTAGGTGGCGGTCCCTTCCACGACGTAATCACGTCCCGAAAAACTCAACACATCACGGATCTGGATTGGCACGGGGGTTCCTTGACAGAGCGGAGGTCTGCCGATTATACGGGCCGGCGGCATCCCGTGAAGCTCGAAGTCATCCGCGTCCTCGATGATTACGGACAAGTCGTGCATCCGGAGCGCGAGCCGACCCTGACCGGCGACGAGCTGCGCCATCTTTACCGCACGATGCTGCTGGTCCGCGTCCTGGACGAGCGCATGTTGCGCCTGCAACGGCAGGGGCGCATGGGGTTCTACCTGACCTCGCTGGGCGAGGAGGCCACGCACATCGGCGCCGCGCACGCGCTGCGCCTGGGGGACTGGCTGTACCCGGCCTATCGCGAGATCGGCGCGGCGCTTCACCGTGGCTACCCGCTGCGCACCTTCATGTGCCAGCTGTTCGGGAACGCCGAGGATCCCGTGAAGGGGCGCCAGATGCCGGTGCACCACTCGGTGCGGCGGCTCAACTTCGTGTCGGTCAGCTCGCCGGTCGGGTCGCACATCCCGCACGCGGTCGGCACCGCCTGGGCCGCCAAGCTGCAGAAGAACGACGACGTGGCGGTCGCGTTCTTCGGCGACGGCGCCACCTCGACGCCGACGTTCCACGTGAGCATGGCCTTCGCCGCGCTCAAGAAGGCGCCCGCCATCCTGCTGTGCCGGAACAACGGGTGGGCCATCTCGGTGCCGGCGTCGGCCCAGACCGCGTCGCGCACGTTCGCGCAGAAGGCGGTCGCCTACGGCATGCCGGGCGTGCTGGTCGACGGGAACGACGTTCTGGCCATGATCCACGTCGTGGCGCAGGCGGCGGCGCGCGCGCGCGCGGGCGAAGGGCCGACGCTGATCGAGGCGCGGACCTACCGCCGGGGCGCCCACAGCTCGTCGGACGATCCCTCGAAGTACCGCGACCCCGAAGAGCCGCGCGAGTGGGAGCGCCGCGATCCGCTGGAGCGGCTCCGCAAGTACGCCCAGGCTCGCGGCGCGCTGGACGCCGCGTTCGAGGCGGGCACCCGCAAGGAGATCGACGCCGAGATCGACGACGCGCTGGCTTACGCAGAGTCGCGTCCGCCCAAGCCGCCGCTGGCCAGCCTGGTCGAGGACGTCTACGGCGAGGTGACGCCGCGCCTGCGTGAAGAGCTGGCCGCCGTCGAGGCCGAGATCGCCAAGCACGGCCCCAAGCGCGCCCCGCACGGCTGATTCCCGCTCGATCGCGCGTTGACAAAGCAGGCCGGTCCTGGAAGATCGCCCGGTCACGTCCGAGGGGAGGCGCGGCGTCCCAGGGTTCCATTTCGAACGAAGGAAAGGCGTCTCCCCTTGACGAATCAAAACAGCACCGAGCCGCTGCCCGGCCAGATGGCGTCGCTGGTCCACGAGCTCCGCAACGTGCTGGCGGCCGTCCGCGGCTTCGCGACGGTGATCGGCGAAGACCTGCGCGCGGGAGATCCCGCCCGCGAGGACGTCGAGCAGATCCTGAAGGCGGTCGATCATGGGACGGAGGTGACGGTGCGGTTGGCCGCGCTGCACGCGCGCGCGGCGTCTGACCAGGGTCCCCTCCCCGCGGCGGCGGCGAATCTGGAAGCGGGGCACCCAGGCCCGCGGGTGCTGCATCGGCCGCGGCGCACGGCGACCATCCTGGTGGTCGAGGACGATGATCTGGTCCGCGGCATGACCGTCCGCCTGCTGCGGCGGAGCGGCTACCCCACGCTGGACAGCGCCACCGCCGAGGAGGCGGAGGAGCGCGTGCGCGGAGACGCGCTGGCCGTCGACGTTCTCCTGGCGGACGTGGGGCTCCCGCGCAACGGCGGTCCCGAGCTGGCGGCCCGCCTGCGGCGGCGCTGGCCCACCCTGCGGGTCCTGTTCATGAGCGGCCTCGGGCGGGAAGCGATCCAGGTGCAGGGCGTCCCGCCCGGCGCCGCCCTGCTCGAAAAGCCGTTCGCGCCGATGGCGCTGCTCGAGCGCATCGACCAGCTGCTCGCTTCCGACGGCGCCTGAGGGCGCCAGCGACACCCGAGAGCCGCCCTGACCGGTCACGGCGCGGTGCGTGTCACGATCGTGTGACGTTCTTTAGGTCAAAGTTGGCCTCTCCGTCACCGCTGGTGGATCGGGGCGCGCGCCCAGCGGCCGTTTGGGCCGGCAAGGCTCTTGCTACATCCGCGCCCCATGCGTCGCTTTTCGATTCTGGTGCTGGCTGGTGTCGCGCAGTTGTCGGTGGGCGGTGGGTGTGGTTCCGGCGGCGCGGGGGGGAGCGGTGGCGAGGCGGGGCAATCGGGCGTGGGCGGCGGTGAGAAGGGCGGAGGGGGAGCGGGGG